>JARKQJ010000191.1 GCA_029973955.1 Paludibaculum sp. | reverse complement strand
AGCCCCCGAGACGCAGTCTCGGGGCCACCGTGCGAAGCCATATTCCCCCGAGACGAAGTCTCGGGGCCACCCTGCAAAGCCGTATTCCCCCGAGACGCAGCCCCAGCGCCACCGTGCAGCCGTATTCCCCCGAGACGAAGTCTCGGGGCCACGGGGCAAAGCCCTATTCCTATTTCCCCGAGACGCAGCCCCGGCGCCACCGCACACCCACACCGCCCGAGCCCCGGCCCTTCCCCCCTGTGGTATCTTCAACTCCTGCATGAAAATCACTCGCCTCTCCACCGCCGTTCTCGAAGCCAATTTCGACTGGACGCTGGTCCGCATCGAAACCGACACCCCCCACACCGGCTTCGGCGAGGCCTTCGTCGGCCCCGGCCTCACTTCGATCATCCGCGAATTCAATGAAATCCTCGCCAACGAAGACCCCACGCACATCGACCGCCTCCTCCGCCGCCTCCGC
Source organism: Paludibaculum sp. (assembly GCA_029973955.1). Classification (GTDB taxonomy): domain Bacteria; phylum Acidobacteriota; class Terriglobia; order Bryobacterales; family Bryobacteraceae; genus Paludibaculum. Next base: position 71,705 of record JARKQJ010000191.1, on the reverse strand, counting down.
GCCTCCGTCGTCTACGCCGCCCCCGGCCTGGTCTGGCACGCCATCGGCGGTATCGAAACCGCTCTCCTCGACCTCCTCGGCAAAGCCCACAACATGCCCGTCTGGCAGCTCCTCGGAGGCCAATACCGCGAACAGATCCCCATCTACGCCGACTGCCACGGCGACGACGCCCTCAACTCCATCTCTCCCCTCCTCCTCCCTCGCCGCCCCAACTGGATGGGCACCACCCACGACCCCTCGCAAGCCCGCATCAGCATCAAACACCACGGCTGGGACTCTTCCAAGCAGGAGACCCACTCGCCCTCCAGCTACGCCGCCCACGCCGTCGAAATGGCCGCCCGCGGCTTCCGCATGCTCAAGTTCGACGTCGACGTTCCTACCCCCTTCGAAACCGACGAATACAACCGCTCCTTGAGCGCCCAGGAGATCGACTTCGCCGTCGATCTAGCCAAAGCCGTCCGCCACGCCGTCGGCCCCGAAATCGGACTCGCCATCGATTGCCACTGGAACTACGGCGCCGCCGCTGCCACCGAACTCGCCCGCGCCCTCGAACCCCTCCGCCTCCTCTGGCTCGAAGACGTCATGCCGCCCGAAAACATTCCCGCTCTGGCCCATGTCCAGCGCGCGACATCTACCCCCCTGGCCACCGGCGAAAATCACTTCTTCCGCCTCGATTTCCAGCGCCTGATCGCCGAAGCCGGCCTGCGCGTCCTCGCCCCCGACGTCCAGAAACTCGGCCTCTGGGAGGGCCGCAAACTCGCCGACCTCGCCGACCTCCACTACGTCAACCTCACCTGGCACAACATCAGCGGTCCCCTCGGCACCATGGCCGGCGCTCACCTCTGCGCCGCCACCCCCAACCTCCTCGCCCTCGAATGGCACGCCGCCAGCGTCCCCTTCTTCGACGAACTGATCGCCCACGGCCCCCGCCCCCTCATCCACAACGGCAAAGTGCGCGTCACCAACGCCCCCGGTCTCGGCCTCGAAATCGATCTCGACGTCGCCTACAAATACAAAAAGCCGGGCGAGCCGTTCTTCAACGAATGAACTCTCGTTGGAAGATGGGACCCGCCCGGCCGGAGGAGATTTGGAGGAGACTTGGTGGAGATCCGGAAGAGATCCGGACAGGATCTGAAAACGATCGATCGCTACTTCTTCTTCACCCGCGCGCACACCGTCACGGCCCCCGTCGGATCCAAGGCCGACGAGCCCTCTTCGATGTGCTGGATCCTGCCCTCGGCGTCCACCACGAACGTCGCCCGGTTCGCCACCCCGGACGGCTTGATCAATACCCCGTATGCCGCCGCCACTTTGCGCTCCGAAAAGTCCGACGCCAACGGGTAGCTCAGCTTCAACTCTTCCTTCGACCAGTGGCTCAACGTCGGCAGATTGTCGGTGCTGATCCCCAGCACCACCGCGCCGGCCTCTTCAAACTTAGCGATACCAGCCTGGTACGCTGTCAGTTCCTTCGTTCAACCACCTGTAAAAGCGGCCGGAAAGAACGCCAGCACCACCGTTTTGCCTCGTTGTTCGGCCAGGTGGAACGTCGTCCCGGCCGTCGTTCGTAACGTGAAATCGGGCGCTTCGTCGCCCACCTTCAGATGCGTCTTCGGCGGCGGCGTCTGGGCCAGTAGCCCAACGCTCAGCGCCATGCCCAGCAGGAGTACGCGCATGGAGTAGACAATACCAGCGCCCGGCTCAGACCTGCAACTCCGCTGAAATCACCCGCGCCCCAGCGTCCGCAAACACACCGGCTGGCCCACCGTCATCCCTTTGCCCGTCGTCTTCAACGCGCCCGTCTTCTGGTCGATCTCAAACACAATCACGTTGTTCGTGGACTGATTCGCCGCCACCATCCAGCGCCCGCTCGCCTCAATGTGGAAATTCCGCGGATTCTTTCCCTGCGTCGGCGTATTCTCCATCCGCGTCAGCTTGCCCGTCTTCGCCTCCACACGGAACGCCGCAATCGTGTCCTCGCCGCGGTTCGACGCATACACCCACTTGCCGGTCGGATGGACCCGGATCTCCGCCGGCCAGTTCTCGCCTTTGAACCCTTCCGGCAGCGTCGAGATCGTCTGCGTCTCTTTCAGATCTCCGGCCGCGTAGCTGAACGCCGTCACCGTCGAAGCCAGCTCGTTCACCGCATAGCCGTACTTGCCCGAAGGATGCCACGCAAAGTGGCGCGGCCCGCTGCCCGGCGCCAGCTTCGCCGCCTTGTGGAACGTCATCTCCGCCGTCGCCGTGTTCAGCGCATAGATCCGCACTTCGTCCAATCCCAGGTCGCAGGCCACGGCAAATCTGTTGTCCGGCGTCGGGTTGATGGAGTGCCCGTGCGGCCCCTCCTGCCGCTTCGGATTCGGCCCCTTCCCCTCATGCTGGATGAAGCTCACCGCCTGGCTCACCTTCCCATCCGCTTCAATCCTGTACGACGCTACGCTGCCGCTGCCGTAGTTGGCGATCATCGCCACTTTGCCCGTGTGGTCCAGGTTCACATGGCAAGGCCCGGAGCCCTTCGTCGAGACCTGGTTCAACAACGTGAGCTTGCCCGTCGCGCGGTCGATCGAATACGCGCACAACGCCCCCGCCCGCTGCCCCTCAAAGTTCGCAACCTCGCAGATCGCATACAGCCACTTCCCCGTCGGGTGCAGTTCCAAAAACGACGGGTTCCGCGACTCCGCCGCCAGTGTCATCTCCGTGATCGCGCCCGAGCCCAGGTCGAACTGCGATACCGTGATCCCTTTGTTCTTCTCGCCCGTGTAGGCTCCGATATACAGCCACAGCGATCCACTCCGCTGGGCCATCAGAAAGCTGGGTAACGCCGCCTGCATCAACACGCGCCGGTTCAGAGTCCCATTCAGAATCATCGCTCTATCACACCGCAACCCGTCCCCTCGTGCAACCCGCCCCCTTTCACTCGCAGCCTCAACTCCAGCCACTCCGCAAACACCGGCGGATTCTCCAGCCACGTCCGAATCCAGAGGATCTCCTCGTCTTTCGGTTTCCTCAGTCCCGCCAGCTCCGCATGACGCCGCGCGGTGATCACCATCGCCCGCACCTCCTTCCGCGCCGCCGCGTCGCCGTCTTCATAGACGGTCGCCAGGCGTAGCAGCGTCCTCGCCAGATGGTCGAGAGAGTCCTGCCGCACCCCCTCCACCAGCGGGTCCATCGGTAGCCCGGATTCGATCAAAGCCGCCCGCATCGTCCGCTGGGAAACACCTGGGAATTGCCCCGCCGCCCGTGCCGCCAGGCCCGCGTCAATCCGGCCCACCCCTTGCCCCAGCACCCACGCCGTAATCTCTTTCCTCGTCACCATTGCGGCCGCGCCTCCCCCGGCCGCCGAACGGCATTACTTCTTCCTGGCAGGCGCACCCGCGTCGTGCTGGCCGTTTCTCTGTCCCCGCCGGTACGCAGCGACGGCCTTCTGATGCGCAGTGTAGTCTTTGGAAAAAACGTGCCCGCCCGATTGGTCTCCCTTGGCGACAAAGTAGAGCGCATCGGTCTCCTCCGGATGCAACGCCGCCTGGAGGGAGTCGCGCCCCGGGTTCGCGACCGGACCCGGCGGCAATCCCTCGTGGCGATACGTATTATATGCGTTCCCGCTCGCGAGGTCAGCCTTGTAGATCACGCCCTTCCACCGTCCGTCCAGCTTCGCGGCATACTCAACCGTCGGATCACACTCCAGCCGCATCCCCTTCGCCAGACGGTTCAGGTACACGCCCGCAATGCGCGCCCGCTCCTCATCCAGCACCGCCTCCGCCTCCACGATCGACGCCAGCGTCACCACCTTCTTTTTCTGCGGCGCCGGCCCTTTCAGCTCAGCCCACACTCTGTTGAACTGCGACTGCATCGCCCGGCAGATCTCCTCGTGCGTCGTCCCTCTTCGGAACGCATAGGTGGAAGGAAACAGCGTTCCCTCCTTTTCCCGCGCCACTCGCACGAACTCCTCAGCAGGACCCAGCCCAGCGGCCTCCACCTTTTCCGCAATGTCGAAAACGTCGCTGCCCTCCGGAATGCGCAGTTCCACCAGGTACACGTCTCCGCGCGCGATCCGCGCAAACACCTCCGCCGGCGTGGCTGTCTTCTCAAACCGGTACTCGCCCGCCTGCGGCTTCGCCGCCGGCTTCGTCAGGCGTGCCAGCGGAAACAGAAACGCATGACGTAGCACGCCCGCCTCGGCCAGCTTCTCGCCGATCCGCAGCGACGACGTGCCCTTCGGAATATCTACAAATACCGGCTCGGTAAAGCCCCGATAGCCGTCCATGCGCACCAGGTAATGCGGCACGCCCAACGCGGCCACGACCACGCAGGCCGCCAGAATTCGGGAGAGTTTCATTCGCCGGCAACTCCGGAGTGCAAATAGTCTTCCAGCAGGATCACGGCGGAAAGACTGTCCACTGCGCCTCCTCGTTTCGCGTCGAGCATCCGTTTCAGGCTCAGCCCCCGCTCCTTCAACCGCGCCTCGGCCTCCACCGATGTCAGCCGCTCATCCCAATACACCACTCTCATCCCGCTCACCTCTTCCAGCCGCTGCGCGAACGTCCGCACAAACGCCGCCATCTCCCCTTCCTCCCCGCTCATGTGCAACGGCAGGCCCACCAGGAAGGATTCGGCCTTGCGCTCCTTCGCCATCGCCGCGAGCCTCTGCGCATCTTCCCGCATCGTCTTGCGCTGCATCGCATCCAGCGCCACCGGTCCGCGCACGCCATCGCTGAATGCCAGACCGATCCGCTTCCGCCCCACATCCAGCGCCAGCACGCGCGCCTCGCGCGAGTCACTCACCACGGCAACAACACCCCTTCCCCGCCCCAGGCGGAACCGCCCGGGCGGCCCTTCTCCAGCCGGTACCATCTCTGCTCCACACCCTAATTGTCCCATGCCAATCCCACCGGAATTCCGCGCCCCCAGAGCCGCCCCATGAGAAGCCCGTTTCCCCCGAGACGCAGCTTCGGGGGAAACGGATTCGCCCCGGGGGATTATGGCTCCACGGTGGCCCCGAGACTTCGTCTCGGGGGAATATGGCTTCGTCTCGGGGGAATATGGCTCCAGGGTGGCCCCGAGACTTCGTCTCGGGGGAATATGGCTTCTTCTCGGGGGAATATGGCTTTTCGGGGGGCTTAGTTCCAGGGGAAGGCTAGGGTGGGGCGGTTGGCGTAGCGGGTCATTTGGAAGTCCAGGGTGGCTCCGGTTCCGGGGTCGAGGCGGAGGGTGAGGTGGGGGCTTTGGAGCTTGGTGGTCTGGCCGGCCAGGGTAACCGTTTCGAAGCGGTGTTCGGCGTAGCCTCCGGCTTGGATGATGACTTCTCGGGGTTCGATGGGGTTGGTGTTGACCAGGGTGAGGGAGGCGGTGTCGGGGCCGAGTTTGGTGACGAGGGCGGCGACGTCTTCGGGGAGGCCGGCGCGGCGGCGCTGGGGGTCGAAGTAGCGGAAGCGTGAGTGGAGGATCCAGATTCGGCCGTTGGAGAAGTAGGCTCCGAGGGTGAGGTTGGCGAGGGCGTTGGTGGTGACGGGGTTGAAGTCGAGGAGGTAGTCGGCGAGGCGGGAATCGGGGGTGGTGCGGTCGTCGTGGATCATTTGGACGCGCTGGCGGACGCGGAGGAGATCGGACTGGAGGGCCTTTTCGGGGAAGTCCGGGATCTTGCCGTCGAGGAAGCCGAGCCAGGGGGCGGTGCGGTCGGATTCGGAGTAGCCGCCGCGGCCGGTGGAGACCTGGTACGAGGAGGCGATGGGGACGCGGGCGAGGTCATTGCGGTCCATGGACCAGAAGTAGATTTCGGCGAGGCGGTCCGTGTAGAGCTTGTTGGTGTAGTGGTACCACTGGGGCGGGCCGTCGAACTTGTAGCCGCGGGGATCGCCGTACATCTGGGGGAGCAGAGTCTGGCCGTTCTCCACCTTCTTCTGGGCATAGAGGAGGTCCATTTGCTTGCGAAGGGTGGCGACGAACGACTGATCGCCGCTCAGGAGGAGAGCGACGGAGAAGCCGGGCCAGGAGCCGTCGGTGAAGTAGTTGCGGTGGGCGATCTGCTCGAGTTCGCCATCGAAGATGGTGAAGTTCCAGCCGTAGGTACCTTTCCACCACTGGCCTTTGTACTCGCCGCCGAGCTTGCCGTCGAGACCGATGTTGGAGGGGATCATGCCGCCGGTTTCGGCGGTGCGGCGCTGCCAGGCGCCGGCGTAGTCGAGGACCCACTGGCGGTATTTGTCGTCACCGGTGAGGGCGTAGGCGTTGAGGCCGAGGATGGTGGAGGCGAGGTTGAGGAAGTTGTCGCCGGCGGAGTCGAGGTATTCGGCACAGTGGGCGAGCATCTTCTGGTAGTTGGCCTGGAGGTCGAGCATTTTGCCGCGGCCGGCGGGGTTGTGGAGAAGGTGGAAGGCGCCGGGGACGGGATCGCCGACCCAGTCGTAAGTAGTGGCGCGGCGGAGCATGGGGCCCTGGCTGCCGGTCCAGATGCTCTTGAGGATGCGCTTGTCCTTATCGTAGTTGGGGGCGGAAGGATCGTCGCCGGTGTAGAGATCGGCGAAGCGTTTCGAGCGCTGGCGGTAGAGTTCGTTGTTGGGATCGGAGAGGCCCAGGAGGAGGAAGGCGCGCATGCCTTCGCCGGTGTGGAACCAGTCGGATTGAGTGATGAACTCGCGGTGGTAGGCGCCGTTGGCGGCGAGTGGGGTGAGCTTGGTGCGGAGTTCGTTGTACTGCTTCCAGTGGCCTTCCTGGGCCTTTTTGTAGAGGTCGAGGACGCGATCGGAGCCGCCGAGGGCGTGGAGGAGGGTCCAGTTCCAGAAGGTCTCGATGGCGTCGTCGGGGCCGTCGAGGGTGCCCCAGCGGGGGGTGTGGAGGAGGTAGCCGCGTTCGTCGACGAACTTGCGGGCGAACTCTTCGGCGGCGAGGGAGTTGTATTTGAGGAGTTCGCGTTCGAGCAGGGCCCAGGAGGGGGGCGGCATGGGGGTGGTGACGTGGAGGGTAGTTTGGGCGGGCAGGAGCAGGGTGGCGAGGAGAAGGAGGGCGGCGAGTGGCATGGTCCGGGGATCACGATATCAATTTGGCGGCACGGGGGCGACGGGGTGCGGGGTATACTCCAGGCAAAGGAGTGTGCGATGTCAATATCCTCTTCTCGGCGCGGTTTTCTGGGGGCGGGACTGAGTTTGGCGGCGGCGGGCGCGGCGCCGGTGGAGGTTCCGTTGACATACCGGCTGCTGGGGAAGACGGGGTTGAAGGTGACGCCGCTGTCGTTCGGGTGCATGACGACTTCGGATGCGAGCGTGATCGAGCGGGCGGCGGATGTGGGGATCGTCCATTTCGACACGGCACGGGCGTATCAGGGCGGGAATAACGAGCGGATGGTGGGGGCGGCGCTGAAGGGGCGGCGGGGGAAGGTGATCATATCGAGCAAGAGCCAGGGGAAGACGGCACAGGCGGCGCTGGCGGACCTGGAGACGAGTTTGAAGGAGTTGGGGACGGATTATCTGGACATCTGGTATCTGCACTCGAAGAGCGACCCGGCAGAGGTGACCGATGAGTTGCTGGAAGCGCAGCGGGCGGCGAAGAAGGCGGGCAAGATCCGGCTGGCCGGGGTGAGCACGCACTTTAATATGGACCGGATGCTGAAGCACCTGGTGGAGCGCGGGCAGACGGACGTGGTGCTGACGACGTACAACTTCGCGATGCGGTCAGTAGCGGCGGACAAGAATACGGATACGAGCGCGCCGAGGACGGACATGACGACGGCGATCCAGGCGGCGCGGAAGTCGGGGCTGGGGATTGTGGCGATGAAGACGATGGCGGGGGGGACGGTGCGGGTGGCGCGGGGGGACAGGCTGTATGGCGCGGAGCCGCGCGCGCTGGCGCAGGAGTTGGGGAAGCCGGGGGTACCGCTGGCGGCGCTGAAGTGGGCGTTGAAGAACGAGGCGGTGGATACGGCGATCGTGTGCATGACGGACCACGATCAACTGCAGGAGAACCTGCGGGCGATGGCGGAACCGTTCACTCATAGGGACGAGGTGGTGCTGTCCGGACAGTTGGCGCGGATGGAGGGGGTGTACTGCAGGATGTGCGGGGCGTGCAAGGGGGTGTGCGAGAAGGGTGTGCCGGTGCCGGATGTGCTGCGGATTCTGACGTATGCGGAGGGGTATGGGCAGTTTGCCATGGCTCGGGAGCGGTATCTGGAGCTGCCGGAGGCGGTGAGAACGATCCGGTGCGGGGATTGCGCGGAGTGTTCGGTGGCGTGTGCGAATCGCGTGCGCGTGCGTGAGCGAGTGGGACGGGCCCAGGAGATGCTGGCGTAAGAGACGCGGGAGAGCGGCGCTGCTCGGGGTGGTTCGAACTTCGATATAGTGGCAATCCGAGGCTTCTTTTTGGAGGTAACACTATGCGAGTGTCAATCGGCTCGTGGGCTTACACCATTGGTCCGTACGCATCTCATCCGATTCCCTTTGACACCGTCTGTCAACGGCTGAAAGAGCTGGGGTTTGACGGTGTAGAGCTGGGGGCGTTTCCGCCGCACCCGAATCCGGGCAACCCGAACGGGCCTGACTCGGACTGGCCGGGCGCGATGCCGGAGAAGGCGCAGAGGGCCGAGCTGAAGGCCAAGATGGCGCAAGCCGGGCTCGGGTTCAGCGGCATGGCGGCGAACCTGTGGGGCGAGAAGCTGATCAACACGGACGATCAGAGCAAGTACATTGCGGAGTTCACGAAGAACTCGGAGTTTGCGAAGGAAGTTGGGATTCAAGGGATCCGGGTGGACTGCGTGCAGCCGCCGACGATTCTGCGGGAGATCGACTACGAGACGGCGCTGGACCGGGTGGTGAGGACGTGGCAGAAGTGCGCCGACATTGCGGCGGGCAACGGGCAGTATGTGACGTGGGAGTTTGAACCGGGGTTTGCGTTCAACAAGCCGTCAGACATTGTGCGGGTCCACGATGCGGTGAACCGCGAGAACTTCGGGCTGCAGTACGACACGTGCCACGGGCAGATGGTGGGCGTGAACGGGGCGCGGCAGGAGGGCGAGAAAGAGACGTTTGCGACGCAGTTGGAGTTTTTGAGGGTGCTGGACGGGCGGATCAACCACATCCACCTGATCGACAGCGACAACTCTTGCCACAAGGACGCCAACGGCGCCGATGAGACTTCGGCGCACCCGCCGTTCGGACAGGGCGTGATCGACTTCGACGAGCTGTTCCCCGCCCTGCTGAAGGCGGCGCGGCTGCCGCACGACTGGATCACGATCGACCTATGCTTCTGGCCGGATGCGTGGGCGGCGACGGAGACGTGCAAGAAGCGGGTGAGCGAGTTGATAGCGAGGTATGCGCAATGAAAGAACTGAGAGTGGGATTGATCGGCTGCGGCTTCATGGGCCGCACGCACTCGAATGCGCACCGGCGCGTGAACAACTTCTTCCAGTTGGGGAGGAAGAGCGTGCTGAAGGCGATCTGCGACACAAACGCGGAGAAGGCGCAGGCGTTCGCGGAGACGTGGGGCTATGAGCGCGTGGAGACGGACTGGCGGAAGCTGATGGAGGCCGAGGACATCGACCTGATCGACATCTGCACGCCGAATTTCGCACACGCGGAGATCGCGATTGCGGCGGCGAAGGCGGGCAAGATGATCATCTGCGAGAAGCCCCTGGCGCGATCAGTGGCGGAAGTGGAGCCGATGGTGGAGGCGGTGGAAGCGGCCGGCGTGCCCAACCTGGTGAGCTTCAACTACAGGCGGGTGCCGGCGATCACGCTGGCGAAGCAACTGATCGACGAAGGGCGGATCGGGAAGGTCTTCCATTTCCGGGCGAACTTCCTGCAGGACTGGACGATCTCGGCCGATGTGCCGCAGGGCGGGGACGCACTGTGGCGGCTGGACGTGAAGGCGGCGGGGTCCGGGGTGACTGGCGACCTGCTGGCGCACAACATCGACACGGCGCTGTATCTGAACGGCGCGATTACGAGAGTGGTGGCGAAGACGGAGACGTTCGTCAAAGAGCGGCTGCACACGGAGACGGGCAAAGTGGAGCCGGTGGGGATCGACGACGCGTGCCTGTTCATCGCGGAGTTCGCGAACGGGTCGCTGGGGTTGTTTGAAGCGACGCGATACGCGCGCGGGCACAAGGCGCTGAAGACGTTTGAGGTGAACGGCGCGGATGGGTCACTGAAGTTCGATCTCGAAGAGATGGAGTATCTGGATTACTTCCAGTACAAAGGGACGGAATCTCACGTGCGCGGCTGGCAGCGGATTCACGTCACCAACGGCGAACATCCGTACATGGGCCGTTATTGGGTGCCGGGGTTGGTGATCGGCTACGAGCACTCGTTCGTGAACGCACTGGCTGATTTCATCGAGAGCCTGGAGACGGGCAAGAAAGTGCAGCCGGACTTCCGGTGCGGCCTGCAGACTCAGAAGGTCTGCGAGGCGGTGCTGACGAGCGCAAAGACGGGCGCATGGGTGGAGACAGGAGTGACGCTATGAGTGAAATGACGAGAAGAAACGCGCTGGGTGGGATCATGATCACCTCGCCGGCGGTGGCGTTCGGCTACCAGGCGAATTCGAAGATCGGGTTTGGCGTGATCGGCACTGGCGGCCGCGGGCAGTATGTGGGCGAGTTGATGACGCGCGACCCGAACTCGAAGGTGACTGCGATCTGCGACAAGTATCCGGACCGGATCGACGCCGGGAAGACGAAGATTCCGGGCGCGGACAAGGTGCCGGCGTACAAGGACTACCACGATCTGCTGAACGATAAGAACGTGGACGCGGTGTTGATCGCGACGCCGGTGTTCCTGCATCCGGAGCACTACGAAGCGGCGATCCTGGCCAAGAAGCACATCTACTGCGAGAAGCCGGCGGGCGCGGACGTGGCGGGCTGCAAGCGGATGCTGAAGGCGTGGGAGAAGCGGGACAAGACGAAGCGGATCCAGTTTGGATTCCAGCAGCGGTTCAGTGCTCAGTATTTGAAGTCGCGGTCGTATCTGACGTCGGGCAAGATCGGCGAGATGCGGCTGATGAAGACGTACTGGATTCTGGGTTATCTGCCGCCGACGTCGGCGGGGACGGGATATCCGGACCTGCCGCAGGAAGAGCAGCAGATCCGGCGCTGGGGCAGTTGGATGAAGTATTCCGGCGGCCCGATTGTGGAGCAGGACTGCCACGGCATCGACACGATCAACTGGTTTGCCGAAGACCGGCATCCGGTGAGCGCGGTGGGCCGCGGCGGCGTGCGTTATCCGATTCCTTACGGGGACTGGACGACGGACCACCACGACATCATTTACCAATATCCGGACGGCTATGAAGGCTGGCTGATCTCGATCAAGCACACGGCCGGGTACCGGGACGTGAAGGAGCAATTCTACGGCTCGAAGGGCATGCTGGAGACATCGCGGCGGTATATGAAGCTGCACGGGATGACGCCCAACGTGCGGTTCAAGAGCGCGGACGACCTGCGGGATACGAGTCTGATGGAGCGCGAGGAGTCGATTTCAGACATCACGCTGGAAGCGACGACGGCATTTTTCAATGGGATCCTGAAGGGCGAGATCATCGACATGACGCAGACGTCGGTGAATTCGACATTGACGGCGATTCTGGGACGCATGGCGGTTCACACGAAGCGCGAAGTGACCTGGGACGAAATGCTGAAGTCGAACGCCTGACGGCTGTGGTTGAGATGGATTTGGGCCGCCGGGTTTTGCGATCCGGCGGCCCGGTTTCTTTTGGAGGGAGATCGGGATGCTGCGCAGGGAGTGGTTGACGATGGCCGGGGCGGCGCTGGCGGGCGAGGCAGTGCGTTTCGGGATGTTGGCGGATGTGCAGTATGCGGACCAGGCGCAGGCGGGGGCGCGGGCGTATCGCGAGTCGCTGGAGAAGTTGCGGAGCTGCGCGGAGTGGTTCAACGGGCAGCGGCTGGATTTTGCCATTCAGTTGGGGGACTTGACGGATGGCGGCGTGGAGAACCTGGCGCGGGCAGCGGCGGGATGGAGGGCGGTACGGACCAAGCGATATGACGTGGTTGGGAATCACGATGCGGGGATTGCGCGGGATTTGATGCTGAGCGGATTGGGGTTGAAGAGTGGCTGGTATTCGTTTGTGGTGGGTGGCTGGCGGATGGTGGTGCTGGATTGCTCGGACGCTTCGGTGATGGCGGCGGCGCAGCACCGGGCGGAGGGGGAGAAGCTGCTGGGAGCGGCGAAGGGCAATGCGTTCGCTTGGAATGGGGGGGTGAGCGGGGAGCAGGTGGGCTGGCTTCGGGCAACGTTGGAGGAGGCACGGCAGAGGAAGCAGAGGGCAGTTGTGTTTTGCCATCAGCCATTGATTGCGGCGGCTTGCCGGCCGGAACATCTGCTGTTGAATCACGCGGAGGTGGTGGGGGTGATGGAGGAGAGCGGGGTGGTGGCGGCGTGTTTCGCGGGGCACGATCACAAGGGGGGATTCGCGGCGCAGAAGGGGATTCAGCATTTGACGCTGAAGGGGTTGGTGGAGAACAGGGCGGAGGAGTGCGCGGCGGTGGTTCAGTTGGGGCCGCAGATGGTGGTGCGGTGGATGGGCGGGCGGGAGGCGCGGCTGGCTAGAGGAGGTTGAGGGCGGCGGCGACGACCTGGTCGGGGGTGACTCGGGTCATGCAGCGGTGGTCGATGGGACATTCGCGGAGGAGACAGGGGCTGCAATCGACGTTCTGGCGGACGATGGCGAAGCGGTGGCCGGCGGGGCCGGTGCCGATGTGGTCAGTGGCTCCGAAGATGGCGACGGTGGGGACGCCAAGGGCGGAGCTGATGTGCATGGCTCCGGAGTCGTTGGTGAGGTAGACGTGGCAGGCGGCGGCGAGGTCGATGTATTCGCTCAGGGTAGTTTGGCCGGCGAGGTTTTTCGCCTGGATGCCTGAGGCTGAGATCGAATCGGCGATGGACTGGCAGAGGTCGGCTTCGTCGGGCGAGCCGAAGAGAGCGACCTGGGCGGAGAGCTTTTGAGCGAGGGTGACGGCGGCCTGGGCGAAGTGAGAGGGGATCCAGCGCTTGGCTGTGCCGTAGGCGGCGCCAGGGCTGACGCCGATGATGGGGGCGGCGAGGCCGAGTTCGTGGAAGCGCTGGAGGCCGGCCTGGCGGGCCTGCGGGGCACATTCGAGGCGGACGACATCGTCGTGAGGAGTGTCGGGGATGAGGCCGGCGCGGGTGAGGAGTTCGAGGTAGTAGAAGCGCTCGTGGCGGCCGCGCGGGGGAACGTCGATGGGGTGGGTGAGGAGGAGGCGGCGGCCGTCGCGGTTGTAGCCGGTGCGGACGGGGATGCGGGCGAGCCAGGCGATGAGAGCGGCTTCGAAGGCGTTCTGGAGGAGGATGGCGCAGTCGAAGCGATGGGATTTCAGGGATTGGGCGGTGGCCCATTTGCCGGTGAGGTCGCGGGCGCCGCGGGCGGCGTGGAGAAGGATGACTTCGTCGGCGAAGGGCTCGCGGCGATAGAGGTCGGCGACCCAGGGGCGGGCGAGGATGGCGATGTGGGAGTTGGGGTGATGGAGGCGGAGGGCGCGGAGAGCGGGCAGGCACATGACGGCATCGCCGACCCAATTGGTGGCGCGGACGAGGATGCGGGGCAAGGCCTGGCCGGCGAGGGAGCGCTGGGAGGACATGAAAGTACCAGCTTAGCGAAGGCGGCGAGGAGGGTCACAGCGGGAGCAGCGAGGAGGAGCGTTCAAGGGGAGAAGAGAGGACGAGGGAGGTGGAGGTCATGCCGAAGGGGGTGAGGCGATCGATGAGTTTTTCGAGATGGGAGACGGATTCGACACGGACCTTGAGGATGAAGGATTCGTCTCCGGTGCAGCGGTGGCATTCGAGGACTTCGGCGAGTTCGGAGGCGAGCTTGGTGAGGCGGCGGGCGAGGGATTCCGAGCCGCTGAGGCGGATGCGGACGAAGGCGGTGACGTGGAGGCCGAGGGCCTGTGGGTTGAGGCGGGCTTCGTAGGCTTGGATGACGCCGGATTCTTCGAGGCGGCGGACGCGCTCAGCGACGGCGGGGGTGGAGAGGCCGACGCGGCGGCCGAGTTCGGCGAAGGAGAGGCGGGCGTCGCGCTGGAGGTGGGCGAGGATGCGGGTGGAGAGGCGGTCCAGAAGATCGTTAGGCATTTTCAGCACTTTGCTTATCGTTCTTTCAGCATAGTACGAATTTTGCATTGCTTTCGTATTCACAGCTCGGGTCGCGGCGGGTAGGATGGGGGCATGCCACTAGCACGACGCAGTTGGGCGGAGCCCTTCAAGATCAAAGTTGTCGAGCCGCTTCGAATGACGACGGCGGAGCAGCGCGAAGCGGCGTTGAAGGAGGCGGGGTACAACACGTTTCTGCTGCGTTCGCGGGACGTGTATATCGACCTTTTGACGGACTCGGGCACGTCGGCGATGAGCGACCGGCAGTGGGCCGGCATGATGCTGGGGGATGAGGCGTATGCCGGCAGCGAGAACTTCTACCGGCTGGAGGCGAACGTCCGGAAGTACTACGGATACACCTACCTGATCCCGACGCACCAGGGGCGTGGCGCGGAGCACATCATCAGCCGGGTGCTGATCCGGACGGGCGATGTGGTGCCGGGCAACATGTATTTCACGACGACTCGGCTGCACCAGGAAATGGCGGGCGGGCGGTTTGTGGACGTGATCATCGACGAGGCGCACGATCCGGCGTCGGAGCATCCGTTCAAAGGGAACGTGGACCTGGACAAGCTGGAGAAGGTATTGCGCGAGAATCCGGGGCACGTGCCGTATGTGAGCGTGGCGGCGACGGTGAACATGGCGGGGGGCCAGCCGATATCGCTGGCGAACATGCGGGCGGTGTACGAACTGGCAAAGAAGTATGGATCGAGAGTGATTCTGGACGCGACGCGCGTGGCGGAGAACGCTTGGTTCATCCAGCAGCGGGAAGAGGGGCAGAGCGGGAAGACGGTAGCGGAGATTGTGAAGGCGCTGTGTTCGTTCAGCGATGGCTGCACGATGAGCGCGAAGAAGGATCCGCTGGCCAATATCGGCGGCTTCCTGGCGGTGAATGAAGCGAGCGTGGCGGCGGAGGCGGCGAACCTGCTGGTGGTGTACGAGGGTCTGCACACGTACGGCGGCATGGCCGGGCGCGACATGGAAGCGGTGGCGATTGGGATTGAAGAGTCCGTGCAGGACGATCACATGAGGGCGCGGATCGGGCAGGTGCAGTATTTGGGGGACAAGCTGCGGGCGTGGGGGGTGCCGATCGTGCTGCCGGTGGGCGGGCACGGGATCTTCCTGGATGCGCGGGCGTTTCTGCCGCATGTGCCGCAGGAGCACTATCCGGCGCAGGCGCTGGCGGCGGCGCTGTATCTGGATTCGGGCGTGCGGGCGATGGAGCGCGGGATTGTGTCGGCGGGGCGGGATGCGGTGACGGGCGAGGAGCGGAAGCCAAAGCTGGAACTGGTGCGGCTGACGATTCCGCGGCGGGTTTATACGCAGGCGCACATGGATGTGACGGCGGAGTCAGTCTACTGCGTGTACGAGGAACGGGAGAAGGTGCGGGGATTGAGGATGGTGTTCGAGCCGAAGCTGCTGCGGTTCTTCCAGGCACGGTTCGAGCCTTTGTCCGACTGAGCCGGCCAGGCAGGAGAGAGGCGTCCCGGATCGTTTGAGTTATCCTTCCACCATAGGAGGGGATGTACTCGATGAAGCTGCTCGCGATCTCCGCAGCCGCGTGCCTGTTGTATGCGGCGAACATTGATTACCCGACGACCCGGAAGTCGGATCAAGTGGACGACTACCATGGCGTGAAGGTGGCCGATCCATACCGCTGGCTGGAAGACGACCGGTCGGCGGAAGTTGCGGAGTGGGTGAAGCGCGAGAACGAACTGACGTTCTCCTACCTGGCGAAGATTCCATACCGGGACGCGCTGCGAAAGAGGCTGGAGCAGCTGAACGACTACGAGCAGCAATCGGCGCCGATGCGGAGGGGCGAGTATTCCTTCTACACCTATAACCGGGGCTTGCAGAACCAGGCTGCATGGTACCGGCGGAAAGGGGCGGAGGGAACACCGGAGCTGATTCTGGATCCGAACAAGTTCTCCGCGGACGGAACGACGCGGTTGAGCGCGTTCGCGGTTTCCCGCGATGCCCGCTATGTGGCGTACGGCAAATCGGTGGGCGGGTCGGACTGGTCAGAGTATCACGTGATGGACCTGCGAACCCTTGCGGAGATGCCGGACAAGATCGAGTGGGTGAAGTCCGGCGCCCCCGCCTGGCGAGGAGACGGCTTCTACTACAGCCGGTATCCTGCGCCGGAGAAGGGCAAGGAGCTGACATCGAAGAACGAGTTTCATACGGTGTACTACCACCGGCTGGGCACGTCGCAGAGCGAGGACGAGCTTGTCTATGAGGACAAGGCGCATGGGCTGCGGTTCCACAATGTTTACGTCACGGAGGATCAGCGCTATGCGGTACTTCGGATTTCCGAACGAGGGCGGGCTGCGCTGGGGAATTCGATTTACTTCCGGAATGAGACAAAAGGGGAGAAGGCGTTTCGTCCCCTGGTGGAAGAGATCACGGATACGAGTTACCAACTCGTCGATCACCTGAATGGGAAGCTGATTCTGGCCACCAATGACGCGGCGCCGAACTGGAAGGTGGTGGCGGTGGATCCGGCAAGGCCGGACCGGGCAAGTTGGAAGACGCTGGTGCCGGAGACGAAGGAAGCGATCTCGAATGTGAGTTCGGCAGGCGGGCGCCTGTTTGTCCATTACCTGGAGGATGCGGCGAGCCGGGTTCTGGCGTACCGGCCCGATGGGACACTGGAACGCGAAGTGGCCCTGCCCGGTCCTGGAAACGCGACGGGATTTGGCGGAAGGCAGCAAGACACGGAGGTTTACTACACGTTCAACTCGATGCTGGAGCCGAACAGCATCTACCGGTACGATGTTGCGAGCGGGCGCAGCGAGAGGCACTGGGCGCCGAAGATTCCGTTCCGGGCGGAAGAGTTCGAAACGCGCCGGGTGTTCTTTCAGAGCAAGGATGGCACGAGAGTGCCGATGTTTCTGGCGCACCGCAGGGGGATCGAGCTGGACGGGACCAATCCGGCGGTGGTGTACGGCTACGGCGGATTTGCCTTGAGCACGAGGCCCGGGTTTTCCACCGACAGGATTCCGCTGTTGGAACAGGGCGTTGTGTATGCGATGGTGTGCATGCGAGGCGGATTGGAATACGGTGAAAACTGGCACCGGGCGGGCATGCGGGAGAAGAAGCAGAATGTCTTCGACGATTTCATCGCGGCGGCCGAGTATCTGGTGAAGTCGAAGTACACTTCTCCGGGCAGGCTGGCGGCTCGCGGGGCTTCGAACGGGGGACTGCTGGTGGGGGCCGTGATCAACCAGCGGCCGGAGCTGTTCGCGGCGGCAGCGCCGCACGCGGGCGTGATGGACATGCTGAGGTTCCAGAAGTTCACGATCGGCTGGAACTGGGTGGCGGAGTACGGGTCCAGCGACAATGGACCAGACTTCGCCTATCTGCGGGCGTACTCGCCGGTGCACAACGTGAAGGAAGGGGCGCGCTATCCGGCGTTGATCATCACGACGGCGGATCACGACGACCGCGTGGTGCCGGCGCACTCTTTCAAGTACGCGGCGGCGATGCAGGAAAAGGCGGCGAGGGAGAATCCTGTGCTGATCCGGATTGAGACGCAGTCCGGGCATGGCGCGAGCAGCACGTCGAAGCGGCTGGCGCAGGAGGCGGATGTGCAGGCATTCCTGATGAAGAACCTGGGTGTCGAACCCAGGTTCTGATCCGGAGAGCAGTTCGGCGGATAGAGCGCTGTCTGGAGCCTGGAGGCGAGCCCCGCTTTCGGATTGACCTCGCGCGGCGGGGGTGGATAGACTAGGCAGGAATCGTGAACGAGGAGAGGAAAACTGCTATGTCGATGGACCGGAGAAGGTTTCTGGCGCAGGGTGCGGCTCTGGCGTTTTGGACGAAGAGCGCGCTGGCGATGCAGGATTCCGCCAAGACGATCAAGGCCGGCATCATCGGCGTGGGCGGGCGCGGGATGGGCCATGTGGGCGACATCCTGCGGGTGCCGGGGGTGGAGTTGAAGGCGGTGTGCGACATCGCGGCCAGCCGGGTGGAGATGGCGCAGAACCGTGCGGAGAAGGCGGGCAAGGCGCGGCCGGCGGCGTACACGAAGGGTGAGCTGGACTACAAGCGGATGGTGGCGGAGCAGGAACTGGACATCGTCTACGTGGCGACGCCGTGGGAGTGGCACGTGAAGATGGCCGTGGAGGCGATGAAGCACGGCAAGCACGCGGCGATTGAAGTGCCGGCGGCGACGACTCTGGAAGAGTGCTGGGAGATGGTGGAGACGTCGGAGCAGACGGGGCGGTATTGCATTCAGCTCGAGAACTGCAACTACGACCGCGTGGAGCTGATGGCTCTGAACATGGTGCGGAAAGGGCTGCTGGGCGAAGTGGTGCATGCCGAATGCGGCTACCTGCACGACCTGCGGGGGATCAAGTTCAGCGACCGCGGTGAGGGGCTGTGGCGGCTGAACCATGCGCTGCGGCGGAACGCCGATATCTATCCGACGCACGGGCTGGGGCCGGTGGCGCAGACGCTGTGCATCAACCGCGGGAACCTGTTCGACCACCTGGTTTCGATGGCGTCGAGGACGGCCGGGCTGCACGAGTACGCGAGCAAGAAGTTCGGGCCGGATAGTCCGCAGGCGAAGCTCGACGTGAAGCTGGGCGACGTGGTGAGTTCGCTGATCAGGACGCGCGCGGGACAGACGATTCTGGTGGTACACGACACGAACCTGCCGCGGCCCTACAGCCGGAAGTACATGCTGCAAGGGACCAAGGGCATTCTGCAGAAGTACCCGGATCCGAAGATCTACGTGGAAGGGCGCGGGAAGAACGACGAGTGGCAGGATCTTTTCCCAGGCTACGAGGCGGAGTTCGAACATCCGCTGTGGAAGGAACTGCAGGAGCGCGCCAAGGGCGCGGGCCACGGCGGCATGGACTACGTGATGAACTGGCGGCTGATGGAGTGCCTGAAGAAGGGCATCGAGCCGGACACGGATGTCTACGACGCGGCGGCGCTGTGCGCGGTGACGGAGCTGAGCGAGAAGTCGATTGCGAACCGCAGCGCGAGCGTGGACTTCCCGGACTTCACGAGAGGGAAGTGGCGGTCGCGGAAGCCGCTGGGCGTGGTTACGGCTTAGGGCGCCGGAGCGGCGCCGTTTCCAGAGTACATTTGAGCCGGTTCCAGAGATAGAGGGTGTCGCCGTCGATGCCGGCTAGAGTTGTGCCCCGAGGCCAGGTGGCGCTCGCAGAAACGCGCGTCCAGCGATCGAGGGAGCGGAAGAGGGCGTAGGGCGTGGTGAAGCGATCGGTTTGACCGGGGCTGAGGGCGGGCAGAAGTCCGTAGATGGCTTCTCCGCGGGTGGCGAAGGAGAGCAGCGAGCGGCCGTTGGGCTCGACGGGGATGGGGATTTCAGAGTGGACGCCGGTGCGGAGGTCGAGGTCGTGGAGGGCGAGGGTGTTGGGGAGGAAAGCGAGGAGGCGGCCGGGCTCGGGGATGAAGAGCGCGGGGACGCCGCACTGGCCGGATTCGAAAGCGGCGCGGGTTTCACCGCCGTCGTTGGCGAGGACTCTGATCTTCTTGCGGGGGAGGAGCGTCCAGGGGCCCTCGGCGGGACCGGAGACGCGGTGGAAGAGGGAATCTTCCAGGCCGGGGCCGAGACACCAGACACCGGTGGCGGGATCGGAGGCGAGGTTGAGGCAGAGGACATCGTCGAGGGTGAGGAAGCGCGGCTGGCCCTGCTCCGGATAGAAGGCGAGCACGCGGGCACTGCGGCCCAGGGGGAAGGCGACACCAAGGCTGACGACGAGCGTGTGGTCCTGGGCGAGGGTGAAGTCCTTGATCTCAGCGGCGCGGATCCCTTCGACGCCGGCGCCGGCCTGAACTTTACGGAGAACGCGTCCGGCGAAATCGCGGATGACGATCCAACCGCCCTTGTCGGCGGATTCGAGCGAGAGGATGCGCTGGTGGAGGAGTTTCACTTCGACGGTTTGCGGGGGAAGCGCGAACTGCGCGGCGAGGCCGTTGGCGAGGCAGAACGCAAAGAGGAGCCGCACGATGACAGGGTAGCGCAGGCTATGCGGCCTGAAGCGCAAGGCGGGCGAGGGCGGCGGCGCCGGAGATGCCGGAGGTATCACTGAGGCCGGAGAGCACGATGGGCACAGGGTGGGCGATGAGGCCGCGGATGCGCGGAGCGACCTGCGCGCGAAGGGGTTCGAGGAGCGCTTCGCCGGCGCAGGAGATGGAGCCGGAGAGGACGATGATTTCGGGGTCGAAGGCGTGGACGAGTCCGGCGAGGGTGGCGGCGAAGAGGGCGATACGCTGATCGAGGATGTGAGTGGCGAGGGGATCGCCGAGGGCGGCCTGGTCAAAAACAAAACGGGTGGAGAGTGATTCGGGATGGGCGCGCAGGATGTCGGCCATGGGCGAGGCGCAGCCTTGGTGGACGAGGGTCCAGGCGGCGGCTTCGAGGGCGCGGGCGGAGAAGAGAGTTTCGAGGCAGCCGCGGCTGCCGCAGATGCAGAGGGGGCCGTTGGGATCTGCGAGGACGTGGCCGAGGTGGCCCGCTGCGCCGCCGGCTCCACGAATAATGCGGCCGTCGGAGAGGACGGCTCCGCCGATGCCGGTGCCGAGAGTGAGGAGGATGGCGTTCTGACGATTCGCAGCCGCGCCCCAGAGCATCTCGCCGGCGAGGACGGCCTTGGCATCGTTGTCGGCGGCGACGGGCGCGCCGGTGGGGATGAGCCCGTCGAGAAGCGAACTGAGTCGGAGGCGGGTGAGGAAGCTCCAAACGCCGGGGAGCACGGCGACTTCGGTGGTGCGGGGGTCGATGATGCCTTTGCAGCCGAAGCCGGCGGCGGCTGGGGTGCGGCCATCGAGGACCTGCGGGACGAGCGTGAGGAGAGCCTGGCGGAGCGCATCGACAGATGCGGGCGAGTGCGTCTCCGCGCTGCTGAGGAGTTCGCCGCTTTCGTTCACGAGGCCGCACTTGAGGCGCGTGCCACCGATGTCGATGCCGAGGAAGAGTTTCATGGTGCCTGCGGAGGGAGGTGGAAGGATTGGCCGACCTGGAGGATGGAGTGGGGTTGGCCGAGTTGGCGGCAGTGTTCGACGAACTCGGCCGGTGTGGCGGTGTTGAACTCGAACATGTCGTAGTGACAGGGCACGGCGAACTTGATGCCGGTTTCTCGAGCGAGCCAGGCCGCTTCCCTGCCCCAGAAGTTGCCGGCGACGCGGCGCTCGGGGAGCGAGCCGTTGATGGGGAGGAAGGCGAGGTCGATGGAGAAGCGTTTCAGTTTGGCGGGCAACTCGGGATAGAGGACGCAGTCGCCGGGGTGGTAGAGTGTGTAGCCATTGACGGTGATGACGTAGCCGAGATACGGGTAGAGGCCTTCGGGGGTGGGATCGAGCTGCTCGTGGGCGGCGGCGATGGCATGAAACAGAAACGGACCGATCTGTTTCCGCTGGCCGTCGTTGAGGCCGATGGGCCAGGCGGGATCGCAGCCGAGGCGCTGGGCGGCGAAGGCACGGTTGGCTTCAGGCAGAACGAAGACGAGATTGGGATTGGCGGCGAGGAGAGGGTTGAGGGTTTCGGCGTCGAGGTGGTCGGTGTGGTTGTGGGAGGAGGTGACGACGTCGATGAAGTCGAGTTCGGAAGGCTGGATGACGAGGGGGCAGATGCGGACGTGGGGCTTGTCGGTTTGGGCGTATTTCTTCGTGAGGGAGTCAGAGAGGTAGGGATCGATGAGGAGGAAGTGGCCGGCGGTGTGGATGAGGAAGCCACTTTGGCCGAGCCACCAGGCGCGCAGGCCAGGTTCGTGGCGGGCGGCGAGCATCTCATCGCGGAGGCTCATGCGAGGCCCAACTCCTGGCGGACCTGCTTGACGCCCAAAACCATGTTGGCGAGTTTTTGTTTGGCGGCCCAGCGGGCGGTTTGGGAGAGGCCGCAATCGGGCGCGAAGCTGAGGCGATCTGCCGGGGCGTACTGGAGGCAGCGGCGGACGCGGGCGGCGACGTCGGCGGGCGTTTCGATGTAGTAGCTCTTGACGTCGATGATGCCGATGGAGACGTCGCGATGGGCGGCGATGGATTCGATGAGGGGGAGTTCGCTGAATTCGCGCGAGGCCATTTCGAGGTGGATCTCGTCGACGGCGAGTTCAGTGAAGGCCGGGAACATGGGCGCGTACTGGCGCGGGCCGACGGCGCGGGCCTTGTAGTTGCCGAAGCAGAGATGGGTGGAGAGGCGGGCCTGGCCCTGGACGGGCGCGACGGTGTCGTTGAAGATGCGGACGAAGCGGGCGGGGTCTTCTTTGTGGGCGTAACAGCTCATGGAGGGCTCGTCGACGGTGATCTCGCGGCAGCCGGCCTGGACGAGCGCGCTGAGTTCGTGCTGCACGATGGGCAGGAGGGCGGCAGTGAGGGCCCAGCGGTCGGGGTAGGTGGCGTTGGGCAGGAGGCGGCCGCTGAGGGTGTAAGGGCCGGGGACAGAGGCTTTCAGCGTGGGACCGGCGGGCGCGAGGCGGCACAGGCGCAGGTATTCATCGACGACGCCGAGGCCACGTGGGGCCGCGAGCGGGCCGGTGACGGTGTGCTTGCCGCGCTGGTCGTGCGCGGGCGGGCCGAAGCGGCGCGGAGGGAGGGGTTCCCGGTCGAGGCCGGAGAGGAAGCCGTAGAAGGAGAGGTTGAAGTCGAGGCGGGTCTGCTCGCCATCGGTGATGACGTCGAGGCCGGCGGAGAGCTGATCGTGGATGGCGGCGATGACGGCGTCGTCCTGGAGTTCGCGGAAGTCATCGGGGCCGAAGGAGTCGAGATGCTGAGTGGCGAATTCGAGCCAGGAGGGGAACGGGTAGCTGCCGATGACGGTGGTGCGAAGAGAGATAGGTTGCATGAGTTAGGAGACCTCCCAACCGCCGTCGACGCCGAGGACCTGGCCGGTGATCATATTCGCGCTGGGGCCGAGGAGAAAGACGGCGGCGCGGGCGACTTCGTCGGGTTCGAGGAGCGAACCGCAGAGCGGCTGCTTCTGGCGCATCTGTTCGAGGATGGTTGCGTCTGTCTGGGCGCGGAGGCTCATGGGGGTTTTGACGAGACCGGGCGCGATGGCGTTGACGCGTATCCTGTAAGGCGCGTAGTAGGCGGCCATGGATTTGGTCATGGCGATGGCGGCGCCTTTGGCGGCGGCGTAGGCGTGGGTGGCGAAGTTCTTGGGCTCGGGCGAGTAGGCTGTGACGGTGGCCATGTTCAGGATGGCCCCGGAGCGGCGCGGCACCATGCGGCGCAGCACGCTGCGGGAGACGAGGAACATGGTCTTGAGATTGATGTCGAAGGTCCGCTCCCAGCCTTGATCCGAGATGAGATGAAGGGGACCGTCTCCGAATCTGCGGCCGGAGCCGCCGGCGACGTTGAAGAGTGCGTCGATGGGGCCGAGTTCGGTGATGCAGCGGGCGACAGCCTTTTCGGCTTCAGAAGGGATGGAGAGATCGCCGACATGACAGCCGCCGCCGCATTCAGCGGCGAGTTGGCGGCAAGGCTCTTCCTCCAGGCCGCAAACGAAAACGCGCGCGCCGTAAACGGCGGCGAGGCGGGCCGTGGCCGCGCCCATGCCGGTGGAGCCGGTGATGAGCCAAACCTGATCGTCGAGAACCACTTCAGTACTTTACCCTGATCCACTTCTTCGTGCGCATGGACTGGTAACCGGCGTCGAGTATGCAGGCGACGGCGTAGCCATCGTCGTAGGTCTCGCGCGGTGTGGCACCGGTGCGAACGCACTCCACGAAGTGTTTCATTTCGCCCTGGTAACCGTAGGCGAAGGCCTCTTCGGGGAGCGGACGGGTCCAGCCGAAGTCGATGTCGGCCTTTTCGACGACGTAGCCGGCGGAGCGCGAGGTAAAGGAAGAGATGGGCGTGCCGCGGGTGACGTCGGTGAAGATGGAGCCCTCGGAGCCGTGGATCTCGTTGCGGAGATCGAGGCCGCCTTTGGTGGTCCAGGAGAGTTCGCAGTGGGCGATGCCGCCGGAGGAGAACTTCAAGGCGAGGAGGGCATTGTCTTCGCCTTGCGTCTTGCCGGTGTGAACGAGGGTGGCGCCCCAGGCCATGACTTCGACCACCTTGTCTTCCTTGCCGTAGAAGTAGCGGGCGGCTTCGATGCAGTGGCAGCCGAGATCGTTGAGCGCGCCGCCGCCGGTCTTCTCGATGTCCCAGAAGTGCGCGGAGTGGGGGCCGGAGTGCGATTCGCGGGAGCGGACCCAGAGAACGCGGCCGATGGCGCCGCTCTCAATGGTCTCGCGGGCTTTGACGACGCAGGGCGCGAAGACCTCGGTTTCGGCATAGCCGTGCAGGCCGCCGGCCTTGCGGGCGGCCTTCAGCATTTTGGCGGCTTCGGCTTTGTCGCGGGCCAGCGGCTTGGTGCAGACCTGGTTGCGCTTCATCTGGGAGAGAAGCACGGAGACGGGCATGTGGGCTTCGTTGGGGAGGGCGATGACGTAGAGATCGATGTCGTCGCGCTCAATGAGCTTGGCGAGGTTGGTGGTGGGCTCGGGGATGTGCCACTGGCCGGCAAAGGCCTGGGCCTTGCGGCGATTGAGGGAGAAGTTGGCGACGACCTCGTGACCATTGACGTTGTCGAGGCCCTGCATGTAAAAGCCGGCAACGAAGCCGGAACCGAGCATGGCGATGCGGACGGGCTGTGGCATGGGGCGTGCTCCTATTCGTAGAGGTGCCGGAGGCTCTTGCGGTACTCTTCGTAGAACGTGTCGAGGGCCTGTTCGGCGCTGGTGTTGCCGACGAACTGGTGGCTGGGCAGCAAGGTGGGTTTGACGCCGCGGTCGACGAGGCGCTGGGCGACCTCGCAGCGGAGCATGTTGATGATCATGGCGCCGGTGAGCGTGGAGGTGGGGCCGGTGCGCCATTCGAGGCCTTCGATTTCGTGGACGCAGTCGCCGGGCGGGCACTGGTTGTCGATGACGACATCGGCGACGTCGATGAGCTTCTTGCCGGAGGAGTGCGTGGCGGGGGTGCGTTCGCAGTGGGGCTTGGAGACGATGCCGATGACGGGCAGTCCGCGCTGCTTCGCGCCGAGGGCCATGTCGACGATGACGGGGCGGATGCCGCTGGTGGAGATGACGATGAAGGCGTCGTTGGGGCCGAACTTGAAGCCTTTCAGGATCTCTTCGGCGTACCCTTCGTACTTCTCCAGGAAGAGCGGGGCGCGCAGGCCGTTGGCGCCGACGATGGCGGCGTGATTGGAGAGAGACTGTTCGACGAGCGCGACCCAGCCGACGTAGCAACCCTGGCGCGGGGTCATCTCCTCGGCCATCATGCGCGAGTGGCCGTTGCCGAAGAGGAAGACGAGGCCGCCCTGGGAGATGGAGTTGGCGCAGATTTCGGCGGCGGCGTCGATATTGGGCAACTGGGTGTCGCGGAGCTGACGGAGCAGGGCGACGGACTTTTCGTAGTAGGCGATGGCGGAATTCACTGCGTGGAAGCGTCCTCTAGGGAATGAGATCTCTCAATGATAGCCGAGTGGGTGAGAATAGCAGGAGATGTATCGAGGACGATTCGCGCCTTCGCCGACGGGGCCGCTGCACCTGGGATCGCTGGTGGCGGCGGTGGCGTCGTGGCTGGATGCGCGGGCGCATGGCGGAGAGTGGCTGGTGCGGATGGAGGATGTGGACGAGCCGCGCTGCAAGCAGATTTGGGCGGATTCGATTCTACAGACGCTGGAGCGGTTCGGGCTGGAGTGGGATGGGGCGGTGATCGTGCAGAGCGAAAGGAAAGACGCGTACCAGGCGGCCTTGCAGAGATTGAAGGACGGGCGAATGGCCTATGGGTGCGCGTGCTCCAGGAAGGAGGCGGGCGAAGGGCGGTATCCGGGAACCTGTCGCCAGGGCTGCGCACAGGTGCGGGCGTGGCGGTTCCTGGTGGAGGACGAAGCGGTGTCATTCGAAGACCGGTGGAGGGGACGGTTCTCGCAGGATGTGGGTGCTGAGGTGGGAGATTTTGTGGTGCTGCGGGCGGATGGGTATTTCGCATATCAACTGGCCGTGGTTGTGGACGACGGAGAGCAGGGCGTGACGGACGTGGTGCGCGGGGCGGATCTGCTGGATTCGACGCCGCGGCAGATTCTGCTGCAACGGGCGCTGGGTCTGCCTACGCCGCGGTATCTGCATCACCCTTTGGTGATGGGCGAGGATGGGGACAAGTTGAGCAAGCAGACGCAGGCCCGCGCGGTGGATGAGATGCAAGCGGATGTTGCGTTGGCGGCGGCGCTGGGTTTCCTGGAATTGGATTCGAGAACTCTGGAAGCGGCGGTGGAGGAATGGAGAAACCGATGGGTGAAGGGCCGATAGTGGCGCTGGAGTCGACCATCATCGCGCATGGGATGCCTTACCCGCGCAACGTGGAGACGGCGCTGGAGGTGGAGCGGATTGTGCGCGAAGCCGGCGCGGAGCCGAAGACGCTGGGGATCTTGAAGGGTGAGATTGTGGTGGGGTTGACGCCGGAGCAGATCGAGGAGATCGGCACGAAGCAGGGTGTGTGGAAGGCCTGCGAGCGCGACATTCCGCTGGCGGTGGCGCAGAAGGCCGATGCAGCGGTAACGGCCGGGGCGAGCATGGCCCTGGCGGCGCGCGCGGGGATTGAAGTGTTCGTGACGGGCGGCATCGGCGCGGTGGGGCCGCACGCTTCTCGCGACTTCGACATTTCGGCGGACCTGCCGGCGATCGCGGAGTATCCGGTGGTGTCGGTGTGCGCGGGCGCGAAGGCGTTCATGGACATCGGAGCAACGTTGGAGTGGCTGGAGACGCAGCGCGTGCCGGTAGGCACCTGGCAGGCGGAGGAGTTTCCGTTGTTCTATTCCCGGCGAAGCGGATTCGCCAGCGGATGGAGAGTAGACCGCGCGGAGGAAGTGGCGTCGGCGTGGGATGCTCGCAAGCGGCTGGGCTTTCGAGGCGGAATGTTGATTGCGGCTCCGCTGCCGGCCGAGTGCGCTCTTCCGGAAGAGGAGACCCGGGCGGCGATTGAGGAAGCGCTGAGCCGAGCGGAAATTTCCGGCGTGAGCGGCAAAGGGTTGACGCCGTTCCTGCTGGCCGAGATCAAGGCGATTACCGGCGGGAGGAGCCTGGAAAGCAACGTGGCGTTGATCAGGAATAATGCGCGGATTGGCGCGGAGATCGCCGTCGCGATTGAGCGCCGCGGCCGATGATGGAGCGGAGGAATCCGCACCGTTCCGTCAATTAGACTTTCACGCCCTCTTATCTCTGGCATTCTAGGAGGCAGGAGGATTTCCCACCATTCCTATGGACTCCGCACTCGCGCTCCATCGCTTCCACTTCGCGTTCACGATCACGTTCCATTACCTCTTTGTCCAACTCACGCTGGGTTTGGGCTTTCTCCTATTCGTCTTCAAAACCATGGCCCTGAAAACGGGGGACGAACACTATAACGACGCGGCCCGCTTCTGGGCCAAGATCTTCGCGATCAATTTCGCGCTCGGGGTGGTGACCGGCATCCCGATGGAGTTTCAGTTCGGCACCAACTGGTCTCAGTTTTCGCGCGCCGCGGGCGGCGTCATCGGGCACACGCTGGGCATGGAAGGTCTCTACTCCTTCTTCCTCGAAAGCAGTTTTCTGGGACTCTTTCTCTATGGCGAAAAGATCCTCGGACGCGTGGGTCACTGGTTCTCGGCGATGGCGGTGTGGGTGGGCAGCTGGCTCTCGGCATACCTGATTGTCGCGACCGATGCCTGGATGCAGCACCCGGTCGGCTACACGCTGGGCTCGAAGGGCGAGATCATCCTGACCAGTTGGACGACTCTGCTCTTCAATGAGTGGGCGTTCTGGCAGTTCTGGCACGCGATTCTAGGCGGCGTGGTCACCGGCTCGTTCGCGATGGCGGGGATCGGCGCGCTCTATGTGCTGCTGAAGAAGCACGACAGCTACGGCCCCACATTCCTCAAGCTCGGCGTGACGGTGGGCGTCCTGGCCGCGCTGCTCGTGGCATTCCCCACGGGCGACCAGCAGGGCAAGCTGGTGGGGCGTCATCAACCGGTGACTCTGGCGGCGATGGAAGGCCACTTTGAAACGGCGACGGGCGCGCCGATCGCCATCCTGGGCCAGCCCGACGTCGAGAAGCAGCGCCTGGACAACCCGTTCCTGATCCCCGGCGCGCTGAGCTTCATTACGCACAAGCGCTGGGAGGCGGAGGTGAAAGGCCTGAACGATTTCCCTCGCGACCAGTGGCCGGACAACATTCCTCTGCTCTATTACAGCTTCCACATCATGGTGGGCCTGGGCACGATCTTCATCGCCATCATGGCCCTGTCTTTCCTCCAACTGCGGCGCGGCAAGCTGCTGGAATCGAAACCACTGCTTTGGATTCTGATGCTGGCCATGCCGCTGCCCTATGTCGCCAACACGGCCGGCTGGATGACGGCCGAGTTGGGCCGCCAACCGTGGCTGATCTACGGGCTGATGCGCACGTCGGCCGGCGTCTCGCCGCATGTCTCCAGCGGCAGCGCGATGTTCACGCTGCTGGGCTTTCTCGGCATCTACACTCTGCTGCTGATGCTGGGACTGTTCATGATCTGGCGCGAGATTGAACACGGCCCTGGGCACGAAGGTCCGGCGCACTAGGAAAAGGAGGAGAGATCAGACATGCTACCCGTCATCTGGTTTTGGATTGTGGCCTGTATGGTGGCCATCTACGTGGTGCTGGACGGCTTCGACCTGGGGGCCGGCATCGTGCATCTGCTGGTGGCGAAGACCGATCGGGAACGGCGCGCCGTGCTGAAGTCGATCGGCCCGGTTTGGGACGGCAATGAGGTGTGGCTGCTGGCCGGCGGCGGCGCGCTCTACTTTGCGTTTCCGGCGCTCTACGCCTCCTCCTTCAGCGGCTTCTATCTGCCGCTGATGATCGTGCTGTGGCTGTTGATTCTGCGCGGCTCCTCGGTGGAGTTCCGCAGCCACATCGACAACCCTGTCTGGCGCCCGTTCTGGGACGTGGTGTTCAGCCTCGCCAGCGCGCTGCTGGCTATTTTCTTCGGCGCGGCGCTGGGCAATGTCGTGCGCGGCGTTCCGCTGGACGCGCAGGGCGACTTCTTCCTGCCTCTGTGGACCAACTTCCAGCCTGGCGCGCATCCGGGGGTGCTGGACTGGTACACCATCCTGGTCGGCGTCTTCGCCTTCGCCACGCTCATGCAGCACGGCGCGCTGTGGGTGGCGTATAAGACGGAGGGCGAGATTCTGGCGCGCGCGCGAAAGATCTCCGCGCTGGTCTGGCCGGGAGTGGTTCTGCTCACCATCGTCACCACCATCGTGAGCTTTCAACTGCAGCCGCATCTAAGCGAGAGTTTCGCGGCGAATCCGGCCGGCTATCTCTTCCCCGCCCTGGCCGTGCTGGGGCTGGCGGGGATCTTCGTCTTTCACCGCCGCGCACAGCAACTGCCGGCGTTTCTCAGTTCTGCGCTGTACATCCTGGGTATGTTGACCAGTGTTGTGTTTGGAGTCTTTCCAAACGTGTTGCCGGCCAACCAGGATCCGTCGCTGAGCCTGACCATCGCCAATGCGTCGGCGCCGGAATACGGCCTGCGGATCGGCCTGCTCTGGTTTGCGCCGGGCATTCTGCTGACGCTCTGCTACCATTTCTACCTGTACCGGAAGTTCGCCGGAAAAGTCAGGATGGAAGAGGGCGGCTACTGAAACGCTAGAATGTAATTCATGACTCGATTTGCAGGCAGGGCCGCACTGGCCCTGCTCAGTTGTTGTGTGTCTCTCTTTGCGCAGGGCGCCCCCGGCATCGACAAGGCGAAGATCGAAGCCTATGTTCGCCATCTGATGCTGTGGACACCGCAGATTACCGTGACGGTGGCGGACCCGGCGCCGGCACCGATGCCCGGATATCAGGAGGTCAAAGTGACCGGCGCCTATCAACAGGCGTCGCTCGACGAGATCTTCTATGTGAGCCTGGACGGCAAGACGATGATCCGAGGCTCGGTCTTCGACATCGACAAGAGCCCCTTCACCAAGGAACTGGCGAAGTTGAAAACCGACCTCCAGCCGAGCCTGGGCACGCCCGGCGCCAAGGTGGTGGTGGTTGCCTTCAGTGACTTTCAGTGCGGCTACTGCAAGGAAGAGGCGAAGACTTTGCGGACCAACCTGCTGCAGACCTTCCCCAACGACGTCCGGCTCTATTTCAAGGACTTTCCCATCGAGCAGATTCACCCGTGGGCCATGTCCGCATCCATCGCCGGTCGTTGCGTCTTCCGTCAGAAACCGGCCGCCTTCTGGGAGTACCACGACTGGATCTTCGAGAAGCAGTCCGAGGTGACGCCGGAGAACGTCAAGGCCAAGGTAGGCGAGTGGGTGCAATCCAAAGGGCTCGACACGCTGCAATTCTCGCGTTGCTACGATACTCGCGCCACCGAAGCGGAGATCAGACGCAACCTTACCGAAGGGCGGCAACTGCGCGTGAACTCCACGCCCACGCTTTTCGTGAACGGCCGCATGGTGCCCGGTTCCGTGCCGTGGCAACAGTTGAAGGCCATCATCGACTGGGAACTCGACTACGCGAAAAAGCACCCCGAATCGGGCGAAAAATGCTGCGAAGTCACCCTCCCCATCCCCGGAAAGAACTGAACCGACCATGATTTCATACTCGACTCGCCTGTTCGCGGCCAGTGTCCTGTCCGCCTCCCTCTGCCTGGCGGCCCCGGAAAAGGGCAAGATCAGCGCCATGGAGTACCAGAACGACGTGAAGACGCTGGCTTCGGAGAAGTTCAGAGGCCGCGGTACGGGAACCCCGCAATTGGAGCAGGCGGCCAGGTTCATCGCCGGCAGGTTCAAGTCTCTGGGCATCGCCCCGGCTGACGGCAAGAGCTACTATCAGCGCTTCCAGGTGACGACGAACGCGAAGCTGGGCAAGGGCAACCGTTTTGCTTATGGCGAGAACGGGTCGAAGAAGACGAGCGCCACGCTGGGCCAGGAGTTCCAGCCGTTCAACTTCTCAGGCAACGGCAGGGTGACCGCGCCGGTGGTTTTCGCCGGCTATGGCATCACCGCTCCGGAGTACGACTACGACGACTACGCGGGCCTCGACGTGAAAGGCAAGGTGGTACTGCTGCTGCGCCATGAGCCGCAGGAGTTCGACGAGAAGAGCAAGTTCGCCGGGAAGGTTTACACCAATCACGCACAGACGCAGATCAAGGCGGTAAACGCCAAGTTCCACGGCGCCGTGGCGGTGCTCTATGTGAACGACGCCTCCAACCATCCGTCCGATCCGGACACGCTGGAGAAGTTCTCCAACCGCGTGGGCCCGAACTCGCCCGACGTGCCGTTCGTGCAGATCCGCGCCGAACTGGCCGACAAGTGGCTGGCCGCTTCCGGCACGAGCATCAGGAGCTGGGTCGAAGAGGTGGACAAGACCCTAAAGCCGAAGCACCTGGACTTCAAGGGTCTGCAAGTGGAGTTGGCGGCGGAGGTCAAGCGGGAGCAGAAGAACGTGCCGAACGTCTGCGGCTACCTGCCGGGTGAGACCGACGAGTATGTGATCCTGGGTGCGCACTACGATCACCTGGGCATGGGCGAGCAGAGTTCCATGGCTCCGGACCAGGCGGGCAAGGCCATTCACTTCGGCGCGGACGACAACGCCTCCGGCACCGCAGGGCTGCTGGAGATGGCGGCCTACTTCGCGGGCCAGCCGAAACAGAAGCGCGGCATTCTGTTCCTGGCGTTCTCGGGCGAAGAACTGGGCCTGATCGGCTCAAACTACTACGTGAACAATCCGATCAAGCCGTTGGACAAGGCCGCGGCGATGATCAACATGGACATGATCGGCCGCATCAAGGACAAGCGCGTGTTCGTGGGCGGCACCGGCACGGGCGACACGCTGAAGGCTTACCTGGATGAGGCCAAAGGCAAGTCCGCGCTGAACTACGATCTCTCCGACCAGGGCGGCTACGGTTCGAGCGACCATTTCTCGTTCACCACCAAGCAGGTGCCCGTGCTCTTCTTCTTCTCCGGGCTGCACGCGGACTATCACAAGCCGAGCGATACGTGGGAGAAGATCGACCACGAGAGCGCGGCGGACATGCTGCAGGTGGTGGCCGCGGTGACCGGGAAGCTGGCCTCGGCGGCCGACCGGCCCAAGTACATCAAGACGCAGGCGCCGCAGCCCACGGCCACGGCGAGCGCCGCCGGAGGCGGAGCCTGGTTCGGCTCGATTCCGGACATGGGCGAGACCAAGGGCGGGTTCCGGGTGTCGGATGTGACGAAGGGTTCTCCCGCGGATGAGGCGGGCTTGAAGGGCGGCGATCTGATCGTTGAATTCGACGGCAAAGCCATCTCGAGCCTCTATGATTTCACCTACGCGCTGCGCGCCAAGAAGCCCGGCGACGAGGTGGTGGTGAAGTACAAGCGGGGCGCCCAGGTGCTGGAAACGAAGGCCAAGCTGCGATCGCGCGCTCAGATGCGCTGAGAGCGAGGGGAATGGCGGTAGATTTCCCCTAAGGGCCTGCGCCCAAACGGCCGATCAGTAGAGAAGGCATGCAAGTAGCAACGTTGCCAAAAGGTGAAGTATGGGAGTTGCCTCCCATCATCCTGCATCCCTTCTCTGACCCTACCGGGGCGGATAAGCTGGTGGAGAGTTCGCGCGCCCACCTGATGTTGCAGGGGCTGCTTCCCTCGGGAGAGCTATCGCAGGACGAAATCGTCCACCGGTTGCTCGCCGGCCGTCTCTGCGAACTGCGCATGCTCTACTACGTGGGCAAGGATTTGCAGCGCTGGGTGGATCAATGCTCGGAACTGGCCTCCAGAGATGCCGTTTTGCAGCAGGCCGGGATCACGGCGCCGAGTTTTATCCAACTGCTGGTGGATGAGCCGCCGGAATCCGTGCGCACGAAGCTCACGCGCTGGGGCGTGGCGGACTACAAGTCGATCTTCACGCGGGCCTTCGGGCTGAACTCGGTCTTCACCCATGTACCGGACCTGGAGATTCTCAACCCCACTTTCGTGCGGTACTACTACCGCTACGCGGACCAGATGTTCACCACTCGCCAGGGCCTGACCACCTACGTGACGCTGTCTCCGAAGAACTTCAGGTATGAGCTGTTTGCCTCCGGCGAGTATTCCCGCATGCTCGAAAAGGAGTGGGAGAAGATCTGAATTCACCTCTGCCTGGCCCCCTCTCATAGAATGGGGGGATGCAGTTCCCCCCGTACTATCTGGTCCGACAGAAACTGCCTTCACGCGCGCTCACTGACATCACCGGCACGATCTGCGCTCAACTGGATGCGGCTGGCCTGGACCACGGCCTGAAGCCCGGCGCTCAAATCGCCATCGGAGTCGGCAGCCGGGGCATTGCCAATCTCGACCGGATCGTGGGCGCCGCGGTGGCCTGGTGGAAAGCGAGGGGAATGCGGCCATTTCTCTTCCCAGCCATGGGGAGCCACGGCGCGGCCACGGGTCCGGGGCAGGCGCAAGTGCTGGCGCGCTATGGTTTGACGGAAGAGTCGATGGGCTGCCCGGTGCGTAGTTCGTTGGCAGTGGTGGAGTTGGGCGCGACAGCCGAGGGGATCGAAGTGGTGATGGATCGCACGGCATTCCAGGCCGATGGGGTGATGCTGTGCGGGCGCATCAAACGCCACACCGATTTTGCCGGCAGACTGGAAAGCGGTCTGTTCAAGATGATGGCGATCGGGCTCGGCAAGCTGGCCGGTGCACAGCGCTATCACGCCCACGGCCACGCGATCGGCCTGGAGGCGGTGATCCGCAGCGTCGGCAGGCAGGTGCTGGGGACGGGGAAGATTCTCGGCGGCCTGGCAATTCTGGAAGATGCGCATCACCAGACGGCGCATCTGGAAGTGGTCCCCGTGGCGCGGATGGAGCGGCGGGAAGAAGAACTGCTCGAGCTGTCAAAGTCCTGGATGCCGCGCATCCCCTTGGATTCAGTGGACTTCTTGATCGTGAATGAACTGGGGAAGAACTGGTCCGGATCGGGAATGGATCCCAAGGTGATCAATCGCGACATCCATGGCAACGTGAACCCCTGGGGGATGGCGCCGCCTGTCGGGCGCGTTTACGTGCGGGATATCCACCCATTGAGTCACGGAAATGCCATCGGAATCGGCATGGCGGACGCGGTTCACCGCAGATTAGTGAGGAAGGTTCAGCGCAAACCGACGTATGTAAATGGGCTGACGTCGGGCGCGTTGGCCTGCCTGAAGATCCCCGCCACTTTCGCCTCGGACCGGGCCTGCCTGGAAGCGATCTGGAAAACCACCGGGCGTCTGAATCGCGCCGACGTCACCTACTGCTGGATTCGCAACACGCAGGATTTGACTGAGCTGGCGATCTCAACCAATGCCCAGGTCAGCGAAGCGCAGGCGGATTCGGTAGAGAAACTGGGATCGCCGCTGGAATTGGAGTTCGATGCGCAGGGCGATCTGACTGGCGCTCTGTCGAGCTAAGTAACACATTCCAAATGGAAACGGCGGCAACCGAAGTTGCCGCCGTTCACGGAAGATCCTACCCGGATCCGGGGGAGCGCCATGGCGCTCCGGGAAAGTCGTGTACTATTAGCCGGCCGCCTGACTCGCGGAGCCGGACATGACGAAGTTGACCTTGCTGAAGATGGTCTGGATGCTGGCAGCAACTCCAGGGACGATGGCGCCGGCGGCGACGGCCACAAAGCCAGCCATGAGCGCGTATTCAATCAGGTCCTGACCGCGGGTATCCTTCATGATCCGCAGCTTCAGAATGAGGTTATTGAGTTTCTTCATTGTTTATATTTCCTCTCTCTCCCAACTCTCAGCACATCTTTCGATGTGTCTAGGACAACGTTAACAATCTCCCCCGACTGCACCAATCCACGGAACACCTTAATTTACGCCTCAAAACAGCGAACGGCGAGAATCTCTGTTCCCGCCGTTCGCTGTAGATCCTTTTGAGATCGCAGAAGCGCCGAGAAACCCTCGGGGGTCTGGTTCGCTTAGCCGGCGGCCTGGCTGGCGGAGCCGGACATCACGAAGTTGACCTTGCTGAAGATCTGCTTGATGCTGGCGGCGACGCCGGGAACGATCGCGCCGGCGGCAACGGCGACGAAGCCGGCCATGAGCGCGTATTCAATGAGGTCCTGACCGCGGGTGTCCTTCATGATCCACAGCTTCAGGATGAAATTGTTCAGTTTCTTCATGTGTTTGTTTCTCCTCTCCCTTGTTGCAACTTTCTTTCGTCGTTGCTAGATCAACAGTAACAGTACCCTTCGGCTACTCAAATCCAAGCAATACCTTATTTCGCACCTTAGAAAGAACTCAGAGACAGAGGTCTGATTTCGTATCCGCGGCCCCGCCTCAGAGGAGTCGCCGAGGTAGGCCGTTTCCCCCAGGGGTAGTGCCGAAACCCAATAAAAACGGGCCTCCGGGCAGAGTTCACGCAACTCTGGAATCAGGCAAGACGAGCGGCGATCCTGCGTGGGACTGAAGTCCTAGGGGAGCGTGGCGGCCTCCTTACCGGACGAGGGTCCGGACCGCGGAGACCCGGACAGCCCGGCTTTGCGGGAGGGGATGCCCCACCAGCCCAGTGAGGCGGCCACATCATTGCCGTCCGCGAGGCGACGCAGGCAGCGGCGGGCTTGCCGCGGCGCTTCAGGAGCGGCTGGGGTGGTACAATTCCACTCCATGTCACGGCTCCTGCTGCTCCTGATTCTCACGCTTTCGGCGCTATCTGCCCAATCCACTCCTTATGGCTCCAATGCCGCCGTGGGCAGAACATTCACGCACGATGGCGTCAGGCTCTATTACGAGATCTATGGATCGGGCGAGCCGCTGCTGGTCATCCATCCCAATGGCGCGAGCATCGCAGCCATGAAGCGGCAGATCGACTACTTCCGCACGCACTACCGCGTGATCGCCATGGATACGCGGGACCATGGGAAGTCAGGCGACAGTACCGGCCCGTTGACCTATGAGAAGATGGCCGCGGATCTGGCCGCACTGCTGGACCACCTCAAAATCCCTGCCGCGGATGTGATTGGATGGAGCGACGGCGGCATCGAGGCGCTCCTGCTGGGCATGAACTATCCAGCGAAAGTGAAGAAGATCGCCGCCACGGGCGCAAATCTCAATCCGTCCTCCAGCGCCGTCTATCCGGAGACCATCGCCCTGGTGAAGGAGATGCTGGCTTCGATCCCGGCGGCGGACCGGGACAAACCGGAAGTGCGGCGCAGCATCCGGACCAGTCAATTGATGCTCGACGAACCGAATATCGACCTGAATGCTCTGCATGCGATTCAGGCGCCGACGCTGATCATGGCCGGCGATCACGACCTGATCCGGGACGAGCACACCATCGAGATCTTTCACCACATTCCGAACAGTCAACTGGCGATCTTCCCCGGCACCACGCACGCCGTCTCCTACGAGCAGGCGGCCCTGTTCAACGCGACGGTGGAACGGTTCTTTTCGCGGCCGTTCGTCCAGATCGACCGCATCCAGGACCTGCTGAAGACGTTCGCAGCCATCCAGCAGGGCAAGTAGCGCCGGCCGGCGCGTCGATTATTTCACTGGCAGTTCACTGGGCCAGGATCCCCATTCGTTTCGCCACGCGGGCCAGGATCTCCACGGCGCGGTCGAGGTGCTCCCTCGTGTGGGCGGCGGTCACGATGGTGCGGATGCGGGCACGCCCCTTGGGCACGGTGGGGAAGCCGATCCCCGTGGCCCAGAGGCCCTCTTCAAAGAGCGCCGCGGAGTATTCGTGCGCCGTCCGCGCCTCGCCGACGAGGATGGGCGTGATGGGCGTCTGGCTCAGGCCGGTGGCGAAACCCTGGGCGGCGAGCGCCGCCTGGTAGTAACGGGTGTTATCCCACAGCCGCTCAATGCGTTCGGGCTCATCGACGAGGAGATCGAAGGCCGCGCTACAGGCGGCGGTGACGGCCGGCGGATGCGAAGTAGAGAAAAGGAAAGGCCGGGCCCGGTGATAGAGGAATTCGATCAGATCCTTGCTGCCGCAGACATAGCCGCCCAGCACGCCGATCGCCTTGGAGAGCGTGCCCACCTGGATGCCGACGCGTCCGTGCAGGCCGAAGTGATCCACGGTGCCGCGGCCGTTGCGGCCCAGCACGCCGGAAGAGTGCGCGTCGTCCACCATCATGATGGCGCCGTGCTTTTCAGCCACCGCCACCAGGGCGTCCAGCGGGCCGATATCGCCATCCATCGAAAAGACGCCATCCGTAATCAACAATTTCCGGCCCGGCACGCTGGCGAGGCCGGACAGGATCTCGGCGGCGTGCTCTGAGTCGCGGTGGCGAAAGACATGGATTTTGGCGCGTGAAAGGCGGCAGCCGTCGATGATGGACGCGTGGTTGAGTTCGTCGCTGATGATGTGATCGTCCGGCCCCAGAATGGCGCTGACGGTGCCTGCGTTGGCGGCGAAACCGCTCTGGAATACCACGCAGGCCTCGGTGTGCTTGAAGGCTGCGATCTTGCGCTCCAATTCCATGTGCATGGCCATGGTGCCGGTAATGGTGCGCACGGCTCCGGTGCCCGCGCCGAAGCGGCGCACGGCGTCGAGGGCGGCCTCCTTGAGCTTGGGGTGATTGGCCAACCCCAGATAGTTATTCGAGGCAAGATTGATCACTTCGCGGCCGTCGGCGCGGCTCACCGCTTCGCAGGGGCTCTCCAGTTCGCGGAGCCGGAAAAAGGATCCGGCGGCACGCATCTCCTGAAGTTGTTCGCCCAGATAAGCAAGGGGGTTCGGAACGACGGGACTACTCATGACACCCACAGTATATCGGCTATGATGAGAGTATTAGCATGAAACACGTTTTCGCTTTTGTCGCCACGCTGTCGATTTCTTGTTTTGCCCAGTCAAATCCTGAAACGGCACTGGACCGCTACGTCAAGACGCCCGATCCCGCCTATCAATGGAAACTGGCGCGAACCATTCCCGGCCCGGGCTACACGGCCTACGTTCTGGACATGACCTCCCAGAACTGGCTCACGCCGGCGGAAGTGGACCGCACCACCTGGAAGCACTGGGTGACCATCGTGAAGCCGGATCAGGTGGACACCGATGCGGCGCTGCTGATGATCGCCGGCGGCAACAATGCCAGCGGAGTGCCGGACAAGGTGGACCCCTTCACCGCCTCGATCGCCGTGCGGACGCACAGCGTCGCCGTGGAGTTGAGGATGATCCCCAACCAGGCCTTGAGCTTCTACGGAGAAAGCCGCAAACGCACGGAAGACGCCATCATCGCCTTCACCTGGAAGAAGTATCTGGAGACCGGCGACGAGCGCTGGCCGGCACGGCTGCCGATGACGAAGGCCAGCGTGCGCGCGATGGATGCGACGCAGGAGTTCCTGGCCAGCGAGGCCGGCGGCAAGGTGAAAGTGGCGCGCTGGGTCATCACCGGCGGCAGCAAGCGCGGCTGGACCACGTGGACGACGGGCATTGTGGACAAGCGAGTGATCGCCATCATGCCGGTGGTGATCGACCTGCTGAACATGGAGCAGTCCTTCATGCACCACTGGCGGGCGTATGGTTTCTGGGCGCCCTCCGTGAACGACTACGTGGAGCACGGCGTGATGGATTGGATCGGCACCAAACAGTTCGACAGCCTCATGAGGGTGGTGGAGCCGTACCGCTTCCGCGACCGCCTTACCATGCCCAAGTACATCGTCAATTCAGCCGGCGACCAGTTCTTCCTGCCGGACTCCTGGCAGTTCTACTACAAGGACCTGAAGGGCGAGAAGTATCTGCGCTATGTGCCGAACTCCGACCACGGCGTGACGCGCCGCACGGACGCCGCCGAGAGCCTGGCCACTTACTACGAATCGGTGATCAAGAACTGGAAGCGGCCCGAGTTCGACTGGAACATCAGCCCCGAGGGCAAGATCAGCGTCACCTGCAAGGACAAGCCGGTGGCGGTGAAGCTGTGGACGGCGACCAACCCCGACGCCCGCGACTTCCGCCTGGAGAAGATCGGCCCGGCGTACAAGAGCACCGATGTGGCCGCGAACGCCGACGGCACCTACACGGTGCAGCTTGAGAAGCCGGCGCAGGGCTTCACTGCCGGGTTCGTCGAGATGACCTTCGCCACGCCCGGCGGCAGCAACTGGAAGTTCACCACGGGTGTGAAGGTGGTGCCCGATGTGTATCCCTTCCCCGCCCCGTCGCCGGCGCGGCCGGCCGGCTCCACGCCTCTCGAGTAAGCCCATAGCGATACACTGAGCCTTTCCGCCGGATGCGGCCCGTTGAGCGACGGCCGCGCCCGGCGTAGAAAGGACGGTTTATGGACTTCCTCTCCCGGCGCATGATGCTGGCTTCGCTGGCCATGGCCGCGGCCACGGCAGGGCGTGGCTCCGGCAAGAGCGGCAAGCGCCCCAACGTGCTCTTCCTCTTCGCCGACGACCAGCGCGCCGACACCATCGCCGCGCACGGCAACACCCACATCCGCACGCCCAACCTGGACCGCCTGGCGCGCTCCGGCGTCAGCTTCCGCAACAACTACATCTTCGGGGGCAATAGCGGCGCCGTGTGCATGCCCAGCCGCGCCATGCTGATGAGCGGCAAGACGTGGTTCCACCTGAAGACCGAAACTCTGGAAGGCGCGCGCCTGATGCCCGAAGTGCTGGGCGAGAGCGGCTACGCGACCTTCGCCACCGGCAAGTGGCACAACGGCACGGGCAGCTTTCTGCGAGCGTTCCAGCGCGGCCGCAACGTCATGTTCGGCGGCATGTCGAACCACCTGGAAGTGCCTGTGCGCGACATCGGCCCCGACGGCAAGCTCACCGCGCAGCGCACGGGAGAGAAGTTCTCTTCCGAGCTTTTCGCCGACTCAACCATCGACTTTCTCAATACCCGCGACCGCGCGAAGCCCTTCTTCGCCTACTGCGCCTTCACCGCGCCGCATGACCCGCGCATGCCGCCGCTGCCCGCCCGGGAAGAGTACTACCGCCGGCTTCCGCCGCTGCCCGTCAACTTCCGCCCGCAGCTCGGTTTCGACAACGGCATGATGCGCGGCGGCCGCGACGAAAACCTGGCCGCCTGGCCTCGCACCGAGAGCATCATCCGCGACCAGTTGGCCGAATACTACGGCATGATCACGCACCTCGACCAGCAGATCGGCCGCATCCTGGCGGCGCTCGACCAGAGCGGCGAGGCCTCCAACACGATCGTGATCTACGCGGCCGACAACGGCCTGGCGCTGGGCAGCCACGGTCTGCTGGGCAAGCAGAATGTCTTCGAACACAGCATGCGCACGCCGCTGATGATCTCCGGGCCGGGCATCCCGCGCAACGAGTCCGTCACGGCCTTCACCTACCTGCTCGACCTCTTCCCTACCCTGTGCGACGTGCTACGGCTCTCCGCGCCGCAGGGCCTGGAGGGCGACAGCCTGCGGCCGCTGTGGGAGAAGAAAAAGATCGCGGTGCGCGACTCCGTCTTCCTGCCGTTTCTCGACATCCAGCGGGCCGTGCGCGACCAGCGCTGGAAGCTGATCGCCTATCCCAAGCTCGGCCACCTGCAGTTGTTCGACCTCAAGAACGACCCATATGAGATGAACAACGTCGTGGATGCGCCGCGGAATGCCGCGGAAGTGCGGCGCCTGCGGACGCTGATGCGGCAGTGGCAGGAGAAGGTGGGCGACACGGCGCCCATCCCCGAGCAGAACCAGGAACCGCGCGTGGTGGATCTCACCGGCATGGCGCGCAAACCGGACCAGTG
This sequence comes from Paludibaculum sp., assembly GCA_029973955.1. Classification (GTDB taxonomy): domain Bacteria; phylum Acidobacteriota; class Terriglobia; order Bryobacterales; family Bryobacteraceae; genus Paludibaculum. Next base: position 30,964 of record JARKQJ010000191.1, on the reverse strand, counting down.
GCAGCCGGAGTGGATCGTCAAGAAGTACTTCCAGTGACGCTGGCGCGGGTTCCTGCTATAACAGAGGAATTCCACGTTAGAGAGGCTGAATCGAAACCATGTCACCTGAAACCGCAAAGACGCTCGCCGCGTACGTCCTGGGAACCCACGCGCAGGAAACCGCAACAACCCGCAACGTGCTGGCGGCCTGCCCGGCAGGCAAGGAAAGCTACTCGCCGGACGACCGGTCCATGAACACCCTGAAGCTGGCCTGGCACATCGCCAGCGCCGAGGTGTTCTTCCTGAACGGCGTGGCGCAGGGCGCCTTCGCCGCCGGCGAGCCGGACGTGCCGGAGGCGATCAAGAACGTCGCCGATGTCATTGCCTGGTACGACGCCAATCTGCCGGCCGCGGTGGAAGCCGTGAAGGGCCTTTCCGGCGAGACGCTGGCCAAGGAGATCGACTTCTTCGGGATGTTCAACGCCCCTGGCGTTGTTTATGTGGACCTGATGCTGCGGCACTCCATCCACCACCGCGGCCAGCTTTCGGCTTACCTGCGGCCGATGGGCGCCAAGGTGCCGGGCATCTATGGCCCCAGCGGCGACGCTCCCATCCAGAAGTAACTACTTGCGAGAGGCGACTCGATAGTCGCCCACTTTCGGCATGCGCACGATGCGGCACATCTCGAAGAGCCGGCTGCGCGCGCGCATGCCGATCTTTTCGATCAGCGTCGACTTGATGTCGTAGCGCGCGGGCGCGCCTTCGGGCAGGCGTTCGATCAGCGTGCCGCCCATCTCGGCGTCGGGCAGATTGGTGGTGGCGATCAGAGGTTTGCGCTCGTTGCAGCGGTAGGTGATGATCGACGTCACGGTGTCTTCCACCCAATCGGTGACGCGGTGCGCGCCCAGGTCGTCCAGCAGGAGCACTTCGGCTTCCATCGCCTCCTCGTAGGCGGCGCGGGGACTTTCGCCGGAGAGCGGATCGTAGCCGGAGCGAATGCGGTCCAGCAGGTTCTGATAGTCCATGAACACGCCCTCGAAGCCGTGTTCGATGAGCCGCCGCAGGACCGCCACCGCCAGGTGGGTTTTGCCGCATCCGGGTTCGCCGATCAGCAGCAGGCCGGGGGGATCGGCGGCGGGAAAGTCCTGGCAGTAGCGCACCAATAGGCCTTGAATGGCCTTCAGTTCGTTGGAGCCGCGGTTTGAGAAGTTGTCGAAGTTGTCGCCGCCGTAGTTGCTGGGGATGCGGGCCCGGTTCAGCAGAGCCTCGCCTCGCGCGGCATAGGAACACTCGCAGCGCTGGGCTCCGCTCAGGCCCTCTTTCTCGACAATCTTCCAGCCGGTGCCTCCGCACCGCTCGCAGCTCTGCTCAGCCATGTCTTCGACGGCAATTGTAGCAGCCTTCAGACCCGCGCTGACGGGATTACCCGGCTGGCTGTTTTGATACGATACAGATGATTCTCATGTGGAAGCCCGCACGGGTGGCGGCTGCGACGCTGGTACTGGTTTTCGGGACGCAAGCGGTTGCCGACCCGCTCCAACGCAGGAAGAAGAAAGACGAGGAGACCACCCAGACTCTGGCAGTATTGCCGGACCCGCCCACGGCGCTGCTGGCCGACGTCTCGCGGCTGGGCTTCGTCTCCGCCCCGCTCTCCGCCAAGGGCCTGCTTTCGCAACAGACCAGGGACGGCCTGAAGGCCCTCATCGCGCTGGCGCGAGGCGCTCAGTTCATCCAGATCCGCGCCTTCGTCGCCGGCACCGGCGATATGCGGCGCATTCAGTCGATCGTCGCCGATGAGTTCAGTGACCGTCGTCTCTCTCTGCCCGTATTGACGGTGCTGCAGGTGGGCGCGCTGCCCATGGAGGGCGCGCAGGTGCAGTTGGAGGCCACCTTGCTGGAGAGGAAGCCGCTGAATCCCGCCGGCATCGCCTTCGCCGTCGCCGAGGCGGAAACGCCCGCGGCCGCGCTGGAACTGCTGCGCGCCAGGCTGATCTCCGCCGGAATGGAGGGCGATCCCATGCGGCTGCTGTGCGCCACCACTTCCATGGAAGGCGAGCGGGAGGTGAAGAGCGCCGCCTCGCATCTGTTCCCGCGCAACAACGCCGTGTGGCACCAGGCACAGCGCGCCGCCCTGCAGGCCGGCGCATCGTGCAGCGCCGCGGCGAAACTGGCATCGCGGGCGGAGGTCCGCTATGAAGACGGCGCGGTCGCCATTCCTTCGGGCTCGCTGGTCTTCGCCGGAGCGCAGTTGGCCTTCCGCTACCAGGAAGCCGACGCGCGGCTGGCTTTTCAGCGTCTGGAGAAGACGATGCAGGCGGCGTCCACCTCTCTGAAGAACGCCGTGCTGCTCAACACCTATCCGCTCTCGCCGCAGATGGCGGAGCTGGTGCGCAAGGTGCTGCCGGACTTCATCAACCCCGCCCGGCATCCCGCCGGCGCGCTGCTTCCCTACGAAGGGCTGCCCGCGCTGGACGCCGCTTTCGCCTTGGAGGCCGTGGCTCTTGCCGGCCCCGGCGGACATAGTTCTGTCAGGAATCCTAAGTAAACCGAGGTCTCATTCATGCCACAAAAACCTGTCGTCACCTTTGGGGAGATCATGCTCCGCCTGGCGCCTCCGGGCTACGAGCGCCTGTTCATGTCGCCCTCCCTGCTCGCCACCTTCGGCGGCGGCGAGGCCAATGTCGCCGTCTCCACGGCCAACTACGGCCTGCCGACCCGCTACGTCACCGTGCTGCCCGACAACCCCATCACCGACGCCTTCGTCTACCAGATGCGCGGGTTCGGCATCGACACGTCGTTCATCCGCCGCGCCGCGGGCCGTTTCGGCATCTACTTCGTCGAACCCGGCGCCAATCAGCGGCCGTCCAAGGTGGTCTACGACCGCGCCAACTCATCGATCGCGCTGGCCAAACCGGGCGATCTGGACTGGAAAGCCATCCTCCAGGACGCCGGCTGGTTCCACGTCACCGGCATCACCCCGGCGCTCTCGCAATCAGCCGCCGATCTCTCCATCGAGGCCGCCAAAGCCGCCCGCGAGCTCGGCGTGCCGGTCTCCTGCGACCTGAACTATCGCAAGAACCTCTGGAAGTACGGCAAGACCGCGCAGGAGGTGATGTCGGAGCTGGTGAAGTTCGTCGACTACGCCATCGCCAACGAAGAGGACTGCCAGAAGGCGCTGGGCGTGAAGATCGACGTGGACGTCCACTCCGGCAAGCTCGACCAGAAGAAGTATGAAGAGCTGGCCGCGAAGGTGCTGGACGCCTACCCCGGCCTGAAGCTGATCGCCATCACGCTGCGCGAGAGCTTCTCGGCCTCGCACAACGGCTGGGCCGCCTGCCTGCACGACCGGGAGAAGTTCATCGTCAGCACCCGCTACGACATCACCCACATCGTGGACCGCGTGGGCGGCGGCGACTCTTTCGCCGGCGGCCTGATCTACGGCCTGCTGAACCTGCCCACGCGCGAACAGGCTCTCGAGTTCGCCGTGGCGGCCTCCTGCCTGAAGCACTCCGTGCCGGGCGACTTCAATCGCTTCACCAAGGCGGAGGTGGAAGCGCTCATCAAGGAAGGCGGCTCCGGGCGCGTGCAGCGCTAAACGGAAGCTCAATCAAAGCAAAAGGGGCCGCGGCGGCGATCGCCGGCGGCCCCTTCCGCTGTTTTGAGGAGTTATTGGATCGGCTGCGCCTTGAACGAAGTGAAGGCGCCGCTGGAGAGGAACCGCAGTCCCATCAGCGTGACCTCGCCGCTGAGCGAGGAGACCTCCAGCGTGCCGCGCTTGCCGTCCAGGTCCGGCCACAGATCGATGATCCGGAAGGCCCGGTGGCCCGAGGCCGGCAGGGTGGGCAAAGCGGCCTGGAAGATGCGCTGGCCCTGCCCGTCGCGGAAGGTGAAGTTCACCTGGGCTTCGTTGGCCGCGTTGAGATTGGCCAGCGCCACCGAGGTGGTGAAGCCGCTGGTGTTGTCGAACGGCAGGTAGTAACGCAGGCTGGTGCCGGTGATCAGGGGCACGGCGGCCTCCTGGGCCACGCGTCCGGGCACCGTCTGGCGGAAAACCGCGAAGCCGGTGATCCATTGATCGGTCACCACCTCCGCCCAGCCGGCGACCACCGTGGGGCTGGCGCCGTTGGTCTCCAACGTGATGGAGGTGCCCGGCGGGATGGTGATGTTGTCGGGATTCGCGCCGTTCGTGAAGGCCACGGTCCAGGGCTTGGTGGCGCCGCCGGCGCCGTCGTCCTGCCAGAACTTGAGGCGCACATTCGCCACGGTCGCATCGTTATTGGCGAGTGTGATGCTGGTGCGGAACTCCCCGCCGTCGGCGATCTGCGGCAGTGAGCGCCGGCCCAACTGGCGCGTCTGGAAACTCTGCGCTTCAAAAGACGTGAACGCTCCGGTGGGGCTGAAGCGCAGCCCCAGCAGGGAGATGTTTCCGTTCAGAGCCCAGATGTCCGCCGTGCCGCGCTGGCCGGCCGGGCTGGGGAATTCGGCCGGCAACTCAAAGGCGTAGTGGCCGTGCGGCGGGATGTCTTTGAACTTGTCCAGGCGGAGGAGCTTGCCCGTGGCATCGCGGAAGGCCACCCGGACGCGGGCGGTTTCCACCGTGCTCAGGTTGGCCACCGCCATGGAGGTGACAAAGCCGTTGGTGTTGTCGTAGGGCAGCAGGCTGCGTTGCATCAGCGTGGAATTGATCGGCACCGCGGCTTCCTGGATCTTGCCATCGGGCTGGAGCTGCCGGAAGACGGCCAGGCCGCTGACGCCTTTGCTGTTGCCGGTGCAGGTACCGCAGGCGACTTCCGCCCAGCCGGCGGAGATGGTGTCCGGAGCGCCGGCCGTCTGGACGGTCCAGGAAGCGCCGGGCTGGATCGTAATGTTATCCACCTTGTCGTTGTTTTCCATCTGCGGCGTCCAGGGGACGGTGGCGCGCGTGGCGGGATCGCTCTTGTAGAACTTCAGCGAGACGATGGCCGGCACGGTGTCGTTGTTGGTCACCGTAATGGAGGTCCGGAACTTGCCGGCCGAGGCCGGCCCGCCGTCGGCCACCTGCGGAATGGCGTAGGTGGGCGGCTGCGGCGTGGAGCTGGTCTTCACTGGAATGATGATCTCGGCGTTGCCGCTGGTGGGCCGGATGGTGATGGTATCCTCGCGCGGCAACTGGACCACCTGCGTCGTGTCCATCTGCACTGAGAACGAGGTGGGCGTCTGGGCGCGGGATGCCGTGGTGGTCAGCCCGACAGAGCCGGGCGACAGCTCGACATCGAAGACTTCGATGCCTCCGCTGGCCGCCGCCACCTGCACCGGCTGCCTGGGCGGCGGAAGAGTACCGAAGGAGTAAAAGTTCAGTTGTGTCGGCGCGACCAGGAATCCGGAGTTCTGGTCGAGAACTGTCAGGGTGACCGGCAGGGACTTGGTGATGTTCGGCAGGCTGGGGACTGTGATCCTGAGCTCACCCGTCAGCACGGTCCCCGGATCCAACCCGGAAGCGGTGGCGCGAACGGCGACACTGATGGGCGCCATCAACGGCGACGCAGAGGTAACGCTGAGCCAGCTACCGGCCTGCGTGACCGGCGTCACCACGACCTCGCGGACCACGGCGTCGGAGAACGAGACGAGGAAGCTCTTCGTGTCCGAGCCCGACATGCCGGTGGAAAAGTCCAGCCGTTCGGGGCTCACCAAGATGACCAGCCCGGTGATGTTCATCGTGACGCCCAGGGTTGCCGGGGGCAGTCCGGTGCCGGCGGCCGGAGTGATCGTGATGATCCCTGTGTAGGTGCCGCTCTGCATCTGCGAGGGATTTGCCGTCACGGTCAGCTCGAGGGTCTGTCCGTTGGCGATGGTGCCACCCGTGGGCGACACCCCCAGCCAGCCCTGGTTCGCCGAGGCGAGGAAGCTGAAGGGATTGCCGGTGTTGGTCATCTGCACTCTGACCGACTGGAGCGTCTGGTTGCCCGCGTCGACATTGAAGACATGGGCCGGGGGGTTGAACGTGACGTAGGGATTCTGAGCCCAGGCGGGCAGGAGCAGGCAAAACAGCGCGGAGAGGAGGGCGGTTCGATTCATACGGTGGTCCTTCCGGCAGAACCGGCCAGGGACGAGCCTGAATCTGCCGTACGCCTTATCATACGGGTTCTTCCCCGGCCCACGCCAAGGGGCAGAATTCGCGGCGGCCGCGCCTCCAGACTCCGCTGCCGCGCAAGGGGTGCCGCAAGGTTCAGCCAGCGCGGCCCGCCGCCCTCTATAATCAAGGCAGAACCAGCATGCCATCCCGCAGGATCTTCTTACTGGGTATGACGGCCCCCGGCCTCCTCCCGCATCGGGCGGACGCGGCGCAGGCCAGCGCGGCCGCGCAGCCCCCGGCCCAGGCGCAGGCCGCCTTCAAGGCCTCCGCCAACGAAGTGATTGTGCCCGTCAGCGTCACCGATGAGAAGGGCCGTTTCGTCTCCAACCTCGAGCAGAAGGATTTTGTCCTGCTCGACGAAGGCAAGCCGCAGACCGTCGCCTACTTCACGCGCGAACGCAACCAGCCCGTCGTCCTCGGCTTCCTGGTGGACCTGTCCAACTCCAACCGCCTCCACTGGGACAAGTTCATGGACGCCATTCAGGACCTGGTGCAGGCCACCATGGAGCCCGACGGCAAACCCGATAAGCGCTTTTCCGGCTACCTGATCGGCTACTCCACCGAAGCCGAACTCATGGTGAACACCACCGGGGATCCCGAGAAGATCCTTCAGAAGATCCGCAACGTCAAGCCCGGAGGCGGCGCGGCTCTCTTCGATGCCGTCTACATGGCCTGCACCAGCCGCACGCTGGTGAAGGGCGAACCCTATGAGCCGCGGCGCGTCATCATCATCGTCGGCGACGGCCACGACACCAGCAGCAAGAAGACCTTGGAAGAGGTGGTGGAGGTGGCCCAGCGCAACCTGGTGACCGTTTACGGCGTCTCCACGGTGGCCTTCGGCTTCCGCAATGATGGGGAGCCGAACCTCAAGCGCCTCTGCGAGTCGACCGGCGGACGCGTGGTCTACCCCCTCGAAAACGTCTACACCGATGTCAGCGGCTATCTGTCCACGCCCTCCGATGAAGGCAACTACGCGCTGAAGGTGGGCACAGGCGGTTACGCCGCCGCCATCATGCGCGGCATTGTCAACGCCATCACCGCCACGGTGGGCGAAATCACCACCCAGTACATCCTGCGCTATACACCCACGGAACAGGACGTGGCCCGGAAGTTCCGGCGCATCGAAGTCCGCGTGAACCTGGGGAACGTGAAGGTCCGGGCGCGCGAAGGCTATTATCCCTTCGCGCCTTAAAGTTTTCAGGTTTGAGACGATAAGAGCGATAGATGCCCATCTCGCCTCTGCAAACCCGTACCGCCGAGTACCGGGTCTTTCAGGCCCTGGGCGAGAACTGCGGGCTGGTGCTGACCGATCCTGCCAACGGGGAGTGCGTCTTCCGCTTCCGGCAGGACTTTGCGGAGTTCGCCGGAGAAGAGGCGCCCATCCTGACAGCCCTGGCTGAGGAGTTGCCTCTGCGCCAGCGCGAGATGGGGACCGCAGCGTTTCTGGCCTGGATCGACGAAAATCTCTCGAACACGCTCAGGGTAGAGCCGCCCACCACCACCATGGCCATCGATCTAGAGCGCACGGCGCAGGCGCTCTACCGGCGCCTGGTGACCTCCACCGTGCGCCGCTACCAGACGCACCTGCCCTTCTACTCCTCCCTGGACATCGCCGCCGGCGGCCTGGGCCAGGATCGCGCCAATACTGCCGAGGAGTGGGTGGAAGCGCACGTCCCCGGCCGGCGCGGCCTCTCTGAAGATCTCTTCCTCGTGCGCATCCACGGCCGCTCCATGATGCCGGATATCCCCGACGGTTCCCTGTGCGTCTTCCGCTCCTACTACGGCGGCTCGCGCCGGGGTGGCATCTACATCGTGCAACGCATGGCCACCATGGACGAGGGCGGCGAATACACCCTGAAGCGCTACTCCAGCGAAAAGGAGCAGACCGCCGAGGGCTGGCGCCACAAGCGCATCACCATGCAACCGGATAACGAAGAGTTTTCGCACTGGGACCTCCGCGAAGAAGATCAGTACGTCACCATCGCCCAGTTCGTCTGCGTTCTGGAAGACCCGCTCTAACTGTCCGTCTTCTCGATCAGCCGTTCCACGTTCAGCATGTAGAGAGCCGGCTTGCCGTGCCGGTCGCTCTCGAAGATCACCCGCTGGCTATTGGGAGAGAACCGCGGAGCGACGCGCGCGGGATCACTGGCTCTGTGCTCGCACAGCGTGAACTCGCGGCGCGTGGCGCGGAGCAGCACCAGGACGGTCGGAGAGGCCTTGCTCCGGCTGGCGCCCACGAAGACACTGGCATTGGCGTTGCGCCCGAAAGAGACGAACTGGCTGGTGCGGGCCACCAGCGCGTCCGCGCGGGTGTCGAGCTGCTGCTCGCGGATCTCGTTGAGCTTGCTTGGATCGGCCGGCTCCAGCAGGTAGAAGAGAGACTGCCCATCGGGCGCCCACTCGGTCTCCAGCACGCGGCCTGGCGGAGTGTCCAACCGCCGTTTCCCCGTGCCGTCGTAGGCGGCGGCCCAGAGCGAGCCATCGCCGGCCAGCCAGGCCAGAGTGGCCCGGCGCGGATTCGGCTGAATCTCGCCAATGCTGCCGGGCTGTTCGAGGATCGTATCCGGCACGCCCTTGGGCAGACGCAGACGCCGCATCTCCACGCTCTCGCCGCGTTGTTCGGCGTAGAAGAGATGCGTGGAGTCCTCGCTGCCGGCCCACGTCCCGGACAGGGTCCAGCCATCGCGCAGCCGCGCCAGTTCGCGGCGCCGCGTGGGGGATGACAACGGCACGGCGACAATACTCCGGCCCTCCAGCAGCCAGGCATCCTTGTCGTCGCCGGAGAGGGCCAGGGAGCTGGGCTGAAACTCCTGGAAGGCGCCCAGCGAACGATTCTGGCCGTCGGCAAGATCCATGAGCCACGGCTGCCAGGAGCCGGCCCGGTTGGAAGCATAGAGGAGCGAGCGGCTGCGGCGGTCGATGGCGCGCGCGGAGAGCGGCGGCAGGCGGCACTCCCACTGCGGGTCGGTCAGGCGGATGACTTCAAACTCGGTGGCTGGATCGGCGTAGCGGCGCCACTCCGCGGTAGGGGCCGGGACGGCTTGCGCGGCCCGTGCCGCCGGCACAGGCGCGGATAATATCGCAGGCACAGGCACGGCCAGGGCAGCCAGCCACCCGCGGCGCGTCAGTTCAGGTTGCCCACCGCGCATCGGTTCCGGAGGTCCGCCCGGCGTCCTTCCCATGTCTCCAATGGTAGCAGCGCTCCGGTGGCCTACTTCTTCGCCGTGGAATGGCCGTGGCCGGCCGGGGCGGTGGAGTAGTGCTCCTGAAGCAGGTCCAGGCCGAAATCGCCCTCGAAGTCGCGCCACACGGAGTGGATGTGATTGGCGTTGTTCTGGGTGTTGTCGTATTCGATCAGAAAACCGGGCGCCTGCACGCGATAGTAGTGCGGTCCGCCCTTCTCCACCACGCCGGCCCAGGCGAAGTGGATCTGGCTGCCGGCGGCCTTCAATCGCGCCCGGCGCTGCTCGGCCAGTTCGTCCGGCACGTTGTCAATGTACTCATCGATCAGCGCGGAGAGCAGCTTGCGCTGCGCGGGCGTCATCTTCGTGGCAGGCAGGCCGCTAGGCTGCCCCTGCAAGGCGGCCTTGCGGCTGCGCTCGGTGAGGATGTCGCGATAGGCCTCGCCGGCCACGATGGCGACCTTCAGCTGCTCCGGCGTCAGTGCGTTCAGCAGCGCGCGGGCTTTGTCTTCCTCCGCGCCGAGCACCCGCAGGCCGGCCCGCGGCCCCTCGCGCACCTCGGCCGGGTTGGAACCGAAGAAGGTCGGGTTGCCCACCGCCTTGCCCTTGACCACCGTGAAGTGGACGCTGACATGATGGCCTTCGATGCGATAGGCCCAGGTGCCATTGTCACTCGGTTCGCCAAAGATGCTGAAGTGGTACTTTTCGGGATCGCGGCGGCCCTTGGTGTCTTTCTCAATGACCCTGAGGATGTCCTCCAGGCTCATGATTGTCGAGGCCTTGATGTAGCCCTGCTGGGAGAGGCCGGCGCTCAGCAGCGCCTCGGCCAGATGCTTCTGCGCGGGCGTCATCTCCGCCAGCGTCAGGCCGCGGCGCGGCCGGTTGTAGGTTTTCGGGATGTCGTCGGTGGGAATGTAGTGCCAGAAGAATCGCTCCTCGCCCTCGAACGGAAAGACCACGCGGGCCTTCTGTTCCGGAGTGAGCGAAGCCAGGAATGTCCTGGCGGTGGCGGCCATTCGCGGCGCGGCGTCGTGTGCGGAGAGGAGAGACACGGTGAGTGCCAGAGGGAGCGCTGCCCAGAAACGCATCTCTGGATTGTAACGCCTAGAAGCCGAAATCGCGAGTTGGATTCGCGGTAGTGAACGCGGATTTGGCCAGGTAGCTGTAGGGGTTCACCACCGCTCCACCGCGCCGCACTTCATAGTGCAGGTGGGGCGAAGTGGCACGGCCGGTGGCGCCCACGCCGCCCACGGTCTGACCCAGGCGCACTTCCTGGCCCGGTAGAACGTCGATGCGGGAGAGATGCGCGTAGTAAGTCTGCAGGCCGTTGCCGTGGTCCAGGACCACCAGCTTGCCGTAGCCGCCGGACCAGCCGGCTTCACGCACGATGCCGTCGGCGGCGGACTTCACGTTGGTGCCCGGAGGCGCGGAGATGTCCACGCCGGAGTGGAATGCCTGGTGGCCGTTGAAGGGATCCTCGCGGCTCCCGAAGTGGCTCAGCATGCGTCCCATGACGGGCCACAGGCTGGGCGTGGTATTCACCAGCCAGCGGCGAGCGGAGTACACCTTGCTGGTGAGCGAGGCGGACTTCAGCCGGTTGTACGCTTCCAGCGATTCACCCAGCGTCGGCACCAGATTGGCAGTATCCAGCTCAGTCAGGGTCGAGTCGAATGAACTGGTCGATTTGTTGTTAATGCCGTAGGCGACACTCACTTCCGTGGCGAAAACCTGCAGGCGGGCCACTTCCTCGTTCGCCTGATGCGCCTGGTTTAGCAGGCGCTGGTAGCGTTCTTTCAGAATGGCGGTTTCCTGCCTCAAATCGTTGTAGTTGTCCACTTTCCACGCCATGCGCGCATAGCTGGAGACCATTCCCGCAAGAGTAAACATACCCAGAAGCGCGAGCGCTAAAACGGCGAAGACTACTTTTTGATCGATTTGGAAACGGCGGAGGCGGCCGTGAAGGGAGTGCGCGAGAACAACAATGAAATAAGGCTGATTCATCGTAAAGTTTGACGGTCCTTTTGACGTCGCAACAGGGCAAGTCCAACGTCTCAGCCGGATGACTGCCGGCCCGGCAAATCGCACCCCTCCCGCCTTTGGGCAGGGGCACGAACTTTTTACCGTATCAGCCCGAGTCAGGGTTGTCAACCGCGGAGCGCCATGGACTAGACATGCCAGATCTAGTCCATGGCTGGCGGCCACGCCTCAGTTCGGTTTCGCCAGAGTGATCTGGACCACCTCGGCAAGCGCTTCCACCGCCTTCAAAGCCGACACGGCGATCTTGCCGCGCCGGATCTTCGCCACCTTGGGCTCGCCGCTCTCCACGAAGCCCAACTTCTTCAGCGCGGCCAGTAGATCGGGCCGGACGTCGGTCAGCCAGATTTCGACCTCCACGATCTGCGCAGCCGTGCCGGGCGTCTGCGCCAGGGTGGCCAGTGCGCGGTCGAGTTTGCTGGCGTGCAGCGCGGCATCCTGGACGCGGAGTTCCATCCTCGGCCCCGGTCCATTGGATGGCGGCGGCGCCGCCACCGCGGATTTCATCATCAGCACGCCTCCGCCCATGCCGCCACGCGCGGCCATCGCTTGCCCCCCGAAAACGCCCTCGTGGCTGACGCCCTCCGGCATCTCCACCGGCACTTGCACGGTCACCGGCTTGCCGTCGCGCGTCATTACCTGGTCTTCCACGGCCACCATGCTCGTATAGGCGGTCATCAACCGGTACGCCAGACCGAGCTGCACGATCTCCTCCTTGCGGGAATCGGCGGGATTCATCCCCGAGAGATGCTCCACGCGCCGCCGCGCCCACAGGGAGGCCAGCGGATCGTGCGCCGCCTCATTGGCCGGCAACACCACCGGAATGGAGCGCGAAAACGGTTTGCCGGACATGCGGCCGCGCAGCACGATGTGGCCCGAGGCCGCCGCGTTGTAGCGTCCGAACAGCGCCACCGGCTGGGCGGAGAACAGGTCTGGAATGCGCTGCGGCAGCACATCGGACACCGGCAGCCCGCTCCATTCCACCGTCACGTCGGTGAGCAGCGGATTGCGCACCCGCTCGTGGAAGCGGCGCGCCGCAGCGCTGCCGTCCTCGTTCAACCCGACGTATTCCACCTCGCCGCGGCCCTCTTCCGCCATCTTGTCCAGCAGATAGCGGTTCACCGAACTTCCAATGCCGAAGCTGAACACGCGCGCTTCGGGATGGCGCTTCACCTCGGCGATGATCTCGTTCTCGTTCCCCACGTAACCGTCGGTCATGAAGCAGATGATCCGCACTTTTCCGTTCTCCCCGGAGGGCGCGAACGCCGCCCGCACGGCCTTCATCATCTCCGTGCCGCCGCTGCCGTAGGTTCCGTTCAAAAACTGCTGCGCCTGGCGGACGTTCTCCGCCGTGGCCGGCACCGGTTCCGGAAACAGAATGCGCGTGTCGCCGGCGAAGGTGATGAGGTTGAACGTGTCGCGCGGGTAAAGCCCGGCGATCGCCAGGCGCATCGCCTCCTTGGCCTTTTCGATCGGGAATCCGCTCATCGAGCCCGAAGTGTCGAGTACGAAGACCAGCTCCTTCGGCGTCACGTCTTCCACCGTCACGCGCTCGGGCGGCTGCAGGATGAAGGTGAAGAAACCGCCGCGCGAGTCGTGGTGAGTGAGCAGCGCGTCCTGGATCCTGGCGCCCGCGATGTCGTAGCGCAGGATGAAGTCTTTGTTGGGGATCACGGCCTTGCCGCGCAGGCGCAGCGCGGCCTGGCGGAGGGAGGGCCGCTGGACGTCGATTTCATGCGTGGGCGAAGCGATGGAATCGATGTTCATGCCGGCATCGAGAGTGAGGTCGAGCGAGAGGTCGTGGCCGGCCCGCGTTTCGGGCGGAGCGTACTTGGGATTCAAGCCCTGATCGTTGTAGCGCGGGCCCACGGTCATGGGAAACGAGAACTCATAGCGGCCTTCTTCATACTTCAGGATGTCCACGTAGCTGAGGGTGACAGTGACTTTGGCGCCCGGCTCGATATTGGCCACCGATTGCGTGAAGACGTTGGGCCGCTGCTGCTCCAGCAGGCTGGCCACATTGCCCCGGTTGCGTGCCTCTTCGTAGATCCGCCGCGCCTCTTCGCGCCGCTTGATCTCGGCGCGAATCGTGCGGCTGCCCACCGTCATCTTCATGTCGTCCACCGCGGCCAGCCGCGGCAGCGGGAAGGTGTAGATCGCCTCGATCTTCTCAGCCGAGGTGTTGGCAAACTCCTGCGTCACCGTAACCCGCGCCACGAAGCCGCTGATCTCGGCGTTGACGCTGGTGTGTTTCAGCGGGCAGAGTTCGCCGGTGTGTTTGCCATAGGGATCGACGCGGACCAGTTCGCCCTGCGTCGCCGGACTGGCCTGGCCGCCGCACAACAGCGCGGCGCCGGCCAGGAATGCAAAAAGCGTTTTCGCCATGGGGCATCTCCTCAAAGTGAACTTGCACCTGGGAAATGCCGCCAGCAGACGGCGCCTTTCACTCCACTTTCAGGAAAATATCGCGAACCAGAAGGGGACCGGCGCCCGGACCGTTGCTCGGCGGGGCGGCAGCGGCGCCCGCGGGGAGCTGCCCCGCGTCATAGGCGCGAAACACCGTGCCGGGCTCCGCCAGGCGGACTCTCAGCCGCAATCGCAGTTCGCCCTTGGCCTGCGCCGGAATCGTCCACTCCGCCGGCACACCGCCGCGCACACGCAACGCCGGCGCCAGCCGCGGATCCATCTCCACGGTGCCATCCACGGGGCTGGTTACTTTCAATCGCAGCGGCCGGCCAGCCGGCACGGCGGCCCCCGGCGCGGCGGTCTTCCAACTCCCGTCGCCCTCCATCGCCGCAACCTCCACTTCCAAGGCAGTCCTGGCCCGATCGGCGCTCCTTTTGGCGAACGTCACATTCCCTCGCTCTGCTTTCGGCGCGGCGTCCTGACGCGCGGCTTTCAGAGCGGCTTCTGGCAGCGCCGCCCCCGGCGCGGCCTGCAACGCAACCCGCACCGCATCGGCCTGCGGCGACACCGCGGCCGGCGGCGGAGCGCCTGGCGTCTGTTCCAAGCGAAGCTGGGCCGCACTCTTCTCCAGCGGCGCCGGCGGCATCTCTCGCGCCGCCTGAACGCCGCCGACTGCCCGCGCCTCCCTGACGCTCTCTTCCTTCGCCGTACCGCCCGCGGCGGCCGTCGCCACCCCTTCCCCCTGCACTGGCGCCGGCTGGGCGGAGATGAGTTTCGCGCCCTTTTCTTTCGTGCCCATTTCTTTCGCGCCCATTTCTTTCGCTTCAGGCGACAGCGTCAACTGCCGCGGAACGGCGATCTCCGAAGGCACCGGCTCCGGCTTCGGCGCGACCTGCACGGCTTCCGGCGGCCGCGCTTCCGCCGTCAACCGCGGCCCCGGTTGCGGCCGGAACACCACGAAGATGGCGATGGCCGCCGCCGCCGAAGCCAGAGCCGCGTAGGGCCAGCTCATCTTCCACCACGGAACGCGCGGACGCGCCTCCGGCAAAACTCCCAGCAACTCAGCCCGCGTCAGCGGATCCGCCAGCGCCTCCCGCAGCGGCTCCTCGCGCAGCAGCTCATCGAATAGCGCCTGGTCCTCCAGCGCCGCGGCCATCAGCAGTTCGCGCTCCTCGGCCGTCAGGTTCCCGGCGGCATAGCCGCCCAGCAGAGCACGGATTTTTTCCGGAGGCAGCGGCGCGCTCATGGCTCTTCCTCCCAGTTTCCCCCCATTCGCTCCAACAGGGACTTCCGGCAGCGGGCATCCCAGGTGTAGACCGTGTTGATCGACGCCGCCCTGAAATGCCGCCGGATCTCTTCGAAGCTGCGCCCCTCCAGCTTCAGGCGCAGCATCTCCTTGCAGCGGTCGCCCAGGGCCGCTACCGCCGCCAACAGCCGGGTCCGCATCTCCGCGCGCGCGGCCAGCTTCTCCGGATCGGGTTCCCGCGACGCCAGCGGCAGATCCTCCACCGGCACGCTGCGCGCCTCGCCGCGCCGCACGCTCTTGCGCACCGCCGCCACCATCTTGAACCGGATCACCTGAAACGCCAGCGGCAGCAACTCCGCCGGATCGGCCACATGCGCGTATTTTTCGTGCAAAACCAGCATGGTTTCCTGTGCCAGATCTTCCGCGGCTTCTCTCGATAGACGGGATGCCGCGAAACCGAAAATCCTTTCACGCAGGCGGCTGAGGTTCTCGTCGCTGGGCACGGTGGGCTCAACGGAAGCATAGTCGATCCCAAGGCTCATGGTAAAGTTGTCCAGAGTACCCGCATGACGGCCGACCTCTCTAAGGACTCGTTGAAACAGCGCGGCATCCGCCTCACACGACAGCGGCAGATCCTGCTCGACCTGCTGGACCGCACCGGCCAGCACCTCGACGCCGAAAGCCTCTACCGCATGGCGCACGAGCAGGACCCCAAGCTCAATCGCGTCACCGTTTACCGCACCCTGAAACTCCTCAAGGAAGGCGGCCTGGTGGATGAGCTCGACCTCATGCACCACACCGGCGACCAGCACTTCTACGAGACCCGTACCAAGCAGGAACACGCCCACATCATCTGTCTGCGCTGCGGCCGTGTGGAAGAATTCTACGGCGACCCGCTCAGAAAGCTCCGCCGCCAGGTGGAGGCCCACTTCGGCTTTCAGATCCTCATCGCCCGTACCGAGATCGGCGGCTACTGCGCCCACTGCCAGGTGCTGCGCTCCCAGGAAGTGGAGCAGGCCCGCGGCGCGGCGGCTGCCGCTCCGGCCAAGGCCCGCCGCCGCAAATCCTCCTGAAACCCCCACCGTCCGCCCGCATCCAATCCGGTAGGCAAACCTGATGGTACAATGGGATCGAAGCCGATGAAGCGCCTGATCTTCTGGGAGTTTCCCCGTGCCAGCTGGCAGTACGACATCGCCGTCGGCCTGATCCTCGCTTTCATCTTCTTTACCCCTAAGAGCGTTTTTAAAGATCAGCCGAGGCCCGCCAGCATTGTCCAGATGCCTTCCGCGGAAGGCGGCGTCGTCTACTGGCTGGAAACCAGCCTCATGGTTGGCGTGGCCGAGAATCAGCGTCCCGCGCTGGCCTCGGATCTGCTACGCAAACGCACCGGCAGGCCGATCGCCGTAGTTCGCGTGGAGCCCATCCACGACGCCGAACAGGAAATCCGTGGCTATCTCGCCATAGTCAGGCCATGACGCCGAACCATGAACGCCAGGGCATGAATCACTAACCATGAACCTTTCTCCCTTCCGCGCCTCGGCGCTTCGCATCGCCTCCCGGTATGCCTTGGGCCTGGCCCTTTCGCTGGGTCTCCTGAGCGCCGGTACGCTGGATGAGACTCTGGCCCGGCTGGACAAATCGGCCGCCAACTTCCGCGGCCTCACCGCCTCTGTCAAAGTCACTTCCTACACCGCCCTCGTCAAGGAAACCACCGTCGAGAGCGGCAGCATCACCATCCTCCGCCCCAAACCGCGCGATACCCGGATGCTGGTTCAATTCGATCAACCCTCGCCCCGCGCCGTCTCCTTCCAGAACCGCAAGATCGAGATGTACTACCCCAAGCTTCAGGTCGTCCGGGAGTACGACCTCGGTAAGCAGGGAGCCCTCGTCGATCAGTACCTCCTCCTCGGTTTCGGCACCTCCTCGGCCGACCTCAAGAAAGCCTACTCCGTCAAGGCGGGCGGCGAAGAGACGATCAACGGCGTCAAGACCGATCGTCTCGAACTCACCCCCCTTTCCAGTGAAGCCTCCAGGCACGTGCGGATGTTCGAGGTCTGGATCTCCCAGCAGGACGGCATCGTGGTGCAGCAGAAGGTCAACATGCCCTCGAAGGACTTCATGCTCTTCAGTTACATCGACATGAAACTGAATCCCCCGCTGACGGACAAGTCCGTTAAGCTCAATCTACCCCCGGGCGTAAAAAAGGAGACGCCGCAACAATAGACATGGGCAAGTCTTCCGGTAAGAGTGGCCAGCGGCTCGCATTTCTCGATTGGACCCGCGGTTTTGCCGCCCTGATCATGCTTCAGGGCCACGTCTTCCACTCCTTCACTCACAAGGACCTCCGCGGCGGAGGCCCGTACAACATCTCGCAGTTCTGTGGCGGCCTCACTCCCGCTGTCTTCCTCTTCCTCACCGGCGTCACTCTCTCCTTCCTCATGGACTCCAGCGGCAAGAAGGGCCTCACCGCCTGGCAACGCACATGGGCCGCCATGCGCCGCTCCGGATTCCTGCTCGCCATGGCTTTCCTCTTCCGCTTCCAGATGTGGGCCTTCGCTTTCGGCCAAAGCCCCTGGACTGACCTCTTCAAGGTCGACATCCTCAACGCCATGGGCCTCGGCATCATCGTTCTCGCGCCGCTGGCCGTCTTTGATACCCGCGACCGCGTCCGCTTCGCCGCCATCAGCGGTGCCGTCATCGCCTGCGCCTCGCCCGTGATCTCCGGCATCAACTGGAGCTGGCTGAATCCTCATCTCACCGCCTGGTTCGTGCCCAATCCCAACTTCTTCGCCTTTTTCCCCTGGGCCGCCTTCATCGCCTTCGGCCTCAGCGCCGGCTCCGTCCTGCGCCTGGTGGAAGACGCCGACATGCATCGCGTGATGCAGTGGGCGTGCCTGCTCGGCCTCGGCCTCATCTTCGGCGCGCAGTACTTCTCAAACCTGCCATACTCCGTCTATTCGAACTCGGATTTCTGGGTGAACAGCCCCGGCCTCGTCCTCATCAAAGTCGGTGTCATCCTGCTGCTCGGCTCCTTCGCCTTCCTCTGGACGCGGCACATGAACCCGGCCGGGTGGAGTTTCGTGCGCCAGATCGGCACCACATCCCTGCTCGTCTACTGGGTTCACACAGAGCTGGTCTACGGCCGCTGGTTCGGCGTGTGGAAGGAATCCCTCACCGTGCCCCAGACCGTGGCGATGGCCTTGTTTATCATCACCCTGATGATCGGCCTCAGCGTGGCCCGCACCGGCTGGAAAGGCAACCCGGGCCTCAGTGTCATCCTCCGCCAGCAGTGGACCTCCTGGCGCGCGGATCCAGTGAACCAACCCGCCGGCGATTAAGACCTCGCCTAGCACAGGCCGCGCATCGCCGGACCTCGGCTGCCGTTCGGCAGCGTGGTCGTGTGATCCGTCAACGCCTGCACCATCTGCCTGGGCAGCAGGCCGCGAGCCTGCGTGAAATCTGCGCCGCGGAAATCGGCCCCGAAGCACTGCGCGTCCTGCAGCCTGGCCCCGGCCAGCTTGCTACCCACGAAGCGGCAGCCTTTCAATTGCGCGCCGCGGAAGTCGCACTCCGCCATGGAACAATCCACGAAAGCCGTGCCGGAAAGATCGCATTGCGCGAATCGCACGCCCCGCAGGTCGCAGTTCTGGAACTCGCAGCTCCGCAGGCGGCCGGAGCTGAAGTTCGCCTCCACGGCATGGCAATGCCGGAAACGGCAGAACTGCAGCGATGCGCGGTAAAACAGAGCGTGGTCCAGTTCGCTGCCCGTGAAGACGCACTCCAGCAGCGTCGCATGCTGGAAGGCGCCGCAACGCAACACGGCCTGCGACAGGTCGCATTGCAGAAGCCGCGACTGCATCCAGCGCGAGCCCGGCGCCTTGACCTGCTGCAGCCCCACGCCCTGCATCTCCACATCGTTCAGGTTCGCCGCCGACAGGCTGGCATCGCTGAGCTTGGTGTTCAACCAGCGGCTCCGGTTGAGGTCCGCTGACGACAGGTTCGCCACCGAGAGATCGCATTCGTCCAGCGTGCAGCCATCCAGTTCCGAGCCCTTCAGTTCCGCGCCGGCCATCGAAAGCGACCGGAAAACAGCCCGGCTCAGGCGGATGCGCGGCGCGCTCACATTGCCCAGGTCCAGACCATCCAGCGCGGCGGGCACACCCTCCTCCACCTGGTCCAGCCACCGGGCGTGCAGCCGCACAGCCTCCCGCCAGCGCTCCATGTCGGCCAGTTGCCGATCATCTGCCGATTCCTCACCTGCGATGCGCAATCCCATTCTCCGTCTCGTCTCCACACCACCCTCCGCTCTCATCGGCATCCCACGCGCCGCCTTGAACTTCTGTACCTTGGGATGTGGTTATGAGTGACTGGCACTCCCAATATCAAAGCCGCCTGCAGTCCGCCGCGGCTGCCCTGGCCCCCCTCGAAAGCGGCGAGCGCGTCTTCGTCCACATGGGCGCCGCCGCCCCGCCCGCCCTCCTGGAGGCCCTCTGCGGCCACGCCGGCCGCTTGCGCGGCGTCGAGGTGCTGCACTGCATCACCATCGGGCCCGCTCCCTATTGCGACCCGCGGTACGATGGCGCCTTCCGCCACAATGCCCTCTTCATCGCCGGCAATACCCGCGAGGCCGTGCAGTCCGGACGCGCCGATTTCATCCCCATCTTCCTGCATGAGATCGAGGCGCTGTTCACCTCCGGCGCGCTGCCCATCCATACCGCCCTCATCCAGTGCTCGCCGCCGGATCGCCACGGCTGGATGAGCCTCGGCCCCAGCATCGACATCTCCCTCACCGCCGCCCGCGCCGCCCAGCGCCTCGTCGTCCAGGTGAATCCGCGCCTGCCGCGCACGCACGGCTGCTCGGCCATTCACGTCACAGAAGCCCATGCCATCGTCGAAGCCGAACGCGAACTGCCGGTCTTCGACCAGGGCCAGGTGACCGCGGTCCACCGCGCCATCGCCCGCCATGTCGCCGAGCTGGTCCCGGACCGCGCCACCCTGCAGATCGGCGTCGGCGGCATTCCGGAAGCCGTCCTCCAGGCGCTCCGCGATCACCGCGGCCTCGGCGTCCACACCGAGATGTTCAGCGACGGCCTCCTGCCCCTCGTCGCCAGCGGCGCCATCGACAACGCCCACAAGACCCTCCATCCGCACAAGATCATCACCACTTTCGTCCTCGGCACGCGCGCCGTCTACGACTTCATCGACGACAACCCGCAGGTCGAGTTCCTCTCCAACCACTACGTCAACGAACCCGAAGTCATCGCCCGCAACCACCGCATGGCCGCAGTCAACGCCGCCCTCGAAATCGACCTCTCCGGCCAGGTCTGTTCGGACTCCATCGGCTCACTCCCCTTCAGCGGGGTCGGAGGCCAGGTGGACTTCATCCGCGGCGCCGCCCAGGCGCCCGGCGGCATCCCCATCATCGCCCTGCCCTCCACCGCCCGCGCGGACACGCTCTCCCGCATCGTGCCCCGGCTCAAACCCGGAGCCGGCGTGGTCACTTCCCGCGCCGACGTCCGCTGGGTGGTCACCGAACATGGTGCCGTCAATCTTTACGGCAAGAACCTGCGCCAGCGCGCCGATGCGCTCATCTCCCTGGCCCACCCCAAGTTCCAGGCCGAACTCGAGCGCGAGGCCGCGCGCCTGTTTATCCGATCCTGATCCTGGACGCTCACCACACTCACTACACGCTCACAACCGGGCAGTGCGACTGCCGGATGATCGAGTAGGCGTTCGCCCGCAGGCGCCCGAAGACGCCCGCCGCCGAGCCGCGCCCGATCACCAGCACGTCCGCGCCCCACTCCTGGGCCAGCGAGCACACCGTCTCCGCCACTTCCCCGCTATCGGCCAGCAACGGAGCCTCGAAGCCCAGCCGTGCGGTCAACGCCCGCACCTCTTCGTTGATCGAAGCCTCCATGTGCCGCCGCCAGTCCGGATCAAAATAGTCGCCGGCCCGCCCCTCCAGGTTCGGCATCGCGTGGACCAACGTCAGCTCCGCGCCGGCGCTCTCGGCGAACCGCTGCGCCCACATCAGCGTGCGTTCCGTCTGCTGACCCAGATCCACGGCCACCGCCACTTTCTGGAGGCGCACCGCTTCCACGCTCGGCGCCTCCAGGTGGACGCCCGTACATACCGGGCAGTCGGCGTCGTGCAGAACCTTGGCCGTCACTGAGCCCAGGATGAAACGCCGGAACGTGCCGTAGCCGTGCGTTGGCATCACGATCAGTCCGGCACCCTTCTCGTGCGCCACTTTCACGATCTTGGCCGCCGGATCTCCCTCCAGCAGCAGCCGATCGGTGAACTCCGCCGGCAGTTCCGCCGACAGAAACTCGTCCAGATCCTTGCGGGCCTGCTCCGCCCGGTTGCGGAACAGGTCTTCGAGGATGCTGCCACCCACCTCCATTGCGCCAAACTCATAGTGCGGAGGCGGCAACACATGCACCAGCGTCAGCCGGCTGCCGAATCGCCCATGCATGGCCTTGGCGTAGCGCGCCGCGCCTTCGCTCTTCTCCGAATAGTCCACTGGTACGACGATGTGGCTGAGAGGCATGAAACCCTCCAACTCCATTACTTTCGCTCGCCATTTGCCGGTGTCAAGGGGCCAGCGGCGTTTCCGCGGAAAAAGCCCGCCGCCGCAGGCCGGCAGCGGGCTCAGTCTCGGCGATCTACTTCTTCACCAGCCCCAGATCTGCCATGATCTTGGGCGACTCCTCATCCTGGGCCAGCGTCTTGTGACAGGTATCGCAATCGGACGGAATCGTGCGCCCGCCCTTGGTCGATTCCCGCTCGTCGTGGCACCGGAAGCAGCCGTCAAAGTCGGTGTGGCCGACATTGTTCGGGTAGACGCCCCACTTCACGTTCATCTCCGGGAAGACGTTCCGCTGGTACACGCTCAGAATCGCCTTCGCGCTGCGCGCGATCGCGTCCTTCTTCTCCGCCATCACCTGCGGATAGTTCTTCTCGTAGTAGGCCGCGATCCGCCTCGGGATCTCGCGCTCGGACTCCTCGGTGGTCTTGTACTCCGCCTTGATCGTCTCCAGCGCCACCTTCCTCACAAAGGGCAGCGTGAGGTCCACGTTGCCTTCGGCCAGCACGCGGTTCAACCCGCGCTCCGGCAGCTCGTAGGTGTGCGAGGGACGGTTGTGGCAGTCCATGCAGTCCATCGTCCGCACGTCGAGATTGCCCGGCGCTTCGCCCTGGTGCTCCTTCGCCTTGAAGACGAACGTCTTGCCGTCCTTGCCGGTGTATTCCACCCACGGGATCTTCTGGCGCTGCTTGTCGGAGTGGCCGTAACGGATCTGCACTCCAGGCCCCATGTGCGCGCCGTGGATGCCTTCATAGCCGTTGCCGCCCCCAACGTGCAGCAGCAGCACGGACTGCGTGCGCTTGGTCTTCTCGTCGTCGGAGAAATTGTTGAAGACCTTGATCCGGTCGCCGCCGTACTTCTGCGGCCAGTGGCACACCTCGCAGGTTTCCCGCGCCGGGCGCAGATTCTCGATCGGCGTCGGAATCGGCCGCGGGTACAGGTTGAACGTCACCGAGATCACCTGCCAGGAACCCGAGATCTTGCTCTTCACAAACCAGTTCGCGCCCGGACCGATATGGCACGAGACGCACTCCACGCGCGAGTGCGGCGAGTTCTGGTACGCCGTGAACTCCGGCTTCATCACCACATGGCAGGTCTGCCCGCAGAAGTTCACTGACTCCATGTAAGTGACGGCCTTGTAAACCAGCGTGCCGCCGATCACCACGTTCGCCACCGTCGAGGCAGCCAGAAACGCCAGCAGCCGCCGCAGCCGCGGATTGCCGAATTCCAGCGCCGGAAAGACATCCGGCAGTTCCTTGCCGTGCCTCTTCTTGAACCACCAGATGCCCAGCGGAATCAAGGCCAGGCCCGCGAAAAACACCATCGGCAGAACCATGAACTGCAGGATGCCGATGTAAGGGTCGGGAGAATGTCCACGCATGGACGTGGGGATCAGGAACATGAACAGAATGCCGGCCGTCGTCACCAGGACCACGCCGATCAGACTGATCCAGTTACTGGATAAGTAAACGATTGGGGAAAGCCACTCTTTGAGTTTCATTGCTTGCGCACAGTCTAACGGATTTTAGGAATGACGCGGGAAAGGGGGCGGCGCCCGGCCTTAGTGGCCCGCCCCGTGTTCGTGATCTTGTTCGTGTTCGGCGCGCGGGCTGAAGCCCGTCAGCCAGGCCGTATCCAGCGGATAGACGGCCGGATCGAAGATCACCATATAGAAGTGCCAGACCAGGATGGCCGCCGTCGCCAGGATCGCCTCGTAGAAGTGGATGACGCGGGAGAAATCCAGCCACACTTTCGGCATGATGGTCAACGACCAGTTGTTGAACCACAGCAGTGCGCCCGTAATCGCCATCACGATAGTGCCCCAGACCAGCGCCCAGTACTCGATCTTCTCGATGTAGGAGTGCGCGCTCTGCTGCGGCTTCTTCGATAGCACGCCCAGGCGCCACAGCGTGCCTTCCACCATCTCGCGGAGGTCGCGCGCGGCCGGCAGCATCTCTTTCCAGTGGTCGCGCAGTTGGCGGCTGACCACCAGAGTCACCAGATGGAGGATCGCCGTCAGCACCATCACCACGCCCGCTGTCCGGTGAATTGTCCCACGCACGGGCACGTTGCTCTCCCAGCGCAGGAACCAGCTCGCCCACCACGAATCGGGATAGTGCAGCGCAAAGCCCGTGAAGGCCAGCACCATGAAGCTCACCGCCAGCAGCGCGTGCTGGATGCGTTCCAACTTGTACATCCGCTGGTGCTTGGGCGCCACGGTACGCAGCATCTGGATGGGGACGGCGTGGCCCCGGAACCGCATGTGTTTCATCTTCTGAATGAAATCGCCGGCGTGGTGCAGCAGCATGAATCCCACCGTGCCCGGGATCAGCAGCATGTAAAACATCTGCGCGTAGTAGATCGGCAGCGGCGCCTTGCTGCCCTGCTGCTCATGGATCGGCCCGATGGTGAACCGGGTGCCCGCGCCCGGATGGCAGGCGCCGCAGGTCTTCGCCAGATTTCGCGAGTTGGTCTTCGAGTTGGGATCGCTCGAGGAGAGAATCTCGTGAAAGCCGTGGCAGGAAGAACAGTCCGCCACGCTCTGATTGCCGGACTTCAGCGCCAGGCCGTGGAAACTGGACTGGAAGGAGGTGATCCGGTCGGCCGGCAGCCCAAAGCGCTTCATCAGGCGCAGATCGCCGTGGCAGCGGCCGCAGGTATCCGGCACGCTGGCGGAAAAGACTGTGGAGCGCGGATCCTTCGCGCGCAGAATCCGGTGCCCGCCGTGACAGTCCGTGCACACCGGAGCGCCCTGAATCCCCGCCGCGATGGCTTTTCCATGGACGCTCTTGCTGAACTGTTCCAGCTCCTTGTCGTGGCACATCCCGCACGTCTCCGGCACGGATTTGTGGAACGATTCCGTCAGCGCCTTGGTTAGTTCATGCGTGGCCCCATGGCACGTCGAGCACTCCGGAGCAGAGCCGTTGCCTTTTCTGATCTGCTGCATGTGCTCGCTCATCTCGTACTCGCGCACGGCGCCTTCGTGGCACGTCACACACTGCGGCTTCGGCTGCTTTTCCGGATGCGGATACTCTTCGTGCTTCAGATGGCAGGTCGCGCAGCCCACCTTGGCGTGGGCAGACTTCGCCAGCTTGGCTTCCACCTCATGGCAGTCCGCGCACACTGAGTTCGGCACGGGGCCTTTGGAAGCGGGCGCGGCCTGTGCCGCCAGATTTTCGGCCGCGGCGGTGGCCAGCAGCGCAAACAAAAGTCCCAAACGTATCATCGTCATCCTTTTCGCGCCGCCATCCCCTCAGATTCGGCGCATTTCCCTAATTGTTTGAGCCGGCCCGAAGGCCGCGCCTCTGCTTATCCCAACCCAACCTTCGACGTCGCATCCCAGAGCTGCATGCCATAGATAATCGCCAACGCCACGCCGCTCACGACCAGTACCACCGTCAGGATCTTGCCCCAGCGGTCGATCGAATCCAGTTTCTTGGCCGTCACTACCTGTTCGCTCACCGAAGCTTCTCCACCGCTCAGGTGAATGGAATCGTCCTCGTGAGACGAAACAGACTTTCGGGCAACTGCCAGCACTATCACGATGATCGCCAGCACTGTCCAGGCAATCGCGTAAGGAAGAAGGTTCATCATAGTGGCTTCACCTCGTTAAAGCCGCCGGCTACCGGGCCGGCTCCATTCCCAACTTACTGATGCAGGCACGAACTCTATGACGTGGGCGCTCCCGGCTTCCAAACCGTTACAGCCTGGCTTGTCCGCCGGAATCCGGTTTCTGTCTCGCGGTGCCGGAGCGCAGGCACGCCGCCAGCACCGCCAACACCACCGTATTCAAAGGATCCTGCTCCGAGAGGACCGAATTCACACCTGCTTCCCAGGCCTTCTTCAGGTTCTGAGGCTCATTCCGCGTGATCAGGACAATCCGGTCGGGATGCGCCAGCGGCTTCTGCTCTACTTCAAACCGCTCCGCATCCACAACCACCACGCAGGCGTCTTCGTAATCCGGACACTCGGCGCAATAGACCGGCACATGCGTGCTCCGGGCCAGTAGGACGCGCAACGCATCCGCCTTGGCGGCATCACTCAGTGCGATCTGAATCGAACCCATAAGATAACTGCACTTTCATGCTTGCAATCGAAAGTCCAGAAACCCGGACCGAACAGGACTCGGCTATCTTTAATTGATTCATCCACTTACAGGAGAAGAGCAGGCGCACCCGACTCCTGGCAAAGGCGTTCTCTCCCCCAGGATTGGGGGAATTGACCCAATTTTCCCCTACCCCGCCTTTGCTCTTCGCCCCGCCGCACCATACAATGTTTACGTATAGGGGCATATGGCGAAACTCTCCTCCAAGTGGCAGAACGCCGCCGTACTGGGCCACGTGTTCGACCAGCTCTCCGACGCGCTGGTCCTGTATGACACGGCCCACATCATCACCGGCGTCAACCTCGCTGCCGAACGCCTCTTCGGCCTCAGCGCCGACGAACTCGTCGGCAAGGACTGCCATGAGATGTTCCGCTGCCAGGACTGCGAACCCGGCTGCGGTATGCACACCGGCCTCACCCAGATCAACGGCTCCAAAGGCAGCAACGGCACCGTCCGCCTCCATACCCGCAACGGCATGGAGCGTCTGGTGGTCATCCGCACCAGCCACCTCTACCGCGAAGACGGCTCCATGGAAGGCGTGGTCGCCACCATCAAGGACGTCACCGCCGAGGTCGAGCCGCAGAAGCGCGAGATCATCGCCGACTCGGCCGGCATGCGCGAGGTGATGCACTTTGTCCGCCGCGTGGCCATCAGCGAGGCCACCACCGTGCTGCTGGAGGGCGAGAACGGCGTCGGCAAGGACCTCATCGCCAAAACCCTCCACTACCAGAGCATCCGCCAGGCAGAGCCCTTCATCGCCATCAACTGCGCCGCCATCCCGGAAACCCTGCTCGAAAGCGAGCTCTTCGGTTACGAGAAGGGCGCCTTCACCGACGCCCGGGCCCAAAAACGCGGCATCTTCGAACTGGCCGACAAAGGCACGCTCTTCCTCGACGAAATCGGCGAAATCCCCCTCATGCTCCAGGCCAAGCTGCTGCGCGTGCTCGAGGAGCAGTCCTTCCGCCGCCTCGGCGGCCTGCGCGACATCAAGCTGGACCTGCGCGTCATCGCCGCCACCAAC
The DNA here is from genome assembly GCA_029973955.1 of Paludibaculum sp. GTDB lineage: Bacteria > Acidobacteriota > Terriglobia > Bryobacterales > Bryobacteraceae > Paludibaculum. Next base: position 4,293 of record JARKQJ010000191.1, on the reverse strand, counting down.
AAGAACCTCCGCGAAGCGGTGAAAGAGAACGCCTTCCGCCAGGATCTCTTCTTCCGCCTCAACGTCATCCACATCACCATCCCCCCGCTGCGCGAGCGCCCCGAAGACATCCCCCCGCTGGCCAACTTCTTCCTCCAGCACTACAACCGCAAGTTCAAGCGCCACATGGAAGGCATCAGCCCCGAGGCCATGCGCATGCTCCTCAACCACGACTGGCCGGGCAACGTCCGCGAACTGCGCAATGCCTTGGAGCGCGCCATGATCCTGGAAGACTCCAGCTACATCACCGCCGCCAACCTCCCCATGAGCATCAGCCGCACCCAGCCCGCGGCTCCGGCGGCGTCCTCCACGCCGGCCTACTTCCCCGAAGACGGCATCTCGCTGGAGGAGAGTGAGCGCCGCCTGCTCGTCTCCGCCCTGGAAAAGACCGGTGGCAACCAGACGCAGGCCGCCCGCCTGCTGCGCATCACCCGCGACACTTTGCGCTACAAGATGAAGAAGTTCGATCTCCGCTAACCGGCCGCCGCGTCTTCCCCGCCCCGCCTCCTTGCCTGTAGACTGCGCTAAAGACGCTGACCTGAAAGCCGCAAGCTCGCGCCTTTCCAGGCTGGCAATCCTGCTGGACAGGATCTGATTCTCTCATTCCGTATGCAACCGTCCAGACTGAAAAGCGCTTTGTCTTCAATATCCTGACATGGGAATGCGTTTATCCTGTAACACATTAAAACACCTCAACTTGCTAGCCTGGAAGTATGCTTCGACTCTTAGCATTGGTAGTCTCAACACTCGCCCTCCTGACTCCTGGTTGGGCGCAGTCGGAAGCCGGCGGCGCCACGCTCGCCGGGACCATCACTGATCCCACCGGGGCGGCAGTGCCCGCAGCCAAAGTCACCCTGACCAGTGACCAAACCGGCTTCACCCGCGTGCTCGAAACCACGGGCAGCGGAATGTATACTTTCGTACGGGTTCCCGTCGGACTCTATAACCTGACCGTGGACCGTCAAGGCTTCAAGACAGTGAAGCGGAACGAGATCGGCCTCACCGTCGGCGCCGTGGTCACTCTCGACCTCTCGCTCACCGTCGGCAACGCGGCGGAGAGCATCACCGTCACCGGCGAACTGCCGCTGGTGGAAACCACTCGTTCGCAGGCATCCACGGCGGTGGATGAACGCGCCGTAAAAGAGCTGCCGATCAACGGCCGGAACTTCCTGGACTTCACCCTCCTCACTCCGGGCGTCAACCGCGACCCGCGCAGCGGCGACCTGAGCTTCGGCGGCCAGCGCGGCACGGCCAACAGCCTGCTGGTGGACGGCATGGACAGCAACAACCTCTTCTTCGGCCAGTCCGCCGGCCGCGCCGGCGGCGGGCGCAACCCCTACTCGTTCTCTCAGGACGCGGTGGAGCAGTTCCAGGTCAATGCCAATGGCTATGCGGCGGAGACCGGCCGCGCCGGCGGCGGCGTGATCAACGTCGTCACCAAGTCCGGCGCCAACCAGGTGCACGGCAACGCCTTCTGGTTCTACCGCGACCGCTACCTCAACGCCAACACGTTCTTCAACAAATCCCGTGGCATCGCCCGCCAGCCCTACCACTTCAATCAGTACGGCGGCACCATCGGCGGCCCCATCAAGAAGGACAAGCTGTTCTACTTCCTGAGCTTCGACGGCCAGCGGAACCTGAACCCCAACCCCGTCTACTTCCCCTTTGCCGCGCCCACTGACCCGCTGTCGCAGGCTGCGGTCTCCGAACTCAGCAAGTACCTGGTGAGCTATACCACCGGCTACAACAACGACATCGGCCTGGCCAAGATCGACTGGAACATCTCCAACCTCGACCGCCTGAGCGTGCGCTACAACATTCACCGTTTCCGGGGCCAGAACTTCGAAAACTCCGGCAACCAGAGCGCCCAGGAGCACACCGGCAACTCCAACGTCTCCACGGAGCACCTGGCCGTCAACTACAACCGCACCCTCGGCTCCTCGGTGGTGTTCGACTCCCGCTTCAATTTCCTGAAAGACGACGAGCCCGGCGAAGCCAACTCCACCGCGCCCGAAACCCAGGTGTTTCAGAGCGGCACGAACTACATGACCTTCGGCCGCAACTCCTTCTCGCCGCGCTACACCAACGCCAAGCGCTACCAGTTCATCAATTCGGTGAGCTACGTGCGCGGCAAGCACACCTACAAGATCGGCGGCGACCTGAACTTTGAGCGGATCAACAACTTCTTCCCCGGCAACTTCTCCGGCGTCTATCGCTTCAACAGCCTGGCCGACTACGCCGCCCGCCGGCCCGCGCTGTTCACGCAGGGCTTCGCCGGCGCCAATACCGACGGCGCTCTCACCAAGCCGAACATCAACGAGTTCAGCTTCTTTGTGCAGGACACCTGGCGCGTCACCGACCGGCTGACGCTCAACTACGGCTACCGTTATGACCAGGCCCGCTTCGCCCAGCCCAGCGTGCTGAACCCCGATGCCGGCCTGGCGGCCTGGGGTCTGCAGACCAACCGCGTCAACACGGACACGAACAACCACGCCCCGCGCTTCGGCTTCGCCTACAAGCTCGACAACGAAGGCAAGCAGGTGCTGCGCGGCGGATACGGCATCTTCTATGCCCGCACGCCCTCCATTCTGGTGGGCACCGCGCATTCGCAAAACGGCGTCCAGGTGCAGGTCTACACCGTCACCGGCGCGCTGATCCCCACCTACCCCAACGTGCTGAGCGCCCCGCCGGCCGCCGCCCGGACGCCCGACATCTACGTCACCTCGCCGAACTACGTGCAGCCGCTCACCGCCCAGTGGAACCTCAACTATGAGTTCCAGCTCGGCCGCGACTACTCCATCCAGCTCGGCTACCTCGGCGTGCGCGGCTACCACCTTTCGCGCACCCGCGACATCAACCTCTTCCCGGTTGCGGCGCAAAACGCCCAGTACGCCGACGGTACGCCCACCGTCGTTTACACCCGGCCCGCCACGCGGCCCAATCCCAACTTTGGCCGCATCAGTCTCTTCGACTCCGGCGCCGACTCTACCTATCACGGTGGATTCGTGCAGGTGACCAAGCGCTTCTCGCAGAACTTCCAGTTGCTGGCCAACTACACCTGGTCCAAGGTCATCGACACCTTCCCCGATGCCACCAGCGTGGTAGTGGGTGGCGGCGACGACGCCAAGGTCGCGCAGAACACCCTGCTGCCCAACCAGGACCGCGCCGTCGGCGACGCCAACGTGCCCAACCGCTTCGTGGCCTCCGGCGTGTGGGACATCAACTACTGGGCGAAATCCCAGAACGCCTTCCTGCGCTACGCGCTGAACGGCTGGCAGTTGTCCGGCATCTACAACGCCCGCACCGGCCTGCCCTTCTCGCCCACCGTCGGCGGCAACGCCGACATCAACGGCGACGGCAACACCCGCAACGACCGTCCGCCCTTCCTCGGCCGCAATATCTACCGCCTGCCCGACGTCTACACGCTCGACGCCCGGCTGAGCAAGACCATTCCGGTCGGGGAAAACCTGCGCATCCGCCTGATGGGCGAGGCCTTCAACCTCACCAACCGCGCCAACGTGGCCAACGTCAACCGCACCCCGTTCAACTACGTGTCGGCGACGCGCACCTTCACTCCGGTCTCCAACTTCAACGTGGCGAACTCGGCGCTCGATCCGCGCATCCTGCAGCTCGCGCTGAAGATCGAATTCTAGAAATCAGACCCCGTCTGGGAAAACGCGCGGCAGCCCCCCGGCTGCCGCGTTTTTCATGTTCAAGGGGATTGGACCGGCGGGGGCTACGGGGCCGCTCGCACCGGCGTGCCGCGTTTCTGCTGTTCGACGGGACTCGACTGGCGGCGGAATCAGCGGCCGATGCACAGCCCCAGCGCACCGACCACGCCCGGAACTGCGCGGCGCGGGCGGCCGAGACCACTCAATAGGCGAGCATCTCGCGCCGCGCGGCGTCGGCGCCGCGGTACCCTTCTGCGCGGGGCGGGCGCAGAATTCGACTGGCGGGGGCATCAGCGGCCGAGGCACAGCCCCCTGGCGTTGCCTGCCTCTAGAGCCGGGCGGCCTGGCGGGCGCGCGCTTGCCGGCATATTGCAGGTCCAGGTCGTGGTTGCGTCGGGCCTCGGTGCCCTTCTGCGCGGGGCGGGCGTAGAATTCGACTGGCGGGGGCATCAGCGGCCGAGGCACAGCCCCCTGGCGTTTCCTGCGACTAAAACCGGGCGGCCTGGCGGGCGCGCGCTTGCCGGCATATTGCAGGTGCAGGTCGTGGTTGCGTCGGGCCTCGGTGCCCTTCTGCGCGGGGCGG
>JARKQJ010000162.1 GCA_029973955.1 Paludibaculum sp. | reverse complement strand
CCGCGTCGTCATGGGCCAGCATCAGGCATGGCTTCGTTCTGCCGTGGGATAGAACCTTCAGCACGGACACAGCCTTGAGCCGGCGAATGTTGATGGCGCTCATTGTCTGGTTTGGCTGGATTCCTCCACCAGCTTGATCTCCTCCGGCGTCAGCCCGTAGAGCCGATACACCCGCTCATCAATCTCCCGCTCCCACGCCGTCGTGTCCGCCGCCGGATTGCCCCGCTTGGCCGCGAGAATCTGGTCCACCAGGTTCACCAGCGCGTCGTGCTCCGCCCGCTCCGCCGCCACCCCGAAGTCTATCGGGCGGATGGGGAGGTGTTCGATGAACTGCGTGAAGTAGCGATAGAAACCGCCGCGAAGCGGCGTGCTCACCCGCTTCCAAAACCAGTTCAGCAACCGGCTGTTCAGAAGCCCAAGTAGGTATTTTGGCGATTCTTTCACGCCTGCCTTGAAAGTGATGCCGTAGCCACTTGTGAAAGCAAACTCGCCTTTCGCATCAAAGGCGAACGCCGTGCGGTCAGCGATGTCGGGAACGAGCAGCTTCGGCAGAAGCATCAGATCGATGTTCTGATTTCGCCCAAACTCATACCAAGTTGGGCCGCGAAACCGGCCATCCTCGCGCTTGCTGAGATATGCTCTGTTCTGCTCCAAGTAGGCGGAAGCTTCGGGCCATTGGGTGGCGACCTCTTTCCACGGGATCAACTTCGCCCCACCGCTCACAATGCGATACGGCATCAACACGACCTTGCCAGACGGCTGGATCGAGTAGGCTTTGATCTCGCGGCCCGCAAGAAAGCGGGAGACAGCCCCGCGTTCGAGCACAACTTCCTTCCTCAAATGCTTTGAGCGAGCGGTGATGAATCCGCCGCGCTCGCTCACGACATCCAGCACGTAGATCTCGTTAGCGCTGGTTCGTATTCCTTGAGAAATTCGTTCCGCGAGTTGCCCCAGCTTCACCGGCATCCGTTGGAGTTTTTCGAAGAGGCCGCTGGCCGGGCCGACGGCGAAGTTCCATTCGGCGGCGGTGAGGCGGGCGGCGGGCAGGGCGGTTTCGGGCGCGCGCTGGGTGGCCAGCCAGGCGGGCAGGTCGTCGGCCCGCACCCAGCGGCAGGCGTCCGCGCCGGCCTTGGCCAGGAAGAGCAGGCACACGTAGTTGGTCGCGCCGGGGAAAATCTGCTGGTCGCCGAAGTGGACGACGTGCCGGAGGTGGCGGCCTCCGGCCAGCAGTTCGCGCAGGGGCTGGCCGTATTGGGCATTGAAGAACTTGTGCGGCAGGATGTAGGCGAGGTGGCCGCGGGGCTGGAGCAGTTGCAGGCTGCGCTCGACGAAGACGACGTAGAGGTCGTAGTTGCCCTTGCTGGCCGAAACATAGCGCTGCTTGTAATAGGCCACGGCGGCTGGCTCGGTGGCGGTGAGCGTCTGGATGCGGACATACGGCGGATTCCCAATCACAATGTCAAATCCGTCGCGGATGCCAAACATCCACTCCGGGTCGAAGAAGTCGGCGGAGGCGTTTTGGTCGTAGGGATTCCAGTGGGCCAGTTTCTCGGTGGTCTCGCGGGCGAAGCCGTCGGCGCGGAGGAGTTCGCTGATCTCGGCGCGGAGTTTGGCATCGAGTTCCCGGCAGCGGGCTTTGGTGGCCGGGGTGCGGGCGGTGAAGTGACGCTCCCGGACTTGCCGGAGTTCGGCTTCCTTGGCGTCAATCGCCGGGTTGCGGAGCAGTTGTTGGGCGGGTTTCTCGATGCCGATGAGTGTGTTGGCGGCGACGAATTTGGTTTCGAGGTTCGGCAGGGGGCGAACACCTAAATTGGGCTGGGCGGGGTCCACCTTCTGGTCCACGACCAGCGAGATGAAGAAGCGCATTTTGGCGATCTGGACGGCGATGGGCTGGATGTCCACGCCGTAGATGCAGTTCTCGATGAGGTAGAGCTTGCGGCCGTAATCGAGTTCGCCCGCCGCAAACGCCTGTTCGATGTCGGCCAGCGTTTTCTCGCGGATGGTGGCGTCCGGGATTTCGCCGGCCTTGGCGATCTGCTTTTGTTTCCACTGTTCGTTGTGCGGGTCGAGCTTGCCGAGGATGAACACCAGTTTGTGCAGCAGCCCCATCGGGAACGCGCCCGAGCCGCAGGCCGGGTCGAGGGCCTTGAGGTTGTCTATCGCCGCAATCAGCGTTTGCACCTCCGCCGGACTGAACTGATGCGGCTCATCGGTGTAGGAAAGCAGGTGGCGGAGCTTTTTCTCAACCACGGAGGAATTGGCCGCCAAAGAACGCAACGAGCGCATGGCCTCCGCGTCTTGATTCTCCATCTTGGTGTTCTCTGCGTGCTTTTGCGGCGCATCCAAAGCCGTCCCCAAATACGCAATCAGCGCCTCGTCCACCATGTAATCCACGATTTCGCGCGGGGTGTAGAAGCTGCCGGTTTGTTTGCGGGCGGTGGTGGCGGTTTCGGGGTTGTAGGCGGCGAGCAGGTTCTCGAACACCTTGCCGCTCAACTCGGGGTCGAGCGCCACTTCCTGGTCCAGCGGCGTGTTCTCGGTGATGGTGAACTTGTAGTGGTTGAAGGTGTGGATCAACCCGCGCACCGTGGCCTGGCGGTAGCGCTTCTCGCCGTAAGCCGCCGAGAGGTCCACGGTTTGTTCGCCGCCAAAGAACAGAAAGTCCGGCACCGACAGCGGGTTCTTCGGATGATCCGAGAAGCCGTCAATGCGGATGTCCGGCAAGCCTTCCTCAGTCCGGTACACCTTGTCGAGGCACTCGAAGAGGCCGCCGTTGAGGAACGGGATGCCGGCCATCAGGCGGAGGAAGGTCTTCGGGTCGGCGAACAGGTCTTCGTAGCGGTAGAGGTTGGTGATGCCGCGGTGGGGGTCGCGTCCGTGCGGGTCCTTGCTGCGCTTGCGGAAGGCGCGTTTGAGCATCTCCTGGTTGAGCGTGGCGAAGAAGAGGTTTTGCAGGATGGCTTTGTAGTAGGCGCTGCCTTTGCCGGCGGACAGCTTCGCGCCGTCGTTCAGCAGGCCGGCCAGCGCGCGCGGATCGAACAGTTCCTCCGGGATCAGCCCTTTCTCCTTCACGAACCAGCAGAAGATCAGCCGGGTGATGAGCCGGATGAGGCTCTGTGCCTTGTAGGCGTCGGGATTGGGCGTGCCCTTGGGCATGGGGAACACGACGTGATCGCACGCCCAGAAGTACCAGTTGGCGATTTCCTGGAAAAACCGCTTGTTGAGTTCGGAGGTGTCGAGGGTCTTCTGCCAGGCGGCGTGGAGCGTAACGAAGTTGCTGAAGTCGTGCGCCTTGCGCAGCGCCTCGAAGGAGAGGTCGTAGAGGATTTCGACATGGGCGCGGTGCGGGCAGGCGAAGCGGATGTCCTTGATGAGGGTGACCTTTTCCAGCACGTCTTTGGACTCTTCGCGCTTGTGCAGCCGGCGGTTGATGACCGCCAGGGTGAGCGTGTCGCCATGCTTGAACAGGAGCATGGCGGGCATGCGGAACAGGCGGTTGACGGCGCGGGTGATGCCCGAAAGCTCGGTGCGCGTGTAATGCGCTTTCTTGAGCGCGATGGCGAAGAAGAGGTAGGACTCCATCGCCGCGCCGTTGTATTTGCCTTTGCTGTCGAAGAGCAATTGCTGGTTGCCGCCAGCGGCGGCGCGGATTTCGTCGTCCGTGATTTGAAAAAGGAAGTCCACGGACTGCCAGTCGGCGATCAGGGCGTGTTCCGGGTTGAGCGGGCGGCCCTGGGCGAAGGTGGCGAGGAAGTTCGCCGGGGTGTTCGGGACCAGAGCGAGTCGTTTCTGGCTGCGGTAACCCAGTGATTCAAGAAGGGTTGTGGCCGCGGCCGCCAGGGGTTGGGTGGCGAAGGCGGAGAGGGCGTTGGTGATCGCGCTTTTGGCTTCGAGGGCGGGGTTCATAGCCGGGATTTTGGGGAGTCGCAAGCAGGCGCAAAACTCACACGGATTGCCTTTTCATGGTGTGAAAGCCGATTTCGCGCCGGGGTTTTGTGGGCGGGGCCATGAGTCTGCGAATGGCATCGAAGACCACTTTGAACTGGGCATCATATTTCTTTTCGAGGGCCGCCAGCTTGCGGGCCAGGTCGGCATGAGAGGCCAGGGATTGGCGGAACTGAACGAAGGCGCGAATGACGTAGATGCTCATGGCGACGGCGCGGGGGCTGTTCAGGATGGTGGCGGCCATGAGGGCTCCGTGCTCGGTGAAGGCGTAGGGAAGTGTGCGGCGGCCACCCCGCCCCGATTTTGATATCGCAGATTGCGATGTCAAAGAAGCGCGCTCCTGAGCCGTGAGTTGAAACAGGAAGTCCTGGGGAAACCGGTCGCGGTTCCGCTTGACCGCCTCATTAAGACGGAAGGTCTGCACGCCGTAGAGCCGGGCGAGATCAGAGTCCAGGATGACGCGCTGGCCACGGACCAGAGCGATGGTCGCGGCGATGTTTTCCACGGGAACGAGGGCGGTCTCCTGCGGGACAGAGGGGCGGGGTTGGTTCATGGCTTTTTAATGACCAGCCAGGTGACCAGCTCGAAGTCGGTGGTGTCGTTGGCCTGGTCCTTCTGATCGGGAATCTTGAAGCTGCGGCCGGTTTGGAGTCCGGTGGCCACGCGCTTGCGGAAGGTGGAAACGATGGACTCAACCGCCTGGTTGAGCAGGCGGTCGTAGAGGGCGGTGTTGCTGCCATCGGC
>JARKQJ010000151.1 GCA_029973955.1 Paludibaculum sp. | reverse complement strand
TCTCTGGTCGGCATGTATGACTGTCTGTCGGACAACCCCCAAATCCCCTGTTTTCGACGCACCCCACCAGGTCCCCAGGTCCCCAGGTCCCCTCCACACGGCACACCCCGCTGCACCTTTTTGGGGCGCGGTGGTGCGGGCAACACACCAACAGCTAAGAAGGGACTCCAATGAAGAAGAACAACAACACAACCGCTACCGCACCCCCCGAGCTCGAAGAACTCGCCGGGCGGCTCGCCGCGGAGGGCTGGCGGGTGGAAACGCTCGACGGCTACGGAGGGATCTTGCCCCCGCACCGCGCCCCGCGCCGCAGGCTGCTGGTGCCGCGGGTGCTGGACGCCGAGGGGCGCACTCTCGGCTGTCTCGTGCTGGACGAGCGGGGGGTGGTGCGGGTGCTCGGGCCGTGGGAGGCTAGCGTCTCGGGGCCGGGGCCGGGGCCGGAGGTGGAGGAAGCATGAACGGGCCAGACGACCTGGTGGTGGTCGGATTCGGGCCGAAGGGGCTGGCAGTGGTGGCGGCAGCGAAAGCTCGTGATGCCGCGCTTGCCCGCGGTGTTCCGGGAGAGCCGCCCGAGGTGACCGAGGCCCGACGGCTGCTGGCCCGGGGTGCGGACCAGATTCTGATGCAGCGGTGGCTGGTCGCGCACGGCTACGTCGCGGACTCCGCGCCGAAAGCGAGCTACGGGCTCTGCAAGGGAATCCTGCGGGACGGCCGCTCCTGTCGCGCGGTGGCGTCCCTGCCGAGCGGCTACTGCCGTGTGCACGCCCCGAAGGCCGTCCAGAGCCCCGAGAAGGCCCCGAGGAAGCCCGCGCCCGCCGCTACCGCCCCCCGCGCCGCCAGGGCCGCACAACGCCGCCTGGAGGCCGACGCGGCCCGCGCTGCCCGCAAGGCACAGCGCGACGCCCGCAAGGCGGAAGAACGGCCCCCTGTCGAGGGGCAGTGCTCTGGGCTGACGAAGTCCGGGCGGCGATGTCGGCTGATGGCCGACGGCGACGACGGACGATGCGCGCTGCACCGTACCGCGCATTGATCGTCGAGTCGTCGGCGGGTTGCGCCGATCAGCTCAGATCCGGTCCAGCAGTTGCTTCTTCTTGGCAGCGAACTCGTCGTCAGTCAGGATGCCAGCGTCATGAAGGTCTGCGAGCTTGCGCAGTTGATCGGCAGTGTCATTGTTCGCGCTGTTGGCCGCGGCACCGGCTGCCGGGGATGGGTGGGTACGGTTCCACTCCAGCAGAAGACGGTCGTGGACATCCATGAGCCGCTCTGCCTCGTGAACTTGCTTGGCGGGGAAGGTGTACTCGGTCAGCAGTTCGGTGTCATTCCGGTAGGCCCGGAGATAGGCACGTGTCTTGTCCTTCTTCGCCATTCCTCCAATTAAGGCCCCCGTGCCCTTCGCGATCACCGCGCCACCGAGGACCCTGGTTGCCGTCATCCGCTGCTGGGTTTGCCCAACAATGAGGTTGAACGAGACCTCGTGCAAGGGGTAGTACTTGGTGTCCGGAAACAGCACGGCTACGTATTCGATTCCGACCTCCGGCTCACCGATCTCGCCATCCACAGCGTTGCTCACGCCGAATGGCCCGAAGAACGCCGAGAGGCAACCTGCAACATTCCTCAGTCTCTTCGCCATTATGGGCACCCGTTCCCGCGGCATCGACTCCATACCAGCCGCCTCCCGCATCTGCTCGCGGAAGCTGGCGGGGACCGGCGCAACCTCAACACTGGCCGACTTCGCGGCGACTCCCTGTTCCCTGTTGTGTTCGATGATGCCGAGCAGCTCGGCATGGAGGCGTTCGAAGGCTTCGTTCTGGCCCACAGTGAACATGAGGCTGTCCCGATGCTGTGTTGCCGCCGTCCTTCCCATCTCCGGTGCATCTTCCCCGCCTAGGCCGAAGGTGATGAAGCCATTGCCACCAAGAACGGTCGCGGGCTTGACCCGCACGCCAGAGATCGCGGCGAAAGGAATGGTCTTGGGCTGGTTAGTGGGCAGGTTACTCAGCTTTGCATTGAAGCCGCTGTGAGTGATGGTCAGATAGTCGTCGTGCATGCTGATGGTGCCGTTGGCTCCCTTGTAGTCCATGGTTGCCATCATCCAACACCCGTTGTCCGGGGCACACGTCCGTGCCCTCAGTTGTCATCGCTGGCCAACTTTCGGACCGCGCCTAGGCGCTAAGTGGTGCATACAGAGCACACTGGATTACATGAGCCGTGGACCTGGTACGAGGCAGCGAGCGCTGCTCGAAGCGGTGCGGGCTGCCGGTGACGAGGCGTTCATCTGGGTCGTGCTACCGGATGCCAGCTACGCCGCGGCCGCAGCGTGGCGCCGGGCTGCTCGCGCACTGGCGAGGAAGGGTCAGGTCCGGGCAATCTACCTGCGGCGGCCGGACAAGAGGGGCCGGAACTTTCGCCATCTGGCGCTGACCAGCGTGGACAGCACGCTCTGCGGTGATGCCTATCCGCTGCACAGTCCGTCGTGGGTGGACCCGAGCCTCGGTCGGCTGTGGGAGTCCTTGAGCGGCGAGCTGCAAGCCGCTGTGTTGGAGTACGTGACCGGCCAGCCGGTGTCTCCAACTACCGCATCACGAATTGCCCGCGAGATGCGCGAACGCGAGGCCGCCGCGTAGACGAAGCTACTCAGCAGGGTGCAGCGGCACCTGGGCGAAGATTGCGCTGCACGCGGCCATGAGATCAACGTGATAGGCGTTTTCCAAACAGCCGAGCGCAAACCGGGCCGCGACATCGGGATCAAACCCCTCCGCCGTCAGCAGCCAACTCCAGTTCGGGTTATCCGCGTGCGGGGGGATGGCCGCATATCTGGCCAGCTCGGCCTCGTCGGCGGGGCTGAGCTGGTGGTTGACAGGCAGCACCGCATTGCCCGGCAGCTCGACCGTGAGCAGACCACTGCCGTCTTCGAGGCTCGCCCACTGCACGTACGCCGCGCCCCC
>JARKQJ010000133.1 GCA_029973955.1 Paludibaculum sp. | reverse complement strand
TCGAGGACGACGATGGACTTGGCGGGGAGAGTGACCTTGAGGGTTCCGGCGTCGAGGGCGGCGCCGGTGAAGGGGGCGGGCTTCACGGCGTCGGGTTTGTCGAAGGTGTTGACGGTGTTGATGGCCGGGGCGGTGAGGATGCGGCCGGCGACGGTGGTGAGGGTGGCGCCGGTGAGTTTGGCGGTGACGGTGACGGATTGGTTGGGATCGACGTTGACGAGGGCGATGTGGAGGCGGCCCTGCTTGTCTTTGACGGCGGAGGCGCTGACGGCGGGCATGGTGTTGGCGTCCTTGTTGTACCAGGAGGAGGCGAGTTCGATGGGGAGTGAAGTGGCGTCCTGGTAGGACTTGAACATCTCAAAGATGTGATAGGTGGGGGTGAGGACCATCTTGTCGTCCTTGGTGAGGATCATGGCCTGGAGGACGTTGATCATCTGGGCGATGTTGGCCATTTTGACGCGGCCGGCGTGTTTGGTGAAGATGTTGACGTTGAGGGCGGCGACGAGGGCGTCGCGGAGGGAGTTCTGCTGGTAGAGGAAGCCGGGGTTGGTGCCGGGCTCGACGTCGTACCAGGTGCCCCATTCGTCGACGGCGAGCCAGACGCGCTTCTGGGGATCGTACTTGTCCATGATGGCGGAGTGGCGGGCGATGATGGAGTCCATGCGGAGGGTGGCGGCGAGGGTTTTAGCGTATTCGGATTCGTCGAACTGGGTGGCTGAGCCCTTTTTGGACCAGTTGTGGGTGATGGTGTAGTAGTGGAGGCCGATGGCGTTGAAGTAGCGGCCGGCGTCGCGCATGAGGACTTCGGTCCAGTTGTAGTCTTCGGAGTTGGGGCCGGAGGCGGACTTCATGATGCGGACACCGGCGGGGACCTTGACGAAGGTGGAGTAGCGGCGGGTGACGTCGGCGGCGTATTCGGCGCGCATGTTGCCGCCGCAGCCCCAGAGTTCGTTGCCGAGGCCGATGTAGGGGAGCTTCCAGGGATCCTTGCGGCCGTTGGCGGCACGCTCATTGGCGAGGGAGCCGGCGGGGGAGGTGACGTATTCGACCCATTCGGCGAGTTCGCGCGGCGGGGCTGAGCCGACGTTGCCGCTGATGTAGGCTTCGGCGCCGAGGAGTTCGGCGAAGTTCATGAACTCGTGGGTGCCGAAGGAGTTGGGCTCGGTGACGCCGCCCCAGTGGGTGTTGATCTTGGTGGGGCGCTTGGCGCGCGGGCCGACGCCTTCGCGCCAGTTGTATTCGTCGGCGAAGCAGCCGCCGGGCCAGCGGATGACGGGGACGCTGAGCTTGCGGAGGGCGTCGAGGACGTCGTTGCGGTAGCCGCGGGTGTTGGGAATTTTGGAGTCTTCGCCGACCCAGATGCCGCCGTAGATGCCGGTGCCGAGGTGCTCGGCGAACTGGCCGAAGATCTGGCGGTTGACCTGGGGGCCGGGCTGATCGGCTTTGATGGTGAGGTCGGCGGAGAGAGTGGATTGAGCGGGGAGGAGGAGGGTGGAAGCGAGGAGAGTGGCGAGGAGTTTGGGGGTCATGGCTGGGACCTTCTGTAATGGCTTACATGGTATATCACAGGGGCGGTGAAAGGAGCAAGAGATCGCATTAGCGAAGGGTTGCCAGGGCTTCTCCGCTGAGGTACAGGGAGAGGTTGCGGTCGGCGGCTTTGATGGCTGATTCGAAGGCGGCGCGGGCTTCGGCGGGGTGGCCGGTTTCCTGGAGGGCGAGGCCGCGGTGGTAGAGCGCGATGCCGGGTTGGGCGGAGGCGTCGGCGGCGGCGATGGTCTTGAGTTGCGCGAGGAGATCGGTTTGCGCCGGGAGGTTGAGCTTGCGGGCGGCGCGGTAGGAGAAGACGGGAGAAGAGGCGCGGCGGCCGCCGGTTCTGGAGACGAGGGCGGTGAGTCGGCGGGTGGCCTCGGCCTGGCGGCCGGAGAGGGATTCGGCCTCGGCGATGAGGGACTGCACGCGGGCGTCGCGGAGGAGGGATTCGAAGCCGTCCTTGGTGAAGTCGAGGCCGGGGACGGGTTTGCCGAGGGCGTCGAGCGTGGCCAGGGCTTCGGCTTTGCGGCCGGCTTTGGCGGCGGCGAGGGCCTTCTGGAGCTGGACTTCGAGATAGACCTGGCGGACGTTGGTGCCGCCTTCTTCGCGGGAGAAGAAGCGGTTTTGGAACTGCTTTTCGGCTTCTTCGAAGCGCTGGGCTTCGGTGAGGGAGAGCGCGAGCGAGTAGACGAGGGCATTGGGCATGGCGGCGGGGTCGGGGTAACGCTGGAGGACCTGGACGCGCTCGGCGGCGGGGCGGCCGAGGAGGTAGAGAGCCTGCATGAGGCCGCTGTAGAGTTCGGAGTTTTTGGGATCGGCGGGGAGGCCTTCGCGGAGGGCTTCGGCGGCGGCGGCGGTGTCGCCTTTGACGAGGAGGAGGGTGAGGCCGAGATTGCGGTGGAGGACGGGGATGCGGGGGTTCAACTGGCGGGCGCGCTGCCATTCATTGAGCGCGTCGGTGGTGCGGCCGCCGGCCATGTAGAGGGAACCGAGGAGGAAGTGGGCGGAGGCGTCGTTGGGATTGGCGCGGAGCGCGGCGTTGAGGACGGGGAGCGTGCCGGGGCGCGAGGGGAAGACGTACTGGAGGGATTGGGAAGAGGCGAGTTTGTAGTCGGCGGCCGCGGATTGGCCGAGGCGTTCGCGGCAGAAGCCGCGGTAGTAAGTGATAAGGGGGTACTCTTGGGGCCGGACGGAGGCGGGCTCGGCTTCGATGGGATCGACGGCGGGGTACTGGCGTTCGAGGAGCGGGAGGGCCTGGGCGTTGAGGCCGGCCTCGATGTACTCGGTGACGATGTCGAGGAGGCGTTCGGGCTCGGCGGCGAGGTGGCGCCAGAGGGCGGCGGGGGTGGAGGACGCTTCCAATTGAAGCAGGGCGCTGGTGGGGTCGAGGGCGAGGTAGTGGCGGAGGCGGGCGTCGGCTTCGGAGGGGCGGTTGAGTTTCTTGAGGGCGACGACTTCGAGCCAGCCGGCGTTGGTGGATTGGGGGGAGAAGGAGAGGGCGGCACGAGCCTTGGTGAGGGCGGCTTCGAAGTCGCCGGCGCGGGCGGCGAGGCGGGCGAGTTCGAGGGCGGCGGGGGCGCGGAGGGGTCCGTAGAGGAAGGCGCGCTGGAGCTCGACGCGGGCGTCGGCTTCCCTGCCCTGGGCGGCGAGGGCGAGGCCGAGGTAGTAGTTGGTCTCGGGGTCGTTGGTGACGTCGGTTTGGGCTTGGGTGAGGTAGCGGGCGGCTTCGTCGTAGCGCATGAGGTGGACGGCGAGGCGGCCGGCGGCGCGCTTCAGGTGATAGCTGGCGGGGTATTTGGCGAGGGCGTCCTGGTAGGTCTGCCAGGCGGGGAGGAGGCGGCCGTTGAGTTCTTCGTCTGTGGCGATTTCGAGGAACTCGCCTTCGGGGCGGGTAGCGGCGGGAGCGAACTTGCGCGCGGGGCGGGGGCCGGGCTTTTCGACGTCGGGACCGTCGGCGTCGTAGCGGCCTTCGGTGTGTTCGAGCAGGGTGCGGCCGGCGGCGTCGCGGAGGCGGACGGTGTAGACGGGCTGCGCGGGGAGAGGACGGGAGAGGATTTCGGTGGGGGAGAGGTTGAGGGTCTCGTTGAGGACGGGGGTGGAGGAACCGGCGGGGATGACTTCGAGGCGGGCTCCGGCGAGTTTTTCGGTGACCTGGAGGGCGAGCCTGGGGGTGGAGGAGCGGTCGATGTTGACGACGGCTTTGAGGTTGGCGCGGGCGATGCCGCCGAGGTCGCGGACGGGGATCCAGAACTCTCGGAATTCGAGGGTTTCCTGGGGTTGGAGGAAGGCGTAGGTCTCCTGGTTGCGGAAGAGGCCGCCCTGGATTTCGACGTAGGCGCTGTTGTCGTCGGAGAGGGCTTTGCGCCAGTCGAGGCCGTCGGCATCGACGCCCCAGGCCCAGATTTTCTTGGCGGGGACTTCATCGGGGTAGGCGAAGTGGACGAGGCCGGCGCGCTTGGAGGGATGGTAGACGGCCATGTAGGGTTCGCGGCTGCGGTGGGTGAACTGGGAGACGGGGCCGGCGGTGTGGTTTTTGACGACGCTGAGGTCGAGGCCGGCCTGATTGACGGGCCAGGTGTCGACGAAGGTGAAGCCGTGGGAGGCGGAGAGGTGCTGGGGATAGATGATGCGGGTGTCGTCCCAGACTTCGGCGGCGGCGTTGTTCCACCAGTAGAAGCGGTGGCGGATAGGAGAGGGATTGAAGAGGCGGATGCGCTCTTCGAGGACCTGGGAGCCGGGGCGGAGGATGAGTTCGACGCGCCACTGCATGGAGTAGACGCGGTCGCGGTTGGCGACCCAGACGGAGGCGGAGCCGTCGGGGTGCTGGAGGGCGGCGAAATCCACGGGGGACATGGAAGCCCAGTTGTGGGAGACGGGGAAGTTGAACTCGATACCGAAGGCGGCCCAGGCGCCGCGGTAGCCGACCTGGGCGCGTTTGATGGTGCGGTTGGCATAGAACATTTCCATGCCGTTTGTTTTATCGAGGCAGGAGTAGAGGTGGCCGCCGATGTCGGGGAGGACGGAGCACTTGAGGTATTCGTTTTCGAGGAAGAGGGCGCGCCAGCGCTGATCCTGGCGCTGGGCGGTGATGGATTCGCGGAGGGTGTAGGGGTAGTTGGAGCGCGCCGGGGAGAAGGAGTCGAAGGGGGGATTGACGTTGGGCGGGCCTTCGAGGTTGGTGGGGATGGTGAGTTCGCCCTGCCAGACTTTGACGGGCGGGACGGTTTGAGCGGCGGCGGCGGCGCAGAGGAGGAGGAAGAGAGCGGTCAGGCGGTTCATGATTTCATACCCAGGAGGCGGGCTGCGTTGTCATGATAGATCTTTTTGAGGATAGATTCGGGGAGGCCGAGGCCGTAGATGCGCCAGCGGCCCTGCGGCGGGACGGGGGCGGGGGCGTAGTCGAAGTACTCGTCTTCGGTTTCGAGGAAGCGGTAGTAGATTTCGTAGAGCTGATCGCCGAATAGCTGCTGGGGCGTTTCGTGGCCGTTGGGGACGGCGTCGGTGCCGAAGAGGATGCGGTCCTGGTATTTGTCGAAGAACTGACGGGCGCGGCGGGGCTGGCGGCCGAGTTCGCCGATGCGGGCGGCGATGTCGACGTGGAGGTTGGGGAAGCGGTCGAGGGAGGCGGAGACGAAGTCGAGGTTTTCGGCGTTGTGGCCGACGTGGAGGCCGACGAAGGTGGTTTTGGGGTGGCGGGCGAAGAGGCGATCGCGGGCGGCCATGAGTTCGGCGTGGGAGGGAAAAGCGGGGCCGTGGAAGGACCAGTCGGGGTGGTGGGAGAGTTCTTCGTAGCGCTCGTTGGTGGGGTCGGAGGCGAGGAAGAAGGCTTCGGGGTCGGAGACGTGGATGGCGACGGGGATGCGGAGGTCGGCGCAGGCGGCCCACATGGGATCGAAGCGGGGATCGTCGATGTGGACGAGGGGGCCGGCTTTGCCATCGCGGAGGTAGAGGCCGAGGGTTTTGAGGATTTTGAGGCCGCGGGCGCCGGCCTGGTGGGCGACGGCGATCTGGTCGGCCTGGAACTTGGGATAGCCGGGATCGAATGCCTTGTTCCACCAGGGTTCGGTGAAGGTGAGGAAGCGGGCGGGATGGGCGGCGTCGAAGCGCTGGATAGTGTTTTTGAGGCCGCTGCCGACGCCGCCGGTGAGGTTGACCATGGTGGCGATGCCCTTGCGGTCCATGACGGCGAGGAGAACGGGGGGTTCGGCGAGGAAGCGGGTTTGCTCGGCGGGCGCGCCGGGAGTGGTGCGGGCGGCGAAGGAGAGGTGGGTGTGGAAGTCGATGACGGGGAAGCGCGGGCGCTTGACTTCATGGGCAGGGACCTTGAGCATGCTCTTGGGCCAAGGGGGCGATTGGGGGGATTGGGCCAAGGCGAGAGGGAGGAGGGGGGCGAGGAAGGCCTGGCGACGGGTGAGAACGGCGGCGTGCTTCGGCATGGTGTGGCTGCTTTGGATCGGGGTGGATCGGCTTTGCCATTTTAGCGAATGAAGGAGGAACGAGCTGCTCAAGATCAGCGGCGGGGCGCGGGCATCTTGCGGCCGTTCTGATTGAGTGTGAGGCCGGTGACTTTGCCGGAAGCGTCTTTCTCGAAGGTGATTTCGGCGTCCATGACTTTGGGGAAGAAGGCGGTCTCGGACCTGGCGAAGATGGGGATCTCGGGCTGGCCGGTGGCCTGCGTGATGAGCTGGGTGCCGTCGAGCCGGACGGAGAGGATGAAGTTGGGGGCGAGCTGGTAATCGCCGACGTACTGGCGGAGGGTGTCGAGGGGGAGCTGGATTTCGGTGAGCTTCTGGGGGACGGGGACATCTTTGCCGGCGGCGAGATTGAGCAGGTCCTGAGCGAGGCGGCCGGCCTGGGAGGGGAGGACGTTGGAGAGGGTGACGACGAGGAGGCCCTGATCTGGGGCGCGCATGATCATGGTGGCGAAGCCGTTGATGCCGCCGCCGTGCATGATGGTGCGGATGCCGTCGCGGGTGACGACGTTCCAGCCGTAGGCGTAGTTGTTCTTTTCGGGTGTGAAGTAGCGCTGGTAGTTTTCGGGGGTGAGGAACTTTTGGGCGGAGAGGGCCTGATCCCACTTCATGAGGTCGAGCGTGGTGGAGTAGAGCGAGCCGGCGGCGTGAGGGATGGTCATATCGAGGAAGTCGGCGTTCTTGAGGGTGGAGCCGGAGTGTTCATAACCGGCGGCGCGGCGGGGCAGGACATCGGTGGGGTGATCGTAGCCGGTGTCGCGCATGGCGAGGGGCTCGAAGATGCGCGCGCGGACGAACGCCTCGTAGCTTTGTCCGGAGACCTTTTCGATGACGGCGCCGAGGAGGACGTAGCCGGAGTTGGAGTAGCTCATCTTCTCGCCGGGAGCGAAGTCGAGCGGGCGGTCGCGGAAGCGGGCGATGGTGGCGGCCGGCGGGGAGGCGAGGGTCATGGTCTTGCGGTAGTCGGGGAAGCTGGTGAAGTTGGGGACGCCGGAGGTGTGGGTGAGGAGGTGGTGGAGGGTGATGGGCTGCCAGGAGGCGGGACAGGGATCGACGAACTTGCAGATGGAGTCGGCGGTATTGAGCTTGCCATCCTGTTCGAGCATGAGAATGGACATGGCGGTGAACTGCTTGGTGATGGAGCCGAGGCGGAAGCGGGTGTCGGGGGCGACGGGGAGGTTCCACTCGAAGTTGGCCATGCCGTAGCCCTTGCTGAGCATGGGTTTGCCGTCCTTGGCGACCAGGACGGAGCCGTTAAAGCGGCCGTTGTCGAAATAGGCCTGGGCCTGCTGGTCGAGGCGCTGGGGTGTGACCTGGGCGGTGACCAGAGGAAAGGCCGAAACGGCGAGGAGGGTGAAGGTGGAGAAGCGGAGGCGCATGGAACTTACCGTATTATGGCGACTATCGAAAGCCACAGAGGTAAATTCACTGCGGCAAGATTGGGGCAGAAGTTCAGATGCTCGTGTCTCCAATCCCGGAATGTTCCGTCCCGGAATATTCTGTGCCGGAATATTCTTGTTTGGGGAAGAGGTTCCGCCTATACTAAGGGACCCGGTTTGCGCTGGGATGCGCGCCGCTGGGGTTGGCTGAGGGATTTGAGGGGCTGAAGAATGAACAACACTGGGCCGGTTCTGGCAAGCGAGCGAATCTCGTCCCTGGACATCGTGCGCGGGTTCGCGCTGCTGGGGATTCTGTTGATGAACATCGTGGGGTTTGGGCTGTTTCACGCCTACGACAACCCGACGAATTCGGGCGGGGCGACGGGGCTGAACCTGTGGGTGTGGATCGTGATGCACGTTCTGGCGGAAGGCAAGATGCGGTGCCTGTTTTCGATGGTGTTCGGGGCGAGCATTGTGCTGCTGACATCGCGGGCGGAGCGCAAGAATGGACCGGGCTCTTCGGCGGATGTCTACTACCGGCGGAATCTGTGGCTGCTGTTGTTCGGGCTGCTGCACGCGTATCTGCTGTGGCAGGGCGAGATACTGTATCCCTATGCATTGTGCGCGCTGGCGCTGTACCCGTTCCGGAACATGGTTCCGAAGCATCTGCTGGGGATTGGCGCGGCGATGATGGTGGTGATGATGGCGATGGTGGCGTACCAGGGTCACGAGACATCGCAGACGATTGAGAAGGGCAAGGCGGCAGTGGCGGCGGCGGCGGGCGGGGCGAAGCTGACGGATGAGCAGATGGAGGCCAAAGAGAGGTGGGAGGGTTTGCGGAAGCGGGCCAAGCCGACAGCAGCAGAGGTGGAGAAAGCCAACCGGAGGTGGCGGGGGAGCTTGTGGGAAGTCTTGAAGATCCGGGCCGAGGATGTGTACCAGTGGCACGCGCTGCCGTACTTCCACTATATGAACCTGGATCTGTTCAGCATGATGTTCGTGGGGATGGCGCTGTTCAAGCTGGGGGTGTTCAGCGGCGAGCGGCCGTTCCGGTTCTACGCCCTGATGTCGGGGATCGGATATGCCGTGGGGCTGAGTCTAAACACGTATACGGCGTATGTCCGGGTGTCGAACAACTTCGACCTGGTGGTGAGCGCGTATTCAGGGATCACGTACGACCTGGGGCGGTTGTCCATCGCGCTGGCGCACGTGGGGGTGCTGATCATGCTGTATCAGGCGGGCTGGATGAAGTGGATGCTGAACTCGCTGGCGGCGATCGGGCAGATGGCGTTGTCGAACTATCTGATGCAGTCTGTGATCTGCTCGACCATCTTCTGCGGCTACGGGTTTGCGATGTACGGACGGCTGGAACGGCACCAGCTTTACTACATCGTGGCGGGGATCTGGGCGGTGCAGATGATCGTGAGCCCGATCTGGCTGCGGCACTTCCAGTTCGGGCCGGCGGAGTGGGTGTGGCGGTCGCTGACGTATTGGAAGAAGCAGCCGATGCGGAAGGCTGTGGAAGCGCCGATGGGTGTGGCGGAGGCGGCTTACTGAAGCCGCCTCCATCAACGCCACTCAGCGCGCGGGAGGAGCCGCTGATGACTGCGCAGGGATGCCGTCAACTGTCTTCGGCTCCATCAATTCTGAACGGGTGCCACCGGGATCGAAAAGGTTCAATTGCCGCTTTCGATTGACGCCGACCTTCGTTTCAATCGGCCGTTTGTAGCTTGCGCGCGCGGGCCGGTGTTCGAGATCTGCGGCCGCGGCTTGGATGTCAGGCACCTCGAGACAAACGTGGTTGAGAGAACCCAGACGAGCCAGCGAGAGCGGCTCGTTGTAGAGCATGAACTCTATGTAGTCATCACCGTCGGGTACGCGCATGTTGACCCAGTCGAGCACCTTGCCTTCCTTGCTTCCTCGCCACAGTTCGCGGAATCCGAGCAGTTCTCCATAGAACTTCATGGCGGGTTCAAGTTTTGCCACGGTGATGCCGACGTGGGCGATCCGTTTTGAGATCCGTGGGCCGTCAAGGTACTTCCCGGCTTCACGGCGGGTAAAACCGTCAGGTTCGTACTGTACGATCTCTACGAGGTGGCCGTCGGGATCGGTGATCATGAAGTTCGAGTTCTTTGTGCGGCCCTTGGGGGTGGATGCCGGGACCTTGACGCCGCGGGAGGCGAGATAGACGCGCATAGCCTCTGCATTCTCCACCTGGATGGCGATGTGCGCGAGGCGGTCGCTATTCGGCGACTTCTCCGGGAAGAGCTCGATGTACTGATCCTCATTGATCTTGATGAAGGTCAGCGACAGACTTCCATCGGGGTTATCGAGTTTGAATGGTTCACCGTAACCCAAGAACTCCTTGTAGAAGTTGCGCGCCTGGGCGATGTCGTGAACGTAGAGGGCGATGTGTGCAACACCCAAGATCTTTGGACGGCTGGGTTCAGCCGCGGCAGCGGCTGCGATGAGAAGGAGAGACAGGAGTGAGCTTTTCATGAGTTCCTCAGAACATTAACTTCGCGGACACTGTGAACTGCCGGCCACCACCGTTCTGACTGCTGATGACGCCGAAGGACGTGCTGACGGGATTTGCGTTGGCGGCGTTGAAGTTCGGGTGGTTCAAGCCATTGAAGCAATCGGCACGAAGCTGCAGTCTGACCGACTCACGGATCAGGATGTTCTTGATGCCGGAGAAGTTCCAGGTGGCCTGGCCATCCTGACGGACGCCGGAGAGGCGGAGCGGGAAGGTACGGATGTTGTTGGCCAACTGAGCTGAGGAGGCGCGGTTGAAACCCGCGTTGATGTTAAACCACTGGGATGGGCCTCGAAGGCTCTTGTCGAGAGGGATGTCCTTGATATCGCCGTTGAAGATGATATTGCCCCACTCGATGGGAGCACCGGACTGGCGAATGATCTGCGCGGACAGCTGAATGCCGCCGAAGATGCGAGACCGCCCAGTGGGGAGTTGCCACAATCCGTTCAGGATGAAGCGGCTTGGGCGGTCGTTCGAACTGATTCCGTACCAGGGGTTGGAATCGCTGGTGTTAAGGAAGTTGGCGGCTTCCATGAGTTTGGACCAAGTGTGAGCGAGGTTCACAGTGAAACCCTTACTGAAGCGGCGCTGGACCTGGGTTTGAAGGGAGTGGTACATGGCATGGCCGATCGGGTCCAGTTGCTGGATGGCGCCGAATTGAGAGTACGTGGAGAGCAACTGGGCACGGGTAATGGTCTTGCCGTAAACACTGTTGATGCCGTAGTAGGGGTTGGGGAAGGTCTGAGTGAGGAAGCTGATGGTTGCGGGATCACGATTGGGGGATGTGCTCAGGTAGGCCGGGTTGGTGTAGTTCAGATCGCGATTGACCTGGGTGCGGATGGCGTGGTTGCCGACGTAGGAGAGGTCAAGGAGGAATTCGAGCGGAAGCTCCCGCTGAAAATTGAAAGACCAGCGCTGGGAGTAAGGCTGTAGCCGCGAGGTGGGGTAGACACCAAAACCCTGGCCGAGGTAAGTGGTGAGACCAGTGCTGGAACCAGTGGGTGCGAGCAGTCCGTTGGGGAAGGGGTTGGTAACGGTGGCGGCATAGGTGAGTCCGTTGTCGTAGCTGGCGGTCATGGGAGTAGTGGCAGTAAAGCCGGTCTGCATGGCCGGAGAACGGTTGGTGCCGATGGTGTCGTAGAAGATGCCGTAGCCTGCGCGCAGAACGGTCTTCTGCGTGAGTTGATAGGCCGCGGCGATTCTGGGGAGGAAGTTGATCCTCTGACCGCTCCAGAGGGAGCGGCCGTTGTCGCCGCCGGCAAAACGAAGGCCGCCCATCACCTTGAATTGGGAAACCGGGAGTTCAGGGATGGGGTTCTGCGCATAGTTCAGCGTGGCCTGGGGCGCGATGGGATTGGTAACAGCGGAATCAAAGCCTTTAGTGGAGCGATCGAAGCGCTCGGTAACGGGCGTCTCGCTTTCGAAGCGAAGGCCCAGCGTAAGGGTGAGGCGGCGAGTGAGTTTCCACTGGTCCTGGAAGTAGCCGGCGACGAAGTGCTCTTGAGTAGCGAAACTGGCGGCGCGTTGCATGGATCCTTCCGGAACGCCCATGAAGAAGGCGGCCAAGTCCTGGCCCAGCGGCGCACCGGCGGCGGTATCGGTAGCGCGAGTGTAAGTCGTGGTGGGGTTGAAGACAGGTGCGGTTCCATAGGGTTGCCTGATCTGGAAGGCACGGTAGAGGCGGTAGTCACTGCCGTAGGTCAGTGTGTGATTGCCCTTGAGGGTGGTGAATGCGCCATTGAAGGCGTGGATCATGCTGGTGTTGGCACCGTTGCCGAGGTCGAACTGACCGAAGCCATTGAATCCGATGAGGTTGAGGGACGGCAGTGTCGCTTCCGACTGCGGCACGAGGGCGACGATGTTGGCGGCGAAGCCGAGAGCCGCCAGGTCTGCGCCAGTGCTGAGCTGACGTTCGGGGTGTTCCTGCTGGGTGAGGCCATAGCGGAGGTTGAGCACCGTAGTTGGGCTCATGACGATGACGTCGTCCAGCGCCAAACCGCGGTTGTACCGGTTGGTGCGAATTCCGCTGGCGTCGTTGGCATAGTTACGGTACTTGGTTTCATCCCACCAGTCATAGTCGAGGCGCAGGAAAGCGCGGTTGCGTTCGGAGAAGTTGTGGTCGATGCGGGCGAAGTGAGCGTAATAGTCTTCAGTGGTGCTGGTGGAGGTTGTGGTGTAGTTGAGAGTTCCATCGACGTTTCCGGCTTGAGTTGGGGCGGGCCAGTATTTGGCGAGGTTCTGAGCGACCGGATTGAGGCGACTGGCAGGAATGATGTTGCCGGCGATGGGCTGTCGCGCGAAGTGTCCGCTGCCTGTGGAAATGGTGGTAAGCGGGTCGTAGATCTGATACTGAGCACCGATCCTGAGGAGCTGAGAGAAATCGCCAGACTTCTCCGCTGGAGTGGGCACGCTGAGCGTGCTTACATTCGGAGTTTTCCACTTGTTGGCTTCGTAGGTATAGAAGAAGAAGGTCTTATTGTTTCCGGCCTTGCCCGGGAAGCGGGCCGGGCCCCCGATGGAGCCGCCGTAGCGATTATCTGAGTAGGGGAGTTTGGTGATGCCAGAGCGGTTCTGGAAAAACGTGGCAGTATCCAGGCCGCTGCCACCCCAGAATTCATGAATCTCGCCGTGGAACTGGCTGGTTCCACTGGAGGTGATCATGTTGACGACGGCTCCGGGGGTATGTCCCAGGGATGCATCATAGGTGGCAGTTTGACTTTTGAATTCGCTGAGAGCGGCCTGGGGGGGCGAGAAGGCGATGCGCACGATGTTGCCCTCGGCGAAGGTATTGGGGACGCCGTCGATCATGAACTCATTGGAATAGACCGTGTTGCCGTTGGTGACCATCTGAGAGAGGCCATTATTGAAAGCAGCCTTCTGAATGCCCAGGCTGGAGGTGCTCACACTTCCGGGAGCCAGCTTGGCCAATTCAGCGGGGTTGCCTGACTGATAGGGAAGTTCGACGAGCCTGGCCCGGTCGACCACCTGCCCCAGTGAGACGTTTCCTGTTTCGAGCAAGGGGGTGGAAGCTGTCACTTCCATGGATTGAGTGACGTCCCCGAGGCTCATGTTGAGGTCCAAGGCGACACTGTCGTTGACACGAACCTCCACGTTTTTCCGCTCCAAACGCTGGAAACCAGCGAGCTCCGCGGACACTGAATAAACGCCGGGGAGAACGAAGGGTATGGTGTAGTTGCCAGCTTCATTTGAGCGAGCCT
Organism: Paludibaculum sp.; assembly: GCA_029973955.1. Classification (GTDB taxonomy): domain Bacteria; phylum Acidobacteriota; class Terriglobia; order Bryobacterales; family Bryobacteraceae; genus Paludibaculum. Next base: position 36,662 of record JARKQJ010000133.1, on the reverse strand, counting down.
CGACCGCGGCGCCTGTCCCGTTATTGACTGCCCGGACGAGAACTCCTGGGACGGCAGCACCGCTGGGGTCGAGCGTCCTTCCGGAAATAGTTCCGCGGGAATCCTGACCGGACAAGAACGCCGACAGGCAGGCGGAGATCAGTAGAGCAAACGAGAGTGATCGAGACTTTTGCCAGACCATGACTACCTCTTCTTTGGCTGAGTGCAGCACGACACGGTGAGGTCGGTGCGCCTGTAGCCCAATGTAGGGGCGAGCAGAGGAGTTACGGAAGTCCGGAAACGGCTCAAAGGACGTTCCGCGAACGTTCACATGGTGTACAAGTCAAAGAAAACAGAAGGAACTTGCCAAGGAGACGCTACTCGATGACCGGGGGGTGGGACATGACGATGTGCGCCTCGTAGACGGTGTTAATCGCCACTTCCGAATCCACCCCGCAGCGCACAACCACCTGGTAGGCAGGTGGAAACTGCCTGTAACCTTCGCGCCGGAAGCGCTCCTTCAGTTCGCGGAGGGCGGCGGGCAAGGAAAAGTACTGGACAGCCGCCTGGCCTCCTGGGCTGCCTGAGATACCGCTGAAGATCAAGGTGCGCGAAGGCTTGTCCCGGCCTGGCTGGCTGGGCAGGACTGTAATCAGTCCATAGACTTTGGAGAACCGGTTTGTGCTCTGATTCCTCATGGCGAGAAAGACGCGCTTGGAGGATGATGGTGGCCCCTCGCTGATGACTTCGTCGTTGTGAGTGGGGTCGAAATGGATGGAAAAAGGCGTCGACTTGAGCAGTCTGGCAATCAGCGCAGCGTTCGGCGGAGAACCGATGAGGATCAGGCCATCCTCATGGATACCCATCGGCTGAGCCGATGGCTCGGGGATTGTCTGACAGTTCGCACCAGCAGACTTGATCAAACTGGCGACGTGGCCAGCAGCCAAAGTGTCGCTGAACTGGGTGTAGCCCCGGACCGGGAACATATACAACGGTCCTCCCCGGTTTTCGAGGTTGAGGGAGCCGAACCAGGTGGAGATCTCTTGCGGAGTTTGGACGACTCCAGTCATTTTGGGGAGCAGTCCGGGATATGAGGAAACGAGGCGGTTCATGGGCGGGCAGGCAACCGCGACAAGCACCTCGGAAGAGGGGGAGAGCGCCGGCCCCCAGGCCTCCTGGACGATCGGGTCAATGGCGCTACGGCTCAAGCCGGAGAAATACACTGAGAAGACGGCAACGGCGATGGCAGCAGCCAGAGAAAACCCAAGGAGAAAAGGGTGAGAGAACCGCGGAGAGGGACTGCTGACCGCAACTGGAGCGACCACGGGCTTGGGAGTCTGGAGTTCGGAAGACCTCACAAAGAGCGGCCGGTAGGAACCCTTGGGGAGCTCAATCCGCCAAACGGATTCCGGTGACTCGGTGTCGTAGTACTCCTGAAGTTTGCGGCGCAGGGCGTGGGCGCGGCTGCGAACGCTGGAGTCTTCGCCGGGAGCGTAATCGGTCCGACGATTCAATGCCTCGGTGGCAATGGCGTACTCGGTGATTTCGTCCCCGCGGCCAGCCAACTCCAGTTCACAAACGTAGCGCAGGAACGCCTGCAACTGTTCGGAACGTGCGAGGGCACGGCTTTTAAGGGCCGCCTCGAGTGCCTGCCGCTTCTCCTTGGGGTCGGTCAACGGGTTGTCGCCAGACACCTCAACATTATACGGCCTGCCGCCTGGTGGACTTCGGCAGAGCCAATCGTGCAAACGTGAATCTGGTAGTGAAGGCGGCCTCAAAGTCCAACGGATGGTCGTCGTACCTGGCCGCGATTGCGCGATCAGCCCACGCGATTCGCATGCAACTGGGTGACGTCGCGGACGGCGCCGGTGTCGGCGCTGGTGGTGAGAGCGGCGTAGGCCTGGAGGGCGGCAGAGACGGTGCGCTGGCGCGTGGCGGGCTTCCAGGCGTTGGGTCCGCGGGCTTCCATGGTTTTGCGGCGGGCGGCGAGGGTTTCGTCTGTTACCGCGAGGCGGATGGTGCGGTTGGGGATGTCGATCTCGATGGTGTCGCCCTCTTCGACGAGGGCGATGGCGCCGCCGGCGGCGGCTTCCGGAGAGACATGGCCGATAGAGAGGCCCGATGTTCCGCCGGAGAAGCGGCCATCGGTGAGCAGGGCGCACTCTTTGCCGAGGCCCATGGACTTGATGTAGGAGGTGGGGTAGAGCATCTCCTGCATGCCGGGGCCGCCCTTGGGGCCTTCATAGCGGACGACGACGACGTCGCCGGCGACGATGTGGCCGGCGAGGATCTTTTCGACGGCTTCCTCCTGGCTTTCGCAGACGCGGGCGCGGCCGGTGAACTTGAGGATGGAGTCGTCGACGCCGGCGGTTTTCACGATGCAGCCGCGCTCGGCGATGTTGCCGAAGAGGACGGCGAGGCCGCCGTCTTTGGAGTAGGCGTGGGCGGCTTCACGGACGCAGCCGTTGGTGGCGTCGAGGTCGAGGGCGTCGTAGTGGCGGTTCTGGGAGAAGGCTTCGGTGGTAGGGACGCCGCCGGGGGCGGCCTTGTATCTTTCGGCGGCTTCCGGGTTGGCGGTCCGGCGGACGTCCCAAGTGTTGAGAGCCTCACCCATGGTAGGAGAATGAGTAGTCCTGGCGTTTGCGTGGATGTGGCCGGCGCGCTCCAGTTCTCCTAGGATTCGCATCACGCCACCGGCGCGGTGAACGTCTTCCATGTGGTACTTCTGTGTGGCCGGGGCCACTTTGCAGAGGCACGGAACACGTCTGGAAAGGCGGTCGATGTCGGCCATTGTGAAGTTGACACCCGCTTCCTGGGCGGCGGCGAGGAGGTGGAGGACGGTGTTGGTAGAGCCACCCATGGCGATGTCGAGAGTCATGGCGTTTTCAAACGCTTCAAGAGTGGCGATGGAGCGGGGGAGGACGGAAGCGTCGTCCTGTTCGTAATAGCGGCGGGCGAGGCGAACGATGAGACGGCCGGCTTCGAGGAAGAGTTCCTTGCGGCGGGCGTGGGTGGCGAGCAGGGAACCGTTGCCGGGGAGCGAGAGGCCGAGGGCTTCGGTGAGGCAGTTCATCGAATTGGCGGTGAACATGCCGGAGCAGGAGCCGCAGGTGGGGCAGGCGGAGCGCTCCATCTCCATGACGGCGAGATCGGAGTTCTTTTTGTCGGCGGATTCAATCATGGCGTCGATCAGATCGACTTTGCGTTCGGCGCCGTTCCAATTGACCTTGCCGGCCTCCATGGGTCCGCCGGAGACGAAGACGGCGGGGACGTTGAGGCGGAGGGCGGCCATGAGCATGCCGGGGGTGATCTTGTCGCAGTTGGAGATGCAGACCAGGGCGTCGGCGGTGTGGGCGTTGACCATGTACTCGACGGCGTCGGCGATCAACTCGCGGGAGGGGAGCGAGTAGAGCATGCCGGCGTGGCCCATGGCGATGCCGTCGTCGACGGCGATGGTGTTGAACTCCTTGGCGATGCCGCCGGCGGCCTCGATTTCGCGGCAGACGAGCTGGCCGAGATCTTTGAGGTGGACGTGGCCAGGGACGAATTGAGTGAACGAATTGGCGACAGCGATGATGGGTTTGCCGAAGTCGCCTTCCTTGACGCCGGTGGCGCGCCAGAGGGCGCGGGCGCCGGCCATATTACGTCCGGAAGTGGAGGTGAGTGAGCGGTAAGCAGGCATGGCTGGAGACCTTCAGTTTAGCGTGCGCGGGGGGGCTAGGTTTTGGGGCTGCCTCTTAGTTTGGAGATGGCGGCGCGGAGGCGGGATTCGTCAGGGTAGCCGGGGTGGTGGCGGAGGAAGTCTTCGAGGGTGTCGGCGGCTTTGGCGGCCTGGCCGCGGGCGGCGTAGATCTGAGCGAGGAGGAGTTGGGGGTGGGAGAAATGAGCGGGGTCGAGGCGGACGGCTTCGACGAGGTACTTTTCGGCGAGGTCGGGGCGATTGAGGCCGACGTAGGTCATGCCCATCTGGGAGTGGGCGAGGGCGTCGGTGGGTTTTTGGAGGGTGGCGTGGAGGTTGTAGTTCCAGGCCTCTTCGAAGCGGCCGAGGGTGACGAGGACGCCGCCGAGGTTGACGAGGGGTTCGTAGGCAGCGGGATCGGCTTGGAGCGAGCGGCGGAAGTAGTTCTCGGCATCGGTGTAGCGGCGGGTCTGGTAGGCGATGGTGCCGAGGTGGTTCCAGGCGGCGGCGAACTGGGGGGCGATTTCGACTGCGCGGTGGAGGTGGCCGACGGCGGCGTCGATGTCGCGGGCGCCGAGGTCGTCCAGAGCGCGGCGGAACTCGGCGCGGGCGGAATCCGGGATGGCGAGTTCGCGCATGGAGACGACGGAAGAGCGGTCCGGCGCGAATTTGGCGTCGTCGAGCTTGACGGCGATCTCGATGCGGCGCTTGGCGTCGCCGACGGCAGGGGTGACGTCGATCGTCTTGCGGACCTCGCCGCGGCCGGGGACGAACACGATGAGAGTGTAGGTGCCGGGATCGAGCTTTTTGAACCGGAAGCGGCCGTCGGGACCGGCAAGAGTGGAGGCTGAGAAGGGGGAGGTGGAGCCGTGGAGGGAGACGGAAGCCTGGGTGGCAGGCACGAGGGTGCCGCGCAGGTCGAAGTTCTGAGCGAGCAAGAGAAGGAGGGCGGCTGGGATCACCTGCCCCGATTATGGCACCGGCTGAGGGAAACGGCTGGTTGCCGAAAGTGCGGGGAGCCATTTATACTCGGGGTTCATAGAGGGAAAAGTGGGGCACACTTCGATCCAGCCACCGGTAGCCAGTGCAATACCCGAGGACTACGACCCCATCACGATCCAACGGGAAGCGGCGATGTTCTATGGGCTATTCCTGCGCGGGCACTCTCCGGAAGAGCTGCGGCGGGACATTGCGATTCCGAAAGAGACGTTCGAGAAGTGGCTGGCGCACCCGCACTATGACGGGGAGTTCCGGGAGAACGTCAAGCGGGTGTATCACTTCCGGCGGAAGGTGTTGGCGGTGTTTGACGAACTGGTGGATCAGGAGCGGCTCAAGGCCCGCTTGCAGTAGGAGATTGGATTTCAGTGTCTGGCGTGGCAGTGAGTTGGCATCGAAGAGCGTTTCTGGGGCTCTTGACGAGTTGTGGAATGGGGGTGGGGTGTGGGAGCCAGCGTGAACCTGGACCGGTGGTAGAAGCGTCGTTCATGGCGCAGGACGAGCCAGCGCCACGGTCGCTCTCCGGATTCCGGGGCCGGGTGGTGGTGATCGGATTCTGGACGAGCGGGTGCCTGCAGTGCGACGAGCAGCTCTCGATTCTGAACCGGCTGGCGGGCAAGTATGGCAGCGCGGGGCTGGTGTGCATCGGGCTGTATGCCGCCGGGGAAGAGTTCTCGATGCCGGGATTGGCGATTCTGCATGGGGCGGTGGATTCCAACCAGGCGGCGCTCCTGCCGCGGGAACGACCGGCGCTGCTGGTGCTGGACCGGGAAGGCCGGCAGGTGGAGAAGTTCGATGCGCTGGTGGATGAAGAACGGCTGGAAAAGCTGCTGCGGCCGCTGCTGGGCGTGTAGCTAACGGCCGAGCTTGTCGAGGAAGGCGGGAGGGATGGGCCAGCGGCCGCGGACGGTAGCGGAGTCCGCCCAGAAGTTGCCGGCGGCGAGGATCCCGCTCAGATCGGCGGGGTCGGGCTGGCGCCCTTCCCGATTCAACAAACGCTTGAGCATCTGCGTGGCATCTCCAAGTTTTGCGGCGACTTGACTGGCCTGCTGCGCGTCGGCCAGAGGGGCTTCGAGCTGAACGGAAAAACCATCGCCCTGGGGCGCGGCAGCCACGGAGAGGAGAGCGTAGCGGGCGCCTTCGAGGGCGGAGAGGAAGGCGCTGGCGCCGGGCGGGAGGCCCTCGCGGGGGTGAAGTTCCGAGGCGGGCAGGTAGAGCCAGAGAGCGGCGGCGGGGACGGGGAAAAGCGGATGGCTGTTGTGCGAAGAGAAGGCTGTGGCGGCGAGGGGATCGGGGCCGCTGGAGAGGCCGATCAGGTTTCGGGCGAGGGGCTGCCAGGAGATCTGGCGTTCGGGAACGGAGCCCGGGAGGGAGCAGAGGCCGGAGGTGCAACGGCCGCCGGAGGAGAGGGAGTAGGAGCGGAGGCGATCGACGTGGAAGCGTCCGGCGGCGATCACGTTGGTCTGGGCCGGGGTGAACTGGAGGAGGAGGCGGTCGAGATCGTTGCGGTAGTCGAAGGAGGTGGCGGCGACGAACTTGAGGTAATCGGGTTCTTCGGCTCCGGCCTGGCCGGCAATTCTCTGCAGGATGCCGGCGCGGCGGAGGAGGGAGAGGTCGGCGTAGAGTGTGGGGCGGTCGGCAGGCGGGAGAGTGGAAAGGAGTTGGGCGGTGGAGGGAGAGCGGAGGAAGTAGAAGGAGAGGCCGGCAAGGAGGAGGGAGAAGAAGAGAGCGAGGACCCAGAGGCGGGTCCGGGAGAGGTGGATCACAAGGGGCAGGTTACAACATTCGGCGGGGGCAGGTGGGGCTCGATCAGATGGGGCTCTATACTGACAACATGGTCCGAATGACGATGACGGCGGTGCTGCTGATGGCAAGCGCGATAGCCCAGACGCGGGGTGTGGTGGTGGCGCCGGTGCTGGACATGATGTCGAAGCCTACGGCGGATGCGGATGTGGTGTCGCAGGCGCGGTATGGGTCGGTGGTGCAGTGGGAGCAGGAAGAGGGCGGCTGGGTGCAGATCCGGACCCCCGGGGACGACTACAAGGGCTGGGTTCCAGCGACTGGGTTGAGGAAAGCGGCAGCAGGGGAGAGCTATGCGGAGGGGGGAAAAGTGGCGATGGTGGAGAGCCTGCGGGCGCACGTGTACCGGGAGGCTTCGGTGACGAAGCACGCTCCTGTGCTGACGCTGCCCTATGAGACGCGGCTGGAGGTGGTGAGTGAGCCGCCGGGGGACAACGGACGGTGGATCGAGGTGAAGCTGGCGGACGGCAAGCGGGGCTGGATCCAACGGGGCGATGTGAGTCTCGATTCGAAGACGCTGGGGATTGAGGAACTGGCAGTGCTGTCGAAGAGGTTTCTGGGACTGCCGTATACGTGGGGCGGGACGAGCTCGTTCGGGTACGACTGTTCGGGATTCACGCAGATGCTGGTGCGGCGCGGCGGCGTGCTGATGCCTCGGGACGCACAACCACAGGCGGATTGGGAGCAGATGCAGAAGGTGGAGCGGGGCGAGCTGAAAGCAGGCGACCTGCTGTATTTCGGGTCGTCAGTAAAGAAGATCACGCACACGGGGTTTTATCTGGGCGGCGGAGAGTTCATCCACTCGACGACGAACACGCACCCGGTGCTGCAGGTGAGCAAGCTGGACGACCAGCCGTGGACGAAGCTGTTTGTGGCGGCAAGGAGATGGAAGAGATGAAGCGCAGAGAGTGGTTCCGTGCGGGCGCGGCGGCGCCGCTGTTGATGGGGTTGGAGGCGGAGGTGCTGGCGGGCCCGACCACCGGCATGAAGGTGGCGACACGGACGCGGCGGCTGAATCTGAAGCACACGTGGACGACGGTGATGTCGTCGAGCCAGTACCGGGACACCTTCTATGTGGAGATCAGCAAGGACGGGCTGACGGGCGTGGGCGAGGGTGCGCCGATCATCCGCTACAAGGAATCAGCGGAGACCTGCGATGCGGCGGTAAAGGCGATTGTGCCGTGGCTGGAACAGCAGGACCCGCGGGCGTTTCAGAAGGTGATGGCGGGGGTTTTCCAGAAGATCGAAGGCAACTGGGCCGGGAAGGCGGCGGTGGACATCGCGCTGCTGGATTGGGTGGGCCAGAAGATGCAGGCGCCGGTGTGGCGGCTGTTCGGAGTGGACAAGGCGGACACGCCGGTAACGACGTTTTCGATCGGGATCGACAAGGCGGAGGTGGTGCGGCAGAAGGTGCGGGAGGCGGAGGCCTTCCCGGTGCTGAAGGTGAAGGTGGGGCTGGACAACGATGAGGAAGTGATTGGGGCGGTGCGGGCGGAGACGAAGAAGCCGCTGCGGGCCGACGCCAACGAGGGGTTCAAGAGCAAAGAGCAGGCAGTGGAGAAGATCAACTGGCTGGAGAAGCAGGGGGTGGAGTTTATCGAGCAGCCGCTGCCGGCGGCGAATCTCGAAGACATGAACTGGATCCGGAAGCGGGTGCACATTCCGATCATTGCCGATGAGGCCTGCTTGCATCCGACGGACATTCCGCGGCTGGCCCCGCACTTTGATGGGGTGAATGTGAAGATCGACAAGTGCGGGGGCTTGCTGGAAGGTTGGCGGATGATTCAGATGGCCCGGGCGCTGGGGCTGAGGGTGATGCTGGGGTGCATGGTGTCGTCTTCGGTGGCGATTACGGGAGCGGCGCAGTTGACGCCGATGGTGGATTACTGCGACCTGGACGGAATGCTGCTGATTTCGAACGACCCGTATGAGGGGGTTGCGGTGGAGCGCGGGAAGTTGATTTTGAGCGACCGGCCGGGGCTGGGTCTGAAGCCGCGGAAGGGCTGAATCACTGAGCCGCGGTGTAGAGGGCGATGACCCTCTCGATGGCGCGGCGGCAGGCGGCGCAGAAGGCCTGGCTGCGGGTGAACATGATGCAATCGGCCTGGGCGCGGTAGAAGCCTTTGGACTCGTAGTTGGCGCCTTCGAAGGCACCGACGCCGGGGGCTTTGGAGAGCAGTTCGATCACCTTGTCCTGTTCGGAGCGGAAGAGGGCCTCCATCTCCTTCTCGGGGAGGTTCTGCGAGCGGATCTGGCGGCGGCGCTCCTGGGTGGCTTTCTGCATAGCCTCGAATTCGTCTTTCGGCCAGAGGGTGGGGAGAGCGGTGCCGGGCGGGATGAGGTCTTTCCATTTGGGGGATTTGGGGTCCGCGGTGACGTTGGGCTCCCAGGGCTCGAGGCGTTCCGGAGAAGAGGTGTAGGCGACATCGGAGGTGTAGTATTCGTCGGCGAGGCCGGCGAAGTGGTGGCCGAACTCGTGGACGAAGACGTAGGGGGTCCACATGTTGTCGCTGGAGACGGTGGCGTAGAGGTTGTGGATGCCGCCGCCGCCGTATTTGCGGCCGTTGGCGACGATCTCGATGAAGTCGTAGGGTGCGGCGGCGGCGGCTTCGCGGAGGAGCGGATCGTCGAGGGTGAGGACGTAGCGTTCGCTGCCGAAGGCATCGTAGGAGGCGCGGAGGGGGGAGCGGCGCCAGACGTTTTCAGAGGGCCGGGAGATGCCGGATTCGGCGGCGGGGAGGTCGAGGGCCCAGATATTGAAGTCGGAGCGATGGGATTTGAAGGGTTCGACGGCGAAGAGGGTCTCGGCAAGGCGGCGGGCGTCGGCGTGCCACTTTTCCATTTCCGCGGCGGTGTAGCCGTCGCCGATCAGGAGGAGATCGACCTTGGTGGCGGAGGGGCCGCTCTGGAGGACGGGCCAGACGTGGTGGGCGGGGAGGGCGGAGCGGTCGATGGTGGGGTCTTTGGGGTCGACGCGGAGGGTCCAGAGTTCGCGGAAGAGGTTCTGGCGGTCGCGCTTCTTGATGGAAACCTGAACGGGAGCGGCGGGCATGGGGAAACGGAGAGATTCGCGGAAGGCGCGGCGGCGGGACTGGGCCTCGCCGGTGGTTTCCCACTCGCCGAAGATGGAGCAGAAGCCGCGGGAGTAGAGGATGCGATTGGTCTGGGCATCGCGGACTTCGAAGAAGTATTTGCCGAGGTTGGAGTCATCGACGGGGCGGGCAGGATTGCCGGGCCAAGGGCCCTCCTGGGTGAGCGAGTCGAGCGCGAACTGCTCCTCAGAGGCCGTGCCGGAATGGGTGTAAGCGAGGCGGAGAGTGGGTGCGGATTGGGCGGCGGCGGTGGCGGCAAGGAGCGCCAGGAAGATGAAGTATCTCATGAAAGTTCCTTTGAAATATCCTGCAGGGCTTGGAGTAGTTCGTCAAAGTCCGAGTCGGTACTGCGATGGTTGACGTGCGCCAGGCGGAGGGCGAAGCGGCCGTGGATGAGCGTGGAGGAGAGAACGGCGCGCCCGGATTCCTGGAGGCGGAGGAGGAGTTCGTGGTTGAGGGCGTCGAGGTCGGGATGAGGCGGCGGAGCGTAGCGGAAGCAGAGGACGTTCAGGGGGGCGGGGGCCATGATTTCGAAGCCGGGAGTGTGGCGGAGGAGGGCTTCGAAGCGGCGGACCTGGCGGACGTTTTGTTCGATGGCGGCGGCGTAGGCGGCGAGGCCGTGGGTTTTGAAGCAGAGCCAGGCCTGGAGGGCGGTGAAGGGGCGGGTGAGGTCGATGCCGAGGTCGGCAAAAGGGACGCCGCCGGCGAGGATGCCGCGGTGAGTGGGGGTCATGTAGGGCGGCGTGAGGGAGAAGGCGGAGCGGTGGATTTCGGGATGGCGAGTGAGGAGGCAGGCACAGGAGAAGGGGAGAGAACCCCATTTGTGGAGATCGAAGGCGAGGGAGTCTGCGCGTTCGAGGCCGGCGACGAGGGGAGCGAGGCCGGGCGACCAGCGGGCGAGGGCACCGAAGGCGCCGTCGACGTGGAGCCAGAGGCGCTCTTCGGCGCAGAGATCGGCGATAGCGGAGAGGGGATCGATGGCGCCGGTGTTGACGGTGCCGGCTGTAGCGATGACCGCGATGGGATGGTGGCCCTCGGCGCGGTCCTGGAGAATGGCTCTGCTGAGGAGATCGGGCTGGAGACGGAACTGATCGTCCACGGGGATGTGGCGAAGGTGGCGGTGGCCGATGCCGAGGAACTCCACGGCCTTGCGGGCCCAGCCGTGGGCTTCGGCGGAGCAGTAGACGACGAATGGGGGACGGCGGGAGAGCCCTTCTTCGCGCAGGTCGTAACCAGCCTTGGCATGGCGGGCAACGGCGAGTCCGATGAGATTGGCGGCGGTGCCGGAGGAGCAGAGCAGGCCGCTGGAGTAATCGGGGAAGCCCATGAGTTGGGCCAGCCATTGGAGGACCTGGGATTCAACGAGGGCGGGGCTCTGGTGGAAGCCGGCGAGCATGGGGTTGAGGCCGGCGGCGAGCATGGCGGCGAGCATGGCGTGGGGATCGCCGGCACCCTGGACCCAGGCCCAGAAGCGGGGATGGATGTTGCCGTTGGTGTAGGGGAGGATGAGCCGCTGGAAGTCGGCGTGAGCGGCAGCGAGCCCCTGAGGCTCACGCGGGAGGGGTTCGTTGAGAGCGTGCCGGACCTCGTCCGGGACGGGTTGCCAGGCGGGGCGCGAGGGTAGGGCGGCAAGGTGACCGAGGATGTCGTCGAGCATGGCGTGGCCCTGGACGGCGAAGGCGCTCCAATCGGCCGGGTCGAAGGTCATTAGTTCCAGCTTAAACCGGCCGGTTCGAAGCGGGCCGGCGGCCGAGCGGGTACAATCGGTCAGATAAGCCTGGGGTAGAGACCAGGCGTATTGGAGCAGGAGGGATTTCCGTGAAAACACAGAATTACGAACATCATGCCCGGATTGATCCAGCGTTCCACGGGGTGCTGTTTCTGACGCTGCTACTGACGTGGATTGGGGCGGGCGTGAATTTGTGGAAGTCGTTGGGCGACCACTCGCGGCTGTACAGCGCAGCGCTGCTATTTGTGTTGACAATGGCAGTCCTGCTGCTGATGTTCATCTGCCGGATCTATGCGCTGAAGGTGCAGGACCGGGCGATTCGGGCGGAGGAGAATCTGCGGCACTACGTGCTGACTGGGAAGCTATTGGATTCGCGGCTGGGGCCGAAGCAGATTGTCGCGCTGCGGTTCGCGGCAGACGGCGAGTTTGTGGAACTGGCGCGGAAAGCGGCGGAGGAAAGCATGGAGCCGGACGCCATCAAGCGTGCCGTGAAGGCATGGCGGGCGGACCACTACCGGGTGTAGGAGAGAGGGATGAGGCCAAGCGCGATTCTCTATGTGTGCCTGCTGGCCGGGATGGCGCAGGGGCAGGAAGTGAAAGACACTTCGTTCGTGGCACCGAACGGGGAGCGGGTGCAGCGGCTGGAGATTGTGGTGCCGGCGACAGTGAGGGAGTGCTGGGAACTGGTGTCGTCGGCGGAGGGCTGGAAGAGCTGGATGTCGCCGAACGTGGAGATGGAGCTGAAGACGGGCGGGAAGTTCCATTCGAACTACAGGCTGGGGGCCAAGGTGGGCGACCCAGGCACCATCTACAACACGGTGCTGGCGTACGTGCCGCTGCAGATGCTCACGCTGAAGATCGGGCTGACGGACGTCTTCCCAAAGGAGGCACGCGAAGCGGGCACTCTGTTTGCGGTGCTGACAATGGAGGCGGCGGGGGAGAAGCGGACGAGGCTGAGCGAGACGATGGTGGGATGGAAGGAGGGGCCGGGGTGGGATTGGACGTACGACTTCTTTTTGAAGGGAAACAAGTTCACCTTTGAGGAGATGTACCGGCGAGTGGTGCACGGTCCAGTGGACTGGACGGCGAAGCAGCAGCAGAAGAAGTAGCGGTTAGCGCGGCGGCTGGGCGAAGGCGATGGGCCAGACGGAGGGGTGGGGCGGCTGATTGTAGGCGACGTTCTGCCAGGCGATGGCGAGGCGGTACTGGCGATCGTGCATCAGAGTGGGCATGCGGTAGGTGGTGGGGATGGTGGTGGTATAGATGCGGAGTTCGGTGGAGTCCGTGGTGGGGAGGATGAACTCTTCGCGCCAATCGCCGAAGAGGTCGGCGGAGAGAGAGGGAGTGGCCTTGGTGCCGTTGTTGGAGGTGACGCCTTCGGGGGAGAAGAGGGTGGTGGTGGTTTCCTTTTCCCAGTCCCACTTGGAGACTGTGGCGCCGTCGAGGAGTTCGCGCAGCAGGTCGCCGTCCCAGTAGAGGAGGAAGTTCATCTGCTTGGGCTTGGATTTGGAGACCTGGCGGGCGCGGGGGCCCTTTTCGGGATCGGGATCGCAGAGTTGAACGTTGTAGAGGCCGCCGGTGGAGCCTGCGCCCCAGAACTCGAAGCCGGGGTAGCGCGGATCGATGTCAGCGGCGACGCCGCGGCCGATGTCGCCGGTGGCTTCCACGCCGCAGATGGCCTCGCCGGTGCGGGCATCCTTGTAATCGAGGGCGCTGAACTTGTAAAGGGACTGGGTTTCGTGGGGCTGGAAGGCTTCCAGGCCGGGGCGGGAGGGGTCCATATCGGCGACATGGAGGGCATCGCCATGGCCGCGGCCGGTGGAGTAGAGGCCGTGGCCGTCGTGGTCGATGGCGGCGGCGCCGTAGATGATCTCGTCGCAGCCGTCGCCGTCGACGTCGGCGATGGAGAGGTTGTGGTTGCCCATGCCTTTGTAGGCGAGGTTGGCGGGGTTGCCGTCGTCGGTATCGAAGGTCCAGACCCGGGTGAGCTGGCCGTCGCGCCAGTTCCAGGCGGCGAGGTAGGCGCGGGTGTAGTAGCCGCGGGCGAGGACGAGAGAGGGCCGCTGGCCGTCGAGGTAAGCAGCGGCGGCGAGAAAGCGATCGACGCGGTTGCCGTAGTTATCGCCCCAGGCGGAGACGTTGGCGGAGCTGGGGTCGTTATTGCGGGGCGGGTCGTAGAAGGCGGAGACGAGTTCGGCGCCGGAGAGGCCGTCGAAGATGGTGAAGAACTCGGGTCCGGTGAGGACGTAGCCGGCGGAGTTGCGGTAGTCGGCCTCGGGGTTGATGTGCATGAGGGCAGAGCCGACGAGCCTGCCGTTGCCATCGAGAGTGCCGGGGGCGGTTTTGCAGGCGACTTCGGCACGGCCGTCGCCGTCGAGGTCGTAGGCGATGAACTGGGTGTAGTGAGCGCCGGCGCGGATGTTGTGGCCGAGTGAGAGGCGCCAGAGGCGGGTTCCGTCAAGATTGTAGGCGTCGAGGTAGACGTTGCCGGTGTAGCCGGAGAGGGAGTTGTCCTTGGAGTTGGAGGGGTCCCACTTGAGGATGATTTCGTAGTCGCCGTCGCCGTCGAGGTCGGCGGCGGAGGCGTCGTTGGCGGAGTAGGTGTAGGCGACGCCGTCGGGCGTGGCGCCAGGATCGGGCGGAACCAGAGGAATGGAGAGGTACTGCCGGACGGGGGCGTTGGCGGGCAGATAGACGAAGGGGTTTTCCGGAGTCTCGGCGCCGTTGAGAACGGCGTGGACGATGTAGTAGTTGTCCTGCGTGAGATCGGCGGAAGTGTCGGTGAAGTGCGTGGGACTGCTGAGCGGCTTGGGGGTGAGCAGCACGGCAGGCGCGGGGGGAGAGAGGCGGTAGACGTTGAAGGAGATAGTGGAGGGATCCGTGGCGAAGAGCCGCCAGGAGAGAAAGACTTCCGTATCGGAGGAGCGGACGGCGACGAGGCCGCGAGTAAGGGTTTCCGCGGGCGGAGCGGCCAGGGCGAGGGAAGCGAGGGAGAGGAGAACTGCAAGACCGCGCATGGGAACTACTCCGGAGCAATGATAGCAGGGGCCGGAAATAGTAGGATGGCAAGTCAGGAGGCAGAGGCTTTGGGCAGACTCGAGGGCAAGGTTGCAGTGGTGACGGGTGGGGCGCAGGGCATTGGATGTGCGGTGGTGGAGAAGTTTCAGGCGGAAGGGGCGCGGGTCTGGTTTCTGGATGTGGATGAGGCGGTGGGCGCGGGGACGGCTGCGCGGACCGGCACCCGGTTTGTGAAGGCGGATGTAGCGAGCGAGGCTGATGTGAAGGCGGCGATGGAAGCGGTGCTGGCGGCGGAGGGGCGCGTGGACGTGCTGGTGAATAACGCCGGCCGGAACGCGTATCACCTGGCGGCGGAACTGACTTCGGAGGAGTGGGAGAGGTCGATGGGCCTGAATCTGAAGGCGGCGTGGTTGTGCTCGAAGTATGTACTGCCGGCGATGGTGGCGCAGGGGGGCGGGTCGATTGTGGTGGTGAGTTCACTGCATGCACGGATGACGACGACTGGGATGTTTCCGTACGCGGCAGCGAAGGCGGGCCTGCTGGGGCTGACGCGGAGCCTGGCGGTGGACTATGGCCCGCGGGGCGTGCGGGTGAACGCGGTGCTGCCGGGCTATACGCGGACGCAGGCGGTGGAGAACTGGCTGAGTAGGTTGGAAGAGCCGGAGAAGGCGGAGCAAGCGGTGCTGGAGGTGCATCCGCTGAGAAGGATGGCAGCGCCCTCGGAAGTGGCGAACGTGATCTGTTTTCTGGCTTCGGACGAGGCTTCGTCGATGACCGGCGCGGAAGTGGTGGTGGACAACGGGCTGAGCGCCCGGTACGCGTGAGAGAGGAGCAAACGATGCAGGAGTGGCAAGCGGAACTGGCTTTGGATGTTCGGGCAGACCTCGGCGAAGGGCCGGTGTGGGATATCGAACAGGAACGGCTGATCTGGGTGGACATCATGGCGGGCCAAATCAGGGCCTACCGGCCTGGAGTGGGCCACGAGAGGACGTGGAGTTTGGGGGAGCCGGTGGGAGCGGCGGTCCTGCGAAAGTCGGGCGGTTTTCTGGCGGCGGCGCAGAGCGGGTTTTGGACGGTGGATGAAGCGACGGGCGCGAAGCAGAAGGTGGCGGGTTATGCGGGCGAATGCGCGGAGATCCGGATGAACGACGGGAAGGCGGATGCGCAGGGGCGGTTCTGGGCGGGAACAATGGCGTTCGACATGCGGGCCGGCGCCGGAGCGCTTTACCGGTTGAGCGGGAGCAGCGCGGAGACGATGGTGGAAGGGGTGACGATTTCGAACGGGCTGGACTGGACGCCGGATGGGCGGGGGATGTACTACGTGGACACGATGACGGGCCGCGTGGATCTGTTCGACTTTGATGGCGAGACAGGGCGAATCAGCGGGCGGAGAACGTTTGTGACGATCGAGGAAGGCGCGGGCTATCCCGATGGGATGACAGTGGACGCGGCTGGAAACGTATGGGTGGCGCTGTGGGGCGGCTGGGCGGTGCGCTGCTATTCGCCGGAGGGAGAACTGGTGGGCGTTGTGAGGGCGCCGGCGAGCCAGACGTCGAGCTGCGCGTTTGGGGGGAAGGGTCTGGATGAGTTGTACATCACGTCGGCGCGCGGAGGGCTAAGCGCGGCGGCGCTGGAGAAGGAGCCGTCAGCGGGCAGCCTGTTTGTGGCGAAGGTGGGGAGGAAAGGGCGGCCGTGCTGGCGGGCTGATTGAGCCGGCGGGTAGCGACGTTCTATTCTGGCTGGCATGGACACGCGGCTGGATGCCTCGAGGCTGGAGAGTCTGCTGGAGTCGGCGAAGCTGCTCAGCTCGTCGCTCGAGTTGGAGGATCAGCTCCGGCACTTGATGCGCACGGTGATGGGGCGGCTGCTGGCGACGAAGGGTCTGATCGCGCTGGGGGACGGCGATGCGTTCCAGGTGGCGATCGCGCGCGGGTTGAGCGGCGTGAAGCCGGGGGACCGGTTCGACCCCGCGAAAGCGAAGGAGTTGAATCTCTGGCTGGTGCGGCCGCTGGGCGAAGGGGAGACGCCGTTGGGCTACATCGCGACGGGCCGGCCGATGCGGCCGGATTGGGCGGCGGACGACGCGGAGAACGAGTTTCTGGATGCGCTGCTCTCGCTGGCGGAGGTGTCGATCGCGAACGCTCGGGCACACGGCGAGGTAATCTCGACGAACCGCGCGCTGGACCAGAAGATCCAGGAGTTACGGGCGCTGATCGACCTGGTGCGAGGCGTGTCGGCGACGATCGATCCGGAAGAGATCGCGCAACTCCTGATGTTGACGATCAGCGGGCGATGGGTGGTGCGGCGGCACGGGCTGGTGGCGTGGAAAGCGGGGCAGCCGGCGATTGAACGGCTGAAGGGCGTGGAGGCGGCGCGGGTGGAAGAGTGGAAAGCGGCCCTGGGCGACGCGCCGGCGCCGGTACGGGCGGGCGAGTTTGTGCTCTTTCCGATCCGGACGGGCGAGCAGACCAACGGACTGGTGGCGCTGGGAGAGCGGCTGACGAAGTTGCCCTATACGGAAGGGGACCTGGAGTTCTGCTCGGGGCTGGTGGCGCAGGCTTCTGTGGCGTTGGACAATGCCTGGCATTTCCGGGATACGTTGTACCGGCAGCAACTGGAGAAGGAGCTGACCCTGGCGGCGTCGATCCAGCAGGACCTGTTCCCGAAGAGCCTGCCGAAGGTGGAAGGCGCGGACCTGGCGGCGCGGAACAGGCAGGCGCGGCAGGTGGGCGGCGACTACTACGATGTGATCGGATCGGATGGTGTGCAGTTTCTGTGCGTGGCCGACGTGGCCGGCAAGGGGATCTACGCCTCACTGCTGATGGCGAACCTGCAGGCGACGCTGCGAGCTCTAATCTATTCGTACACGACGTTGCCGGAACTGGCGGCTCGAACGAACGACCTGCTGTGGGCGTCGACGCCGGGCAACAAGTATGCGACGGCGATCCTGGTGCGCTATGACGCGGCGACGGGCGCGTGCGAGTACGTCAACGGCGGGCATTCGGACGGGATCGTGCTGCGCGCTAACGGCGAAGTGGAGATGTTGGGGACGACGGGGTTACCGGTGGGTCTGTTCCCAAAGCGCGAGTATGAATCGAAGCGTTTTGAATTGGGCCACGGCGACGTGCTGATGCTGTATTCCGACGGTGTGACGGACGCCTGCACGCTGCAGGAGGAGGAGTTCGGAGTGGAGCGGACAGTCGCGGTGCTGCGGGCGCACGCCGAGGAGCCGGCCAAGGAGATTGAGGAGAGGATTTTCGAGTCGATCGACGAATTTGTAGCGGGCGCGCCGCAATTCGATGATATTACGGTGATGGTGTTGAAGCGCGAATAAGCGATGAGCGATCTGGACACGATTCTGCGGCCGTTCTGCCCTGAGGGCACGAGTGCCTGGAAGCGCCGGGCGTGGGCGCTGCTGCTGCTGGGCGCGCCGGTGATTGCGGTGCTGGGGTTCTGGATGAAGGAGCACGCATCGCGCGGCCCCGGTTTCCGGGTGGACCTGGACCGGACGCAGGCGGTGAAGGTGGCGCGGGACGTGGCGGCGCGAATGGGAGTGGAGACGGCGGGCTGGAACGAACATCTGCGTTTTGAAGCGAAGCCGCTGGCGATCCGTTATCTGAAGTCGCACGAGATCGGGCGGGACCTGCGGGCGAGGCGGTTCCTGCCGGAAGGTACGGCGACGGTGCTGATGATGAGCCCCGACGGCCAGCGGTGGGTGCGAGTGACGATGGGGATGCGCGGATTCGTGACGGAGTATAGGAGCGGCGGTCCCGGGCAGAAGGCGGGGCCAGCCGAGCCGGACGAAACCGCGGCCAGGGGGGTGGCGCAGAGGGAGCTGCAGGAATGGCTGGGGGGGATGGCGGTGAAGGCGCTGGGCGAGCCGGAGATCTCGACCACAGACGAGCAGGAGTCTGCCGGAGGGCGTCGATTTACCTGGCGATTGGAGCCGAGAGAGGCGCCGGAACTGGAACTGGCGGCACGCATCGACGTGCTGGGCGGACGTGTGGTGGGGCGCGAGATCGAGCCGGTTTACGGACCAGGCTTTCTGATGCGGGAGGTGGCGGAGGCGGCAGCGTGGTCTGATCTGCTGGGCACATTCCGCGTGGCACTGATCGGCCTGCTGGTGATGTACAGCGTCTACCGCTATGCGCGGAGAACGATGGAGAGCGAGGCGCCGCATGGACGAGTGCTGGTGCTGATGTGCATGTTCGTGGTGGTGTCGGGGCTGTTCATGGCGGCGAACCCGGATGCGCAGTTGTCGGAGTTGAACGCGCAGTCGGTACGCGGACCGGTGCTGCTGCTGCGGATTCTGCTGTCGGTGGTGGTGTCGGTGGTCTTCGGGCTGATTCTGGGCGTGGCATACGGAGCCGGTGAAGGCGAAGTGCGGGAGCGGTGGGAGGGAAAGCTAACGTCGCTGGACGCACTATTGACCGGGCGGATCTGGTCAGCGAACTTCGGCGTATCGGTGTTGGCAGGTCTGGCTTGGGCGGGCTGGTTGTTCGGAGTGATCCTGTTGGCGCAGGCGGTGCTGGGAGAGCGGATCGGGCCGGAGACGATGGATGCCGTCGGATTCACATTCGGGCGGATTCCGATCCTGCAACTGCTGGCGAACGCGCCGCTGAGCGCGGTGACGATGACGGTGCTGTCCTTGCTGGCGCCGCTCACGTTTCTGAGGCGTCATACAGACCGGGGGTGGGCGATCGCGCTGGCACTGATTGCGGTTTCGATGCTGGTGGGAGGCGTAGGGGACCGGGTGGAGCCGCAGTCGGCGATGTACTGGGCGAACGTCTCGGTGATCACGCTGGCGGTGCTGGGACCGTTTTACCTGCAGGACTATCTGGCATCGGTTGTAGCCGTGGCGGCGATGAACCTGCTCCGCAAGGCGGCCGATCTGTCGCTGGTTGCACCTTACTGGCAGGACCGCGCGCTGGATGTGGGTGTGGTGGTGCTGGCGACGGCGGGCCCGCTGGCGGCCGCGGCGTGGCTTGCCCGGAGAGTGGAGGAGCGGGATGTGCGGCCGAAACACGCCAGCAACCTGGCGGAACGGCTCTCGCTGCAAGCCGAGCTGAGTGCGGCCCGGGAGGCGCAGACGAGGCTGTTGCCGGATCGGCCGCCGTCGGTGGAAGGCCTGGAGATCGCGGCGGCATGCATCCCGGCGCAGGAGGTGCGCGGGGACTTCTACGATTTCTACACGATGGAGGACGGGCGGCTGGGCATGATCGTGGCCGAAGGCGGCAACGAAGGTCTGGCCTCGGCGCTGACGATTGCGCTGGCGAAGGGATTCCTGATGTGGGAGGCGTCGGAAGGGACGCCGACCCGGGAAGCGGTGGTACGGCTGGAGGCGGCGTTGGGGGACAACCTCGATCACGAGGGAGGCCGGACGAGTCTAGGTCTGTTTCTGGTGGACGCCGGGACGGGCCAAATGGACCTGGTGCGGACGGGCCGGTATCCGGAAGTGCTGATCGTGGGCAGTGATGGCGTGGTGCGGCACGAGGAGATGGCGGCCAGCGAAGGGCTGCAAACCAGCCATGTGGAGTTGGCGGAGGGCGAAGCGGCGTTGATCTACACCGATGGCCTGCCGCGCCTGATGGCGGAACGAGGCGCGGGGACGCCGGCGGAATTCCTGAAGCAGGCGGCCTGGTTTGGACAAGGCTGGACCGCGGAGAGCCTGAAGGGCGCGCTGGTGGAGACCGTACTGAGGAGCAGGCCGAATGAAGGTTTGAGCGACGACCTGACGGCACTGGTGGTTCGGCGGCAGGGCCGGGCGGCGCGCAAGGAGGTGGCGGCTTGAAGCGCTGGGCGGCAGTGGCGGCGGGCGTGGCCGGAGCGGCGCTGGTGTGGGCGCTGCTGCCGGCGCGGGACGCGACGGTTTCCGAATGGAAACCGCAGTTGGGGCGGCAGGAGGCGATCGAGAAAGCGATCCAGGTGGCGGCCGCGCATGGGGAGCAGATCGAGGGCTGGAGATTCGCCGTCAGGACGCAGACGGACGGGTCATTGGGGCGGGCGAAGCGCAGGATGGGGGACGACCGGCTGTTGAAGGCGTTCGAACCGGTGCGGTTCAAGGTACTGGCCTTTGATGGCCGCCAGGACGCCGTGCTGGTCACGATCTCGAGCACGGGTCAGGAACTGGGAATTTCGGATCGAAGCCGTTTGGGGAGGAAGAAGAGCGGCCCACGGCAGGCCGAGGCTGAGATGGAACGGCTGGTCGGCGCGACAGCGCCAAATTACCGGCGGACGGCGGAGAGCGTGAAGACGCAGGAAGGGATTCGCAGTGCGTGGGAGTGGGTGGATGCGGAGCGGCCCGGCATCGTGGCGCGGGTGGAGGTGGTGCTCAAAGAGGGCGAGGTGGTGCGCTCCAACGTAGAGTGCAACGTGCCGCAGGAGATGATGGATGGTCCGCAGCCCGGACGGCGGATGATGAGGGATGGAGGGTTGCTGGCGGTCTTTCTCCTGAGTGTGGGGATTGTGGGCCTCGCGGTGTGGAGCCTGTTCACGAGTCTGCTGCGAAGAACGGATCAGCTGCGTTTCGGAATGAGATTCGCGTGGATGGCAGCGCTGGTGCAGGCTCTGGCGATCCTGAGCGGATCAGCGCAGAACATGGCGCGCATCCGCTCGTTCGAAGAGGGTTTGGGCGTGGATCCGCGGCTGCCGCAGGCGATCTTGATCGCAGCAGTGCTGACGGTGCTGGCGGCGCTGGTGCTGGCGGCCGGCTACGCGGCGGCGCCGAGGTGGGAGTGGAAGCGCTGGGTGGGCGCGAGCCTGGTGGCCGAGGGCCGCCTGTGGACAAAGCTGGCCGGCAGGGAAGTGTGGAGCGGGTTGATGGCCGGGATGGGTCTGGCTGCCATCCCTTATTTGGTAGCCGCGGCAATCGGACCGGGCACACAGGTGCGATTCCTGGAAGGATCGAACCTGCTGGCGGAAACTCTGCCGCAGTTGGAGCCGCTGGACGGGTTGGGGCTGCAATGGGAGTTGTATGCGAGCACCGTCTTCCTGCTGCCATGGCTGGCGGCGCGGATCAGGCGTCACACGGTACGCTGGGCGGTGCTGCTGGCAGCCGGCACGCTGTTGCTGAGCGTGGCCAAGGGTCCGTTTCCGCAGGGATCACCGGCGAATTTGACGGTGGGCCTGCTGCTGGCGGCCGGCTGGCTGGCGACCTACCAGTGGGCGGGCGTGCTGGGGCTGTGGGTTTCACCGCTGGGCACCTACGCGTTGGTCCAGGGGGTGCGTCTGGCGCACCTGGCCCCGGCATCTTTGCAGCGGGCCGGTTGGGAGATTCTGGCTGGATACGGAGTAGTGGCGCTGGCGGCGCTGGCGGCCGCGTGGTGGGGGCGTGCAGTGGACGGGCGAAAGATCCTGGGGCAGATGGAAGAGAACGCCACCGCTCCGCCGCGATCGGAACGGGAACGGCTGAAGGCTGAGTTTCAAGTGGCGCGGCGGGCGCAGGCGGGGATGCTGCCGGGCGAGGATCCGCGGATTCCAGGATTTGAAGTGAGCGCGATGTGCGAGCCGGCGAGGGAGGTGGGGGGCGACCTGTTCGATTACTTGAAGTTCGGCGACGGCCAGTTCGGCGTGTGTGTGGCGGACGTGTCGGGGAAAGGGGTTCCAGCGGCGCTCTACATGACACTCACCAAAGGGATGCTGGCGGCGGCGGAGCATGGCAAACCGGATCTTCGAACCATGGCGCTGCGGCTGAACCGGGCACTGACGGCGGCCGGCAAGAAGCGGGTCTTCGTGACGATGTCGATCGGACTGCTGGACGGGGAGCGCGGAGTGGTGCGGCACGTGCGGGCCGGGCATAATCCGCCGGTGGTGTGGCGGAGCGCGAGCGGGGCCTGCGAGTTCCTGAAGCCGAAGGGGATCGGGCTGGGGCTGACGGCCGGCCGGGCGTTCGAGCGGCATCTGGAAGAACAGGAAGTGCGGCTGGAGCCAGGCGACGCGCTGGTGTTCTACTCCGACGGACTGGTGGAGTGCATGAACGAGGATTGGGAGCAGTTTGGGGAGGAGCGACTGGAGCAGGCGCTGCGGAAGTGGGGCCTGTGCGGCGCGGCGGAACTGAAGGAGAAGATTGTGGCGGCGGCGCGTGAATTCCGGGGGAAGGCCGACCCGCACGACGATCTGACGGTACTGGTGGTGAAGGCAGGCGCGGCCGGCCGCGATTCAATACGATAGACGGGAGGAAACTGAATCAACCGTGGCGACGAACTTCAAGATCGAAAAGAAAACGGCTGGCAACGTCCGGGTGCTGGAGTTGGAGGGTTATCTGGACGCGCACACGGCGCCGCAGTTTGAGAGCGCGATTCAGGAAGAGGCCGAAGCCGGGCAACTGCGGATCGCGGTGGATTGCGCGCGGCTGAGCTATATCTCGTCAGCGGGATTGGGCGTGTTCATGAGCTTCATCGAGGAGTTGAGGGAGGCCGGCGGCGACATCAAACTGGCAGCGATCACGCCGAAGGTCTACCAGGTATTCGAGGTACTGGGATTCCCTGCCCTATTCGACATTCTGGCAACAGTGCCCGAAGCGGTGGCCAAGTTCGACGAGGGGCCGAAGGAGGGTTGAGCATGCCATCTTTTGAGAAGACCTTCTCGCTGAAAGTCCCTTCGGCCACCGGCAACCTGGCGCTGATTCGGGATTTCGTTTCGGGAATTGGAGCCCAGGTGGGCTTCGACGACAACGACGCGGCGAAGTTGGCGCTGGCGGTGGATGAGGCCTGCGCCAACGTAATCGAGCATGCCTATCAACTGGAAGACACGCATGAGGTGACGGTGAGGGCGGTGGTGGACCAGGAGGCGATTCGATTTGAGGTGATCGATACCGGGCGCGGGTTCGATCCGTCACAAACCAAGCCTCAGGAAGTGGAAGAGTTGATCCGGCAGAGGAAGAGCGGCGGATTGGGCCTGCGGCTGATCCGGACGATCATGGACGATGTGCAATACCGGATCGTGCCTGGCGAGAAGAACGAGCTGCGAATGGTTAAGAAGTTGAAAAAGAAGGGTTAATCGAGGCCCGGGGGAAGCTTTCGCCCCCCCGGGCTGCAGCCTCAGCTTGCGGAGGAGAAGCAAGCCGGGGCGGCTCTTTGTAGGAACCACGCGTGAGAATCGCCCCGAAGGGCCGACACCACGCGCAAAGTTCCCGCTGTCTAAGGAATCTACATCAGGTTCGGGACGGGATCAATCCTAACCTTTGTTGGAGGCGGCAAATTGTTACCTCAGGGTCGAACCTTTGGGGAAGAACCGGCGCACACCGCGCCGCGGGCTGTCCCTGGCGGGAGCGGGTACAATAGAGCAAACGGCAGAGGAACATATCAGTAACATGGGCAATACGAACTCCTTCCAATCCGCCGCCACGCTGCGTGTGCAGGGGCGCGACTATCAGATTCAACGGTTGGCCGCGCTCGGAGCGGCGGGCTACGACCTAAAGCGGATCCCTTACTCCATCAAGGTGTTGCTGGAGAACCTGCTGCGCCAGGAAGACGGCGTGGTGGTGAAGAAAAGCGACATCGAGTATGTCGCCAAGTGGGACCCTGCCGGGCAGGCGGAAGAGATCCAGTTCATGCCGGCGCGGGTGATTCTGCAGGATTTCACCGGTGTGCCTTGCGTAGTGGATCTGGCTGCGATGCGCGATGCGCTTTCGAAGATGGGGAAAGACCCGAAGAAGGCGAACCCGTTGATTCCAGTGGACCTGGTAATCGACCACTCGGTGCAGGTGGACGAGTTCGGCACCCCGCAGGCATTCAGTCAGAACGTGCTGCTGGAGTACCAGCGAAACAGCGAACGGTATTCGCTGCTACGTTGGGCGCAGAAGGCGTTTGCCAATTTCCGGGCGGTGCCGCCAGGCACGGGCATCGTGCACCAGGTGAACCTGGAGTATCTGGCTCCGGTGGTGTTTTCCAAGGACGGCTGGGCCTATCCGGACACGGTGGTGGGCACGGATTCGCACACGACGATGATCAACGGCCTGGGCGTCGTGGGCTGGGGCGTGGGCGGCATTGAGGCAGAGGCCTGCATGCTGGGCCAGCCGATCTCGATGCTGCTGCCGCAGGTGGTGGGTTTCAAACTGCACGGCAAGCTGAGGGAAGGCGTGACGGCGACCGACCTGGTGCTGACCGTGGTGCAGATGCTGCGCAAGAAGGGCGTAGTGGGCAAGTTTGTGGAGTTCTTCGGGCCGGGCGTGCTGGATCTGGCGCTGGCGGACCGGGCGACCATCGCCAACATGGGTCCCGAGTATGGGGCGACGATCGGCGTGTTCCCGGTAGACCGGCAGACGCTGGCGTACCTGAAGATGTCGAACAGGCCGAAGGACCAGATCGAACTGGTGGAGGCCTACTACAGCGAACAGGGCATGTTCCTGACGGCGGACTCGCCGGAGCCGGTTTATACCGACACGCTGGAACTGGACCTGGCGTCGGTGAAGCCGTCGATGGCCGGGCCGAAGCGGCCGCAGGACCGGCTGACGCTGGACGAGGTCAAAGGCAATTTCGCCGGCGTGCTGACCGAACCGAAGCGCGAGACGCCGGTGGTGAGCGACGGCGCGGTGGTAATCGCCGCCATCACGTCGTGCACGAACACCTCGAACCCGTCGGTGATGCTGGGCGCCGGTCTGCTGGCCAAGAAGGCCGTAGAGAAGGGTCTGACGGTAAAGCCGTGGGTGAAGACCTCCCTGGCGCCGGGTTCGAAGGTGGTGACCGATTACCTGAAAGACTCCGGACTGCTGACCTATCTCGAACAACTGCGCTTCCACCTGGTGGGCTACGGTTGCACGACGTGCATCGGCAACTCCGGCCCGCTGCCTGAGGAAGTTTCCAAAGCAGTGGCGGAGCACAAACTGGTGGTGGCCAGCGTTCTCTCGGGCAACCGCAATTTTGAAGGCCGCGTGAACCCGCAGGTCCGGGCGAACTATCTGGCCTCGCCGCCCCTGGTGGTGGCGTATGCGATCGCCGGGCGGGTGGACATCGACCTGACCACGGAGCCGCTGGGCACGGGCAAGGACGGCCAGCCGGTCTACCTCGCCGACGTCTGGCCGACGACGGCCGAAGTGCTGGATACGGTAGAGAAGAGCGTGCGGCCGGAGATGTTCGAAGCCGAATACAGCAAGGTGTTTGAAGGCGACGCGATGTGGCAGGGCGTGAAGACGCCGGAGGGCGACACGTTCGCCTGGGACGCGGCTTCCACCTACATCAAGCATCCGCCGTACTTCGAGTCGATGCGCGATCCGGCCCAGCCGGTGGAAGACATCATAGGCGGGCGCGTGCTGGCGATGCTGGGCGACTCCATCACGACCGACCACATCTCGCCGGCGGGCAACATCGCGAAGACCAGCCCGGCGGCGCGCTTCCTGATGGAGCGCGGCGTGCAACCGCGCGACTTCAACTCCTACGGATCGCGGCGCGGCAACGACGACGTGATGGTGCGCGGCACGCTGGCCAACATCCGGCTGAGGAACGAACTGGTTCCGGGCGTGGAAGGCGGCATGACCACCACGGCGCAGGGCGGCGAAGCGGTTTCGATCTTCGATGCGAGCGTCGAATACCAGAAGTCGGGCACGCCGCTGATCATTATCGCGGGCAAGGAGTACGGCTCCGGCTCGTCGCGCGACTGGGCGGCGAAGGGCGTCGCGCTGCTGGGCGTGAAGGCGGTGATCGCCGAATCGTACGAGCGCATCCACCGCTCGAACCTGGTGGGCATGGGCGTGCTGCCGCTGGAGTTCATGAACGGCGACACGCGGCAGTCGCTGGGGCTGACTGGCTTTGAGACGTACTCAATCGAGAACGTCACGGGTCCGGTGGCGACGGTGAAAGCCGGCGAGAAGGTGTTCCAGGCGAAGGTCCGCATCGACACGCCGCGGGAGCACGAGTACTTCCGCTCGGGCGGCATCCTGCCGTACGTGCTGCGGCAGTTGGCCGGCTGAGAGACGGATTAGCGAAGAACAAGCGCCCCCACGCGCTGCCAGGCCCAAAGTTTCCCAACTGGGGACGTGGCGCCGGCAGCCCTGTGGGGGCGAGTTGCGTGATCAGCCTTTCAACAGGCGCGGGTGGCGATCCAGCGTTTTGAGGATGAGTTCGCCGAAGAGGGTGTTGGCCCAGGCGAACCACTTGCGGGTGAACTTGGCGGCGTCGTTGCGGTGAAAGGCTTCGTGCATGAAGCCGGTGCCGGCGTGCGTGGCCTTGAGGGTGGCGAGGCAGTGGCGGATCTCGTCTTCGGAGTCTGAGGTGAGCGCGCGGGCGATGATGCCCATGGGCCAGATCATGTCGAGGCCGGAGTGCGGGCTGCCCAGCCCCTCGCCGGCGGTGCCTTTGTAGTAGAAGGGATTGGACTCGCTGAAGGAGAATGCGCGGGTATTGCGGTAAGTGGGATCGGTGGCAGGGACGCAACCGAGATACGGCATGGAGACGAGCCCGGGGATGCCGCAATCGTCCATGAGGAGACAGCTTCCGTAAGCGTCGACTTCGAAGGCGTAGATGTCGCCGTGGACGGGGTGTTTGACGGTGGCGTGGCGGGAGAGCGCGGCGCGGACTTCGGCGGCGAGGTCGCGGCAGGCGGCGGCAGCGGCGGCATCCTGGGTGACCGTGGTGTGGATCTCGGCGAGTTGATCGAGACTGACGGCGGCGAAGAAGTTCGAAGGGATGAGATAGGGGAAGATGCAGGCGTCGTCGGAGGGGCGGAAGCCGGATTGAATGAGGCCGCAGGGCTTGGCCGGATTGCCGAAGCCGCCATTGGGGAGCGAATCGGTCGGCACGGCGGTGACGCGCTGGAAGCGGTAGGGGCCGGGGCCGCTCTTGCGCTGCTGCTCGCGGAACGTCTGAACAATGAGAGCGGCGGCCTGGCGCCAGTCCGCATCGAAGGCCTGGGTATCGCCGGTGGCTTTCCAATAGCCGTGGGCGAGGCGGACGGCATAGCAGAGCGAATCGATCTCCCACTTGCGTTCATGGAGTTCGGGCTTCATGCGGGTGCGGTCCTTGGCCCATTCGCTGCCGGTGGGGCCGGCGTTGAACGCATTGGCGTAGGGGTCGATCAGGATGCAGCGGGTCTGGCGGTTAACGACGCCGAGGAGGAGTTTGCGGAGTTTCTCGTCGCGGCGGGCGAGCGGCAGGTAGGGCCAGACCTGGGCGGTGGAGTCGCGCAGCCACATGGCGTGGATGTCGCCGGTGAGGACGAAGGTATCGGGGCGGCCGTTGGGCTCAGTGTATTCAACGGTGGTGTCGAGAGTGTTGGGGAAGCAGTTTTCGAAAAGCCAGGAGATCTCGGGATCCGCGATGGTGCGCCTGGCCGAGGAGATCGCCTCCTCGACGGCCGGACTGGTGAAGCGGCGCTGGCCGGCCGCGGGACGGCGGGATTCGAATGTGGGTTGCTGGGCGAGCGCCGCGGCAACCGGGGTGGAGAGAAATGCTCTGCGAGACCACATACGCGCCATCATACACGGGCGCGGTCGATGGGGCGGCCGTTCAAGGCACGAAACGGTAGCCGACGCCGCGCAGCGTGTGAATGTGGCGCGGCGACTGGGGGTTGTCTTCCAGCTTCTGGCGCAGCCAGGCGATGTGGACATCGACTGTGCGGGAGCTGACGCCAGAATGGTACTGCCAGACAGACTCCAGCAGAGTGTCGCGTGAAACGACATTGCCGCGATGTTCGATGAGGAAACGCAGGAGCTGAAGTTCCTTGCCCGCCATGGCGAGAGCCTGACCGTTCTTGATGACGGTGCCGCGGTCGAAATCCACCTCGACATCGGCGAAGCGGAACTGCATGGTGGCGACAGCCGCGTCCTTGCGGGTGCGGCGGAGCAGCGCCTCGACGCGAGCCAGGAGTTCGGCCGGCTCAAAGGGCTTGCTGAGATAGTCGTCAGCGCCGAGTTTCAGACCGACGACGCGATCGACCACCTGGGTCTTGGCGGTCAGCATGAGGACGGCGTAGTCGCGGCCCTGCTGGCGGAGTTCGCGCAGAACCTCGAAGCCGTTCTTGCCGGGGAGCATGACGTCGAGAATGAGGAGATCGAACGGCTCAGCCAGGGCGAATGCCAAACCGGAGACGCCATCGGTGGCGGAATCCACCTGGTAGCCTTCGGCGGAAAGCAGGTCCGTGAGAGTAAGAACAAGGCCGGGTTCGTCTTCGACCAAAAGAATGCGATGGCTCATTGAGTAAAGTCCTGAGAGATGCCTGGGCCGGCGGCGGGAAGGCGGATAGCGAATTCCGTCAACCGGCCGGGTTGAGATGAGACGGCGACAGAGCCGGAGTGGGCTTCTACGATTCCTTTCACGAGCGCCAGTCCAAGGCCGGTGCCGTGAATCTGGTCCTCCATGGCGCGCTGGCCGCGGAAGAACGGATCGAACAGAGACCCGATCTCTTCCTGGGGGATGCCGGGACCGCGATCAGAGACGCGGACTTCCACAAAGCGCTCGCCGTCGGGGGCGGCGCTGATGCCGATCCATTTCTGCTCACCAGCGCCATATTTGAGCGCGTTGTTGATCAGGTTCTGGATGGCGTGCTGGAGAGCGATGGGATCTCCGTGCACGAGAGGCAGACCGGGCTGGATCTTGCGATCGACAGTGACCTGCGCCGCCTCAATCGCCGGCTGGCTCGCCGCCACGCTGGCGTCGATGAGGGACTCCATCGAGAGCGGTTCGAACTGGAAGCGGGCATGTTTCGAATTCTGGCTGGCGAACTTGAGCACATCCTCCACAATCGTGGTGAGACGCTCGGACTCCTTCTGAATGAGAGCGCCGTATTTCTCCACTTGAGCGGGATTTTGGGCCAGCTTGCCGCGCAGATTGTAGGCGGCTGTCCGAATTACGGCCAGCGGCGTGCGGAGCTCGTGGGAGACGCCGGCGACGAAGTTCATCTGGAGGGTCGCCAGGCGCTGTGCACGCCGGGCGTAGGAAGCGAGTGCCGCGGCGGCACCGAGCATGAGGAAGAGAATGGCGCCCGTCACCAGGAGGTTGCGCGTGCGGGTCTTTGCGACAACCGCGTCCAGCGAACCCGAGCGATGGCGTACGCGGAGCTCCAGCCTGCCCGTGGGCGGGGGCGCCGGACGGTTGCGCAGGGCCTCCCGGATGCCCGGAGGGGCGTTGCGGCGGAATACCAGATCCCAGGGGGCGTCAAAGAGGAAGACGGAAGCGTCAGAGGCCTCCCCGATGGCGGGCAGGTCCTGGTCAGGAGAGCGGAAGAGGATCTGTTGCGGTCGATGCCGGGAGACGACTTCCACCTGATAGTCGGCCAGTCCTGACCCGATGTGGTGATTCAGCAGTTCAGGGAGCAGCGTCTTGCGGATGTAGCTCTCGCTGACTTCGAACACATACCACTCCGGCGCCTGGCGGGCATCAGGGTCGGGCCGGCCGCGCACGGGAAACTCGAGGAGAAACCCATCGTCCAGGTTGGGTGGGCGGAAACGCCCGCCGGGCCTTCCCTGCCCTTCCCGGCCCTCGCGGAGAATCGTCAGCCGCTCCTCCAGGTAGCGCCGCATCGAGCCCCAGGATTCCGGCCATTCGGAAACGCGCTCATCCCCGGTTTGGAGGTCCAGCAGGTGCAAGGTCAGGTGGTCTCCTTCCACCCGGACCACGCCGATCGCCGAAAAGAGCCCCTCGTGTTGCGTGGACTCGCGCCAACGCCGGTAGAGACTCATGGGCGAGGGCGGGACGGAACTGGCGTCCGGCGGGAAGACCCTGGGAAGAAATAGAGAACATGAGTTGATGAGCGTCGCATTAAAGTCGGCGCTCAGGCGCGTGAGGCTGCCTTGCAGCGAACCGCGCAGACGCATGCTCTCGGCACGGCTGGACTCATCGATCCAACGGTACTGGAGGACTCCCAGTACGCCGCAAAGCACCAGCATCGCAGCGAGGAAGACCCAGGAATGGCGCGCATGCCGGTAATGTCGGTCTGAATTCATGAGCCTGAAAGAATAGACGACACCAATCGAAAGAAGGAAACATGGGGCTGTAAGGAATTGTTAAATGCCCTGTTTCGCGGAGTTGGGTGGGAACCTGAAGGGCTCGGGGCGAATCGTACAATCTGTTAAGGGACTCGAACATGAATCCAAGAAGCATTTGCGGGGCGATCCGCCGGAGCGGCTGGATGCTGGTGGCGTGGGCAGCGGTTCTGCCGTGGGCTCAGGGCGAGGAGATTCCGAACCGCTACATTGTGGAGTTGAACACAGAGCCCGTGGCACAGAGAGCGGCGCGCCTCGGAGGCCGAGGGCGGGCGAACATGCAAAGCACGGCGGCGCAGGCACACCGTGAGCGGATCCGCGGCGAGCAGGCGGCGCTGCGCGCGCGGGTGGAAAGCGCCAGCGGCAGAGTGCTGGGCAGCGTGGACACCGTGGCCAACGCCATGTTCGTCGAGATCAGCGCGGAAGAGGCGGCCAAACTGGCGCAGGAGCCGGGCGTGAAGCGGGTCCGGCCGGAGCGTACTTTTCATATGGTGCTCGACAGGGCAGTGCAACTGCATCGCGTCACCCAGGCGTGGGAGCAGGTCGGTGTGGACCACGCCGGTGCAGGCATGAAGATCGCCATTATCGACAGCGGGATCGATCCATCACATGCGGCGTTCCTGAACTCGGGGCTGAGCGCCCCAGATGGTTTTCCACGCACGAACTACACTTTCGACTCGGGCAATACCAGCGGAAAAATCATCGTGGCGCGCAGCTACGTTCCGCTGCTGCGCTACCGGGACCCCGACTACTCCGTGCGGGACCACGTGGGCCACGGCACGGCGCTGGCCATGATCACCGCGGGCGGCAAGGTGGACGCGCCGCTGGCGACGATGCAGGGCATCTCTCCGCGCGCCTGGATCGGCGCCTACAAAGTCTTTGGCACGCCGGGGTACAACGACTCTTCCAACGACGCGGCGATCATTACGGCGATTGAAGACGCAGTGCTCGACGGCATGGACGTGATCAACCTGAGCCTGGGCGACGACTTCGCCTACCGGCTGGCCGACGACCCGGAAGTGGACGCGATCGAGCAGGCCGTGAAGGCCGGCGTGATCGTCGTCGTCGCCGCCGGTAACAACGGCCCGGGGATGAACACCATCGGTTCGCCCGGCACCTCGCCGTCGGCGATCACCGCCGGCGCAAATACCAACAGCCGCACGTTCGGCACCAACGTGGCGGTGGACGGGCTGGGCACCTACCTGGCTTTCATCGGCTCAGGTCCGGCGCCTTCCGGAGCGGTGCAGGGCGAAGTTGCGGATGTCTCGGCCCGTGACGGCAACGGACTGGCCTGCAACAGTTTCTCCAACGGCGCTTTTGCCGGGAAGATCGCCCTCATTCTGCGTGGGACATGCACCTTCGAAACCAAGATTCTCAATGTGCAGCACGCCGGGGCCGTGGGCGCACTGGTGTACGCAGCGGCGGATTCGCCCACTCCGATTACGATGAGCGTGGGCACAGCCACCCTGCCGGCCCAGATGGTCAGCAATAGCGATGGGGTGGCCATCAGGAATCAGGTGGCCGCCGGTACAACCACGGCCACCATGAACTTCGCGGTGCAGGCGGTGGACCAGCCTGGCAAGCGCGTGGCGGAGTTCTCCGCGGTGGGGCCCAACGTGGACCTTGGCATCAAGCCGGACGTGCTGGCGACCGGCGGAGACGTCTACACGGCCACGCAGAGGTTGGACTACTACGGCGACATGTATGACGACTCCGGCTACATTCTGGTGGACGGCACGAGTTTCTCCACGCCAATGATCGCCGGCGCGGCGGCCCTGTTGAAGAGCGCGCGCCCGGGCCTCACCGAGGAGGATTACCGGTCTCTGCTGGTGAACACCGCCGCGCCGGTGGCCGAGACCTGGAAGGGGCTGACGCCGACTCTGCAGCAAGCGGGCGCCGGCGTGCTGGATATGGTGGCGGCGCTTCAGTCGACGGCCACGGCCTATCCGGTCTCCCTGAGCTTTGGCGCGGGGAGCGGAACCCTGGATGCGGCCAGGAGCTTCCGTCTGCGGAATACAGGCACCGACACGGAGAGCTACGAGATCCAGGTGAAGCCGGCCGGGACGAACGCGGACGGGACGACGGATGGCCTGCCGGCGCCTCTGATCGAACTGCCGGCGGTGGAACTGCCCGCGGGCGCCTCGGTGGATATCCCGGTGCGCTGGACGGCCCAGTCTCTGAGCAGCGGCCACTATGAGGGCTCGATCCAGATCACCGGCTTGACGTCCGGCAAGGTGATCCACGTGCCGTACTGGCATGCGGTCGCCGGCGAACCGGCAAACGTCAACCTGATGTACTCCATCACGAGTGCCCGGCGCGGCACGGCACAGGCGGATGCGTTCTACATCCGAATCGTCGACGCCGCCGGGGTGATCGTGAATCAGACGCCGACGGTGACAGCGGTTTCGGGCGGCGGCGCGGTGCTCCGGGTCACAGATTACGACCTGGACGTGCCCGGACTGTATGGCGTGAGCGTCCAGATGGGAACGCTGGCCGGCACCAACACGTTCCGCGTGACGCTGGGCCAGGCATCGCTGGATGTCCAGATTAGCGGAACGTAACGTGCGCGGCACTGTAGAATGAGAGGTAGTGACTCCGAAAGAACGGTGGAACTGCCTTCTGGCAGGTGAACGGCCGGACCGAGTTCCGTGCGATCTGTGGGCGACCGAAGAGGTGATGTCGCGGCTGAGATCCGACCTGGGCTGCGAGACCGACGCGGATGTATGGCGGGCGCTTGGGGTGGACAAATGCGTCTTTCTGGCCCCGCGGCACCCGCGCGCGACAGAAGATACCTGGCACATCCCGTCGTTGTTCAGCGTCTGGGGCGTACCGACGCGGCAGGTGGAGTACCTTGATGGGGCGGGCGTCTACGAGGAAGCGGTGAATCCCCCGCTGGCGCAGGCGACATCAGTGGAAGAGATCGATGCGTACCCTTGGCCGAAGCCTGAGGAGTGGGATTACGAGCATCTCCTCACGGAATGCCTGAAGTGGCCGGACTACCCGATTGTCGGCGCGTCGTACGAACCCTTCTATCTCTACAGCCGGCTGCGCGGCATGGAACAAGCGCTGGAGGATCTGATCGAGAATCCCGCGATCGCCGACGCGATGATGGAGCGGATCTTCGAGATCCACGCCGGCATCGTGAAGCGGAGCATGGAGACCGCCGGCGAACTGATCGACTTCATCTACGTGGCGGAGGACCTGGGCACGCAGGAGTCTCTGCTGATGAGTCCGCGGTCATTCCGCCGTTTCATCAAACCGTGGCTCGCGCGCATGATCGACCTGGCGCGGGCCTATGGCGCGCACACCTTCCACCACGACGACGGCGCCATTGCGCCGCTGCTGCCGGAACTGATCGACATCGGAATCGACGTGCTGAATCCAATCCAGTGGCGGGCCAAGGGCATGGCGCGTGAGAGCCTGGCGCAGAAGTTCGGCTCCAGCGTCATATTCCATGGCGGTGTCGACAATCAGCACACTCTGCCTTTTGGCACCGTGGGAGCGGTGAAGAAGGAAGTGGAAGAGAACATCGCCATCTTCTCCGAGTGCAAGGGCTACGTGGTGGCGCCGTGCCACAATCTGCAGGCGAACACGCCGACGCGCAATGTGGTGGCGCTCTACGAAGCGGTGCAGGAGTTCGGCACCCTGTAGCACCCGGCGGGTTTGATAGATTCAGCACATGCGTTTCCTTTTGTTGATCGGGCTGGCGGCCTGCTGTTGGGGCCAGCACCGGATGCATGCCGTCGGCGTCACCACTCGTGACTGGGTGGTGGGTAAGGCCATGCTGCCGGGCGGCCTTTTTGTGAAGAGCGACAGCGGCGCTTGGGAGAACCCAGGCCACCGGCACCCTTACATGATGGGTTTGGCGTGGCGGCTGAACGAGCCGGGATCGGTCTATGTCGCGGCCGGCAACGGCGTCATCCGCATCAACCGGCAAGGCCAGTGGCGGATCCTGACGAGCCACGACGTCACTGAACTGCGCGACATCTCCGCCGGCTCCGACGGCAGCCTGCTGTTCGGCCACACGGCTGGCCTGCGGCTTTCCCGCGACGGCGGCGAAAGCTGGATGGAACTGAGCGGCAGGCTGCACCGCAAGTATGCCAACGCCGTGCGCATCGATCGCACCAGGCCGCAGCGCCTCCTGGTTGGCACCGAAGAGGGCGTGTTCGTCTCCGACAACGCTGGGCGCGACTGGAAGATTGCCGGCGCCGGCGGATTTCAGATCATGCACATCGAACAATCGCCGCACGATGCCGGCAAATGGCTGGCAGTGACGCAACTGGGCGGGTTGTTCAGCTCTGAAAACGGCGGCCTCAGCTTTGAAAACCTGGGCAACGTCGGAGTGCAGCGCAACCTCTACGACATCTCTTTCGACGCCACCAGGCCGGGCCGCATCGCCATCTGCGGCTGGGGCCCTGGCGTGCAGGTTTCCGAAGACGGCGGCAAGACCTGGGCGGCGCGCAACATCGGCCTGCCCAAGGCCGACGTGTGGAGCGTGGCATTCGATCCGGACCACGCGGGGCGGCTCTACGCGGCCGTCCATGAGGAGGCGCTCTACGTCTCCGACGACGCGGGCAAGACCTGGCGGAAAGACGGACTGGAGGGCAGCATCATCTACCGGATGTTCTTCGTGCCCCAGGGAGGTGCGAAGTGAAGAGGTTGATTGCGGCTGCATTGCTGCTGGCGCTGGGCGCCCAGGCACAGGACTTTCAGAAGCGCGTGCGGGAGGTGATCGAGTTCTACGCCCGCCCGAAGACCGTGAACGACAGCGGCTACGCCACCGTGGCCGCGAAGCTGTGGCTGAAGGAAGACGCGGCCACCGCCAACCGCCGCCTCCAGGAACTGCTGAAAGACCCCTCGGGCGACATGTTCTGGATGTTCCCCGTGACGGCCGTGGCCTACACCGACCAGGGCCAGCTCACCGCCGCCTCGCGCGCGGCTCTGCGCAACGCCTGGAAGACCTACATGCCCTATCGCGGCGATACGGAGAACCACTGGCTGCTCTACTATACCTCGCTCTACCTGATGGCGCAGAAATATCCGGGCCTGCCCGGCAGCGAATGGTTCAACGGCCGTTCGTCGGATGAAAACCTGCGCGAAGCGCGCGAGTGGATCGACAGTTGGGTGAAGCTCACCACCACCAAGGGCCAGGGCGAATACGATTGCACGCACTACATCGGCGTCTATATGCTGCCGCTCTCCTACCTCGCGGCGTGGGCCGAGGACCCGCGCATGAAGAAGCAGGCGCAGTTAATGATCGAGTGGATCACCGCCGATTTCGCCGCCGAGAGCCTGGACGGCATCTACGTGGGCTCGCACGCCCGCACCGACGACCGCCAGGTGGTGGAGAAGTGGTTCGGCGTCAGTTCCGATTTCGGCTGGCTGCTCTTCGGCCAGGGCAAGCCTACGGAGCCGCACGCCGGCTACGTGCTCTATTACGCGCTGGCTTCCGCGCAGGAGCCGCCCGAGGTCCTGAAGCAGATCGCCACGGACCGCGGCAAGCCGTACACGCACTACGAGAAGAAGCGCACGCGCAACCGCTGGCGCTACCATGACGAACTCCACGGCCAGGTCTTCAAGACCACGTACATGACGAAGGACTACGCTGTCGGCTCAGACCAGGGCGGCCTGCTGCAGCCCGTGCAGCAACACTCCTGGGACGTCACCTGGCGCCTCGACGATCCGCGCGGCAAGCACCCCACGCTGTTCTCGATCCACCCCTACTCGGGCGGGCTGGAGCTGCAGGCCTACTTCACCTTCGGGCCGGACTTCGGCACTGAGGAGGTCTATCGCTCGAAGAAGAGCTACGACTCGCCGGATAAGCTCCTGGGCGGCAGCCCGTACGAGCAGATCGCGCAGTCGGAAGACGCGGTGATCGCGCTGTACGACATCCCGAGCCTCACGCGGTTCCCGCACATCAACGGATTCTTCTCGAAGGATCTGGAGGAGATCGAGGAGCACGCTTCGGGCTGGATCTTCGCACGCGGCGGCAAGGCGCGCATCGCCTACCGGCCGCTGGCGCCCTATGAGTGGAAGCCGATCGAGGGCGGCGGCAAACGCCTCTTCAGCCCGCACCTGAAGAACGGCACCATCGTGCAGGTGGCGAGCATGGACGAGTATCCGACCGCCGCCGCATTCAAGCAGGCCATCCTCGCCCTGAAGCTGGAAACGAAGCTGGAGCCTGCGCCGAAGGTAACCTTCCAGACGCTGCGCGGCAAGCTGATGGAATGCACGTACGGCCAACGGGCAATGATCGACGGCAAGCCGCTGGACTACGAAAAGTGGCCTGCCTTTGGCGGTCCGTATCTTCACGGCGAGCCGGGCGTGCCGAAGCTGACCATGACGCACGGCGGCACGGAGCGTACCATCGACCTGGGCACACTCACCGCGACTGAAAAGAAGACGCGCTAGCCCTGGCGGCGCGCGCGCCAGAACGGGCGCGCCCCCCGCTGGGTG
>JARKQJ010000128.1 GCA_029973955.1 Paludibaculum sp. | reverse complement strand
GACGATCGTCGCCAACTGCGACTCGATCCTGTACCTGGGCGGCCGCGACCTCGACACACTGAAGTGGCTCTCGTCGCTCATCGGCGAAGAGACCGTGACGACCGGGGACGTCTCCCGCACCTACGGCACCACCGGCTCGTGGACACGGGCACCGCGCACCGTCAAGCGTGCGCTGATGACCCCCGACGAGATCGGCGTCATGCCCAATGATCTGGCGATTCTGCTCGTGCGAGGACTCCGCCCCTTCAAATCCCCGAAGGTCCGGGCGGCGTAGCGTATGCGTCCTCAACCAACTGTGCGATCTGGGCAAACACCGTGCGGGTTTGCGGAGCGACCGTGTACGTCACCGGCCGGCCTTGCCGGGCGATCGCACGAGGCGGATCGGCGCGCAGCAGGCCACCGTCCTCCAGAGCGTTCAGATCACGTGGCAGGGATGGCTCGGAGCCCGGCAGAGCCTCGC
This sequence comes from Paludibaculum sp., assembly GCA_029973955.1. Lineage (GTDB taxonomy): Bacteria > Acidobacteriota > Terriglobia > Bryobacterales > Bryobacteraceae > Paludibaculum. Next base: position 541 of record JARKQJ010000128.1, on the reverse strand, counting down.
GCAGGTCCTTGGTGGTGAACTCCCCGCCCAGCCGGATGCACGCCAGCAGAATCTCGAAGCGGCGCGGGTTGAGCTGGCCGAGGGCGGCCGCCACTGGCCCGGCGAGGGGATCATCACTCATGAGTCGTATTCTCCCATACCCCTACCCCATCCACACATCTCGTATAGTACAATACGAAATGCACCTACGAAGGAGCATCACCATGGACATGCTGAACACCATCCTCTCCCTGTTCACGAAGTTCGCCATCATCGGCGGCGGCATGTGGCTCGTGTGGGGCGCGATCGTCACCGGCAGCGCGCTCAAAGACCACAACGGGCCGCAGATTCAGACCGGCGTCTGGCAGATCGTTGGCGGCGGCCTCATCGTCGCGGCGGCCGCGCTCTTCCAGCAGATCGCGCTGTAGGAGGCGTCCATCGTGGAGGACGCCATCGTCGCCATGCTCAACGCCCTGTCGGGGGCGGCGGCCGGCAACACCGATGACCTGCTGCTGAGCCCCGAGCAGTACAACAGCGCGCTCTACCAGGCGGCCATCACCAT
>JARKQJ010000122.1 GCA_029973955.1 Paludibaculum sp. | reverse complement strand
TCTTACCGCACCATTTCACCCTTACCTGCCGTTTCCGGCCGGCGGTATATTTTCTGTGGCACTATCCGTGAAGCGCGCTTTGAGCACGCCCCCCCGGCCGTTAGCCGGCACGCTGCCCTGTGGAGACCGGACTTTGCCTCGGAGATAGGTAGTATTCCCCTTGGGGAACTCACCTAATCCGCGACTGCCCATCCGGCGAACATCCATTTCCATTCTTTCACATTTGTGGGCTATACTGTGCTGAAGGGACTTTGTGTCCGTAAGACATTGACGGAATTGGGATTCCCTCCTAGGAGCGAAAAAGTGAAACGCATCATCTCCCATGTGCTAGTGGGGCTCGCCGCATTCGGTCTGCTTGGCTTTGCCCAGATTCCGGGCGGGGCCACCAAGGACGATTGGGAAGAGATCAACTTTGAGTTCAACTCTGCAGTTCTCACTGACGGCTTTCCCAGTCTGCTGCGGCTTGCCGAGTTGCTCAACAAGAACCCCGAGTTCAAAGTCAAGCTCGACGGCCATACCGATTCGATTGGCAGCGAGAAGTACAACGAAAAACTCTCCGAGAAGCGGGCCACGGCCGTGAAGTCCTTCCTGGAGAAGTACGGAGCCCGGACCACGCAGATCGAGCTGGTGCCGCGCGGCAAACGCAATCCCAAGACGGAAAACACCACCAGGGAAGGCCGCTGGATCAACCGCCGCGTGGCGATGACCGTCACCGACAAGGACGGCAAGATCATCGGCGCCGGCGGCGTTGGCGATGCCATCAAGGCCATGCAGACCCACTGTCCCGACTACAGCCAAAGCCTCAACGACATCCTCAGGAAGCTCGACAAGCTCGACGACATCGCGCGCATGTTGGGCGACCTCAAGAACGAGAACTCCAAACTTCGCGCCGACGTCGATGCCCTCAAGGGCCAGCAGAACGCCACCAAGGCCGAAGTGGCCGCCATCCCGCGCGGCGCCACCCCCGAAGAAGTGAAGAAGATCACCACCGAGGTGGCCGATGAAGCGGTGAAGAAGAACGTCCAGCCGCGCTTCTCCGTCATCGGCGCCAACGCCGGCGTCGACCAGGATAAGAAGCTCACCTTCACGGGCCGCGCCCGCTACTTCGCTCCCTTCAAGGAGAACTTCGCCGTCCAGGCCCAGGGCGAGTACATGTATTTCCGTGATCGGAAGGAAGGCCAGGTCGACATCGGTCTGGTCAACCGCTTCCACCACCGCGCGCAGGCCGGCGCCTTCGCCAGTTTCCGCCATATCAATCTCAACGGCATGCAGAACGGCGGCACGCTCGGCCAGGCGTCGTTCACCCTCGATTACCTCTTCAAGTACGGCAAGATCGGCTTCTTCGGCACCAAGGGCTTCCTCGATGAAGCCGTGGTCGGCCGCTTTGCCACCACCGCTTCCATGAACGTCTGGAACGAGAACTACCTGAAGATCGTCGATCAGGCCGGCGCGTCCGGTTCCGTCACCCTCGGCAAGAACACCATCCTGGAAGGCAACGTCGGCTTCCTGGCGATGAACGCCAGCTCCAACAAGCCCGGCGGCTCCATCCGGGTCATCCAGCCGGTCAGCCGTAAGCTGGCGCTCACCGCCGAAGGCGGTTGGAACGAATCGCTGGTCAGTTCCACCAAGACCTACGGCCGCTTCGCCGCCGGCGTCCAAGTGGGCAACTTCGTCCAGCCCAATGAGTACCTCGCCATGGATGCCCCGGTTCCGGTGGACATCCCGCGCGTCCGCTACGAACTGCTCACCCGCAAGGTCCGCACCGGCAACTCCGCTCCTGTCGCCGATGCCGGTCCTGACCAGACGGTCGATGCCGGCAATGTCACTCTGGACGGCTCGGCCTCGTTCGATCCCGACGGCGACGCCATCACCTATCAGTGGGACCAGGTGGCCGGCCCCGTCACCGACATCAGCAACCGCACCTCCGCCAAGGCCAGCTTCAGCGCCAAGGAGGGCATGCTTTACAGCTTCCGCCTGACCGTGAAGGACTCGCTCGGCCTGGCCGCCCTCGCCCGCACCTCGGTCACCGTCAAGTCCACCCCCAAGGTCGTAATCCAGAGATTCACCGCCAACCCTGAGACCATCAAGGCCGGCGCCAGTTCCACGCTCGCCTGGGCGGTGCTGAACGCCGACGAGGTCGAGATCACCACCATCGGCAAGGTCAATGCCCAGGCCGGCACCACCCAGGTGAGCCCGGCCGAAACCACCACCTACAAGCTGACCGCCCGCAACAAGGTCGGCGAGGAGAGCCAGACCGTGACGGTCACGGTGGAAAAGCCCGGCGTGCGCATCGTCAGCTTCACGGCCAATCCCTCCTCCATCGAGGAGGGCAAATCGTCCTCCCTCGCCTGGCTCACCGAGAATGCGGATCAGGTGACCATCAGCAACGTCGGTACCGTGCAGCCCTCCGGTTCCACTCCGGTCACCCCGAGGCAGACGACCACCTACACCCTCACCGCGTCGAACAAGTTTGGTTCCGTCACGGCTCAGGTCACCGTCACCGTGACCACCGTGGTGAAACCGCCGGTGGACCCGCCGAAGATCCTCAGCTTCACCGCCAATCCCACCGAGATCGGCGAAGGCGAGTCCTCCACGCTGCGCTGGAAGGTGGAAGGCGCGACCTCAGTGGAGATCTCCACTCTCGGCCCGCAGACCCTGGAAGGCGACAAGCCGGTGAGCCCTCGCACGACGACCACCTACGTCCTCCGGGCGAAGAATGAATCCGGAGAAGTGACCGCCAGCGTCACTGTCACGGTGATCCCGCAGGTGACCATCGGCAGTTTCACCGCCAACCCCACCACCACAGCCAAGCCGGGTGATCCCTCGACCCTCAGTTGGACCACCACCGGAGCCACCAGCGTCACCATCAGCGGCGTCGGCGGCGCGGCAGTGAACGGTTCCACTACGGTGAACCCGCAGCAGGACACCACCTACACGCTGACGGCATCCAACAAGAAGTTCTCCGTCTCGCGCACCGTGACGGTGAAGGTGACACCGGCCGTGGTGGTTCCGCCGGAGAACCGGCCGCCGGTGATCGTTGCCCCCGACTTCATCGAGACGCTCGACCGCCAGATCGTGATCGACGCCTCGCGCACGACTGACCCTGACGGGGATACCCTCACCTTCCAATGGCGCCAGATCGGCCAGGTGAACAACGACGGCAGCGCGGCCATCCTGGACGCCAACTCCGCCACCCCCCGCATCCAGTTGAGCGGCATCTTCGGCGATTACCTCTTCGAGCTGAAGGTGACCGACTCCAAGGGCAACAGCGCCACCAAGACCGTTCGCGTGCGGTTCGCCTCCACACGCGTTCCATAACCCCACCGGTCCTGCCGCCCGTGCGGCAGGGCCCACCCCCCGCAAGCATCCGGCCCCAGCCGCCACCGTCGCTGGGGCCGTTTCCTTTGGATCTCCCGCAGATGGAAAAGGGGCCCCGTGCCGCATCCACGGCCGGGGCCCCTGGTTCAGAATTGGCTGTCTGGCTAGGCCATCTCAGAGCCGCGGAAGAACCACGAAAGTTCAAATGCGGCAGTCTCAGGGGCGTCCGAGCCATGCGATGCGTTGCGGCCGATGTTGGTACCGTACAGCTTCCGCACCGTGCCCTCTTCGGCCTTCTCCGGATTCGTGGCGCCCATCACTTCCCGCCACTTGGCGATGGCGTCCTCGCGCTCCAACGCGAGCAGAACCACCGGGGCTTCGGTCATGAAGTCCACCAGTTCGGCGAAGAAGCCCTTGCCCTTGTGGACGGCGTAGAAACCTTCGGCTTCGGCGCGCGAGAGCTGCTGTTTGCGCATGGCCAGGACCTTGAATCCTGCCCCTTCAATCATGGCGAGGATCTTGCCCGCGTTGCCGGCGGCAACGGCGTCGGGCTTGATGATAGCGAAAGTGCGTTCAATAGGCATAGTTCGTAAATCCGTTTAGAGTTTCAGAGCGGCCTTGGCGCGCTCGCCCAGCTCGGCCGGGGTCTGGCACACCAGAATGCCGGCATCTTCCATGGCGGCCATCTTGTCGCTGGCCTTGCCGGACCCGCCGGAGATGATCGCTCCCGCGTGGCCCATGCGGCGGCCCGGAGGCGCCGTCTGGCCGGCGATGAAGCCGATCACCGGCTTCTTCACATGCTCCTTCACGTAGGCCGCGGCCAGTTCCTCGGCATTGCCGCCGATCTCGCCGATCATGATGATCGCTTCCGTGGCCGGGTCTTCGTTAAAGAGCCGCAGAGTATCGATGTGCGTCGTGCCGATGATCGGATCGCCTCCGATGCCGATGCAGGTCGTCTGCCCGATCCCCAGCGCGGTCAACTGGCCCACTGCTTCATACGTCAAGGTGCCGGAGCGGCTGACGACGCCCACCGGGCCCGGCTTGTGGATGTGCCCCGGCATGATGCCGATCTTGCACTCGCCCGGCGTGATGATGCCCGGGCAGTTCGGCCCGATCAGGCGCGTGGCCGGCTTTTCTTTCAGGAACTGCCAGGCCCGCACCATGTCCATCGCCGGGATGCCTTCCGTGATGCATACTACCAGCGGCAGGCCCGCGTCGGCGGCTTCCATGATCGCCTCCGCGGCGAATGGCGGCGGCACGAAAATCACGCTCGCGTTGGCTCCGGTCGCCTTCACGGCCTCGGCCACGGTGTCAAACACCGGCCGCTCCAGGTGCGTCGAGCCGCCCTTGCCGGGCACCACGCCGCCCACCACGTTGGTGCCGTAGGCGATCGCCTGCGTGGCGTGGAACGTGCCCTCTTTTCCAGTGAAACCCTGCACCAGCAGGCGCGTGTTCTTGTTAACGAGAATGCTCATGCGTGTGCCCCTTAGCGCGCCAGCGCCACCACTTTTTCAGCCGCGTCCTTCATGCCGTCGGCCACCGTGAAGTTCAGGCCCGACTCGCGCAGAATGCGCCGGCCCTCTTCCACGTTGGTGCCTTCCATGCGGATCACCAGCGGCAGGTTCATGCCCAGCTCGCGCGAGGCGTCCACCACGCCGGCGGCCAGCGTGTCGCAGCGCAGAATGCCGCCGAAGATGTTGATCAACACGGCCTTCACGCTCTTGTCGTCCATCAGGATCCGGAAGGCGTTGCGGATCTGGTCTTTGTTGGCCCCGCCGCCCACGTCCAGGAAGTTCGCCGGCGAACCGCCCGCGTACTTGATGATGTCCATGGTGGCCATTGCCAGGCCCGCCCCGTTCACCATGCAGCCTACCGTGCCGTCCAGCTTGATGTAGTTCAGGCCGAACTTGGAAGCTTCCACTTCCAGCGGGTCTTCCTCGTTCAGGTCGCGCAGTTCGGCCAGATCCTTGTGGCGGTACAGCGCGTTGTCGTCGATGTTGAACTTCGCGTCCAATGCCACCACGCGGCCGTCCTCGGTGAGCACCAGCGGGTTGATCTCCGCCAGCGAGGCGTCGGTGTCCACATAGGCCTTGGCCAGCGCCTGCATCGTCTTGGCCGCGGCGTTCACGCTCGCTGCCGGAATGCCGATGCCGAAGGCCAGCTTGCGCGCCTGCCAGCCCATCAGGCCGGTGGCGGGCTCGAAGGCCTCGTTCAGGATCAGCTCCGGAGTCGTCGCCGCGACATGCTCGATGTCCATGCCGCCCGCCGCCGAGGCCATCATCACCAGTTTGCCCTGGGCGCGGTCCAGCACGATGCCCAGGTACAGTTCCTTGGCGATCGGCAGCGTCTCTTCGATCAGCAGGCGCTGCACCAGGCGGCCTTCGGGGCCGGTCTGGTGTGTCACCAGCGTCATGCCCAGGATCTGCGATGCCGCCGCGGTGGCCGCCGCAGCATCCGCGGCCAGCTTCACGCCGCCGCCCTTGCCGCGACCTCCAGCATGGATCTGGGCTTTCACAACCACACGTCCGCCCAGCTCCTCAGCCACTTGAAGGGCTTCCTCCACGCTCAGGGCCATACGGCCGCGAGGCACAGGAACGCCATATTTGGCCAGAATCTGCTTGGCCTGGTACTCGTGAATTTTCATAGGAATGCGCTTGTGGTAGGCTCGAAAAAAGCCCCGCAACCCAATATAACATGGCGTTCTTACCCTACCTGCACCACGTGCTGAACCGCGAGAGTCTGTCCACGGCCGAGGCCCGCGCCGCCATGGCCGAGATTCTGGCAGGCGAAGTGACCACGCCCCAGATCACCGCTTTCCTCGCCGCGCTGCGCGTCAAGGGCGAAACGCCCGACGAGCTGAAAGGCCTCGTCCTCGCCATGCGCGACAGTTGCGTGCGGATCGATCACGGCATCACCGATCGCGTGGTTCTCGATACCTGCGGCACTGGCGGCGACAGCCACGGTACGCTCAACGTCTCTACCCTGGCCGCGATCGTCGCTGCCGGCGCCGGTGTGGCCGTCGCCAAACACGGCAACCGCTCCATCTCATCCAAGTGCGGCAGCGCGGACCTGCTGGAAGCCCTCGGAGTAAAACTTCTCACGGACGCCAAACTCATCGCCCGATCCATCCGCGAGGTCGGCTTCGGATTCCTCTTCGCGCCGGCGCTTCATCCGGCCATGAAGCACGCCATGGCCGCCCGGGCCGAACTCAAAGCTCGCACGGTGATGAACCTGCTGGGCCCCCTAACCAACCCCGCCGGCGCCACGGCGCAACTCGCCGGCGCTCCTTCGGCGGCCGCCGCCGAGATGATGGCCGTCACGCTCGCTTCGCTAGGCTTGCCGAAAGGCTACGTCGTCCACGCCCACGACGGCATGGATGAAGTGAGCACCACCGGCCCCTCGCACGTCTTCGGCATCGTCCACGGTGCCATCGACCATACCACCGTCACCCCGGCCGATTTCGGGGTTTCCCAGGTCACTCTCGACGATCTTCGCGGCGGGGATATCGCAGCCAATCGCGATCTTGCGCTCGCCGTCCTCCAGGGCGTCAAAGGCCCCCACAGGGACATCGTCCTGGTGAATGTCGCCTTCGCGCTCTCCGCCGCCAGTCATGTCTCAAACTTCGGCGAAGGGATGGAACGGGCCGCCCACGCCCTGGACAGCGGTGCGGCTCTCCGGAAGCTGAAAGAAGTGGTCGATTACACTCAATCGGTCTGAACTGCCCGGCGCGGCTAAAACGTGCCCCCATGCCGCTTGAAGATCTGCGGCAGATTGGCGGAAAACGCCGACCGCGCCAGCACCATGCTCGCCCCGGCGCTCTGTGCCCGCGTCTTCAATTCGCCATCCACGTGCGGGCCGAACGCCAGCACGCTCACATTCTTCAGGCTGGGCTGAGCCCGCACCTGCTGAATCACTTCCACCGCGTCCGCGCTCTTCGCCGTCAGATCGACAATGATCATCAGCGGCGGCGCTTCCGCCGCCTTGGACAGCAGTTCCGCCGCCGTCTTTACATATTCCGGCTGCAGTCCCGCGCGGCGCGCGATTTCATTGATCTTCACGACGAAAAAAAGGTCGTCGCACACGGCTAGAATCTTAGTTGCCTTGGGCATGGGATGAAACAGAAGGGGAGAACCTTGATTCTAGCCAACCGGCGGCACTCCGGCAAGCGCCATAGTAAAATGACGAAAACGGAGTTTTGAGAGGAATCGGGAATCGTGTTGCTGCCTGCTTCGTGGTCCACCCATCCCGTGCGTGTACTTGCCGTGCGCTTTTTCGCCCCTCTGCTGGCCGCCATTCCCGCTCTGGCGCAGCTCTCGCTCATGCCGGGCAAGGTCACCATGGAAGACGGCTCCGCTCCCCCCAAGCCCGTCGTCATCCAGCGCTACTGCGGCGCCGGACGGGTCAGCGTGGAAGCTTCCACGAATCGCAAGGGCGAGTATGTGCTCCGGCCCTCCCAATTTGAGTCGATCGGTTCATGGGGCTCGCGCAGCAGCAACACCAACAGCGCCTTGCGCTGCTTCCTCCGCGCGGAGCTGCCCGGCTACCAGTCGACGCTGCTCGATCCGGAGGACCGGACCCTCGGTTCATCCACCTCCTTGCCCACACTGATTCTCCGCAGGAAGGGCTCTGAAACCGCCGCCGCCGCCGGCGTCAACAGCGCTGCCGAAGCCCCTCGTTCCGCCCAGAAAGCCTGGGATGCCGCGCTGAAAGCCTTGAATGAAGGCGCCAATGACCGGGCCGAAACCCAGCTCCGCCTCGTCGTGCAGGCGTCTCCCAATTTCGCGGCCGGCTGGAACGCCCTCGGCGGCACTCTGCAGAATCAGAAGAAGACCGTTGAAGCCCGCCAGGCCTACCGCATGGGGATGGCGGCGGATCCCAAGTCGCTCTCCTCGGAACTGCTCCTCATGCGCCTGGAAAGCGATGCCAGGAACTGGAAATCCGCGGCCGAAGTCGCCGCCTCCATCGTCGAGAAGGACAAGGCCCACCGCCACCCCGAAGCCCTGCTCCACCTCGCTGCCGCGGAGTACCAGCTCGGTCACATCGAGAAGGCCGAGGCCAGCGCCGCCGAAGCCGTCCGCCTCGACACCCAGCACCGCATGCCCAATGCCGAGTACATCTATGGCCTCATGCTGGAGGCTAAGAAGGACTATCCCGGCGCCGCCGCCCACTACCGCAAATACCTCGAACTCGAGCCCAACGGCGCTCCCGCCCGGTCCCTCCGCTTCCGCATCGAGAATCTGGGCAAACCCCAACAGGCGGCCTTGCCGTCTCTTGAAGACGTCTCGCTCGATGTCCGGGCTGTGGCGTCCATGCCCGTGCCCGGAGGCATGCAAGCCCTCGCCGCCGTCGCTCACGCCAGCGATTCCGCCGCCCCCAGCGACTTCTTCGCCAACTACTGCCGCGCTCTCATCCGCTATATGCAGCCTTCCGAGCGAACCGGAATTCCCGGCTATCTCGAAACCATGCGCGCCTACTTCGCTGCCATCCCCGCGCTGGCCACTCTGGGCGAGACCGTCGAAGGGAAAATTCACATCACCCTCTCCCTCCGCTCTTCCGCCGACCGCACCTACGCCGAGCGGGTCCTCGCCATCTTCGGCTGGCGCGTCCGCACGCCGGAAAATCGCCTGGTCGTCGAACTCAGCGACTCCGCCTCCGACATCCCCCGGCAGCGTCTCCCGCGCGCTCTCGGCATCGACGTGATCGAGATGCGCGACGCTCTCGAAAGCGGCCGCACCTACAGCTTCCAGATCCTCACCGAGGAAGCTCCGCTCATGGGCGGCGCCGCCTGGCTCGGTGTCATCCAGGAGAAGCAGGCTCTCTCCGGCGGCCTCGCTGAAGCGTTCACCCGCGACCTCCGCCTCGCCAAGGTCTATGCCGGGCTCTCCGCCGCCGGCTCAGACGGCGCCGACGCCCTGGTCTCCGCCCTCGGCCTGCGCACCCTGGCCGAAAAGCACGCCGATACGATCTGGAAAAACGGCAGCGCCCTCGCCGTGGAGCATGGCCGCGCCTCCGCCCCGGGCGGAGAGGCCGCCGACCCCGCCTGGACCGCCCTCGCCGGCGCCACGCCCAAGGAGCCTGCCGCCTTCTATCGGGCCCTCCTCCAAAAAGATGAGGGCCGCCTGGCCGCGTTCTACTTCGCCCTCGCCGGCGCCGGAGAAGGCAAGGCCGCCTATGTGCTCGCGCCCAAGGAACCCGCGGCGGAACCCGCTGCGGAACCCGCTGCGGAACGAGCAGCCGCGCTCTTTCAACCCTTCGCCTTGAACCAGTGGCATCCCGATCAACTCGTTCTCGCCGCCGATGGCCGCATGGCCCTGCCCGGCGGCAAGGCGGTCTGGCTCTCCGCCAACGCCCCCGAAGAGAGCCTCCTGGACTCCGGCGCAGCCGAAGCTCTCGCCGCCGTGGCCCGCCTCGATCGCGTCCGCAGCGTCCCCATGGACGCCCCCACCGCCACTCTCCTCAAGAAACACACGAAGGACTGGGCCGCCCTCTGGCCCCTCTTCGAACGCCTGCCGGATCTCGCTGCCAACGACTTCGCCGCCCTCGAAAAGTTCGAGCTCGCCGCCCGTGCCGCCACGCCCGCCGCGCGGCCCCAGATCCTTGGCGCCTGGTACGCCACCACGGAGCTCATCGCTCTCGCCCGCGAAGCTCGCTCCATCGACGGACCCCGCTCCGCCGCCGCCTTCCGCCATGCCTGCGAACATCCCACGGACTGGCCCACTGCCGCGCCCGCCCTCCTCCGCCAGCTCT
>JARKQJ010000118.1 GCA_029973955.1 Paludibaculum sp. | reverse complement strand
CCTCCTCCAACATGCCGCCGAACCTGCCGTGCCGCAGCGTGGCCGCCATGCTCGACCTGGGCTACTTCCACCCGGAGCTTCGCATGTACAAGCTCTCGGACACGCTCTACATGAAGCCCGCCATGGCCTGGACAGCCCGGCTCGCCGACCGGCTCACGGCCATCTCCGGCCACACCCGCGACGACCTCGTGCGCATCCTGGGGGTTCCCCGGGAAAAAATCACCGTGACACACCTGGCCGCGGACGCCGTCTACCACCAACCGGTCAGCCCCGAGGCCGTGGAGGCGCTGCGGACGCGCCACGGGCTTGCCCGCCCGTTCTTCCTCTACACGGGCAACATCTCCCCGCGCAAAAACCTTGAAGCGCTGCTTGAGGCCTTCGCCAGGGCCAAGGGCTGCGCGGACACGGAGCTCGTGGTCACTGGCGGGATGGCCTGGTCGCAATCCTGGAGCGGCTGGGTGGATTCGCTCGGGCTGGGGCGGCGCGTGCGCAGGCTGGGGCACGTGGACCGCGAGGAGATGCCCGCGCTGTACGCCGCGTCCCTGGCCTTCGTCTTCCCCTCGCTCTTCGAAGGCTTCGGCCTGCCCGTGCTGGAGGCCCAGGCCGTGGGCGCTCCCGTGATCTGCTCCAACGCCACCAGCTTGCCCGAGGTGGCGGGGGACAGCGCGCTCATGCTTGACCCGCGCGACATCGACGGCTGGGCCAAGGCGCTGGAGGCGGTCGCTGCCAATGCGCAGCTTCGGGCCGAACTCGCCCGCAAGGGCAGGGAGAACGTCAAACGCTTCTCCTGGCAAGACACCGCCCTCGCCACCCTCCAAGTGATCGAGGCCGCCGCGCGCGGCTGAACCGCACCACGCGTGCCACGCCCTTCCCCTTCGTGCTATTGACACGATTCTTTGATTGTTGCTACCAAGTGGCACCAATCACTGAATCGTATCACAAAAGGGGTTGAACCATGCCGTCGCGTCTCTTGCGGTTCCTGCTCGCCGTCCTCGTCCTCGCGCTGCCCGCCACAGGCCTTGCGGCGAAGAAGGAGTTGGTGTTCTCCTGGCAGTCCAACTGCGGTCCGCTCAACCCGCACCTCTATTCGCCCAACCAGATGTACGCCCAGAACATGCTCTACGAGCCGCTGGTGAAGTACACGCCAGACGGCGGCATCGTCCCCTGGCTGGCCGAGAAGTGGGACATCTCCCCCGACGGCAAGACCTACACCTTCACCCTGCGCCAGGGCGTGAAGTTCTCAGACGGCACGCCCTTCGACGCCCGGGCGGTGAAGAAGAACTTCGAGGCCGTGCGCGCCAACATCAAGCGCCACAAGTGGCTGGAGCTGGTCAACCAGCTGGACGTGCTGGAAGCCCCGGACGCGCGCACCTTCGTGATGAAGCTCAAGAGCCCCTACTACCCCGC
>JARKQJ010000116.1 GCA_029973955.1 Paludibaculum sp. | reverse complement strand
TGGGCGAGTACATAAGCGAGCGGGAGCTTCCCCCGGCCCTGGTGCAGACGGCGGACGGCAGCCAGTGGGGGGAGCCGGGGTTTTCCAACATGACCCTGGAGGAGATCGAGCGCGTCGCCGTCCTGGACGCGCTGGCGGCCTAGGAAGGAAACAAGAGAGAAGCCGCCAGGCGTCTGGTCATCACTAGGAAGACGCTGCACGCCCAGTTGCAGAAGTACGGGCAGTCTTCAGATTGACGAGGCGTTCGCAGGAGCCTTGAGCGAGGATCTGGCCCCTCGCCTTGCCGTCGCGAGGGGGAAAGCAAGATGCGGCGGCGTCTCGGTCCATGCGTCACAGGTCTTGGGAAGCCCCCCAGACAGGGTTCCTCGCGCAACGACGAAATCACCAGGGCTCGCGTTCAAGGCGAGCCCTTTCCGGCGCATGCGGCCCTGCGCCGTGCGTCACGCGCGGTTCTGCACTCACGCCCATCCAACTCCGCATTGAATTCAGCATTGACGAATCCGCAATTCATGGTCAGCCGAATCTTTCCTCTTGACCTGGCCGAATGGCATGTATTTAAGTGCATTGCGGCCATAACATGTCGCCGCACGATATCCAACGTCTTCTAACGCGAAGCGTGCCGGAGGGATTCCGCGTGATCGCGCGGCCAGGCCAGCCACTGAAAGAACACCTCGACGCCGTCGGTGACCTGGCGGCGCAGTTCGCCCAGCCTGTCGGGCTGCCGCATGCGGCCCTGCTGCTTGGCCGTGGCCACGACCAGGGAAAGGCCTCCGCCCGCTTCCAACGCTACATCCGCGCCGTGACCGGCCACGACGACCCCGACGATCCGCAGGCGGACGACGGCCTCCTGCGGCGCGGCGGCACCGACCACTCCACCGCAGGCGCGCAAAAGCTCTGGCAGGCCGTCACCGCCCCGGGAAACGGCAAGGCGAACCGTCTGTTCGGCCAGATGCTGGCGTTGTGCCTGTGCTCGCATCATTCCGGCCTGATCGACTGCCTGGAGCCTGGCGGCAAGAGAAGATTTCTGGAGCGCATGGCCAAGCCCGGAGACGAAACGCATCTCGAGGAAGTCCTTGCTGTCTTCGGCCCGGATTTCGGCGTTGCGCAAGACGGCCAGAGCCTCCTGCGCAAGGTTCTCGAGGAGATGCGCGGGCGCCTGGAGGGCATCCTCCGGCCGAGGAACAAGACTTGCCGCGAGACGT
>JARKQJ010000108.1 GCA_029973955.1 Paludibaculum sp. | reverse complement strand
CCAGGCTGAGCGGTTCCGAGTGTATCGGGAGCGTCGAGTTGCTGAGCAGGTGGAGTGGTACAAGAACAAGGCGGACTGGAATCGCCAGCGATCCCGAGTATTCGGCGGCATCACGATCGGTGTGGAGTTTCTTGCGCTTGTACTTGGGCTGTTGCGAGTCACCGGGAGTCTTGATGTGGACTTAGTCGGAGTGGCGGCTACGGCGGCGGCCGGCCTCGTCGCGTGGAGTCAGGCGAAGAACTACAGCCTCTTGGCCGAGTCTTACGCCGTGACGAGTCATGAGATCCTGCTAGTGGCTGAGTCCATGAAGGCGAATGTCACTGAAGCGGAGTGGGCGCAGAGTGTGCATGATGCCGAGGCAGCATTCAGCCGCGAGCACACACTTTGGTCTGCCCGGCGACAAGGACAACAGGCGTAGCTACGTCCTGCCGATGAGGTCTGAGAGGCTTTCGGCGATTAGTTGGTCCCGCCCCTTGGCAGTGTGCTGGTAGAGCAGCGCGGCGTTCGCCGTGGAGTGGCCCAGGCGAGCCTGTAGATCGGCGAGCGTCGCGCCTTGCTGAGCGGCCATCACCGCGCCGGTGTGGCGCAGGTCGTGGAAGCGGAGATCAGATCGGCCGGCGACCTCCGCGGCCTTCTTGAAGTAGCTGGTGATCGTCGAAGGCCATTGCTGGCGTCCATTGGCAGCGGGGAAGAGCAGGCCCTCCTGGCCGGGTGCGGCGAACGTCTCGAGGTGCTCCTTGATGATCGGGATCAGGTGAGGCGGGATCGCCACATCGCGGATGCCGGCTTCCGACTTGGGCGGCTCGACCAGGATCTTGCGGTTCACCCACACCACGCCGCGGCGCACCTGGATCACGCCGGTCCAGCGTCCGCCGACATGGCGAAGCTTGATGTCCTTCCGCCGCAGCTCGGCGATCTCGCCGTAGCGAAGCGCGCACCAGGAGGCGAGCAGCACCATCAGCTTCCACTTCTCCGGCATGTTCTCCACGATCACGTCGAGTTCCTCGATCGACGCGGGCTCGAGCCGCCGCCGCTTGGGCTGGTAGCCGGCGCCGCGGATGTGCACCGGGCTGGCCTCGATCAGGTCCTCGTCGACCGCGCTGTTCATGATCGCCCGCAGCAGCCCGTAGGCCTTCGAGATCGCCCGCGGGTTGTCCGAGTTCCCCTCCATGGCGTCCTCGTACCAGCGCCGCACTGCGCCCTTGGTGATGTCGCGCAGCCGCATCCGCCCGAACGTCGGCACCAAGTGATGCTCCAGCGTCGCCTCGTAGTTGGCCCTCGTGGACGCCCGCAACGGCTCGCCCTTGTCGGTGCGCCGCTTCGCGATCCACTTCTTGGCGTAGGTGTCGAAGTCGGGGGTCTTCGCCGTAGCGCGCGCCTTCTCAGCGCGAGCCTTTGGGGGAGACCACTCGTTGGCCTCGATCAGCTTGCGCTCCTCGTGGAGCCAGCCCTCGGCATCGATCTTCGCCTGGAAGGTGGTCGGGGCGACGTGCCGAAGCAGGTCCGGGCCGGTGTAGACGGCCTGGTGGCGGCCGGACGCGAGCTTGCGGATCGACCCGAACTCACGGCGTTCGCGGCCCATCGGAGCCTCCGATCCTTATTGCACGACGTGCGTCTATCGTGCAATAAGGGGGGTCTCTGGTGCAACCTTCTGGCCTGTTGCGGTCCGCTTGTCCGGGGGTAAGATGCCTAGTGAACGAGCGCTAGAACGCTGGTGGGGCGGGTGGGGCTCGAACCCACGACCCAGGGATTATGAGTCCCCTGCTCTGACCGGCTGAGCTACCGCCCCCGAGCGTTCTGGTTCAAGGTAGCGATCCCGGTTGGGGCGTGTCCAAAGGGAACCGGTACGGT
>JARKQJ010000078.1 GCA_029973955.1 Paludibaculum sp. | reverse complement strand
TGGCGGGTGAACCTCATGCAGCAAAACGAGCCATCCCCGCTGAATTGACCCATTAGGACTGTGTCCACAAATCGCATTCGTGGACACGGTTCTTTCGTTTGCTCCCTGAGCAGATGGGACGGCCAACTCCGGACGCTTACCTGCGTATTCCGGCGAAGCCGCTCAGCATTCCGGGCTGAAGCCGATCAGGATTCCGGGGCGATGGTGATCGCAATCGGAGCGAAGCGACGCTGGCTTGTTTCATGTTGTGGAAGTGATCGGCATCCATCAATCTCTCTTCCTTCGGAGCGGGGTTTGGGGTGCGGGGCGAGGGGTTGGCGTTTGAGGCCCCTGGCCCCGCTCAACGCCGTAGAACACTGCGTGGCGGGCGGGTCCACGAAGGCTCCTTGCCAGCCTTGGAGCCGCGCTTGCGGCGCATCGATTTGCCCTTCAGTTCGATCTTGTGGGCGTTGTGTACCAAGCGGTCAAGGATCGAGTCGGCCAGCGTCGGGTCGCCGATCTGGGTGTGCCAGTTCGCCACGGGCAGTTGGCTGGTGAGCAGCGCCGAGCGGGCTTGGTAGCGCGTGTCGCAGATCTCCAGAAAGTCCCGGCGTTCGCCGTCCGTCATTGGCGCCATGCAGAAGTCATCGACTACCAGCAGATCCAGCCGGCCGAGTTGGCTGAGCACCTTCGCATGGCTGACGTCGGCTCGGGCGATGGCCAGCAGGCGCGCCAGTTCGGCCGCTTTCACAAACAGCGCCGTGTAGCCGTCACGGCAGGCTTTCTGCGCGAAGGCACGCGCCAGCCAGGTCTTGCCGATGCCGATCGGCCCGATCAGAAACAGGTTCTGGTGCTCCCGCACCCAGGCCGATTCCTGCGTCAGAGATCGCACCAGTTGGCGCTCCAGGCTGCGCGGCGTGCGGTAATCGATGTCTTCGATCGTGGCCGGGCCTTGCAGCCGCGCATTGGGCGGGCGGCGGTCCAGCGCTCGGTTCGAGGTACCCGTCCTGTGAATTCATCTGGTGGAGCTGTGGTCCTGGGGCAGGAACTGTGCGCGATGCGACAGAGAAGAGGGAAGCCGTCTCATTCATCGACGTCTTCAGTGAATTGTCTCTGAATGGGATCCTACGGCCGGAAAGGTCTTCTTGGGTGCGTGGTAGTACCTCGTCAGGTCGGGGATGATGTGGCGCCAGGTCATGATGATGCGGGAGTGCGGGAGAACTCATTTGCTTTGCGCTCGCCGGTCCAGTGCGATAGTGAAGGGTTATGGGTGATGCTGACCTGCTCTCGACGCCCGGAGAGGTGCTGCAGGCACTTATCAATGAGGTGCACGCGCCACGGCTCCTCCCGTTTGTTCACCCGGTGTACTGCGTGAATGACCGTGGCGAGCCTGATGCGCTTGGGTCTTCTGTGCTGGTGCGTCGTGGACGGCAGTTGTACCTTGTTACGGCCGCGCACGTGTTGGAGATGAACGAGTCCTCGCCGGGGTTCGATCCGTCATCCCTCTACCTTGGGGGCTGTCATGGCGAGCTCTTCCTGCTTGGGGCGCAGTTCTTGGCGAACAGGGAGCCTGCTGACCTTGCCGTGGCGGCGCTGACCGGGAGCTTAGCGGATTCGTGGGACCTGTACCCCGCGCTTGCTGTTGACTCCGAGATCGCGACTGGCGAGACGATGGGGTTGCACCTCCTGCTCGGGTACCCCATCCGTCGCAAGGCGTTCAACCTTGATCGTTCGCGTAATGCGGTCAAGCACGAGGCGTACAAGTACGCGCAGGTGCGCTCGCCGCACAAGAAGGACGGGGAGCATCACTTCACGATGCTTATGCCGCGCGGGAACGTGAGAAGCGAGAACAAGAAGCAAACCGCGCCATCGCCGCGCGGCGTGAGCGGTGGCGGCGTGTTCCTCCTCTCGGGACCCCAGCCGATGCTTGCGGGCATCTTCATCGAGTACCAGCGGGGGGAGCGCTTGGTGTCGACGAAAGCGAACCGACTCCTCGGGTTGCTGCCGTAAACGATGGGGTCGCGCAGCGATTTGCCCAAGCGTTGGGGTCGATGGACGATTGTCGTGCCCCGGCGCCTTCTCTGCAGGTTCTGGTCTCGTTCGTGGTGGTCGTGGGGTTGCCTATTTTACTTCGCGGTTCTCGGGTGGGCGTTTACGGGTCGCGTTTGATGATGCCTTGTGGCGTGCATAACAGGAGGTCGTGATTTTCGGTCATGGTGAATCCTGGCTTCCCACCGTACGTTCCTATCATGGTCTCGCGCTGGCCGTTGGTGAGGTTGACGCGCACCACGTGCCATGTCCCGTCCGCGCCAATTTCCCCCACATAGGCTGTGCTGCGATCGCGGTCGATAGCGAGGCCACGTGCGTTTGTGAAGCCCCCCGTGATGCAATGCGGGGGATGCTGGTCATCGAGGTCGATGCTCCAGAGGGTGCCGACGCCTGGGCCAGGCGCTCGGGCCGTCGTGAGAACGTGCTCGAATACGAGGACCTCATTGTCGCACCAGTGGGTGATCCCGTTCAGGTTGAGAAAATACCGTTCGGTTATAGGCGTGATCGTGCGGGTCGTGGTGTCTATTTTGGTGACGCGTCGTGATTCCGTGACGAGGAGGTCGTCCTCGTAGGCCGTGATGCTGGTCGGCCAGCGGAGCATGCCCAATGTTGCGGCGTCGTGCTCGCGGTGGCGGATGAACGGGAGGAGCTTGCCTGCTCGTGGTCTGCCGACGACCATGGTCTTCTCGCCCGTTGTGAGGTTGATGTGCCAGATGCCGCCTGCGCCCATGTACCGTCCAAGTATGGTCGCGTCCACGACGTAAGCTCCATCTCTGGTGATGGCGATTCCTCGTGGGTCGTGAAAGCCGTTGGCGATCGCTCGTGGCTGCGGGATGTTGGGTGCCGGCCAGGGTAGTTGGTAGAGCGTCCATGTCTTGCCTTCTCGGGCGAGGTATAGGAGGGTGTTTTGGGCGTGTGCGATGCTGGTCACCGGTTGGCTGAGGATGATGGTGCCGACGGGTGTTGGTGGCGCGCTTGCGCGCGCTGGTGTTGCTGATGGGTTGTTGTAGGGTGGTGGAGTCCAGATGCGCCGCGTGCTGGTTGTTGTTGGGATGGTCGCGATGATTTGCTGGAGTGTTCCGGGTTGGAGGATGCTCTTGCCGGTTCCTTGTTGGGAGTGGATGCGGTGGTGGTGGTCCGGATGCGAGCTGCGCTGGAGGTTTGCTGCGGGAATGTCTGGTGTGGGGGCGACGATGATGACGTGCAGTGCGGTGTTCTGATCGAGGGCTCGTGCGATCTTTGTGCTGATGTGCTCGTCTCCGAAGCTGTACCCGATGGTGATGAGGAAATCGACGGTAGCCAGTCGTGTCGCGAAGCTTGTTTGGAGCCAGTTCAGGATGCCGGTTGCGGTCTTTTGTGCTGCCGGGTAGATGATGCTGGCGTCGAAGGTTCTGGAGCGTAGCTCGCTGGTGCGCAGCTCTTCGCGCAACGTTCCGAGTCGTCCGGTGCGCGAGATTTGATCGTTCTCTTGCTGCCACGTGATGGAGCCGTGGAGCTTCCAGAGGCGCACGCTGCACTCCGCTGTCGTCAGTTCGCTTTGGTCCCATTCGCCTTGCGGGTTGAACCCGTCCGTGAACGATAGGCCACGTTGTTGGCACCACGTTTCGATCACTACGTCATAGTTCATCGTGAAGATGTCAAGCGGGGCTGGTTGGAGGAAGGACTGTATCCCGTCGAGATAATTGACCGTGGTGGGTCGTCGCGAGACGTAGCGCAGGATGTGCTTCTTTATTTCGAACGCGAGTATGGCGGCGTCGCGTCGGTCTCTTGGGGAGTCGCTGTTCCTGGTGGTGTCGTTGAGGAATCCAAGGAGTCCTTCGATCTGCTGCGGCTGCGTCTCGTCGGCTAGCGTGCGGAACTCGTCTAGTCGGGCCGATAGGAGCGGGTCGCGGCAGGCATTGAGGAAGTCCTCACGCAGCCGCACCATGGTCGGCAGTCCAGCGTCCACGGATGCCCCGGCGCCAAGGAGAAAACAGGCGTTCCGCATCGAATTCACGAAGGAAACCTCACACGGGTCTTCTGGCGGTCTGCGGTTGGAGTGTAGCGGAAGTGGTCTCAGAATTGATTGTCACCCCTGGTGCTTCTATTGTTGCTGTGGGTGCGGCCGGCGCCGCTTTTGCAGGGCCGTCCGGTGCTTCGGCTTGTGGTCTTGAAGGGTCATTGGCCGCAAGTGTAGCCGTGACAGTCGCCTCCAAGGGTGCTGTCGTGCTGAGTTGTGCTTCTTGCTCCGTCGAGAGTGGTTCCGGCGGGATCGTTTCCGCAGCAGCGATTGCTTCCAGTTGAGGTGCTGGTTCGGTGTTGGAGGCCGTCGATGCAACGGTGACTGGCGGGGTTGGTCGTGGTGGTAACGGTGGCTGGGCTGGCTGCCCTAGTGGTTCGGGTGCTGCTGTGTTGATTGTGGTGGTCGGCGCTGCCGTCGTAGTTGCGAAGGGGTGTGGGCTGAGCAACTCGTAGCGTGGGATGTCGGGTCGCAGGCCGAGGAGTTCTTTCCATCGTCGTTGTGTTGGTCCAATGCTCTCGATGAACATGCGGAGTGGGATGGCATGGAGTGCGAGCACGATGGCCCAGAGCGTCCACCCGATGAGTCGTGCGCGCGCAATCTGTTGGAGGTCGGGGTCCGTGGTGGCCGGGTCGGCGGCGCCAGTCTTTGCCCAGGTCATGATCGTGTGTGGTGGCTGCAGAAGGAAGTAAAACAGGACGCCCATGATGATGAGCGCGACGACGGCGGGGATCGCGGCGATGGTGACCGTGTACATGGTTCTGACGCGGACCGTGCTGCTATGATTGCTGCGCCGCCATGATTCCCACGCAAGGAGGCCGTCGGTGCTTGGGGCGTTGTAAGTCACGAATTGCATGATGTCGTGGATGATGAGTCCTTTGTACGCGAGGAACGTGCTGAACACAATGTTGATGAAGACGATCGCGAACCAAAGGACGAGGTTGTACGCGTTATTCCCGGCGAAGAGTGTGACGGCGTTTTTGCTGGTTGGCCCGATGATCCATCCGGTGACGACGGCGAGTGCGCTGAGGTACACGCTGATGTACTTAGTGATCTCGGCTTCTTTGTCTTGGAAGTCTTTGCGAAACGCGGCCAGATGTTCTTTCTCAAGTGGTTGGATCGTGCTCATGGCGGATTCCGTTTTGACTGGTGTTATCGTCGTGCGATGGTGGGAATGATGCCGAGGAGCGCGAGGAGGGTGAGTTGCAAGGTGATGATCACCCATGAGTAGGCTCGCGCGCCGGGGAAGGCGTTCTTGGCGAGGTATTGCGTTGCGGGTCGGAACGCGAGGTGCGCGGATGCGGCGATGATGGGGATGCTTGCGATGAGGTCGAGGATGGGGAGCGCGATCTTCTGTGCGTGCTGCTGTTGCTTCCAGGTTTCCCACAGGATGGGCACTCCTTGCTGCGTGAGGGTCGCTTCAAGGTGCTGGAGGTATGCTCCTTGTCGGTGGATGAGGAAGTCGAACCGTACCGTCGCCGCCGCCCATGCCACCCCGAGGAGGGGCAGCAAGACGCTAAGGGCGGTGGTTCGGCTTTCACAGAAGGCGGTGCCCGCGAGCAGGGTGATCGCAACTGCTAGGCTCACCCAGTGCATCAGTGCGTGGTTGAGCATGATCTCTTGGCGGACGGCGTTATATACTTCCCACACGATGCAAGAGTCCTCCTTTCCAAGGTGTTATAGCAGGAATCTGAAAGCACTGGGGGCGTGATCCCGCCAACGGCGACTCTCAACAACTGTCATTTCGGTGGCCTCGCCGTCGCAAGTTCGCTCGCGCTTTCGGTCGCTGATTCGAGTGTGTGGCGGTGTTTTGGCCCGTTGCTGGCCGGGAGCGCATTCCACCTCCGCGTTTTGCTTCATTGTCGTGCCAGTGTGTTGAGTGTCTCGTCGATGAATGCGCTGGCAAATTGGTCAAAGGTGGGGTCGAGTAGTGTACCTGCTGCTCGCGCCGTGTCGTTGGCTATTGCGCGTAGGGCGTTGTGGAATGCTGCAGGCCTCGTCAGATGCGTTTGGAGTCTGGTTTCGGCGGTCATGTTGACGGTGAACTAGTCGGGGTTGGGGTTGTAGAGGGGTCCGGGGACGAGTCGTTGGCGGTAGCTGCCGGGCTTGAGGATGCGGGCTTCGGTGATTATGATGCTCATGGCCAGGTGGTGTTCGCCGTAGTAGCGTGATTGTTCTGATTGGCGGGTGATGAGTGCGTGGATGGTGATGATATCGTTGCAGCACTCCCAGGGATTGAAGAAGAGCCGCATCTGTCCGCTGAACCCATGTTGAAACTGCCCGGGCCTTTGCAATAAAGGCGCTCCGGCTCAGGCCCAGAATTGCAGCGGCAGAACCACATCGAATCGTTGGGCATGAATACGGATTCACAGGCGCGCTCCATTCAGGTCAACGGGGGCATCCAAGCGAACAATCGGAGCTTTCAGTCAATTCCTGTACGCCTAAATGTGGTACGAAGACAAGAGGTGGTTTCAACTGAGCGGCCTCTACCCCCTTTTCATCGGTCCCTCGGTAGCCGTTCCCCCCTCTCCCACATTTATTTCTCCGCCCCCCAACCCCAACAAACCAAACCCCTTCCTCTCACGCCCCCCACCCCGCTCCGAGCCCCCTCCCTTTTTCCACCCCCGTATACTTTCGCGCGGGAGTGGAACTATGTCTCTTTTGTCTGTCTCATCCATCGTCGCCGTCACCCCCCGCGCCCAACTCCTGCCCGGAAAACCCCGCCTACATTTTTCCCTAATACGGAACGAACCCAGCCAGCCAGCCCGGCTCGAAGTTTCTCAATCGCCGGAGCGAATCCAAAACCATCCAGGTTTTCATATACTTTCGCGCGGGAGTGGAACTATGTCGCTTTCGTCTGTCTCATCCATCGTCGCCGTCGCCCCCCACGCCCAACTCCTGCCCGGAAAACCCCGCCTACATTTTTCCCTAATACGGAACGAACCCAGCCGGCCTGCCCGGCTCGAATTTTCTCCATCGCCGTCGCGAACCCAAAACTATCCAGGTTTTCAACAACTTGACCTTTCGCAAGAACCCGCCGGAACCCAAAACAACCCAAATAAGATCCAGACAACTCCCACATTCCACCCCCGGAACCCAAGCCCTCTCTCCCCCAATCCCCCCCTCCGCCCCCTCCGCCCTACCGCTCCGCCTCCCCCATGTGATCGAATGGAAGACAGCCCCGCGACCCCTCTCCGCATCGGTCCCCGGCCACTTTCGGACTTTCAGCACCCTTACCCTCTATCCATGCCCAGAGAAGTGCATGTTATCGACTCCCACACCGGCGGCGAACCCACGCGCGTCGTCGTCTCCGGTGCCCCCGATCTCGGCTCCGGCTCCATCTCCGATCGCCTCGCCGTCTTCCGCCGCCTCCACGACCCCTTCCGCTCCGCCGTCGTCAACGAGCCTCGCGGCTACGACGCCATGGTCGGCGCCCTCCTCCTCCCTCCAGCCGACCCAGCCCACCACGCCGGCGTCATCTTCTTCAACAACGTCGGCTACCTCGGCATGTGCGGCCACGGCACCATCGGCGTCGTCGCCACCCTCGCCCACCTCCAGCGCATTCAGCCCGGCACCGTCCGCATCGAAACCCCCGTCGGCCTCGTCTCCGCCGAACTCCACCCCAACGGCGAAGTCACCGTCGCCAACGTCGAAAGCTACCGCCTCGCCCACAACGTCGAAGTCGAAGTCGAAGGCTTCGGACCCGTCCACGGCGACGTCGCCTACGGCGGCAACTGGTTCTTCCTCGTCGCCGGCTCCCCCTTCCCCCTCGACCTCCTCCACCTCGAAGCCCTCACCGACTACACCTGGAAGATCCGCCAGGCCCTCGCCCGACACGGCATCACCGGTGCCAACGGCGCCGAGATCGATCACGTCGAACTCTTCGGACCCCCGCAACTCCCCGGCTCACACTCCCGCAACTTCGTCCTCTGCCCCGGCAAGGCATACGACCGCTCCCCCTGCGGCACCGGCACCTCCGCCAAGCTCGCCTGCCTCGTCGCCGACGGCAAGCTCGCCGAAGGCCAGACCTGGCGCCAGGAAAGCGTCGTCGGTTCCTTCTTCGATGGCTCCGTCTCCATCCGCGACGGCAAGGTCTACCCTCGCATCCGCGGCACCGCCTTCGTCAACGCCGACTCGCGCCTCATCCTCAATGACGCCGACCCATTCTGCTGGGGGATCCGCTCATGAACCGCGCCATCCCTGACGTCCTCATCGCCGGCGCCGGCATCGTCGGCTCCGCCTGCGCCTGGGAGCTCTCCCAACTCGGCCTCCGCGTCCTCGTCATCGAAGACGAGGCCGTCGGCGGCGGCGCCACCGCCGCAGGCATGGGCCACCTCGTCGTCCTCGATGGCTCCGAAGCCGAGTTCGATCTCTCCGCCGCCTCCCTCCGCCTCTGGGATGAGTTCGTCGCCCGCATGCCCGAAGGCGTCGAATACTCCCGCTGCGGCACCCTCTGGGTCGCCGCCGACGATGAGGAGATGGCCGAGGCCCAGCGTAAACACAACTTCTGCGCCGCCCACGGCGTCCGCTCTGCCATGCTCGACGCCGTCCAGCTCGCCGAAGCCGAGCCAAACCTCCGCCCCGGCCTCGCCGGCGGCCTCGTCCTCCCCGACGACGGCATCCTCTTCGCCCCCGTCGCCGCCCAGTGGATGATTCGCGACTCCAAGGCCGAAGTGCTCCGCGCCACCGTCGCCCGCCTCGAAGGCCGCCGGGCTATCCTTACCGACGGCACCGTCATCGAAGCCGGCATCACCGTCAACGCCGCTGGCGCCCGCGCCGCCGATATCACCCCCGGCGTCCCCGTCACGCCCCGCAAAGGCCAGCTCGTCATCACGGACCGCTACCCCGGCTTTATCAACCACGAGATCATCGAACTCGGCTACCTCAAGCTTGCCCACGCTGCCGGCGGCGAATCCGTCGCCTGCAATGTCCAACCCCGCAAAAACGGCCAGGTCCTTGTCGGCAGCTCCCGCCAACACGCCGTGAATACCCACGAAATCGATCGCCACATGTTGGAACGCATGCTCCGCCGCGCCATCGAGTACCTCCCCGCGCTCCCCCGGCTCGCCGCCATTCGCTGCTGGACCGGCTTCCGCCCCGCCACCCCCGATGGCCGCGCCCTCGTCGGACCCTGGCCCGCCGAGCCCGGCATGTACCTCGCCACCGGCCACGAAGGCCTCGGCATCACCGCCGCCACCGCCACCGGCCGCCTCATCGCCGACTATGTCGCCAACCGCCCCCCCATCTTCGATGCCGCCGCCTTCCTTCCCGCCCGGCTTTCAGAAGGGATGCGCTCCCATGCCTAGCACCATCCACATCTTCGTCAACTCCGAGCCCATCCCGGCCACACCAGAAACCACCGTCGCCGCCGCCCTCCTCAACGCCGGCATCACCACCTTCCGCCACTCCCCCCAAGGCGAGCCCCGAGCCCCCCTCTGCGGCATGGGCATCTGCATGGAATGCCGGGCCACCATCGACGGCCTCCCCAGCCAAAGAACGTGCCAAACCCTCTGCCGTGACGGCATGCAAATCCACCTGGAGGTCACCCCCGCATGACCGCCCGCTTTGACATCTCCGTAGTAGGCGCCGGCCCCGCCGGCATCGCCGCCGCCGTCACCGCCGCCGAAACCGGCGCCCGCGTTCTCCTCCTTGACGACAACCCGCGCCCCGGCGGCCAGATCTGGCGCGGCGACCGTGAAGGCGATTGGCTCAACCGCCTCGCCGCTTCCAACGTCCATCTCGAAACCGGCACCGCCGCCATCGACGAACGCATCCTCGACAAAGGCGCCAAACTCATCCTCGCCACCGGCGCCCGCGAACTCTTCCTCCCGTTTCCCGGCTGGACGCTGCCCGGCGTCACCGGCGTCGGCGGCCTCCAGGCCCTCATCAAGGGCGGCTTCGATGTCGCCAATAAGCGCATCGTCCTCGCCGGCAGCGGTCCGCTCCTGCTCGCCTGCGCCTCCCTCGCCCGCGAAAAAGGCGCCAGCGTCATGCTCGTCGCCGAACAGTCCGACGCCGCCAACCTGCGCGGCTTCACCACCTCCCTCTGGCGCCACCCCGGCAAGCTCATCGAAGGCGCCCGCCTCGGCCTCTCCCTCCTCGGCTCGGCCTACAAAACCAACTGCTGGGTCGAATCGGCGCAGGGCAGGGAACACGTCGAATCTGTCCAAATCCGCCACGCCGGCCGCACCTGGCAGGAGCGCTGCGACCTGCTCGCCACCGGCTTCGGCCTCGTGCCCAACACCGAGCTCGCCGCCCTCCTCGGCTGCCACCTCGAAGACGGCGCCGTGTACGTCGGGGACTGGCAGCAGACCAGCGTCCCCTCCATCTACGCCGCCGGCGAACTCACCGGCATTGGTGGCGTCGATAAGTCCATCGTCGAAGGCCGCATCGCCGCCCTCGCCGCCACCGGCCGCGAATCCGAAGCCCGCGCCCTCTTCCCCGAGCGCGCCACCTGGCGCGAGTTCGCCGCCGGCCTCGCCCGCACCTTCGCCCCGCGCCCCGAAATCCTTCAGCTCGCCGCCGCCAACACCCCCATCTGCCGCTGCGAAGACGTCCCACTCTCTGAGGTCTCCGTCCACGACAACTGGCGCGACCTCAAGCTCGCCACCCGCTGCGGCATGGGCTTCTGCCAGGGCCGCATCTGCGGCTCCATCACCCGCGCCCTCTACGGCTACGGACCCAACTCGCCGCGCCCCCCCGCCGTGCCTGCGTCTATCCAGGCTTTGCTGGTAGAAAATGACCTAATCGAAGAAAGGGAACTATGAACTGGACTGGAGTCATCCCCGCCACCACGACGCCGTTTCTCGAAGACCTCACGGTCGACCACGCCTTCCTCGCCCGACACGTCTCCTGGCTCGTCGATAACGGCTGCCAGGGCGTTGTCATGCTCGGCTCCCTCGGCGAAGGCGCCACCCTCACCTTCGAGGAGAAGGAGGCCGTTCTCCGCACTACCGTCGCCGCTCTCAAAGACCGCGCCCCCGTCGTCGCCGGCGTCTCCGCTCTCTCCACCGCCGAGGCCGTCAGGATCGCCCAGATGGCCGAAAAGGCCGGCTGCTCCGGCCTCATGGTCCTCCCGCCTTACGTCTACTCCACCGATTGGCGCGAGATGAAAGCCCATGTCGCGGCCATCCTCCGCGCCACGCCGCTCTCCTCGATGCTCTACAACAACCCCGTCGCCTACAAGACGGACTTCCTCCCCGAGCACGTCTGCGAACTCCTCGCCGAGTTTCCCAACCTCCAAGCCATCAAGGAGTCCAGCGCCGACGTCCGCCGCATCGCCGCCCTCCGGTCGCTTGCTGGTAGCCGGCTGAAGATCCTCGTCGGCGTAGACGACGTCATCATGGAAGCCGCCATGGCCGGCGCTACCGGCTGGATCGCCGGGCTCGTCAACGCCTTCCCCGCCGAATCCGTGGCGCTCTTTGAAGCCTCCGCCCGCGGCGACCGCGAAGCCGCCTTCCAGCTCTACAAGTGGTTCCTGCCCCTCCTCCGCATGGACACCGTTCCCAAGTTCGTCCAGCTCATCAAACTCGCCCAACAAGCCGTAGGCATGGGAAACCCCCGGGTCCGCCCCCCCCGCCTGGAACTCACCGGCGCCGAACTCGCCGAAGCCCAATCCACCCTCGAGGAGGCCCTCCGCAACCGCCCATGACCTACACCGCTTCACGCCAGGCAGCCCCGGAGCCGAAGCCCCGGGGCATACCAGGCGTAAGCGAATTGTGTCCCCCGGCCATCAGTCCGGGGCCGGACTTCTTACGGCGCCAACCGCCGGGTCCGCCCACCCCGCCTGGAACTCACCGGCGCCGAACTTGCCGAAGCCCACTCCACCATCGAGGAGGCCCCCCGCAACCGCCCATGACCCACACCGCTTCACGCCAGGCAGCCCCGCGGCCGAAGCCCCGGGGCAAACCAGGCGGAAGCGAATTGTGTCCCCCGGCCGTCAGGCCGGTGATGAACGTCTTACGGCATCAAAGTGAAGTTGATCTCGATCTCCGTGATCACCTCCACCGGGTTGCCGTTCAGCAGCGTCGGCTGATACACCCACTGCTTCACGGCATCCACTGCCGCCTGCACCAGCCGGCTGTCTACCAGTTGGTTGATCGGCTCCAGGTTGAGGATCACTCCTTCCTTCGAGATCACGGCCTTCAGCAGCACCGTCCCCTGCACGCGCTCCGCCTTGCACTCCGGCGGGTAGGACGGCCGCACCTGCTTCACCATCTTGGTCGCCTGCATGTGGCCGCCCACCCGGATCCGGGACGGCACACCCGTGGCCGCCGGCTTCTCCGCCGGTGGAGCACCTTCGCCCACCACCGTCATCGACTCCCTCACGCTGCCTGCCTGCAGCATCAGGTCCAGCCGGCTCGCCTGGCCCGGACCCACCGGAATCGCTGTCAGCTTCAAGGCCGCAAAGCCCGGCTTCTCCACCGTCACCACGTAGTCGCCGTTCGGCAGCGGCGCCGCCGTGAACTCCCCGGCGTCATTGGTGTAGACCACCTCGCGCCGCGAGTTGTCGGTGAACTGCACCGTCACCCTCGCCCGAGGCACAGTGGCCCCACTCGGGTCCTTCACGATGCCCGTGATCCCGTCGCTCATCGCCGCCAGCGGAGCGTCCAGCGCCGCCAGCGGAATCAGAATCGTCAATGCCGCACCGGCTACGGCCAGCATGAACCGCCGCCCCGCCGGCAGGCGGTTGGTATGAGTACTGAGCATCGCCCTGAGACGCTGCTCGAGATTGGATATACGTGCCATGGGGATCCCTCCTTCAGGAATCGGCTTGCGGCCCAACAGGCCGCGTGTGATCTCCAGCAGGTGTCCGGCGTAGTCCGACGCCCGGCTGCCCGAACGCAGTACGCCGTCATCACAGGCCAGCTCCGCTTCCATAGCCAGCTTGCGCGCCGCCGCCCACACCCAGGGCAGCGGCCAATAAACCGCACACACCACCGTCGCCAGCAACTGCGCCAGCGGATCCCGCCGCTCCGCATGCGCCGCTTCGTGCCGCAGCACCACGGCCAGCCGCTCGGCATCCCAATCCGCCGCCTCCGCCGGCAGCAGGATCTCCGGCCGCAGCACGCCCGCCAGCAACGGCGTGCTCAACGCGCCGCTCAACTTCACCGGCAACCCGTCATGCTGCCGCCACGGCTCCGAGGCCGCCGCCAACCGACCCGCCGCCGCCTGCGCCATGGCGCGGCGCAGCAGCAATCCCAGCGCGCCGGCGGCCCAGACTCCCATGGCCAGCGCCTGCCACGGAATCGCGCTCCGGCCGCTCTCCGCCGTTACCTGCATCACCGTGCGCCCGGCCTGAGCCACGCCGGCCAGGCCGTCCGGCGCCACCGGTGTCCACTTCGGCGTCACCTTCACGGACACCGGCAGCATCAACAGCGCCACCAGCGCCGTCAGCCACACAAAGTGACGCGCCGCCGCCGACGCTCCGCGCCCCGCCGCCGTCACTGCCCACGCCACCGCCACAATCGCCGTGCCCTTCAAAAACAACGCCAGCAGCAGTTGAGCGCTCATCTCTATTTCCCGTCCTTTCTCGCCCGCTCGATCAGTCCGGCGAGTTGGTCCAACTCCTCCGGCGAAATATCCGCCGCCGCCTCATCCAGCAGCGCCGACGCCGCGCTGGCCGGCGAGCCGGCGAAGAACGTATCCACCAAATGCCGCAGGGCGTTTTTCCGCGCCCGCCCTACGTTTGCCACCGGCGCGTAGACATACCGCATCTGCTCCGCTTCGTGGCGCACGTGGCCCTTGTCCTCGAGAGTTCGCAGATGCGCCCGCACGGCCGAATAGCTGGGCCGGTCCGTCATGTCTTCGTGAATCTCCGCCGCCGTCGCCTTCTGCCGCCGGAAAAGGATCTCCATGATTTGCCGCTCGCGCCGGCTCCACTGCGGCGTTTCCCTGGTGGCCATCGATCTTTCTCTCCTTGTGCTGCCTTTCCAGCAGCCTGCTAGAAAACTAGCACGTTTGCGAATCTGAAGCAATAGACACGCGCGGTCTAATTTGGTTCCCGCCTTTCGAAGAAAAATCCACGCTATGTTGAAAAATGGTGAAACTGTGGCGAACCTCCTGACGCGGCGGCAATCTCTGGCCCTCGGCGTGGCCGCGCTGCGCGGACCGCGGCACTGGTTTGCGGGCACGTTTCTGCAACTGTGGGCTGCGCACCTGGAATGGTCCGATGAGCGCTGGCGGAGCCTCTTCGGCGACCTCTCGCGCCTGGGGGCCGGCGAGGTTATCGTCCAATGGTGCGCATACGACCGGTACGACTACTCCGCTCTCTGTGTTCGTCTGCTCGCGCTGGCGGGGGATCATCACATGCGGCTGCGCCTGGGCCTGCGGCATGAAAGCGGCTGGTGGCAGGAGCTCGAGACCAACCCGGAAGCGGCGCTGGCGCGGCTGGCGCCGCGTGCGATGGAGACAGTTCGAGAGCTGAAGCCGGCCTTCCAGCGCCACCCGGCCTTCGGCGGCTGGTATCTTCCCGAGGAGATCGACGATGCCCACTGGACCGCGCCTGACCGCACGGCTGCTTTGCTGGAAACTCTGAAGTCGATTCGCGGCGCGGCCGGAGCCTTCTCTCTCAGCGGTTTCACCAATCGCGCGCTCCCGCCCCGCGCGCTCGGCGAGTGGTGGCGGAAGCTCGCCAAACCAGCGGGTCTCAAGGAGGTCCTCTTTCAGGACGGCATCGGCGCCGGCAAGCTCAACCTGAACGAGTGGCCCGGCTATGCGGAGGAACTCCACCGCGCGCTCGGCGCACGACTTCGCATTGTCCTGGAGACCTTCGCCGCCGGTGGCGGCGCGGGCGGCTTCCAGGCCGTGCCCGCGCCGATCGGCCGCATTCGAAGCCAGTGGGAGATCGCGCGCCGGTTTTCCGCCCGCGGGCCCATCGCGTTCAGTCTCCCCGAGTACTGCACTCCGCTGGGCGGTCCGGCCGCCGGTGAGCTGCACGAACAGATCCTGCGGCAGATGGACTAACCTTCATCCATTTTTTCTCACGCTCTCCCCATCCGGCCCGATAAGCCTTCTGAGCCCCTCACCCGAAGCACCACGAAGATCCGAGGGGAGTTCTGCACGAGGAGAAGGAGAAGAATCTCGATGAGTATCAAGAATGTCATGCAATGGGTATTGATTCTGGCGGTGTTGGCCCTGGTTTCGGCGTCCGCGCAGGAGCCGTTGAACATTGCTACTGCCAGCGCCATGGCCCGCGTGACCAAGAAGGTGGCTCCGGACTTTCCGGCGGCTGCGAGGCAGCTCAATGTCAGCGGTCAGCAGGAAGTCCTGGTCACTGTTGGTGTGAACGGCGATGTTGAGGACGCGAAAGTGCTCAAGGGCAACGCCATGTTCAGCGCGAGTTCGCTGGCGGCCGTCCGTCAGTGGAAGTTCACGCCGCTGGCGAAGGATGGCGCGCCGAGCAAGTTCACCACCACGGTCATCTTTAACTACCAGAAGTAGGCGGGGTTGAGAGGGGGGCGGCTGCTGGCGGCGCCCCCTTTCAGGGCCCATCGGCGGGACAATGGCGGTAGCCATGAAGAGTTACCGCAAAGAGCTTTGGTTCGATGTCCCGGTGCGTGTTGGCCTGATCAACATCACGCCAGAGGTGGAGGAGTGTTTGCGATCGAGTGGCGTGCAGGAAGGCCTTTGCCTGGTGAATGCCATGCACATCACCGCCTCCGTCTTCATCAATGACGATGAAAGCGGTCTCCACCACGACTATCAGGTGTGGCTGGAGAAGCTGGCTCCCCACGAACCTGTGCGCTCTTACCACCACAACCGAACTGGCGAAGACAACGCGGATGCGCACATGAAGCGCCAGCTGATGGGCCGGGAAGTGGTGGTTGCCATCACGAACGGGAGGCTCGATTTCGGCCCCTGGGAACAGATCTTCTACGGTGAATTTGACGGCCGCCGCCGCAAGCGGGTGCTGGTCAAGATCATCGGCGAGTAGCGGTCTGGCGGCATCGCCCCGCTACAATAGAGGTAAGTCCCGGTCCCAGCTATGTCCAGTCTCCTTGATCGCCTGAAACAAGGCATACAGAAAACCCGTGCCGGCCTTGTCAACAAGGTCGAAGATGTTCTCCTCGGCAAGAAGGAGATCGACGCTGACCTGCTCGAAGAGCTTGAGTACACGTTGATCACAGCCGATGTTGGTGTCCGCACGGCGACCGACATTCTCGAAAACATCCGGCAGCGCGTTGAGCGCCATCTGGTGAACGACCCTTCGGAGCTACGCCAACTGATCCGGGAACAGCTTCTGGACGTGCTGCAGGCGGGGGACCGCCCTCTGGCCATGGCTGCCGAGCCGCCCACGGTGGTGATGATGGTGGGCGTGAACGGTTCGGGCAAGACCACCACGACCGGCAAACTCGCCGCCCGATTTCAGGCGGAGGGGAAGAAGGCGATTCTCTGCGCGGCGGATACTTTCCGCGCGGCCGCGATCGAACAATTGGAAGTGTGGGGCCAGCGCACATCCACCGAGATCATCCGGCAGGGGCAAGGCGCAGATCCCAGCGCGGTGATCTTCGATGCGCTGCAATCGGCGCGGGCGCGCAAAGCCGATTTTCTGCTGGTGGACACGGCGGGGCGCCTGCACACGAAGGCGAACCTGATGACCGAACTGGAGAAGATGCGGCGCACGGCTTCGCGAGTGATTCCCGGGGCTCCGCACGAAGTGTGGCTGGTTCTGGATGCCACTACGGGCCAGAATGGGCTGGAGCAGGCGCGCAAGTTCACCGAATCAGCGGGGGTGACGGGCCTGATTCTGACGAAGCTGGATGGCACGGCCAAGGGCGGCATTGTCGTGGCGATCACGCGAGAGCTGAATCTCCCCATTCGATACATTGGAGTCGGCGAGCAGGTGGACGATCTGCTGCCCTTCGAGCCCGGCAACTTCATCAACTCCCTCTTTGAAGCATGACGACCGATTTCACCCGTGAAGCACTCACCCTAGCGCGCCAGGGCGAAGGCCGCGTCAGTCCGAATCCGGCGGTGGGGGCCGTGGTTGTGAGCGGCGGCCAGATCATCGGCCGCGGCTTCCACACCTGGGCCGGGGTCAAGCACGCCGAAGTGCTGGCCTTGGAGCAAGCCGGCGAGGCCGCCCGCGGCGCCACGATGTACGTGACGCTGGAGCCGTGTGCCCACCAGGGGCGCACGGGAGCGTGTGTGCAGGCCATTCTGGCCGCGGGCGTGGCCCGGGTCGTCGTGATTACGGAAGACCCGAACCCACTGGTGGCCGGGCAGGGCCTGGCGGCGCTGCGCGCAGCCGGCGTCGAGGTGGAGTTGGATGGCACGCACGCCGAGGAAGCTTGTGTCCTCAATCTTGCTTTCTTCCATTTCATGCGCACGGGCCTTCCGCTGGTGACCTTGAAGTCCGCGCTCACGCTGGACGGGAAGATTGCGGCGCCGGAGGACAACTCCGGGTGGATCACCTCGGAGCGTGCCCGGGCGCACGTGCAGACGGTTCGCCACGCGCACGACGCGATTCTGACCGGGATCAATACCGTGATTTCCGACGACTGCCTGCTGACCGACCGCAGCGGCCGTGAGCGCGCCCGCCCGCTGCTGCGCATCATCCTCGATTCGCTGCTGCGGTTGCCTCTGGATTCCCAGATGGTGCGGAGCGCGCAGCGCGATGTGATGGCGGTCTGCACGTCCGTGGCCCCGCAGTGGCGGCGCGATGCGCTGGAGAAAGCCGGCGTGGAGGTGCTGGTGGCCGACGGCCCCGGAGGCCGGCCGGATCTGCGCCTGGTGGCTCAGGAACTGGCAGCCCGGAAGTATCTGTCGCTGATGATCGAGGCCGGCAGCAAGGTGAACTGGGCCGCGCTGGAATCCGGTGTGATCGACCGCATCCTCTTCTACTTCGCGCCGAAGATCCTGGGCGGCATGCAGTCTCTGCCGGTGGCGGGCGGCATCGGACGCAAGCGCCGCGTGGATGCGATCCGCTTCCGGAACACGCGCCTGCAGATGATTCCGCCCGATGAGTTTCTCGTCGAGGCGTGGCTCGAGAAGGACTGACCCATGTTCACGGGCATCATCGAGGAACTCGGTACGATTCAGGCGGTGGAGTCGCGCCCTGCCGGAGTGCGGCTGCGCGTCGCGGCACCGCTGGTGTGTTCCGATGTGCGCGAAGGCGACTCCATCTCGGTGAATGGCGTGTGCCTGACTGCGGTTGAGATTCGGGGGGCCAGTTTTGGCGCCGATGTCTCTCCGGAGAGTTTGGGGCGCTCCAGCCTGGGGGCGATCCAGAGCGGTACGCGGGTAAATCTGGAACGCGCCCTACTGCCGACGACGCGACTGGGGGGGCATATCGTCCAGGGGCATGTCGATGCCATGGGGGAGATTCTGTCGCTGGATCTTCTGGGCGGCGACAACTGGTGGCTGCGGTTGCGCGTTCCGCCGGAGATCGACCGGTATCTGGTGTTCAAGGGGTCGCTGGCGATCGACGGCATCAGTCTCACTCTGGCGGAGGTGAAGCCGGGCGCCGTGGCCGTGACGGTGATTCCGCATACCTTTCAGACCACGAATCTCGCGCTGCGCCGTGCGGGGGACAAGGTGAATCTGGAGGTGGATGTGCTGGCGAAGTATGTGGAGAAGATGCTGGCGACGATGGAACTTGGCGGGCGGAGGTTGAGTGTGGAGGAGTTGTTGCGGCAGGGGTTCTGAGGGGTGTTCGGCTGGAAGGGGTTTGGTAGATCGAGACTGGGGTTCTACGCCGGGCGGGGGTTCCTGGATGGACATGTGGCGCGCAGGGGGCAAAGAGCCGGGGCTGGGGAGAAGTGTGGCCCCGGGACTGGCGTCCCGGGGGAAAAGGGCTTTGTCCCGGGGGGGATGGGCCTGGACGTGTGGCCCCGGGACTGGCGTCCCGGGGGAAAAGGGCTTGGCGTGTGGCCCCGGGACTGGCGTCCCGGGGGAAACGGGCTTGGACGTGTGGCCCCGGGACTGGCGTCCCGGGGGAAACGGGCTTGGACGTGTGGCCCCGGGACTGGCGTCCCGGGGGAAACGGGCTTGGACGTGTGGTTCCGGGACTGGCGTCCCGGGGGAAACGGGCTTTGTCCCGGGGGAATGGCAGAGGGTTATTCGTAGCGGAGGGCTTCTACCGGGTCGAGACTGGCGGCTTTTAGGGCTGGCCAGGTTCCGAAGAAGAGTCCGATGGAGACGGAGACTCCGAGGCCGAGGGAGATGGCCCAGGTGGGGACGGAGGAGGGTAGGGCGGGCACCAGTTTTCCGATCAGCAGCGTGATCAGGATGGATACTCCGACGCCCAGGGCTCCGCCGAGTCCGGTGAGGGTGACTGCTTCCATCAGGAACTGGCCGATGATATCGGCTCTGCGGGCGCCGAGGGCTTTTCTCACTCCGATCTCCTTGGTCCGTTCGGTCACGGAGACTAGCATGATGTTCATGACTCCGATGCCGCCGACGAGGAGGCCGAGGCTGGATAGCGCGATGGAGACCAGCACGACCACGCTGAGGATGCTGTCCAGCCGCTGAATGATCTGGTCGGCGGTGGTGAGGCCGAAGTCGTCCGCCATGCCGGCGGGTGTTTTGCGAACGCGGCGCAGGAGTTGGCGGATCTCTTCGAACGCTTCGTCGCGCATACCGGGGCGCGCTTTGGAGACGAGGATGAGGCGGTCCTCGGTGGGGAAGCGCTGGCGGGCGGTGAGGTACGGGATGACGATCTGCGTATCCTGACCGTTCTGGCCAAAGAAGCCGCCCTTGGCTTCGGCGAAGACGCCGAGCACGGCGTAGTCGGCTCCGGCCACGGTGATGACGCGGCCGAGCGCGCGGCCATCGGGGAAGAGCGCGTCGGCGACGAGCGGCCCGATGACGCAGACACGCATGGCGCGGTCAGCCTCCTCGGGGGTGAAGACGCGGCCGGAGCGCAGTTCGCGCGGCTGGAGGAAGAAGGCATTGCCGCTGAAGCCGGTGAGCGAGACATTGTCGGTCTCGAAGCCCGGGACCTTGGCGGTGATCAAGCCGCTGGTCTCGGATGAGACATACAACTGCAGGCTGACGTCCTCGACGGCCCTGACGCTGGATTTAATCATCTGCGCATATTCGGCCTGGATGGGTTTGCGCTTCATCTCTTTCAAAGAGCCTGGGGCGCTGGGGTCGCGGTCGAAGCGGTTGAGGAAGATGCTGTCGGGTCCGAACTCGGCGAAGAAGGTGACGATGCCCATGCGGAGTCCGCTGGTGAGGCTGCCGACGGTGACGACGGTGGTGATGCCGATGACGATGCCGAGAATGGTCAACGCGCTGCGGAAGCGGTGGCTCCACACCGCATCGAGCGCCATCCGGATGTTCTCTCCCACTTCCAGTCGCAGCATCGTTTACTCCGCTCGGAGGGCCTCCACGGGATCGAGTCGTGCGGCGCGGGAGGCGGGATACCAGCCGGAGATGATGCCGACAGTGCTCGAAACAAAGAGCGCCAGGCCGACGTAGAGGGGCGTGACGCTGAGGTGTACGCCGGAGATGATCGAGGCGACCTTGGCGACGGCGGCGCCGATGCCGAGTCCGATGAGGCCTCCGATGGCGGACAGCAGGACGGCTTCCATGAGGAACTGTAGCATGAGGTCGCCGCGGCGGGCGCCGAGCGATTTCCGGACGCCGATTTCGCGCGTCCGTTCGGTGACGCTCACGAGCATGATGTTCATGATGACGATGCCGCCCACCACGAGCGAAATGGCGGTGATGGGGACCACGACGGCGCCGATCAGGCCCATGATGCGGCCGATGAATTCGCGGATGGAATCGGGCGTCATGGTATCGAAATTGTCGGGCTTGCCCGGCCTGGCCTTGAAGCGGTTGCGGAGGGCGATTCTGGTGAGGTCGAGGGCTTCGTCGAGGACGAGGCCGGATTCAGGCCTCGCCCGGGCGAACAGGAGGAGCGAGCGGTCGGGTCCGTAGAGCCGATGGAAGACGGTGGAGGGAATGAACGCGGAGTTGTCCTGCGACTGGCCGCCGGCGTTGCCGATCTTCTCCTGCACGCCGACGATGGTGAAGTCGAAGCCGGAGATGCGGATGGACTTACCCAGCGGCGAAGTGGCGGGGAAGAAGAACTGTTTCACTTCGTCGCCGATGACGGCCACCTGCACCTTGCTGCGTTCTTCCTGTTCGGTGAAGAAGCGGCCGTCAGTGAGGTTGACTTCGCGAATCTCGGCCATATTGGCGGAGACGCCGATGATGGTGGTGGACTCCAGGAGCTGGTTGCCCATGTGGAGGTCTTCGGCGCGGAAGCGGTAGGGACTGTACATGACGGACCGCCCGGTGACCTGTTTGAGGTATTCGAAGTCCTCGAGCCGGATGGGATGGTTGTACTTCAGGCGCTCAATGCGCTCGCGGCGGGAGAGCCGCCCGCGCTGGAGGAGCTGGCCGATCTGGTAGCTATCGCTGCCGAAGACCTTGGAGGTGGTCTCCTCGGCGTAGTTGCCGAGCCCCTCGATGGCCGCGCCGACAATGACGACGCTGCTCACTCCGATGATGACGCCGAGGAGTGTGAGGAAGCTGCGCAGCTTGTGTGCGCGGAGGGAGGCGATGGCGAGTTGCAGGGCGGTGTGAATTCGATACCAGTTACGCATTCGGCTATGTCGTCGGCAAGGCTTACAGCTTACCTGGATTCGCGAGGGCGCTGCCGGGATGCAGAACCAGCTAAACTTAGAACAGAGCGTTCGTGCACGGCACCCCCGGCCCTCCGCATAGCGCTTTTTCCCGCAGTATGCCTCAGAAACAGGGACAGAGTGTCGATCCCGAGCTGGCCGCCGGCCAGCAGGAGGCGCAAACCCCATTCCGCGTGCTGGTGACCGCGGGCGGCGCGCGAGTTGAGTTCAGCTCCAGGGTGCTGGACGCCATCCGGTTTGAAAGTTCGCGGGCGATGAACGGCGTGGGCGGGCTTGGCATCGGCGGCGTGCTGTTGGGCACGCGGGCCGGCAATGCGTTCCGCGTGTTTGCGTGGCGCCCGCTGATCTGCGATCACTCGCGGGGCCCGGCCTTTCTTCTGTCGCAGCGCGACCTGGCGAGGATGGCGTCCTATCTGGAAGGCGTGCGGCTGCAAGGGGCGGCCAAGCGATGGGATCTGCTGGGCTGGTTCGTCTCTCATCCCAAAGGCGGTTTGACGCTGAGCGACGAGGAGCAGGAGCTGCAGCGGCGTTACTTCTCGCCCGATGGCGTGATCCTGATCGTCAACCCGGACCAGGTGGGCGACGCCGAGTGCGCAGTGCGGACGGCGGCGGAGGAGGAGTCCGGCGAGCCTGTGCTGGTACAGCCTTTGCCCCTCCGCAAACGCGATCCCAACGAGAAGCGAGCGAAGGCCCAGCCGGATCATTGGGCGGCACCGATGTTCGAAGACGATGCTCCGGCACCGCGGAAGATTCCGGGCGGCAAGTGGGTGTGGATTTGCGGCGCGGCGTTGGGATTGGTTGCCGCAGGCGGGGGCGTCTGGTGGTCGATGCGGGAGAAGCCGGCGCGTTCGATGCCGGTGGTGAGCGCGGCGCCGATTGAGATCCTATCGCTTCATGCAGGGCCGCGTGGCGGACGGTTCGTGATCGAGTGGAACGGCCAGGCGCAGGCCATCCGCTATGCTTCCAAGGTCAGCCTGCGCATCCAGGATGGCGCTGAATCCTCCTCCATGGACCTCTCTCCCCGCGATGCCGCCGCCGGCCTGCAGTTCTACCCCATCAAGAGCGGCCACCTCCGCGTGTCGCTGATCCTGACCTCCTCTACCGGACAGAGCTTTGAAGAGTCCGCCGAATACTACGCGGGTGGACAACCCGCGCAGGCGGTCTCCGATCTCGAAGGCTCCGTCATTGCCCCGGCCGTGCCCGCGCCCGCAGCCGCTTCTTCGCCCACACCGGCTGCCTCGCGAGCGCCTGCCCGCGCTTCCGACCCGCCCGCCAAGGCCACTAAAAAACGTTTAAAAAAAACTAAAACCCGGTCCGCTGAGGTCTCATCCAGCACTGTGTAGTCGGAAGTGCTCGACTTCAAAATCGAAACAACTCAGGAGATTCGGGATGAATCGCATCTTGTCCGTACTTGCTATCGGTGTGCTCTGCGCCGTCTCGCTGCCGGCCGCCGACATTGTGGATACCGCTGTCGCCGCCGGCAGCTTCAACACACTCGTGACGGCCGTGAAGGCGGCCGGCCTGGTGGAAACTCTAAAGAGCGCGGGCCCGTTCACTGTGTTCGCGCCCAGCGACGAAGCGTTCGCGAAGCTGCCCGCGGGCACAGTGGAGAGCCTTCTGAAAGACCCTGAAAAGCTGAAGCAGGTGCTTACTTACCACGTGGTCAGCGGGAAGGTGATGGCCGCCGACGTTGTGCACCTGAAGTCGGCGAAGACCGTCCAGGGCGGCTCGGCGAAGGTGGCGGTGAAGGACGGCGCGGTGATGATCGACGCGGCGAAGGTGGTCAAGACGGACATTGTCTGCGACAACGGCGTCATCCACGTCATCGATGCGGTGATCCTGCCGAAGAATTGATTTGCGTGTCCGCCCCGGTCCAGCCTCGGCTGGGCCGGGGCTATCTTCCGGGCTGGGGGAAACCTCCGGCTCGGGCGGGCTATCGTATTATCAGGAGTTGAGACCTGGAGTCTGCCGAACATTATGAAAGTTTTGAAGAGTACTCTCCTGATTATCGCCCTGGGCGCGGTTGCGCTGGCGGCGAGCCCCGTCGGCAAGTGGAAGGTGGCAGCCAGCACCCCCGACGGCAATACCCACAACGTTGACCTCGTCGTGAAAGAGGACGCGGGCAAGCTATCCGCGTCGATCGAAAGCGAACGGGGCAGCATGCCGCTGCAGGACGTCGCCTTTGCCAATGACGAGTTGACGTTCAAGCTGACTCTGGATGTCGGCCCGATCCCCTTCAAGCTGAAGATTGACGGGGACACAATGAAGGGCACCATCACGATTCCCGATGGCTCCACCGGCACTGTGACGGGCAAGCGCGACGGCGCGGCCGCGGCGGCGGCGGCCTCCTCGGCTGTGCCGACAGTGGCGGGGAAGTGGAAGGTCTCTTCCAAGGATGCCGAAGGCAACACCATGAAGGTGACGATCGAGCTGAAGCAGGATGGCGAGAAGCTCACGGGCCAGCTCTGGCTTGAGAATGGCGACGGCGCGCCGATCTCCGACGGCAAGGTGAAGGGCAATGAAGTGTCCTTCAAGCTGGAGGCCGACGGCACGTACGAGATCAGCGGCACGGTGGACGGCAACAGCATCTCCGGCAGCTATAAGACGCCCAACGGCTCCAAGGGGACCTTTACGGGCTCCCGGTAGTTCGAGGACAGTTTTGGTTGAAAAGGCGGCGCCGCCGGGCGCCGCCTTTTCGTATGTGCGGGACTACCTGGCCGGGGCGATCCTGGCCACCTTCAATACACCGGTTTTCGCATAGAGCACGCCGGTGACCGTCACTTTTTTGGCTGCGAAGCGCTCCGGCGACTGCTGATCACTGAGCACATAGATGTCCTTGCCCACCAGCAGGGCGTACTTATACTTGCCGCCGCCGTTTTTGACGCATTCGATGACGCACTTGGATTCGGGGTTGACGCCCATGTGGGCGTGATCCGCGCCGCACATGGTGTCGGTGATGACTCCGGTGTAGGTTTTGGCCGGGCCCTGGGCAAAGAGGGCGCCGGCGGCGAGCATGGTGCACAGTACTGCTTTCATCATTGGTTCTCCTTCTGGTCGCGAATCAAGGTGAGACCCTTGGGGCGGTTTAGCCGCAGCCAAAGGGCCTGGTATTGTTCTTCAGGCAGGGCCTGCCTGAGTTGAAATTCAAAGGTTCCGTGCTTTTCGAGGGTTTGCACGGTGAGCTGGAAGGGGCCGGCGGTGGAGATGGACTCGAGATCGGAGTCGCGCCAGGTGCGCGAGGCCCAGGGGGTGGTGCTCTGATAGACGACGCGGTGGTCGAAGACGGCCAGCGTGCCTTGCGTGCCTTTCACGGCATTGAGCTCTTTCACCGGCAACTGCCAGAGGGGGGTGCCGGTCATGTCGGCGAGACGCGCGATGAAGCGCTGGTCGAGCTTCCCGCGGAGGAGTTCGTAGACGGGGAGGAGGTTGGGCGCGCCGTCGAGATAGAAGTCGAAGGGCTGGTCCTTGCCGGCGAGCCAGGCGCGGTCGCGGTAGCTGAGGACGCGGACCATGCGGCCGTCGCCGAGTTCGAGCTGCTGGATGTCGGCCCAGGTCCATTTCAACTGGTGCTCGGGCTTTTTGTTGGAGATTTCGGAGAAGGCGATGCCATCGGGGGTAAAGCGGAGCATGCCGGCGCAGCCGCGGCGCCAATGGTCGTGACGCGCGGGAAAGTCATAAGCACTGCCGGGTGCGGCCTGGGCGCTGAGGGGGCCGGCCAGCAGGGTGAAGGCGATCACGCCGAGAGCTGCTTTTTCAATTCGAAGTTCCATTTCCAGACCTC
This sequence comes from Paludibaculum sp., assembly GCA_029973955.1. Taxonomy (GTDB): domain Bacteria; phylum Acidobacteriota; class Terriglobia; order Bryobacterales; family Bryobacteraceae; genus Paludibaculum. The sequence continues at coordinate 100,319 of JARKQJ010000078.1, read as the reverse complement.
ATAGATGGCGGGATAGACCACCAGTTCGAGCACGAAAGAAGTAAAGATGCCGCCGATCATCGGCGCGGCGATGCGTTTCATGACATCGGCGCCGGTGCCGGCGGACCACATGATGGGGACCAGGCCGAAGAACATGGTGGCCACGGTCATGAACTTGGGGCGGATGCGTTTGACGGCGCCGTGCAAGATGCACTCCTGCAAGTCGCGGAGGCTCTTGAGGCGGCCCGCGGCGCGCGCGTCGTTGTAGGCGATGTCGAGGTAGAGCAGCATGAAGACGCCGGTTTCGGCATCGACGCCGAGCAGTGCGATGAGGCCGACCCAGACGCCGATGCTCATGTTGTAGCCGAGGATGTAAAGCAGCCAGATGGCGCCGACGGCGGAGAAGGGCACCGCCAGGAGGATGATGCCGGTCTTGGCGGCGGAGCGGGTATTGAGGTAGAGCAGCACGACGATGAGGAAGAGCGTGAGGGGGAGCACGAGTTTCATGCGTTCGCGGACGCGCTCCATGGCTTCGTACTGGCCGCTCCATTGGAGCGTGTAGCCGGGCGGGAGCTTCAGTTTGTCGCGGAGGAGGGATTTGCCTTCTTCGACGTAGCTGCCGACATCGCGGCCGGTGACATCGACGTAGACGTAGCCGTTGAGCATGCCGTTTTCGTCGCGCAACATGCCGGGGCCGCTGGCGAGTTTGACGTCGGCCAGTTGGGAGAGGGGCACTTGAATGGAGCCGTCCATGACGGGGATGAGGACGCGCTTGAGGCTGGAGATGTCGCTGCGGAAGTCACGGAAGTAGCGGACGTTGACGGGGTAGCGTTCGCGGCCTTCGATGGTGGTGGTGACGTTGTCGCCGCCGATGGCGGACATGACGATCATCTGGGCGTCGTCGATGGAGAGGCCGTAGCGGGCGAGTTCGGGGCGTTTCCAGTCGAAGTCGAGGAAGTAGCCGCCGGTGGTGCGTTCGGCGAAGATGCCGCGGGTGCCGGCGACGGGTTTGAGCAGGGTTTCGATCTCGGTGCCGAGGCGCTCGATTTCGCGCAGGTCCGCGCCGTAGACCTTGATGCCGACGGGGGTGCGGATGCCGGTGGTGAGCATGTCGATGCGAGCCTTGATGGGCATGGTCCAGGCGTTGGAGACGCCGGGGAGAGAGAGCTTGGCGTTCATCTCGTCAACGAGCTTTTCGGTAGTGAGGCCGGGGCGCCACTGGTTTTTGGGCTTGAGGAGGATGACGGTTTCGAACATCGAGAGCGGGGCGGGATCCGTGGATGTTTCGGCGCGGCCGGCCTTGCCGAAGACGCGGGTGACTTCGGGGAAGGTGAGGATGAGGCGGTCCTGCACCTGGAGCAGGCGTTCGGCTTCGGTGATGGAGAGGCCCGGCATGGTGGTGGGCATGTAGAGGAGCGCGCCTTCGTCGAGGGGGGGCATGAACTCATTGCCGAGCTTCTCGTAGACCGGTATGGTGATGGCGACGAGGGCGAGGGCGGCCACGATGACGGCGTACTTCCAGCGGAGGGCGAGGGCGCAGACGGGCTGGTAGAGCCAGATGAGGATGCGGCTGATGGGGTGCTTTTCCTCAGAGTGAATTTTGCCGACAAGGACGGCGTTGAGCAGGCGGGCGAGCGGGCGCGGGCGGAAGTTGAACTGCTTCATGTGGGTGAAGAGCAGGCGCAGCGCGGGGTCGAGGGTGATGGCCAGGAGCGCGGCGACGATCATGGTGAAGTTCTTGGTGTAGGCGAGGGGCTTGAAGAGGCGGCCCTCCTGGGCTTCGAGCGCGAGGACGGGGAGGAACGAGACGGCGATGACGAGGAGGGCGAAAAAGCTGGGTCCGCCGACTTCTTTCACGGCCTCGACGACGACGCGGGTATAGTCGCGCTGGCGGCCTTCGCGGTCCCACTCTTCGAGGCGCTTGTGGGTCTGCTCGACGACGACGATGGCGGCGTCCACCATGGCACCGATGGCGATGGCGATGCCGCCGAGGGACATGATGTTGGAGGTGAGGCCCATGGCCTTCATGGGGATGAAGCTGATCAGCAGAGCCACGGGGATCGTGATGATGGGGATGAGCGCCGAGGGGATGTGCCAGAGGAAGAGGAGGATGACGAGGGAGACGATGGCGAGTTCCTCGTAGAGGGTGTGTTTGAGGTTGTCGATGGAGCGGAGGATGAGCTCGCTGCGGTCGTAGGTGGTGACGAGCTTGACGCCGGGAGGGAGGCCGGGCTCGATTTCCTTGATGCGCTGCTTGACGCGGTCGATGACGGCGAGGGCGTTCTCGCCTTCGCGCATGACGACGATGCCGGCGGCGACGTCGCCTTTGCCGTCGAGGTCGGTGACGCCGCGGCGGATCTCGGGGCCGAGGGAGACGGTACCGATGTCTTTCACCTTTACGGGGACGCCTTCGGGGCTGGCCTTGAGGACGATTTCGCCGATGTCGCGGAGGGAGCGGGCGTAGCCGCGGCCGCGGACCATGTACTCGGCGCCACTGAACTCGACGAGGCGGCCGCCGGCGTCGTTGTTGCCGGCGCGCACGGCCTCCACCACTTTCTGCATGGGCAGGTTGTAAGCGCGGAGTTTGTTGGGGTCCACCTGCACCTGGTATTGACGGACGAAGCCGCCGACGGGGGCGACTTCGGCGACGCCGGGGACGGACTTCAACTGGTAGCGGAGGAACCAGTCCTGGACGCTGCGGAGGTCGGCGAGGGAGTGGCGGCCGCTCTCATCGACGAGCGCGTACTGGAAGACCCAGCCGAGGCCGGTAGCGTCGGGGCCGAGTTCGGTATTGACTCCCTTGGGCAGGCGCGGGAGGACGCCGGAGAGGTATTCAAGCGTGCGGGAGCGGGCCCAGTAGATGTCGGTGCCTTCCTCGAAGATGACGTAGACGTAGCTGAAGCCGAAGTCGGAGAAGCCGCGGACGTCGCGCACCTTGGGGGCGCCGAGCATGGCGGTGACGAGGGGGTAAGTGACCTGGTCCTCGATGATGTCGGGGGAGCGGTCCCAGCGGGAGTAGAGGATGACCTGCGTGTCGCTGAGATCGGGGATGGCGTCGAGCGGGACGTGGTGCATCGACCACCAGCCGAAGCCGGCGGCGGCGGCCACGAGCAGGATGACCAGGAAGCGGTTGCGGGCGGAGAATTCGATGATGGCGTTGATCATCTGGCGCCGCTCCTCATGCGGCTTTCGCTATCGACGAGGAATGCGCCGCTGATGACGATGCGTTCGCCGGGCTGGAGGCCGGAGAGGATTTCGACGCGGCGGGGCTCGAAGCGGCCCTGGCCGAGGTCGAGGTAGACGACCTGGGAGGCGCCGGAGTCGATGACGGCGTCTTCGGGGACGGTGAGGCGGGCGCCGTGAGAGACGGGGAACTCGACGTTGACGAAGAGGTCCGGGCGGAGGGTGAAGTTGGGGTTGTCGGCTTCGAGGCGGACTTTGAGGGTGCGGGTCATGGGGTCGATCTGCGGCAGGATTTGCGTGACGCGGGCGCGGAACTTGCGGCCGGCGGCGTAGGAGGGCTCGACGAGCGCGTACTGGCCGGGGGCGACGGAGGCGGCGTCGCTTTCGGCGACATCGGCGATGATCCAGACCTTGCTGAGGTCGGCCATGGTGTAGAGGGCCATTTCGGGCTTGGCCATCTGTCCGGCGTAGGCCTCGCGGGTGAGGACGAAGCCGGTGGCGGGAGCGAGGACGGTGGTGGTGCGCTGGGGCTTGCCGGTCTTTTCGAGTTGAGCGATGGTTTCGTCGGAGAGGCCCCAGTGGTGGCTGAGGCGGGCGCGGGCGGCCTCGGCGAGGGAGGTGTTGTGCGCGGCGACTCCGGGCACCATGGAGTGGTGCAGACTCTCCTGCGCTCTGAGGGCGAGGAGGTACTCCTGCTGACTGGCGGTGAGTTCGGGGCTGTAGAGGGTGAGCATGGGCTCGCCCTGTTTGACGAGGCGGCCGGTGTAGTCGACGTGGACCTTGTCGATCCAGCCTTCGAAGCGGGTCTGGACGCGGATGACGCGCGACTCGTCCACGGTGACGCGGCCGCTGACGCGGACGGAGTCGGTGAAGGAAGTGATTTCGGCCGTGCCGGTCTTGAGGCCGATCCACTGCTGCTTGTCGGCGGGGATCATGACGAGGCCGGCGGAGGGCTGTTCGTAGACAGGCACGAGGTCGTTGCCGGTTTCGGGATTGATGCCGGGCTTGTCGCTGCGGTAGGCGGGCTGTTTGGGATCGTGATAGTAGAGCAGGCGGCCGTGCTGATGGGCCGCGGAGGGGGCCTGGTCGTCGGGCACGAGTTTCATGCCGCAGATGGGGCATTCGCCGGGGTGATCCGATTTGATGTGGGGGTGCATGGGGCAGTGATAGCCCTGGGCCTTTTTGACCGCGGCTTGCCGGGAGCCGGGGCCGTACCAGCGGCCGTAGCCGTAGCCTCCGGCGAAGCCCGCGGCGAGGACGAGGATGATGGCGATGAGCTTGCGCATGACGGGTTACTCCTCCTTTTATTCCTGGAGCAGGACCATGCCGGTCATCTCTTCGAGGCGGATGAGGGCGAGGTGGTAGTCGGCGAGGGCTTCGTGATAGCTCTCTTCGGCTTCGAGGAGAGTCATGAGGTTGCCGAGGAGCATGGCGAAGTCGGTCTGTCCGGTTTCGTAGGAGACGAGGGAGCTTTCGACGGCGAGGGTGGCCTGGGGGACGAGGGTGGTGGAGTAGATGCGGAGGAGGCGCCAGGCGGTGCCGGACAAGAGGTAGTCGTCCTTGAGGCGGAACATGAGGGTGTTGCCGGTGGCCTGGTAGCTGCGGCGGGCGGCCTGGAGGGAGTCGGCCTGCTCGGCCGTGGCGGCGCGCTGGCGGGCGCGGGTGAAGAAGGGGAGGTTGAAGTCGAGGCGCGCCTCGAAGACGGGTGGCATGGAGCCCATGTTGTAGTAGCCGGCGGAGACGGTGTAGTCGGGGGAGCCCTCTTTGCGGGCGAGATTGAGGGCGAGTTCGGTGCGCTCGATGTTGCGGCGCTCGCGGAGGATCATGGGGGACCAACCCTGGGCCTGCTCCATCATCTGGGCGAGCGTGGTGAGGTTTTCCACGGGCTGCATTTCGGGCGGCCGGGGGACGGAGGTATCGAGGGCGCGGGCGAGCAAGGCGTTGATCTCGGCTTCGCGGCTGCGCTTCTCCTGTTCGGTTTTGGTCTTTTTGACTTCGAGCAGGGTGAGCTGGGTCTGGGCCTTGAGCAGATCGGCCTGGGCCGATTTGCCGGCGGCGTAGCGGGCTTCGGAGACCTTCAGCATGCGGTCAGTGAGTTCGCGGCTGTGCTCGATGATGTCGAGCATGGCGTAGGAGTGGTGGAGGCGGTGCCAGGCGGTTTTGAGGCGGGCGACCACGGAGAGCTGGGCCTGCCAATACTCCTGCTCCATGGCTCCGGCCTCCTTGAGGGCGATGCGGGTGCGGAGGTCGCGCTTGCCGGCGGCGGGGAGCATCTGGGAGGCCATGAAGCCGATGCGGGCCATGGCTTCGGTGCCGAGGCCCTGGCCGGGCAGGGGTCCGCCGACGCTGCCGTAGCCGGCGGAGAACATGGGGTCGGGCAGACTGCCCTGCATGGTTGGGCGGCGGCGGGAGGCTTCGAGTCGCTTCTGGGCCGCGAGGATTTCCGGATTGCGCTTCAGCGCTTCATCGATCAGATTCTGAAGATCGCTCTTCTCTCCGGGGGCGAGGAGAAAAGCGAGCAGGAATGTTTGAAACATAGAGATGTCTCCCTGTTCGCAGACACGAGTAGCCTAAGGGACGCGAAGAGGGAGGCGATCAGATGCGGAAGTTGGCGGTGGTGAGGTAGACCGGGGGTGGGGAGGTGTCGAAAGCGGCAGCGGGGCGTCCGGCGGAGAAGACCGGGACGAAGGCTTCCGGCGCGGCGATGTCCAAGGAAGTGGTGAGGGGTTCGCCGGCGTGGACATCCTTGGCTTTTTCGACGGCGTCGTAATCGGCGGGCTGCCAGGAGCAGGACTGCTTCACCGGTTTGGGTTTGGGACAGCAGTCGTGTCCGCAGTGCTTGGCTTGATCCTGGGCCGGATCTTTGGGCTGGCAGTTCTTGCAGGGAGCTGCGACCAGAGCGAGGCTCAGGGTGAGAGCGACCGCCAATTTGGTCCACGCCGAGAACATGCCTGCTTCCAGCCTAACATGACGCGCAAGTTCTGCTTCGGCTCGGAGGGCGGGAGGCAGTGATTGACGGGCTACGGGAATCGGAGCATAGTTGAGGGACGCAACAGGCTCCGCCGGCGCCAGGGATGCATGGCCGGGGAGCGTTCAAAGTGCAGGAATGAAAAGGAGAGAGGGGCTATGCTGATCGTCAGAAACTGCTTTACGGCCAAGCCCGGGCAGGGCAGCAAGCTGGCCGCGCAATTGAAGGAAGCGGCCGTAGCGAGTGCGATGCCGAAATTCCGTGTGCTGACGGATGTGACCGGCGAATTCAACCGGGTTGTCCTGGAATACGAAGTGGAGAACATCGGAGAGTTCGAGGCGCGCATGCGGGAGTACATGACGAATGAAACGTTCCGGGCGAAGATGCAGGGTTACACGGAGCTGTGGATGACCGGGCACCGCGAGATTCTGCGTGTGGCCTGATCTCTCGCCGCGGCCGGTCTGCTAGAGTAGACAGACAAAGAGGAGCAGTACTGGGAACGATGAAACCGACAACTCGACGTGCGTTTTGCGCTGCAATGACCGCGGCGCCGGCTGTGTTTGCGAGCGACAAGGCGGGCGAGAAGCGGCCCGTGACGGGGCAGGGCGCCCATCGTTATGAAGTGATCCACGACTGGGGCGAGCTGCCGAAGACGATCAGCTACGGCAATACGCACGGCGTGTGCGTGGATGCGCAGGGCCATGTTTACATCCACCATACGGTGCACAGCACGTCGCAGAGCGACGACACGATGGTGGTATTCGACCGCAAGGGCAAGTTCGTGCGGAGCTGGGGGTCGGAGTTCAAGGGCGGCGCGCACGGGCTGACGATTCACAAAGAGGGTAAGGAAGAGTTCCTGTACCTGTGCGACACGAAGCGCGCGCTGGTGGCGAAGTACACCTTGAAGGGCGAGAAGGTGTGGGAGACGGGGTATCCGGAGCAGTCGCCCGCGTACAAGCCCGGAGCGGACGGAAAGAAGCAGAAGTTCTCGCCGACGAACCTGACGATTGCGCCGAACGGGGACATCTACGTTGGGGACGGGTACGGGTCGAGTTACATCAACGTGTACAACTCGAAGGGCGAGTGGAAGCTGACGTTCGGGGGGAAGGGCAAGGAGGCGGGCCAGCTCGATTGCCCGCACGGCATTGCGATCGACAGCCGGGGCGGCGCGCCGCGCGTGCTGGTGGCGGACCGCAGCAACCGGCGGTTCCAGTATTTCAGCCTGGACGGCAAGCACGAGAGCTTTGGCGCGCAGGGCGACGTGAAGCTGCCGTGCCACTTCGACCAGTACAAGGGACTACTGCTGGTGCCGGATCTGGAGGCGCGGGTGACGCTGATGGATCAGAGCAACAAGGTGCTGGCGCAGTTGTGCGACGACGAGTCCAACACCTGGGGGAAGCTGAGGAAAGAGGCGCGCGACAAGTTCGTGCCGGGCAAGTTCGTGTGCCCGCACTCGGCGTGTTTCGACAAGGACGGCAACATCTTTGTGGTGGAATGGGTGGAAGTGGGCCGCGTGACGAAGTTGCGCCGGCTCGGCTGACACCCTTGCTATGACTGAAATCAAGATTCGACTTGCGACGCGCGATGACGCGGAGTTTCTGGTGCGCGGCAACGCGTCGATGGCGTTGGAGACGGAGCACCTTTCGCTGGACCTGGACCGGCTGCGGGATGGTGTGCATGCGGTGTTTGACGTGCCGGCGCGTGGGGTTTACTACATTGCCGAGGTGGGCGGGCGGCGGGCCGGGATGATGATGATCACTTATGAGTGGTCGGACTGGCGGAATGGGGTGTTCTGGTGGATCCAGAGTGTCTTCGTGGAGCACGACCTGCGGGGGCAGGGTGTGTTCAAGGCGCTGTACGGGCATGTGGAAGGATTGGCAAAGGCGGACGGCGGGGTGTGCGGGTTGCGGCTGTATGTGGAGAGCGGGAATACGCGGGCACAGGGGACTTATGAGCGCTGCGGGATGACGCGCACCGTGTACCAGATGTTCGAGGATGATTTCGTGTTGGGGCGGTAGAGGGGGCTCCGGTTCGAGGCGGAAGCGCGGAGAATCGCGGGCCGGAGGGGATTCCTGGCAAGTGATTGGCGGCACAGGGTTTCTTTTCTGAAGCAGGGGTGCGGGAATATGGTATTCTGCCGCACAGGAAGACGGCTGGAGGCCGTGTGAGCAGGCAGTATCGCGGCTCCCCAGGTGTCGAAGGCTGAGGGAGAGAAGTCCGTCATGACGATTGCGCGACGACTGGTGCTGATGCTCGTGGTTCCGCTGATTGGGTTGGTCGGGCTGGGGTTGTTTGTCCGGTACCAACTGAACCGGGTGGAAGAGAAGAGCAAGTTCGTCTCGAAAACGCAGATCGGGAGCCTCGTGTCGCTGGGTGGGATCTCGCGAACGGCCTCTGAGATCCGAGTGGGGTCGCGGAACTTCCTGTTGCAGGGAGACAAGACGCGTGAGGGAGCATACCGGAGCTATGTGGCAGGGCGGCATGCGGAGCTGAACCGGATGCTGGCGGAGTACGGGGAAAAATGGGTTTCGGATGAGCACGACCGGGCGCTGTGGCGAGGATATGAAGCGGAGAGCCAGCGCTGGTATGCGATGATCGAGCGGATGTTGGCGTCGAGCACGGCGCCGGAGCGGCGGGAGGCGATTGACTCTCTATTGGGGGGAGAGTTGTGGCAGCGGGGCGAGCATCTGAACGTCCTGCTCAGCGAGTGGATCAAGTACAACGAGAGGCTGGCCGATGAAGCGGGGCGGGAGTCATTGGAGGCGACGGAGAACTCGCGGCGGAACCTGCTGGGGGCGGTGGGGTTGACCATCGTTCTGTTTGCGCTGATGGGCCTGCTGACTTACCGGCGAATTGTTCCCAGGATTTGGGCGTTGCAGGAATCGGTGGAGGAGATTGCAGCGGGGAAATACGGCCAGGAGGTGCCGTTCCGGGACGCGCGGGATGAGACGGGGAGCCTGGCGAAGTCGATTGACGTGCTGAAGCAGAGCGCGGCGGCGATGGAGGAGCAGCGATGGGTGAAATCGTCGGTGGCGCGGTTGAGCGGCGAGCTGCAAGGGGCCGAGACGCTGGAAGAGTTCGGGGCGAAGCTGCTGACGGGACTGCTGCCTCTGCTGGGTGGCGGCGTGGCGGTGCTCTACCGGGCGGATTGCGAACGGCAGAGGCTGGCGAGAATTGGTAGCTACGGACTGGCGGCTGAGGCGGCGGCGGAGCTGCGCTGGCACGAGGGATTGGTGGGGCAGTGCGCGGGGAGCAAGGGGCAGGTGCAGCTCGCGGGGTTGCCTCCGGAGTATCTGAAGATCACGTCGGGAGTGGGCGGTGCGGCGCCGGCGGAGACGGGCGCCTGGCCGTTGATTTCCCATGACGAGGTGCATGGCGTTCTAGAGCTGGCCTCGTTCCGGGCGATGGGCGACCGGGAGAAGGCGCTGCTGGCTGAACTTCTGCCGGTGGTGGCGATGAGCCTGGAGATTCTGTCGCAGAATCTGGCGACCCGGAAGCTGCTGGAGCAGACGCAAGAGCAGGCGGAGCAGTTGGAGATCCAGTCCGGGCAGTTGAAGGTGAAGGCGCGGCTGGATGCAATGCACTCGGCGATCGGCGAAGCGCTGGTGGAGGAGTCAGAGTTCGACGGAATGATGAAGCACTGTGCGGAGGTGCTGCAGGCCGGCGTGGGCACGGTGTTCACGCGGATCTGGATGGTGGAACCGGGGACGGATGAACTGGTGCTGCGGACGAGCGTGGGTCTTTATACAAACCTGGAGGGTTCGCGTTCGCGGGTGAAGGTGGGCGAGAAGAAGCTGGGACGGATCGCCGCTTCGAGGAAGCCGCTGGAGAGCAATCAGGCGGAGTTGGAAGAGGGCGTGGACGCTGACTGGGCGAGGGCGCAGGGCATTGTGTGCATCGGAGGATACCCGCTGGTAGTGAAGGACGAGGTAGTGGGAGTGCTGGTCACCTTTGGGCAGCGGGCACTGGAGGAGGTCGAATTCAAAGCACTGCGAGAAGCGGCCAACAGAATCAGCCTGGGGGTACAGCGGCGGCAGACGGAAGACGAGCTACTGGTGGCCAAGCAGAAGGCGGAAGAGGCGACGGCGGCGAAGTCTCTGTTCCTGGCGAATATGAGCCATGAGATCCGGACGCCGATGAACGCGATTCTGGGGATGACGCACCTGGCGTTGAAGACGGAGCTGACGAACAAGCAGCGCGACTACCTGACGAAGGTGCGTTCGGCGGCGGGGGCGCTGCTGGGGATCATCAACGACATTCTGGATTTCTCGAAGATCGAGGCGGGCAAGCTGGACATCGAGAGTGCGGAGTTCTGGTTTGAAGACGTGATGGAGAATCTCTCGACGGTGGTGGCGCAGAAGGCGCAGGAGAAGGGGCTGGAGTTTCTGATCGCCTCGGCGCCGGAGATTCCACCGAGTCTGGTGGGGGATCCATTGCGGCTCGGGCAGGTGCTGATCAACCTGGTGAACAACGCGGTGAAGTTCACCGAGCATGGGGAGGTGGTGGTGAGCGCCGCACAGGAGGAGGTGGAGGCGGGCCGGGTGAAGTTGCACTTCACGGTGAAAGACACAGGGATCGGGATGACGCCGGAGCAGGCGGGGCGGCTGTTCCAGGCGTTCAGCCAGGCGGACGCCTCGACGACGCGGAAGTTCGGCGGTACGGGGCTCGGCCTGTCGATCAGCAAGCGGCTGGTGGAGATGATGGGGGGCAGCATTTGGGTGGAGAGCGAGGCGGGCCTGGGGAGCACGTTCCACTTCACCGCCTGGCTGGCGGTGGGGACCGGGGAGTTGCAGAAGAAGCGCTTCATTCCGGACCTGGCGGGCATCCGCTCGCTGGTGGTGGACGACAACGCGCAGGCGCGCGAGATCCTCTGTGATGCAATGCGCGGCTTTGCGTTGCGGGCCGAGGCCGTGAGTTCCGGAGAGGAGGCGCTGAAGACCCTGGCGCAGCAGGATGACACGGATCCTTTCCGGCTGGTGTTGATGGACTGGCATATGCCGGGGATGGATGGGTTGCAGGCAAGTGCGGCGATCAAGCGGCAGAGCCGGTTGAAGCACATACCGAAGGTAGTGATGGTGACGGCGTTCGGGCGGGAGGAGGTGCGGGCGCAGGCCGAAGCGATCGGGGTGGATGGATACGTGCTGAAACCGGTGAGCGCATCGGTGATGTACGACACGCTGATGGATCTGTTCGGCACAGCGGAAGCGGAGGCCGCGGGGCACGGCCGAGGGAAGGAGATCCCTGAGTACAATGCACGGGGCGTGCGCGTGCTGCTGGTGGAAGACAACGAGATGAACCAGCAGGTGGCGACGGAACTGCTGGAGAGCGCGGGGGCGAAGGTGACGGTGGCAGAGCACGGCGCCATGGCGGTGAAGCGATTGAAGGAGGGGCCGGAGGAGCCGGAGTTCGACATTGTGCTGATGGACCTCCAGATGCCGGAGATGGACGGGCACACGGCAACACGGCTGATTCGGGAGGACGGGCGGTTCAAGAATCTGCCGATCGTGGCGATGACGGCGCACGCGATGGTGGAGGAGCGGGAGCGCTGTGCCGAGTCCGGGATGAACGATTACGTGACGAAGCCGATCGATCCGGACCTGCTGTTCGCGGCGCTGGCGCGCTGGGCGAGGCCGCGCGTTCCGGCGGCGCCGCCGGCTGAAACGGAGACGGTTATGCCCGCTCAGGACGGCGATCTGCCGGAACTGGAAGGCGTGGACGTGGCAGCGAGCCTGAAACGGGTAGCGGGGAACAAGAAGCTCTACCGGAGCCTGCTGGAGAAGTTCGCGGACCAGCAGGGCGACGCGGGCACGCGCATTGCGGATGCGCTGGGCAAGGGCGAGGTGGCACAGGCCGAGCGGCTGGCGCACACGGTGAAGGGCGTGGCGGCCAACCTGGGCATTGGAGAAGTGCAGGAAGAGGCGGCGTGTCTGGAGACGGCGCTGCGGGAGAAGGCGGTGGCCGTGGGGGAGATGATCGCGCGCCTGGATCTGACGCTGCGGCGCAGGGCCGAGTCGATTCGAAAGGCGCTGGGCCTGACGGCGAAAGAGCTGGAGACGAAAGGTCCGGAGACGAAGGGCGTGTTGGACCGCGATGCGGCGGTGGCCGCGCTGGTCCGGCTGCGGGCGCTGATGGAGGCCAATGACGGCGATGCGGCGGAGGCCGTGGACGCGGTGGCGGCGGCGGTGGGCGGTGCGGTGGCGGCGGACAGACTGGCGGCGCTGCGGGCGGCGATCGATGAATTCGATTTCGGCTCGGCGCTGGAACGGTTGAACGGGATCTCATCTGAGTTGGAACTGGAGTGTTGATGGCATTTTCGAGACGAGTCTTTCTGGGCGCCGGCGCCGCTTCGGTGTGGGCGCAGAAGCAGCGGCCGCAAATCCTGCTGCGGAGTTCCTGGCAGAGCGTGAATATTGGGGACGTGGGGCATACGCCGGGCGCGCTGTCGTTGCTGGAGCGTTATCTTCCGGAGGCGGAGATCACGCTGTGGGCGGGCGAGCTGGAGCACGGAGCGAAAGAGTTCCTGGAGCGCGGCTATCCGAAGTTGAAGATCGTGCAAGGCGCGGTGGAAAGCGCGGAGGTGCAGCGGGCGTGGAGCGCGGCCGACCTGTATCTGAGCGGATCGGGATCGGGCTTTCCGGCGAGCGCGCATGCGCTGGCGTTTCAGAATGCCACGGGCAAACCGGTGGGCGTGTTCGGGGTGAGCACGGACCCGGTGTCGGGCATCGGGCCGGGGCTGGAGGCGGAAGGCGGGACGCTGGACGAGCTGCGGGCGAAGGCGATGAAGCTGCCGGCGACGACGCTTTCGAAGGACCTGCGGGCGGTGATCGACCGCTCAGCGTTCTTCTTCTGCCGCGACACGATTTCGCGGGATTATCTGAAGGCGCAGGGGGTGAAGACGCCGATTTTGGAGTTTGGCCCGGACGCGCAGTTGGGGATGAGGGATCGGGATGAAGAGAAGGGCCTGGCGTTTCTGAAGCAGCACGGGCTGGAGCCGAAGAGGTTCATCGCGGTGGTGCCGCGGCTGCGGTACACGCCTTATTACAAGATCCGGAAGACGGCGCGGACGGCGAGTGATGAGGTGAAGGACGCGATCAACGACCGGACGGTGGAGCGCGACCACGCCAGGCTGCGAGAGATGATCGAAGCCTATGTGCGGCAGACGGGGCGGAAGGTGATGGCATGCGCCGAGATGACCTACCAGGTGGAGCTGGCCAGGCAGGTGTTGGTGGATCCGCTGCCAGCGGACGTGAAGAAGAACGTGGTGTGGCGGGACACGTTTTGGCTGCCGGATGAGGCGGCGTCCGTGTATGCGCGGGCCGAGGCGGTGGTGAGCGTGGAGTGCCATTCGCCGCTGATCGCGTATCAGAGTGGGACGCCGGCGTTCTATGTGAGGCAGCCGACCGATACCTGCAAGGGGCAGATGTATCGCGATTTCGGGGCGGGGGCGTGGTTCTTCGAGATCGATGCGGCGAGCGGGGCGTTGTTGTGGGAGAGATTGAAGAGGATCGTGGATCAACCGAAGCAGGCGCAGTCGCAGTTGCGGGGGATCATGGCGAAGGTGGAGGAGCGGCAGCGGCGGATGGTGGAGGTGGTGCGGGAGGCTTGCGCGGGCCGCGCGGCGGGTTGATGCGCGGTTCGGTGCGAATCGGGGGAGACATACGGCTCCATGCTGGCCCAGAGACGAAGTCTCGGGGGGATACGGCTTCGCCCCGTGGCCCCGAGACTGCGTCTCGGGGGGATACGGCTTCATGGGGGGATACGGCTTCGCCCCGTGGCCCCGAGACTTCGTCTCGGGGGAATACGGCACCATGGGGGGATACGGCTTCGCCCCGTGGCCCCGAGACTTCGTCTCGGGGGAATACGGCTTCACGGGGGGTACGGCTTCGCCCCGTGGCCCCGAGACTTCCTCTCGGGGGAATACGGCTCCAGGGGGGGATACGGTTTCGCCCCGTGGCCCCGAGACTTCGTCTCGGGGGAATACGGCTTCTCCCCGTGGCCCCGAGACGAAGTCTCGGGGGAACACGGCTTCATGGGGGATACGGTTTCGCCTTGGCGTCCAGGGGGGGAATGGGTAAGAGGGGCTACTTGGCGGGCGCGTTGGGGCTCCACATGTCGAAGCCGCACTTCCAGGAGCCGTCCGGCTGCTTGTGCATGATCTCGACCATTTTGCCCTTCTCGGTGATGGTTTTGCCCTTGTCTTTGAAGCTGAGCTCGTAATCGCCGTAGAGGTAACCCATTTCGCCGGAGCGGGCGACGATGACCTTCTCCGCCTTCCAGGAGATCTTCACTTCCGGTAGCGCGAACAGGGCCTCGATGCCTTTGCGGGCGGCGGCGGCGCCGACGGCGCGCGGTTCGTTGGGCGGTTGGACGACCACGTCGTCGGTGTAGTACTTCATCCAACCGTCGACTTTCTCGGTGGCGGCGGCCTGATTCCAGGCTTCGTCCATCTTGAGGATGGCGGCCTCGTCGGCGGCGCGGGTGTCGGGTGGCGTGGCGGGTGTGGTGGCCGCGGGGCTGCAGCCCGCCAGCGCGGCGGCGCAGAGCACTCCGAGGCATTGCAGAGTCATCTTCGTCTTGAGTCCCAGGTGAGATCGCATGTCGGGGCCCCTCCTTTCAGGGCCAGCCGGATTCATGAGAGTGTAGTACAACTTCGGCGAAAGGGATAGAGCGAAGAGCGGAGTTTATTGAGGGGGAGGAGCGGGCGAGGAAGAGGAGAGCTGAATGCGGCGGACGGGTTTTGGGGTGGTGTTGCGCTCGAGGCCGAGGAGGATGTCAGGGGTGGGTTCGCCGTTCTTGAGGGTGACGGGGATGATGGCCTCGGTGGCCAGGCTGAGCCCTTCGGGGATGGTGTCCGGGTCGAGCTGGAGTTGGTAGTGGCCGGCGGGGAGGTTGTAGAAGGCGAAGTTGCCGGTTTCGTCGGGGGTGGTGTAGCGTTTGGAGCCGGCGAGGCGGATGACGACCTGGGTGAGGTCCAGGCCGCCGGGAGCGTTGAGTTTGCCGGTGATGGCGAGGAGGCGGGCGACGGTGAAATCGGCGCGGATGGTGCGGCGCGGGGCGACCTGGAGATCGACGGAGGCGGCGGAGGCGGGATCGAACTCAGCGGGAAGGGTGCGTTGGGAGAGGGCGACCTGGTGAGCGCCCTGCGCCACGTCGGCGAAGCGGTAACGGCCGTTCTGGTCGGTGACTTCGGTGCGGAAGCTGTCGAGGGTGACGGGGACGGAGGCGGCGGGTTGGGGGCCATCGGGAGAGGCTTCGGTGACGAAGCCCTCTACGGCGCCCATGACGGGATAGTAGTTGCCGTTGGCGCCGCGGGTGAACTGGCCGGGGAGGGGGGCGCCCCAGTGGAAGGAGCGGGTGACGCGGAAGAAGAGGGTCCAGCGGTTCATTTCGCTGGTGAAGACGGAGATGGGGGTTCCGGAGTTGGAGAGGAGGAAGATGTTCTGGTCGTTGAGCTGGGTGGTGAGGGTATTGCGGAGCATCTCGGCGCTGACGGACCAGTCGCGGGTGAGGCGGGTGGTGAGGCCCAAGACAGTGGTGCGGAGCTGGCTGGTGACGAAGAGGGTTTGGCTGAGGAGGTCGTGGCCGAAGTCGCCGAAGGCGTAGGCGGAGAAGCGGCGTGAGTTGTACTGGAGAGAGCCGCGGAAGAAGAGGGAGCTGCGGTGATTACCGGAGAGGGTTTGATCGAGGCGAGCGCCACCGCCGAGAGTGAGGGGGCCGAGGAAGACGTTGCCGTCGGCGTCGATAGAGCGAGTGCGAGATGGACCGGAGGCGTTGCGGGAGTCGATGTCGCGCAAGGAGGATCGAATGCTGTATTTATGGAAACCGCGGGAGAGCATGAGGGTGGACATGCGGCTGGAAGAGCGTTTCCACTCGGGCTCGCCGGGCTGGAGGGAATTGAGGTAGATGGAGGAGACGTTGCCCATGAGGGAGAGGCGGAAGGGCAGCTCGGCGGTGAGGCCGCCGCTGGCCATGGAGGAGCGCATGGTGGCGCGGTCCGGGCGGTCTTCGATGTTGTTGCGCATGGAGGAGGCACTGGTGAAGACGCCGAGGCGGCGGGCGATCTGGTAGTGGAACTCGGCGTAGGGGCCGCGGCGGTCGCCGGCGAAGTAGCCGGCGAGGGGGAGGAAGGAAGCGGGCTGGCTGACGAAGGAGGCGTGGAGCTGCCAGCGGGTCTTCTCGAAACTGGCGGCGGCACTGAAGTTGGGGACGGGCGCCAGGCTGCGGGTGGAGTTGAAGCCCTGGGAGGCAGAGACGCCGGACTCGCCGAAGAGCGTGATGCCGGTCCGGGGTGTCCAGGTGACGTTGGAAATCCACTGCTGCGAGGAAGAATAGTAACGGCCGGGCTGGAGAAAGTAGGGCTGGCCGAGGAACTTCCGCGCGTCGGAGCCGGTGATGAGGAGCGAGGATTGCACCTGGAGGGATTCACGGGGTTTCCAGGCGAAGCTGGCGCCGCCGAGGTTTTGCGGGGTGCGGCGGAAGTAGGGCATGCGCGGGCCCTGCATGACCATGAGGGCGCCGGCGAAGGCGGAGACGGACCAGTGGCCGGCGTTGGCGTCGACTCGGGCGCCGCGCAGGAGGACTTCGGGGATGTAGAGGCTAGCGGAGACGAAGTTATCGGGACGCAGGCGCAGGCGGGTGTCGCCGCCGGAGAGGGTCCAGCGGAAGCCTTTCCAGGGGACGCCGGAGAGGCGGAGGTAGTTTTCGCCGGAGTTGAGTTTGGACTGGCCCTGGTAGGTTTCGATGCGCGATTCGAGCAGGCCGGCCTTATCGAAGAAGTAGCGGAAGTTGGCGTAGGCGCCGGTGGAGGTGAGGTTGCCGTCGCCGGCACCGCCGAGATAGTAGCCTTGGATGGCGACGTCGGCCTGGCCGCGCGATTCCTGGGCGGCGCCGGGCAGGGAAGCCACGGCGCAGAACAGGAGGCTAATTGGATGGAACTGCCGGGGGGACATCCACTACTGCTTCCTGGATTTCATGGGCGCCGAGGTCGACGCCGGCTTTGAGCGACCTGATTTGGCTGCGTTCGGCCTTCAGCAAAGGCAGGATGAAGCGCTGATCGCGGCGGGGGAGGACGGGAAACGAGGGAACCTGGAGGGCTTCGAGCACCTGGCCGCCGTCACCTTGAACGACGACCACACCGTCGGGGCGGAAGTGCCAGTCTCCACGATTCCGTAAGGTGAGGACGGCAAGCCAGCGATCCTGGCGGCCGGGCACGGATTCAAGGGCGAGCCCGGTGATCTCGCCGTCGATGGACGGCTTGCCGATGATGGCGTAGAAGACGGCGACGACGCGGATGGTGGCGCGGAGGCCGGTCTGGCTGAGTTGCTGGGCGGATGGGAGCGCGGTGTAGCCGATGGCGCAGTAGTAGCTGCCGGGGGGGGTAGCGGGAGGAACACGCAGCGTGTAGCGCACGAGTTGATGGCTCTGGGCGGGCAGTTCGGTTTCCATGGGGTTGGCGGTGAGCCATGTGCGGCACGAGCGGCCGGCCTCGGCGGGCTGGTTGCGGACGAACTGCGGGGTGGTGGTCTCGTCGATGTAGAAGTCGAGCAACTCGGCGCGAACACGCACCGTGGCGGGCGCGTCGGTGCTGAGGTCGAGAGCGCCGGAGGAGACGTCTCCCGGCTTGAGCGGTAATTCCAGCCGCATTGGGGTGAGGCCGAGGCCGACCTGGCCGAAGGCGGAAGGAGCGGCGCAGAGGAGCGCGGCAAGCGACAGAGAACGAATCACGGGGCCTCCACGGTGTAGGTGAGGTTGAGAGCGCAGCCGGCGGCATTGGCCGGGTAGCGCCAACTGTCGGAGAACTGAACGGTGAAGTTGACGACGTAGCGCCCGAGGAGGTTAGCCTGGGGGCCGGTGGCGAGGGTCTGGTTGGAGCCGCTGACCGGGAAGCTGCCGTTGCAGGAGCCGCTGCTGGCGGCGTTGGTCAGCGTGGAGCAGGTAACAGTGAACGCGCTCAAGGCGACGTTGGGGCAATTGGTGACGGAGGCGGGCGAGGCCTGAACGCGCACGGTCCAGGTTCTTGAAGCGCTGCCGCCGATGCCCCACCAGGAGATGGAGGCCGAGACCGGCGCTGGAGGCGAGGCCGGGTCAGTCGCGGCGAATGAGATGCTGGCGGGCGACACCGTCACGCCGCCCCAGAACGTCTCGGCCCGCACAGCGGGCGCCAGCGCGATGGAGAGGAAGAGAAGTGCCGCCCGCATGGCATCAGCTCGCGGAAATGGTCAACACCACGGTGGTGGAGTAGACGTCGGTTTCAAACGAGGGCTTGTTGAGCAGCACCCAGTCGATGGAGCCGGCGGTGCCGCCGTCGGCCGAGTGCTGGTTGGTGATGAAGGTGAAGACCGGGAGGGATGCGCCGACGCTGGTGGCTTTATTGCTCTGCGCGGTGACGCCGGACAGGCCGGTGGAGGACGAGTAAGTGAGGTCGGTGGCCATCTTTGGGCCGACTCCACTGGCCGCACCGGCGAAATCGGCGGCGAAAGAGGCAGTGAGCGAGCCGGAGCCACCCACCTTCTTGGTGCGGATCTTATAGGTGAACGGCAGGTTCAACGTGTAGTTATTGAACACCGTCCCTGTCTGAGTGAAGGCATAGGGTGAGCCGGTACCACCGAGAGTGATGGACGCTTCCGGCCCGACGGTGACCTGCAGTTGGGGGTTGGCGGTTGCAAGTTGAGCACTGAGATGGACTGTAAACAGCATCATCAGCGCGAGAATCAATAAGGCTTTTGAGCCTTTGTTCATGATTGGTTTTCTCCTCTCCAAAATGCGCCGGCCAGGGCCGGCGCGACGAACGATCACAGGCAACTGATCGTGAAGGTCAGATTGACTGTGTAGGTCCCCGTTTCCAGGGATGTCTTGTTGGGCAGCGAGAAGGTGACGCCGGCCGAGGCCGGATCGGAGGAGCTGCAAGCTCCCCCGCCGCCGGTGCATGCACCGCCGCCGATGGTCAACACGGAGCCTTGGGTGGAAGCGCTGACAGTTTTGGTCCCGCTGCAAGGCGTTCCATACCCGCCTGACGTGCAGGTGTAGGTGAGCTGTCCGCCAGCCACACTGAACCCGCCGGTGGGGGTGAAATCGCCGTTGGCCTGAACAGTGATGGTGCCCGATCCGGAAGGCGTAGTCCTGGCCTTGAACGTGAAGGGCAGGGTGCCGGTGAAGGCGCTAAAGGCGAGGCCGCCCGGCAGCAGGGTGAGCTGCGACGGGACGGTCACGATGCCAAGGGGGGCGATCGTCACCGAGACCGTTTGGGTATCGGTGGCGACGTCAGCGCGGAGCGGGAATGCGAAGCAAACCGCAATCAGCGGCAAGAAACTGCGGATGCGCTGGAGCGATTCCATCACGAGTGTCATCGGTGGAATCGGGGGAACGCATTAGCCCATCAGTAGATGGGTACTAATCGCTAACGACAAGAAACGATGGGAGTTGTCTGACTTCCGCTGACGTCCGTCTGACCGCCTGGCCAAGAGATAGCCCAGCGGATGGAGGCGGAGTTGCCTGCGTCCGAACTGTGGGCATTGGCGCCGAAGCGGGCGACGAGGGGGGCTGTCTCGGAGGAGGGAGATAAGGAGGAGAGCGGCTGGCCGGTGCCGGAGAGTTCGGTCTGGAAAGTTATGGTGGCCAGTGGGGGGAGGACGGGGAGCCGGAGGCGGAGTTCGCCGGAGCCATCAAGTCGATTGGTCCTAACCAGATAGAGGAAGGAGGTGGTGCCGGTGATGCGGGTGGTTCCGTTCTCGGTGACGGGTGTGGAGGTGGTGGTGGAGACGGCGCGGAGTTCGCAGGCGGCTTCGAGGTTGAGCCGCACATTGGCGGAGGCGGAGCCGAGTTGTGCGAGAGCCGCGGCGGGAAGAAGGCAGGCCAGCATAAGCGCGCGCATAGGAGATACCGTCCTTATCGGGCTGACAGGACGAGGTTCGCGCGCAAAGTGAGATGGGGGAATAGCCTTAGGGCTTCAGTGGGCCTAGTACCTGAGGACGAAGCGGGCATGGAGCTTAGGCGGACTTGAGGTAGAGGGTGTATTCGGCGGTGGCGTGGTAGCCCATGCGTTCATAGATGGGGCGGCCGGCGGCGGAGGCGTGGAGATAGGAGCGGCGGTTCTGACCGGAAGCGAGGGCGCGGAGGAGGGCGTGGCGCATGGCTGCTTCGGCGTAGCCTTTGCGCTGATGCTCGGGGTGGGTGGCGACGAGGGCGACGTAGCGAGTGTGCGCGGCGTCGACGACGGCAGAGGAACTGACGGGCTGATCGTCGACAGAGAGGACGCTGGCGATGCGATAGGGGGCGCGCCACCAGCCATCCTTCTCGATATTGAGGGCGCCGGCTTCGCCGAAGGACATGTGGTAGGCGGCCTCGTTGACGCGGGAGAGGAGGAAGCCGGCGCGGGGATCGGCTTCGGTGATCCAGTGGCCGGAGGGGGCAGAGTGGAGGGTTGGAGTGATGTCGGCTGCTTCCATGCCGGTGAGAGGCATCATGGGGACGAGGCCGCGGGCGGCGATTTCGCTGTCGATGGTGTTGAGGAGCGCCCCGGCGGTCTCGTGGCAGACGGCGAGGAGCCAGGCGTGGGTGCGCCGGTTGGCCCAGGAGAGCGTGTCGTCGAGAGCGCGGGTGAACTCGGAAAGCGAGGCGGGCGGGCGCATCACGACGGCCAGGTTGAGAAAGGGCAGGGAAACGCCGCCCCAGGAGATGTCGATGAGGCCGCCGCGGAGGGACTCATAGGTGGGGCTTTCCTGGTTGAGCGCGTCCCAGGCGTCGACGAAGATGGCGTGCGATTCGAGAATTGGATCCAAGTGAAGCCTCCCAGTGGCTCGGTTCTTGAAAGTGTATTACATCGGGCTGGCGCGTGTGCGCGGTAGTCAGGAACGCTGGCGTGGTGGGGGCCCGGCAATAGGGTAGGTATTCACTGGAATGCGGAAATAATCGGGGAGGGATAGGGGTATCATTGGACGGAATTTGGGTTGGATGGCGGCGGAATTGAGGTGGGGTGGTAGGATGCGGAGATGAGGCTCCTTTTCACCTGTTCGCTAATGGCCGTGACGGCGGTGGGGCAGGGCAATGTGACGGTGCCGTTTGTGGGGTGTGCGGAGACTGGGCAGACGGGAGCGATTGCCGCGCCGAAGGGTAGGCCGGTGCGAGTGAATTTGAGCGCGAAGGTGGCCGGGGAGTTGGCTTACTATCAGGCGGGCGGATTTGTTGTAGGGGTGTTGGCGCCACGAGGATGGCAGTGCCAGGGCCTTTCCGGCTCGGGCGGCGCGTTCCTGGTAGTTCTTCCTTCAGCGGGCGAACTGAATCACTTTCTCACGCAGCCACATGAACTCATCCGGGGACCGGTGGTGCGTTTATCGTTCGGAGACGCGAGGACCAGTGGGCGCTTCGGCGTGGCTCAAGTGGTCGCGCGGGTCTTTCCCAAGTACATCTCATTCACCAAAGAGGTGCAGGAGGCGTTTGGACAACCGGAAAGCGAGTATCCGACCGGGCCACCGCCCGGGGATCGGGTGACGCGCAGGAGCGATGAAGCGGTGAGATTCGAAACGCCCGCAGGACAACGGGGGCTGGGTACCACTGACTACTCACTCGCTCCGGGCGACCGGCCGATCCAGGGCTCGATGATTCTTGACGCGAGTCCGACAGTCACCGGACTGGCGACCGTGTCGGTGCGTTTGCCGGAAGAAAAGCCGCCGCTGGTGGAAGCGATTCTGGCGAGGTTTGAAGAGGAGATGCGGCCGGGCGGGCGAGCGGGGGCGAAGCAGAGGAAGTAGGGGCAGCGGGAGGCTGCCCCGTGGTGAGTTAGAGGGTTACGCTTTTGGTGTTGAGGGCGGCGGGGGCGGCGGATTCGTAGGCGGCGATTTGGGCTTCGTGCTTGAGGAGGAAGCCGAGTTCGTCGATGCCTTCGAGGAGGCAGGTTTTGGAGAAGCCGTCCACGGGGAATTCGGCGGTGGCGCCGTCGGGGAGCGTCAGGGTCTGGGTGGCCAGGTCGACCTTTACCTTCGCCTGGGGGTTGGCTTCGAGTTGAGCGAAGAGGCTTGCGTGGACGTCGCGGGAGACGATCACGGGCAGCAGGGAGTTTTTGAGGGCGTTGCCCTTGAAGATGTCGGCGAAGGAGGTGGAGATGACGGCGCGGAAGCCGAACTGGGTGAGGGCCCAGGGGGCGTGCTCGCGCGATGACCCGCAGCCGAAGTTGTCGCCGGCGAGCAGGACCTGGGCCTGGTTGCCGGGGGCGCGGTTGATGACGAAGTCTGGCTTAGGTGAGCCGTCGGCCTCGTAGCGCCAGTCGAAGAAGAGCTGGTCGCCGAGGCCGGCCTTGGAGATGGTCTTGAGGAAGCGGGCGGGGATGATCTGGTCCGTGTCGATGTTGTCGACAGGGAGGACAGCGACGAGGGATTCGAAAGCGGTAAATTTTTCCATGGCGTAGGCTCCTTACGACAGCAGCGTGCGGGGATCGGCGACGGCGCCGGCGATGGCGCTGGCGGCGGCGGTGAGGGGGCTGGCGAGGAATGTGCGTCCGCCCTTGCCCTGGCGGCCTTCGAAGTTGCGGTTGGAGGTGGAGACCGAGTACTGCCCCGGGGTGAGCTGGTCGCCGTTCATGGCGATGCACATGGAGCAGCCGGCCTCGCGCCACTCGGCGCCGGCGTCGCGGAAGATCTTATCGAGCCCTTCGGCTTCAGCCTCGCGCTTGATCTGCTGGGAGCCGGGGACGACCATGGTGCGGACCCTGGGGTTGACCTTGCGGCCCTGGAGAACTCCAGCCGCGGCGCGCAGGTCGGACATGCGCGAGTTGGTGCAGGAGCCGATGAAGACGACGTCGATGGGCTGGCCGGCGAGCGGCTTGCCCGCTTCGAGACCCATGTAGGCGAGGGCCTTTTTGAGCGATTCGCGCTCGACGGAGTCGGCCACGGCGCCGGGGTCGGGCACTGCGCCGGAGATGGCCATGCCCATGCCGGGGTTGGTGCCGAAGGTGATCATCGGTTCCAGCGCGTCGGCGTCGATGGAGAGGGAGTGGTCGTAGGCGGCGCCGGGGTCGGTGGGGAGCTGTTTCCAGCGGGCCACGGCGGCGTCCCAGGCTTGACCTGGTGGAGCAAAGACCTTGCCGGCGAGGAACTGATAGGTGGTGTCGTCCGGAGCGATGAGGCCGGCGCGGGCGCCGCCTTCGATGGACATATTGCAGACGGTCATGCGCTCTTCCATGGAAAGCGCGCGGATGGCGGAGCCGGTGTATTCGAAGACGCACTCGGTGCCGCCGCCGACGCCGATGCGGGCGATGAGGGCGAGGATGATGTCCTTGGCGGTGACGCCGCGCTTGAGGGCGCCGTCCACGCGCACTTCAAAGCTGCGGGAGCGGCGCTGGAGCAGGCACTGGGTGGCGAGGACGTGTTCGACCTGGGATGTTCCGATGCCGAAGGCAAGCGCGCCAAACGCGCCGTGGGTGGCGGTGTGGGAGTCGCCGCAGACGACGGTCATGCCGGGCTGGGTGAGGCCGTACTCGGGGCCGATGACGTGGACGATGCCCTGGCGGGCGCTCTGGAAGCCGAAGTGGGGGATGCCGAACTCGGTGCAGTTCTTCTCGAACTGCTCGACCTGGGCCCTGGCGATGGGATCGACGATGGGGAGCGAACGGGGCGTGGTGGGGGTGGAGTGGTCGCAGGTGCCGAAGGTGCGGTCGGGCCGGCGGACTTTTAGGCCGCGCTGGCGGAGGCCGTCGAAGGCCTGCGGGGAGGTGACCTCATGGACGAGGTGGAGGTCGATGTAGAGGAGAGCGGGCGCGCCCTCGGGCTCGCAGACGACGTGCGAATCCCACAGTTTCTCGATGATGGTTCTGGGTTTCGACATGATTTAGATGGCCTCGCAGACAGCGGCGCCCACCTGCTCGGTGGTGAGGGGGGCGGTTTTGGGTTTGAGGTCGGCGGTGACTTTGCCCGCGTTGAGCACGCTTTCGATGGCGTTGTTGACGGCCTTGGCCTCTTCCATGAGACCGAAAGAGTATTCGAGCATGGCGGCGACGCTGCCGATGGCGCCGAGGGGGTTGGCCTTGTTCTGGCCGGCGATGTCGGGGGCGGAGCCGTGGACGGGCTCATAGAGGCCGACCCAGGCGCCGGAGGGCTTCTTTTCGCCGATGGAAGCGGAGGGCAGCATGCCAATGGAGCCGGCCAGCACCGCGCCTTCGTCGGAGAGGATGTCGCCGAACATATTCTCGGTGACGACGACGTCGAAGCGCGTGGGGTTGAGGACGAGCTGCATGGCGCAGTTGTCGACCAGCACGTGTTCGAGTTCGACGTCGGGGAATTCGGCGGCGACTTCGACAACCACCTTGCGCCAGAGCTGTGAGGTTTCGAGGACGTTGGACTTGTCGACGCTGGCCAGCTTCCTGCGGCGCTGGCGGGCGAGGTGGAAAGCCATGCGGGCGATGCGGGCGATCTCGGCGCGATTGTAGGTCATCGTATTGCAGGCGCGCTCTTCGTCGCCTTCGCCCTGAATGCCGCGGGGGGTGCCGTAGTAGATGCCGCCGGTGAGTTCGCGGACGATGATCATGTCGGTGCCGCGGATGCGCTCGTTCTTGAGGGGGGAGGAGTCGATCAAAGCCTCGTAGGTGCGCACGGGGCGGAGGTTGGCGTAGACGCCGAGGACCTTGCGGATACCGAGCAGGCCGCGCTCCGGGCGCTGGGCGGGCGGGGCGTTGTCGAACTCGGGCAGGCCGACGGCGCCGAGCAGCGTGGCGTCGGCGTCGGCGGCGAGGCGGGCCGTCTCGTCGGGGAAGGGCGAGCCGGTCTTGTGGATGGCGATGCCGCCCAGCAGGCCTTCGGTGAGGTGCAGAGTGTGGCTGTATTTCTCAGCCACGCGGCGCAGGACTCGGACGGCTTCGCGCGTGACTTCCGTGCCGATGCCGTCGCCCGGCAGAACAAGAATGTTGAGGTTCATACTCCGTTTCGATTCGGCCGCGGGCTGCGCGGCGGTAGGGTGGGCGCGCTAGTCGGCGGCGGCGGCGCCTTCCGCTTTTACTTTCTCACCGGCTTTGAGGGTGTGAATGAGGGCCAGGATCTCCTGGTCCGTGACGCCCTTCTTGCGGTCGGCGATCTCGATGAATCCGTGGTATACGGCGTCGAGCTCTTCCTTGCTGAGCTCATAGCCGAGATGCATGCACTTGGACTTCAGCGCGTGGCGGCCCGAGTGCTTGCCGAGCACCAGGCGGCCTTCGGGGATGCCGACGGACTTGGGATCGATGATCTCGTAAGTGGACTTTTCTTTGAGGTAGCCGTCCTGGTGGATGCCGGCTTCGTGGGCGAAGGCGTTGGCGCCGACCAGCGCCTTGTTGGGCTGCGGCCCGAAGCTGATCATCTCCGTGAGGAGCTGGCTGGCGGGGAAGAGATGCTCGGTGACGATGTTGGTAAAGAACGGCACGCGGTCGCGCCGGACGTTCATCGTCATGACCACCTCTTCGAGAGCGCAGTTGCCGGCACGCTCGCCGATGCCATTGATGGTGCACTCGATCTGGCGGGCACCGGCGGCGACGGCGGCCAGCGAGTTGGCCGTGGCCAGGCCGAGATCATTATGGCAGTGGACGCTGATGATGGCGCGGTTCCCCACCGCCTGAGCCATGCGGCCGATCAGTTCGGCGTGCTCTTCAGGCACGGAGTAGCCGACGGTGTCGGGCAGGTTCACCGTTTTGGCGCCGGCCGCGACCACGGCGAGGGTGACCTGTTCGAGGAAATCGGGATCGGTGCGGGTGGCGTCTTCGGCGGAGAACTCGACGTCGTCGGTAAACTTGCGGGCGAGTTCCACCGCCGCGCAGGCCTCTTCGAGCACCTGCTGGCGGGACTTCTTGAGCTTGAATTTGAGGTGGATATCGCTGGTCGCGATAAACGTATGAATGCGAGGCGCCGTGCAGGGTTCCAGGGCGCTGGCAGCGCGTTCCACATCCAGTTTGCAGGCGCGGCTGAGGGCCGCCACCCGCACCCAGGGCAGTTCGGCGCTGATTACGCGAACCGCCTGATAATCGCCTTCGCTGGCGATCGGGAACCCGGCCTCCATGATGTCCACGCCAAGTTCGGCTAGTTTGTGGGCCATCCGGAGTTTCTCGGGCACTGTCATCGAGCATCCGGGCGACTGTTCGCCGTCCCGCAACGTCGTATCGAAGATGTAAACGCGCTGCCTGTTCTG
The DNA here is from genome assembly GCA_029973955.1 of Paludibaculum sp. Taxonomy (GTDB): domain Bacteria; phylum Acidobacteriota; class Terriglobia; order Bryobacterales; family Bryobacteraceae; genus Paludibaculum. Next base: position 74,050 of record JARKQJ010000078.1, on the reverse strand, counting down.
CGACTCTACCATTCTCGCGTCTGCGCTCCTTTTCCCGGCCGCTGCGAGGTAGGCTGGTCGGCCATCCCACGGAAGCAACCGCTCATGTTCTATTCTGAGACGCCTTCAGCGATTTCACAAATTTATAATTCGTGGGTCTTGAATAAGGGTTCTGAATGTGATAAATCTCATTTATAGCGTTTGCAGCGAACCAGGATAAACCTATGGAACTGTACCCTTTGCGTGTGTTTTTGACTGTGGCGACGGAGAAGAGTTTCTCGCGCGCGGGGGAGAAGCTGTTGCGGACGCAGCCGGCGATTTCGCTGGCGGTGCAGCGGCTGGAGATGGAGTTGGGGGAGAAGCTGCTGGACCGGACCGGGCGGGAGCTTGTGCTGACGGACGCGGGCCGGATCGTGCTGGAGTACTGCCGGCGGTTTGAGAATCTGGAGCGGGAGTTGGAGAATGCCTTGGCCGAGCTGCGGGACATGGCGGCGGGGCGGCTCTCCATTGGTGCGAACGAATCTACTGCCCTTTATTTGCTGAAACATATCGAGGCATATCGAAGGTTATACCCGAAGGTAAAAGTGCAGGTGCGGCGGGCACTTTCGTCGAAGATTCCGGCGCAGTTGATCGATGGGGACCTGGAGATGGGGGTGGTGAGCTACGACCCGGAGGACGACCGGCTGGAGTCGACCGTGATCTACACCGACCACCTGTGCTTCGTGATGTCGCCGCAGCACCGCTTTGCGGGGCGGAAGTCGGTTTCATTGAAAGAGTTAGGGATGGAGACGTTCATCGCTCATAACGTGCTTTCGCCGTACCGGGATGTTGTGCTGCGGGCGTTCCAGCGGGCGAAGGTGACGCTGAACATGGACGTGGAGATGCCGACAGTGGAGACGATCCGGCGGATGGTGCAGCGGAATGAGGGTGTGGCGTTTCTGCCGAAGATGTGTGTGGAGCAGGAGTTGGAGCAGGGGCTACTGGCTGAAGTAGAGGTTGAAGAATTGCGCGTAGAGCGAAAGATTCGTTTGCTTTATCCGGCCAAGCGAGTGCTGAGCCATGCGGCCAAAGCGTTCCTGGAAGTGATCAAGGGGCCGGCCGCGGTCTAGCGGTTGGCGGGCTGGAACCAACTGACGACGCGGCGCTCGAACTCGGCGGGGTGGCGGGAGAGAGCCATGACATGGGGGGTACTGGGCGGCGCCCAGAGAGTGATGTGGGCGGGGTTGGCGGCCTGAATCCGAAGCGAGTGGATTTGTGGCGAATTGGTGTCCTGCGGGCCATGGATGAGGAGGACGGGGACGGTGATGCCGGGCGCGGCTCCGGCGGGCGAGGCTTGGCGGAAGTCCAATGAATAGCGAAATTTAGCGTAGAAGAGGGCGGAGTCCGCCAGCGGAGGTCCGAGGGGGCCGACCTTCTGGCGGAGGCGGTCGCGAGCGATCTCAGGGAAGCTGGAGAAGGAGCTTTCGGCGACGATGGCGTCGAAGGGGACCCCTTGTCCGGCGGCCTGGAGGAGAATGGCCGCGCCCATGGATTCGCCCAGGCCGTAGACGGGCTCGCCGGGGGACTGAGCGCACACCCATGCCACCCAGCGGCGGACATCGTCGGTTTCGCGCAGGCCATGGGTGAGCATCCCGCCGCCGCTCTCGCCGTGGCCGCGGCTGTCCGGGGCGAGCACGCGGTAGTGATGGCGCAGAAGCAGAGTCGAGTGATACATTACACCTTTGCGCGTATCTGCAACACCATGAAAGACTAAGGCGGTTGCGCGGGCGTCCGGCGGACGGAACCACCAGGCGCGCAGAGCGGCACCGTCACGGGCCTGGATTTCGACCGGCGCCCAGGTACTCTGCGTCTCCTGGGCGATGCGGACGGCGATTGCGCGATCTGCCGCGGGGCGCATCAAGGCGGGCAGGTTGAGGGCATTCTCGCAGAGCAGGGCGGCGGCGGCTCCCCAAAAGAGGACGGCGCCGGCGGGCAGGGTGATCCACAGTTTCTTCGCCACTGTCCGGTGATACGCGCTCCGGGGTGGGCGTGTTCCGTGCGGCGGCCGGCAGCTTGCTAGCGGGCGTCTGTTTTGACGACGGGGTAGGCGTCCTTGTCGAGTTCGAAGTAGGGGGAGCGCTGATAGAGCCACATCATACGGGCGCGGGGGTTTTTGGCGAAAGCGGCGTCGCCGGCAACCTTGGCTTCGAACTCGGTTCTCAGGTTCGAGTTCTGCTTGAGCATTTCACGCGCATATGGTTCAAAAACATAGTCGCTGAAGTACTCCTTCTGCTCGAAGATGGATTGGAAGAAGCCCCAGCGGACGGCCGAGTCCGGAGCGTCGGGCTCGAGGAGGTGCATGACGACTTTGCCGGCGCGCTGGGCGGTGGGGATGAAGACGGAGCCGGCGGGAAGGAGGCGGGCTTCGCGGACGGGTTTCGCCTGAAAGGCCGAGACCTGGAAGCGGCCTTCGAAGGGGAGCGGCGCGAAACGGGGGTTTTCGATGCGATAAGTGTCGAATTCGGCCTCTTTGGAGTGCGGAATCGGCTCCATTTGGACACCGTGGAGGCGGAGGAGGTCGATGAGTTCGTTCCACTGGCAGGGGACGATGTAGCCAAGGGGGGCGGCGAGGGCGGTCTTTTCGACGAGGCCGCGGACGAGGGTGGCGGGTTGGTTGCGGAGTTGCGCGGTGTAGCGGGTGACGGTGGCGCCGTTGACGGGGCTGGGGATCTGCTCGGCTTCGAGGAGGCGTTGGGTGTAGGGCTCGCCCTGGGCGGCGGGCGAGCCTTCGAGGAAGACCTTGTCGCCGGGGCGGACGGCGGATTGGAGGCGGTCTGATTCGAGGGCGGCCTGGCGGGCGGCGGCGGCGTTGGCGGCGACGGTCTGGATGGAGACGGCCATGATGTCGTAGTGGGACCAGACACGGGTCTGGAAGGATTTGAGGGAATGAGTTTCGACGAGGAGGGCGGCGCGGTTCTGGGCGGCGGCGTAGCCGGTGGAGTAGCGAGGGGAGGCGGTCATGACGGCGAGGGACTGGCCGTCGCGGCCGCGGCCTTCGATGTAGAAGCCGGGGATGTGGCCGAGAGCTTCGAGGCCGGAGAGGAGGCCGGGGAGGTACTGGTTCTTGACCCAGGCACCGACGGGGGCGGCGATGTCCTGCTCGGTGTGGGTGGCGATGGTGACGTCGTACTGGTTGTCGCTGCCGTCGGTGACGTGGTTATCGATGAGGAGTTCGGGGAGCCAGGCGGTGTAAAGGCGGAGCCAGGCGCGCATCTCGGGGGTGTCGGCCTTGAGGTAGTCGCGGTTGAGGTTGAGACGGCGGGCGTTGACGCGGAAGCCCATGCGGGCGGGGCCGTTTTCGTTGATGCGGTTGTAGGCGGAGGTGTGTTCGTGGCCGTCGGGGTTGAAGACGGGGATGGAGAGGAGGATGACGTGGTCGAGCCAGGCGGCATGCTTTTTGGAGACGAGGATGTCGCGCAGGAGCATCATGGCGGCGTCTTTGCCGCCGTTTTCGCCGGCGTGGATGCCGTTCTGGAGGAGGACGACGGGCTTGTTGGTTTTGCGGGCGGCGGTGGGGGTGAAGGCTTTGTCCCTGGAGACGATGAAGACGTAGAGGGGGCGGCCCTCGCCGGTGGCGCCGATCTGTTCCAGGCGCGCGTAGGGGGAGGATTTGGCGAGGGCGCGATAGAAATCGATGGCTTCCTGGTAGGAGCCGGTTTCCTGGAAGCGGGAGGTTTCGGCCTGGGTGCGGCGGTGGGCTGGTGCGGCGGCGGTGGAGGCGGCGAGCGAGGCGGCGGCGCGCATGGCCGGGGTTTCGGCCTGGGACTGGGGGGGCATGGCGGGGACGAGGGCGGTTTGAAAGGCGAGGACAAGGACCGGAAGCATGGTTTCAGTTTAGGGGATGCCAACGATTCGATTGGTTGGCGGCGGCCTGATGGGTATACTGGCGGCATGAATCTGGTGGCGGCGAGCATCCTGTTAGCCGGGCTGCTACATCATACGGCGGGGAATTCGCCTGAAGCAGAGCAGCGAATCCGCAACGTGGATCGAGTAGCCGCGCCGCGCGAGGCGGAGATTCGAGAGATTCGGGATGCGAAGGACTGGACCAATCCATTCATCATTGTGTGCGCCGAGGGGTACGAACTGATCCTACACGGGGTGGCGCGAAACGCAAGGAGGCTGGGGGTGAAGGAGTTGGAGGCCACCTTGTCGAAGCTTCCGGTGGGCGGTTGGCCCCTGGGCAAGGTAGTCGCAGTTCAGGTAAATGGACATGAGATCGGCAGGGATGTGGCTTTGCGCGAGAACCGGAAGGCGCTGGAAGAGATGCTGAAGAGGCTCGGTGTGAGAGTGGACTGGTGGCCGAGCGCCTAGCGATTGCAGAGAGAGCAAGGTGTTCGCGCGCGAGGGGGCGTGCGGGGGCCTGTTGCCTGAGAGTTGAGGGACGGCGCGTGCGCCTCGTCGTGCCGTGTGGACGAGAGTGCGAAGTGAGTGTGGGGCCGGGGCGGCGTTGCTAGACTGAGGGGATGGTTCGCACCCAGGTATTTGCTGTAGCAGTGGCCGCCGCCGCGTTGGCGGGATGCGGGAAGAAGGCGGTGAGCGCCGCCGATTTTGAGAAGCTCACGTCGGAGTTTGTGCACTCGACGCTGGCGTTGTCGCCGGTGACCGCCACGGCGGTGGGGTATCACAGCCACGGCGGGGTGAAGCTGGACACGAAGCTGGACGACCTGAGCGCGGCGGGCATCGAGGCTCAGCGCAAGCACGTGACGGAGTGGACGGCGCAACTGGCCAGGATCGACCGCGAGAAGCTGGACGCCGAGTCGAAGGCGGACCTGGATCTGATGGTGAATCAGCTTGAGCTGATGGCGCTGGATCTGGACACGATCCAGTCCTGGAAGCACAACCCGACGAGCTATGTGGAACTGGTGGGCAACGGGCTGTTCACGCCGTATTCGGTGGAATACGCGCCGGCGGCGGAGCGCTGGGGGCACATTGTGGAGCGGTTGAAGGGAGTGCCGGCGCTGGTGGCGGCGGCCAAGCAGAGCCTGGTGGATTCCAATGCGGTGTGGACGAAGGTGGCGCTGGAGGAGAACGATGGCAATCTGGCGCTGATCGAGCAGGAGTTCGCGGGCAAGGTTCCGGCGGAGCGGAAAGCGGCGTATGACGAAGCGGCGAAGGCGGCGGCGGCGGCGCTGCGGGATCTGAACGCGCACCTGAAGACGTTGAAGGACACGGGCGCCGACGGGTGGCGGTTAGGGAAGGCGAACTATGCGAAGAAGTTCCGGCTGACGGTGGGCGAGGACACGACGCCGGAGAAGCTGCTGGCCGAGGCCGAGGCGGCGCTGACCGAGCAGCGGAAAAAGATGTTCCTGGTGTCGCTGCCGCTGCACGTGAAGTACTACCCGACGCACAAGGATCCGGTGGATCTGAACCTGATTGTGGGAGAGACGCTGGCCAAGGTGGCGCAGAAGCACGTGGCGGCGGAGAAGTACTTTGAAGAGGCGCAGAAGACGCTGGCGGAGACGCGGGCGTTCATGAAGTCGCATGAGGAGCGGCTGGTGAAGATGCCGGGGCGGGACAATCTGCAACTGATCGAGACGCCGGCGTTCATGCGCGGCATCTATGGAGTGGGCGGCTTCAATCCGGCGCCGGCGCTGCAGCCGGAGCTGGGCGCGTTCTACTGGCTGACGCCGATTCCCAAGGATTGGCCGAAGGAGCGCGTGGAATCGAAGCTGCGCGAGTACAACGACTATGGTCTGCGGATTCTGACGATCCACGAGGCGATTCCGGGCCACTATGTGCAGCTGGAGTATGCCAATCAGATCCAGCCGGCCTCGCGGCGGCTGCTGCGGGCGGTGTTCGGCAACGGCCCGTATGTGGAGGGCTGGGCGGTGTATGCGACGGACATCATGCTGGCGGAAGGGTATCTGGACGGGAATCCGGAGATGGAGCTGACGTGGTCCAAGCAGTTGCTGCGGGCGATCTCGAACACGATTCTGGATATCAGGATGCACACCGGCGGGATGACGGATGAAGAGGCGATGAAGCTGATGGTGGAGAGGACGTTCCAGGAGAAGGAGGAGGCGGTGGCGAAACTGCAGCGGGCGAAGCTGAGTTCGTGCCAGCTGCCGACGTATTTTGCCGGCTACCGGGCCTGGAAGCAGTTGCGGGCGGCGGCGGAGAAGAAGGCCGGCGCGGGATTCAAGCCGGGCGAGTTCCACCAGAAGGCGCTGGGGGAGGGGAACCTGCCGGTGGCTTCGGTGGCGCGCATTCTCGGGGTGAGCTTGAACGAGGAGCCGGCGGCCGCTAAGAAGTAAGAGTCAGGGAACGGGAGGCCCGGTACGCGGCGGCGTTGTTGCGGCAGGGCGAGGCGTGTTTCAATCAGGGAGTGCGGCAGGAGACGCAGACCGCGGAATGATGTGGAGAGAAGCAGGAGCGTGGGCCCGGGACCTGTTGCTGTCGGTGCTGATCGCGCTGGCGGTGATCCTGTTCCTCTATCAGCCGGTGAAGGTGGAGGGGACCTCCATGATGCCGGCCTTGGAGGACCAGGAGCGGGTGTTCATCAACAAGTTCCTGTACCGCTTCCGGCTGGGGGAGGTGGAGCGGGGGGACACGGTGGTGTTCTGGTTTCCGGGCGATCCTTCGAAGTCGTACATCAAGCGAGTGGTGGGGCTGCCGGGCGACAAGGTGGAAGTGCGGGATGGGACGGTGTGGCTGAACGGCAAACCGCTGAAGGAGCCGTACGTGCCGGCCGAGTACCAGGATCACGTGTCGATGGCGCCGCTGACGGTGCCGGCGGATCACTATTTCGTTCTGGGGGACCATCGCAGCTCTTCGAACGACAGCCGGAGCTGGGGACCGGTGCCGCGGGCGGCGATCTACGGCAAGGCGGTGTTCTCGTACTGGCCGGTGGCGAAGATGGGGATGGTGCGATAGCGCGGTTCAGCGGCGGCGGAACAGCCAGGAGAGCAGGGAAAAGGCGAGGCTGAGGAGCAGGCAGGTGGCGAGCGGGAAGTAGAAAGTGGAGTGCTTGCCGCGGATGACGATGTCGCCGGGCAGGTGGCCGAGGCGGAAGGGGAGGCGGGGCGCGAGGATCAAAAGCAAGCCGAGGGCGGCCAGAAGTGCGCCGGCGAGGAGGAGCATCTTGCCGATTTGGGGAGACATGACGATAGGAGGCGGCCTGGGGGCCGGGTTCACTTCCATGATAAGAGGAGGGCGGGGGGTGTCACAAACAGGAAGCGCGATTCACGTTTTATGCACAGGCAATCCACAGGGGCATGGCTGTAACGGTATGATTACAAAGAGAATAAAGTCTGTGAAAATAGGCCGGAAGTGCTTCTTTTTCGTTTGACTGAAAACTGGAAGTGTTGCATAGTGAGGTTGGTTCCAAGAGGTTCACGGAACAGCGAGCCAGAAGAAACGAAGCGGACCTGAAACGATGATCCGTCAGCCAAAGTGAAAACTAGAGGCTGGTGGGGAGCGAAGGGAGATCGGGCGATTCGGATGGTAAGCCGCCGACTTGGCGGGTTTGCTTGAGCGCATTGATCTGGAAGGGTGAAAGCCCTGAGAGGGAGTGGCAGGCAAATGGCAGCCGAGAGGGTTGGTGCTGATTCAGCGGGCAACGGGTCTTGGCCGTAGATGTCCCCGGTAGTTCTCGAGACGAGCCGAGGATAGAGGTCAAGGCGGACCGGGTCAGCAGGATAAGCATCAAGGAGCTGAAGAAGTAGGGCAGGAGCACTGACCCCGCCTGGGCTAACCGGTAACGGAGAGGTCCATACGGGCGAGTGAAAGTCCGCTTCGAGGTTTCGGCTTCGCACCGGAATACGCTGCTGGCGTACCGGTCTGCGATGAAGCGCCGACGGGCAAATCCCGGAGGCGGGGAGCAGGTCGGAGAGGCGCTCGGCGATCCGGAGTGACGGGCTCAAGTCTGGCATGCAGACTGGAGAGCGAGCTGCTTCTGGGGGTCACTTGGAACCATATTTTTTTTGAGCCCGTCCGGGCTGAGGAGAGCTCCCTGTCAAAGGTCGAGCAGAAACCCGGACGGGCTCACCTGCGTAATGGGGCGAAAACGGTAGTTGTGGGGCATGCCCATCCGGCGACTCTGCGTCCGCGCTGGGAGGGCTGGGCATCGGGCGGGCTGAGCGGGGACTCCGGCTGGAAAATGGCTTGAGAAGAGGCTAATCCATTGCCGCGGGCTTGCGGCGAGAGGCTGGCCGCTTTTTGGGAGCGGCGGTGGGGTGGCTGAGAGTGGGGGCGAGCGGTTCTGAATCGGCGGGTACAGAGGGGGGCGCCGGGTCAGCTTCCGCCCGGGGCGAGGCTGGGCTCCTGCGGCGGCGCGCCGGCTTTGGAGCGGGGGATTCGGGCGCGGCTTCGAGAGTGGGCGTGGTTTGGGCGGGATCCTCAGCGCCGATCTTGCGCGCGCGGCGGACGGGCGCATTGCGGGGCTTCCTGGGGGCGGAGGCCGGGGCAATGAACGGTTCGGCCCGCAGTTCGTATGGCTCGGGCGGGGGTGGCTCGGGCGGGGGCTCCTGCGCGGGCGTGGGCTCCTGCGTGGGCGCGGCTTGGACTGCGGCCGCGTCCGGGATGAAGGGAACGGCGGCGGGGGCGGATTCCGGCGTGGAGGGTTCCGGCGGCGCTGGGGCAGGGGGCGGAGGAAGGGCCGCCTCAACCGGCGCGTCTCCGAGTGCAGGCGGTTGCGCGGCAGAAGCGGCGGGCGGGCCGGGGCGAACGTAGTGCCGGCGGCGCGGCCGGAAACTGACGAAGTTGTGGCGGCAGACCTCGCAGCGCCAGCAGTTGGCTCCGAGCGTGATGCAGATCTGCGCCCAGACGCCCTTGTAGTAACGGCTGGGGTCCCACATGGAGAGGTCCATGCGGAAGCATCTGGGGCACTTTGCGTAGATGACGGAGACCACGCCGAGCGGCTTGCGCAGGAAGCGTTTGAAACAGTTCTGGCAGATGAAGGCGTAGAAGCCGAAGGGAGCGATGAGATGCTCGCGGAGCCCATGGGCCGGCACGGAACGAGTGTCGGTGGAGCCGCAGTGGGGGCAGTCCATCTGATAGGGATCGGGAACCTGGCGATTGGTGTGTCTTAGGGAAGCGCTCGCCATGGACCTCTCAGACTCGCGCTCCCTGGATGAGTTTGAATTGTCCGCGGTATTGTTCCTCGTAGGAGACGAAGGCTGCCATCAGCGCGTCGCGGGCGGTTTGATCGTGCCGGATGGAGAGGCCTTCGATTTCGCGGACGGGCAGGAGGTCGCGCGTGGAGGAGGTGATGAAGATGCCGTCGGCGCGCTCGAGGTCTTCGAGCAGAAGGGGCGCCTCGCGCACCTGGTAGGCAGGCGTGCGAACGGTTTCGAGCAGAAGTTCGCGGGTGATGCCGGGGAGGCAGCCGGAAGAGAGCGGCGGAGTGAGGATCTCGCTTCCGAAGACGGCAAAGAGATTGGCGGAGGTGCATTCGCTGACCTCGCCGCGTTCGTTGAGGAGGAGGACTTCGTCGTGGCCCTGGAGGTGGGCCTCTTCGTACCAGACGAGGTTGTGGGCCCAGGAGGTGGTCTTGGAGCCGGCGAACCGGCTGCCGGCATGGCGGGCGTTGGCGACGATGCCGAGGCGGGCGGAGGCGCCCCAGGAAGAGCGGGGCGCGGTGAGCGCGACGAGGTCGGCGGGTTGGCCGGGCACAGGATGGGACCACATGGTGCCGGCGTTGCGCGTGACAAGGATGCGCAGGGTGGCGTCGTGCGCCTGGTTGGCCTGCACGAGCCGAAGCAACTGGGCCCGCAGCGTATCGATGTCCCAGGGGAAGGGAACGCGCAGGAGTCCGGCATCGCGGCTGAGGCGCGCCCAATGGCGTTCGAACGCGAACAGGACACCGGCGGAGACCTTGATAGTGGAGAAGACGCCCCAGCCGGTGAACAGGCCAGCCTGGCCGGCATGCAAACAGATCTCTCCGGCGGGCCGGAGCTGTCCATTGTGCAGCACGTTCGGGTGGATCACTACAACAGTTTAGCGAAATGGAAGGAGCTTGCCTTAACGCGGTGGGCGGAAGTGCGGGAAGTTCTGCGGGCGCGCCTGCAAGGTGGCGAGCAGGAGGTCCTGAATGCGGCGCCGGCGGAGGAACAGGGTGGCGAGGAGGCGTTCGAATTCGGATTCGTCGCCGTCGAACCAGGAGGAGGGGATCTGGCGGAGGATCTCATCGCCGAGGGATTCGGAGCATTGGACGGCGCGGTCGAGCCAGGGCTGGAAGTCGTCCAGGGAGCGGAGGCCGTGGTAGACGAGGGGGCGGAAATAGAGGCCCTGGATGGGCGAATCGTGGAAGGCCCAGTGGGGGCCGTCGAAGATGAAGCCGTGGTCGACCATGTGGGCGATGAAGCCCTTCTGGTTGGGCGGGGCGGCGGGATTGAGCCATTGGCGGAGACGCTGGCGGAAGAAGATGGCCTGGCGGGAATCTGAGTTGGCGGTCCACTTATCGAAGACGAGCGCGCCGGCGAAGTGGGAGAGGTTGGCGACGGAGGGCAGGAGCGAATCGGGGAGGAAGTCGTAGACTGCGTCGGAGTGGGGGTTGCCGGGGAACTGTGAGCCGAAGTGCCAGCCGGGGGAGACGGGATGGCTGGCGCGGCCGAGTTGGAAGCAGATGTCGGGTTGAGCGGCGAGGAAATCGGGGGTAAGCGTGACGATGCGAGTGGCGGGGGCGGCCACCTGGAGGTGGTCGAGGAGAACCTTGCCGGCCCACTCGTTGATGAGGATGCGGCGATGCTGCGGGTTGTCGAGGAATTTGGTTACGTAGTGGCAGCCGTCGTCGCAAGCGAGCAGGTGGGCCTGAGCACCCCCGCGCATGCGGCGCGCCATCTGCGTCGCGGTCACCGGCATCTCCATTCCAGCATAATTGGGAAAGCCGTCCTGTTGCTCCGGAAGTGGAGGAGCGGGGCGGCGAAAAAAAACAAGGAGACGGGACGATGGACGCGACAAACGAGCAACGCGACAAGGGCAGGAACACGGATGAAGTGGCGCTGGAGCTGATGAAGTTCATTGCGACTTCGACGGGGTACGGGAAGGGAACGCAGGCGGTGGGTTTTTCAGGGAAGGGGGCGCGGACTCCGGAAGAGCAGGCGGAATCGCTGCTGGAGCTGTACAGGAAGTGCCGCGGGGTGGTGGAAGGCGGGGCGTAAGGGCCGGAGAATGAAGACGGGCGCCCATCGGCGGGCGCCCCATTGAACATCAGCAAAAGCTGTAGTGTGGAAGGATCGCCGGGTAGGCGATCGAAAAACGGACCGCGGACAGAACTACTTCTTCTTCGGAGCAGCGGCCTTCTTGGGGGCAGCGGCTTTCTTCGGAGCAGCAGCCTTCTTCGGGGCAGCCTTCTTCGGAGCGGCAGCCTTCTTAGGAGCGGCGGCCTTCTTGGGGGCAGCAGCCTTCTTGGGGGCGGCAGCCTTCTTAGGGGCAGCAGCCTTTTTCGGAGCAGCCTTCTTAGTAGCAGTCTTCACTGTTTTCTTACTCACCTTTCGAACGGCCGAGGCCGTCGGATTGCCGGCTGCTTTCGCGGCCGGCTTCCCAGTCTTTTGGACGGGAACCTGTTTCGCGGCTGCGTGCTTCACCACATGAGCGGGAGCGCGCGGGGCCGCGGATTTCCTGGGGGGCGCCACTGGCGCGGAGTGAGCGGCGGCCACGGTGGCCGGCTTGCCGGGCGGTGCGCTCACCGTGGCGGGCACGGGGCGGAGCGGCGCGGGAGGAGGGGCGGCGGCGGGGGCCGCCACGGGCGGCGGCGGAAGTGGGGGCGCTGCCGTTGGCACGAGATCAAGATCGTCGAGGTCGGAGTCTATGTCGCCGACCGCGTCATCACTGAGCGCGGCATCGAAGCCGGCGTCGTCATCGTAGGAGTCGAATGGGGATGTCTTCCAGCTCTTCATGATATTGGTCCCCGAAAGGAAGCGACCCGGGTTCGCCGAACACTTCCAAATCATTATCAGGATAACTTGTTTTAACAATTTAGCAAGGGGCAGGATTTGCGAAGCGATGAACCGAGAGGGTTGGAGCGGCGGAAGAACGGTCCGGGAAGAGGTCTGAAGACTAGCGCGCGACAGTTTTGCGAGCCGCGTGGTGGGCGCTGGAGGAAGCCACCTTGACGGTGGCGCGGCGAGAGGAAGAGGTGCGCGCGCGGGATGCGGATGCCGTGCGGGTGCGAGCGGCCTTGGCGGCGGGCTCAGCCTTAGCCACGGCGGGGATCAGCAGGATCTCGCCGCTGTCAGACGATTCGATGGATTCGGCGTTGGAGCCGGGGTTGGCCGCCACGATGGAGCTGGCCGCGGTGGAATAGCGGCGCGCGATGGAAGCGAGAGTGTCGCCTTCGCTGACGCGGTGCAGGCGCCATGCCACGCGTTTTTCAGCGGGGACGGTATCGAGCGTGGCGAGCACGACGTTGCCCCGGCCGCGGGGCACTTTCACCTGATAGCCGGAGGGAGCGATGCCGCGCAGCAGAGAAGGATTGAGATCGCGGATGTCGCTCACCGGGAGGTCCGCCGCATCGGCAACCAGGGCGAGGCTGGTGTTGGCGGTCATCTGGATGGTGTCCCACTCGATGGGCTGATCGGGCTGCACGGCTTCGAGGCCGTAGGCACTGAGGTTCTTGGCGACGATGGCCATGGCGAGGATGGCGGGGACGTAGTTGCGGGTTTCGCGAGGCAAGGCATTGCGCGAGCGGAGTTCCCAATAGTCGGCGTAGCCGGTGCGCTGCACGGCGCGCTCCACGCAGAAGGGGCCGCAGTTGTAGGCGGCCATGGCCAGGTGCCAATCGCCGAGCTGGCGATAGAGCTCGTGGAGGTGGCGGGCGGCGGCGCGGGTGGCCTTTTCGGGATCGAGGCGCTCATCGCCGTAGCGGTCTGAGTTCAGCCCGTACTCTTCCCCGCGGAACCGGACAAACTGCCACATGCCAGTGGCGGCGGCGCGGCTGACGGCTTGCGGCATGAAGGCCGACTCGGCCTGAGCAAGAAAGATGAGTTCCTGGGGGACGCCCTCTTCGTCGAGGATGCGGGAGATCATCGGCTTGTAGCGTCCGCTGCGGCGGATTCCGGCGTAGAGGACTCTGCGGCCTCGCTCGCTGGTGAAATAGTTCACGTAGCTGAGCACCGCGTCGTTGACCACCAGCGGGAGCTGGGAGGAGGTGGCGGCCACCTGGGCCAGCACCTTATTGGTCATGGAGGGATCGATGGGGAAAGTCAGATCCAGCATGGCCGGGAGCGGCGACTGCACATAGGCGGGGCTCTCCTGATCCCGCGGGCCGGACGATTCCAGACTGTAGCGGTGGATGAGGCGGATCAACTCTTCCGCCTTCCGTTCGGCCACCTGGCGCTCGGCGGTGTCTTCCGGCAGGTCGAGCAAAAGGTCGACGGCCATGTCGAATTCGCGGCGGGCTTCCTCGGGCTTCGATTCCTGAAGCAGGAACTTGCCGGACTGAAAGTGGCGGTCGGCTTCCCGGATGGCCTTGGCGACAGCGCTTTGCGTTTCGGAAGCGGCTTCCCGGCCGATCAGGAGGACGGGCGGTTTCAACAGGGGCTGGCCGGAGGCAGCGGCGACGGGCACGACAGAGTCGTCGAACTTCAGCTCATCGCGCTCCGCAGCGGCGGCTGAGGTGAAATTCCGCACCGGGATCCGCTTGTGCTGAGCGGGGAGGGAGGGAAGCAAAGCGAGGAAGGCCAGGCTGGCCAAAACCTTGTGGGATTTATATAGGCTACGAGTCATTCCAACCTGGAGTCAGTTATGGCGTTATTACTCTCTACATGACTATCGAAACAATGACTCTATCTCATTAGGGTGATTTGGGTCAACAAGGAACACGGGGTGAGGCAGGAAGAAACGGATGTAGCGGTGTTTTTTGGAAAGAAACAGCGAATGAGGGCGATAGCCGGGCTAGAATAAAGAGAGAAGAAGGCGGGCCATCGCACTGCCGAGGACGGCGCCGGCGACGACATCGCTGAGAAAGTGCATCCCAAGCAGAATCCTGGAGATGCCGACGGAGACGGCGCACAGGTAGAGGCCGGGTGCGGCATCAGGGAAAGCAGCGGCCAAGGGGACCACCGCGGAGAAAGCGGTGATGGTGTGGCCGGAGGGAAAGCTGAACTGGTCTGGGGGGAGCAGGGTGGACCAGCAGTGGGGGGTGAGGGCGCAGGGGCGCCTGCGTCCGGTGAGGCGTTTGAGCAGTAGGAAGAGGACGATGCCGGAGGCGACGGCGAGGGTGGAGCGGCCGACGGCCAGGGCTCCGCGCGGACCGCCGAACAGGGCGAAGGCGGCGCCGAGGGCGGCCCAGAGCCAGCCGTCGCCGCAGCGGGTGGAGGAGAGCATCCACCAGCGGACCCAGCGAGGGGCGGGCCAGCCGTGCACCTTGCGCATGAGGTAATGGTCGAAGGCTGCGATGCCGGTGAGGAAACCGCGGATGGGTGTACTCATGCTTCCGTTATGGAGGAAGAGTTTGACAGAGGGATGAAGGGAAAGAAAGAGGATGGTGACAGGTGGGAGAACAAAAGCAAGACCGCCCGGAGGCCGGGCGGTCGAGGATATCCGAACCCGCTGAAAAGAAAACTACTTCTTCTCTTCGGTCACAGGCGGCTTCTTGGACTTGCTGGTCTTGGTCTTGGTTTCGGTCTTGGTCTCGTCCTTCTTCGGCGCGTCGGCCTTCTTGTCGCCTGCGAAAACGGCAGTGGTGGTGAGGGCGAACGCGGCCAAAGTCAGGGTGGCGAACAGCTTCTTCATGATTCTTGTGCTCCTTTGAGTCTGTGGGGAGCATCAACTCCACCACAGCCATCCCGAGAATAGCAGGCGTTCCGGACCTTGTTAGTCCCTTGAAGGGGGGAATTTCCACCCTGCCGAGAGGGGGGGCGGAACGACGTGTGCGCGCCGCGCCGGTTCGGCGCGACATCTGGTATCCTCCTACATAGCCAGAATCGGGGCCATGGGTATACTTGACATCATTTTCTTCGACGCCGGAGGGGGGCACCGCGCGGCGGCGACGGCGCTGAAGAGCGTTTGCGAGCAACAGGGCCGTCCGTGGGAAGTGCGGCTGGTCCACCTGCAGGACATTCTGGCTCCGGTGGATGTGTTCAAGAAAGTTCTGCGCATCGATCTGCAGGAGATCTACAACCAGATGCTGCGGAGGGGGTGGACGCTGGGCTCCGAGCAGGGGCTGCGATTCATGCAGGGCGTGATCCGGCTGTATCACGGCTCGGAAGTACGGCTGATGAAGGAGTGGTGGGAGTTCCGGTCGGGAGCACCCGCGCCGGACGGGGTGGTGAGCGTGGTTCCGAATTTCAACCGCGCGATCTATGAGGGCCTGCAGGCGGCGCTGCCGGGCACGCCATACATGACGATTCTGACGGATCTGGCCGATTTTCCGCCGGCGTTCTGGATGGAAAAGCAGGACCAGGATTTGATCTGCGGGACGGAGGACGCCTACCGTCAGGCGCTGGAGATGGGGCACAGGCGGGACCGGGTGAAGCGGGTCTCCGGCATGATTCTGAATCCGCGGTTCTACGAGCCGCTGGAGATCGATCCGGCCAGAGAGCGCGAGGCCGTGGGGCTGGACCCGGCGAAGCCGACGGGGCTGGTGCTGTTCGGCGGCTACGGTACGGGCGTGATGAGTTCGATTCTGGACAAGCTGGATGGTTCCGGTCTGGATGTGCAACTGATTCTGATCGCCGGGCGCAACGAGAAGCTGCGGCAGCAGTTACAGGCGCGCCGGACGCGCATACGGAAGCACGTGGTGGGCTTCACGAGCGAGGTGCCGCGCTACATGAAGATGGCGGACTTCATGATCGGCAAGCCGGGTCCGGGCAGCCTGAGCGAGGCGGTACACCTGCGGCTGCCGGCGGTGACGGTGAGGAATGCGTGGACGCTGCCGCAGGAGCGGTTCAACTCCGAGTGGCTGCGGGCGCATGACCTGGGGGTGGTGCTGCGGAGTTTCGACGAGGTGGATGCCGGCGTGGAGAAGCTGCTGACGGGCGGCACGCTGGCGCGGATGAGAGAGTCGGCATCGCGCATGGAGAACCGCGCGGTGTTCGAGATCGCGGATCTATTGGCGGAGTTCGTGGCGCGCCGGCCGCGCGGCTGAGCCGCCAATTCAGGGCTTACCAACCGAGGGAAGTGCTGATAGCATAGGCGTCTGTCGCCATGACCCGACTCCTCACTCTCACCCTGACCGCGTTCGCGGCCGCACCCTTTGCACTGGCGGTAACGCCGGAGGATCTGCTGAAATCGCTGGACCGTACGCGGCCCGAGCTGCGGGCCATCCAGACGCCGCATCAACTGGCGGAGTATTTCCGTTCGCGCCAGAAGCCTCTCTTTCCGCTCTCGGCGAAGGTGGCGCCGCCAGATACGGCGGCGGCGGAGCGCGCCTTGCGGCACGATTTTGTGAGCATCGGGATCCCGCACAGCTTCGGCGCGAAGATCGACTGGAACTACGACAAGACCGCGGAATCCGGATTTGCCCCGAACAACGAGTGGACCTGGCAGTTGAACCGGCACGCCGAGTGGCTGGCGTTGGAGCGGGCCTACCGCGACACCGGAGATGAGAAGTATGCGCGCGAGTTTGTGGCGCAGATGCGCGCGTGGGTGAAGGACTGCCCGATGCCGGGCACGGCGGGCAACGTGCCGCGCTCGGCCTGGAGGACGATCGAGACCGGCATTCGCGCCGCGCAGGTGTGGCCGCAGTTGTGGTTCCGCTTCGTGCGCTCGCCGTCGATGACGGATGAGGCGCTGCTCGATTTCCTGGGCGCCTATATCGACCATGCGCGCCACCTGATGGCGTTTCACATGACGGGGAACTGGCTGGCGATGGAAGGCAACGGACTGTTCCATGTGGGCGTGCTGTTTCCCGAATTCGAGGACGCGCCGCGCTGGCGCGAGACCGCCTCGAAGTGGATCTACGCCGAGCTGGACAACCAGGTCTATCCGGACGGAGTGCAGATCGAACTGGCCAGCGGCTACCACCACGTCAGCCTGATGAACTTCCTGATGGTGTTCAAGATCGCCCGGCTGAACGGGATTGCGCTGCCGGAGGATTTCCTGAAGAAGCTGGAGAAGATGTACGACTTCGACGTCTACGGCGCAACGCCTTCGCGGCTGCTGCCGGGCGTGCAGGATGGAGGTTACTTCGACGTGCGCAGGGCGCTGGGCGAGGCGGCCGAGTATTACCCGCAGCGCAAGGATTTTCTGTGGTATTCCACGGACGGGCGGCAGGGGCAGCCGCCGGCGGAGACCAGCCATGCGTTCCCCTATGCGGGCTACTTCGTGCAGCGTTCGGGGTGGGACGCGAACGCGCGCTGGCTGTGGTTTGACGGCGGCCCGTTCGGCTACGGCCACCAGCACGAGGACAAGCTGCAGATCCTGGTGGAGGCCTATGGGAAGAGTTTTCTGGTGGATCCGGGCAACTACACCTACGAGAAGTCGAAGTGGCGCTCGTATTTCATCGATTCGCCGAGTCACAACGTGGTGCTGGTGGACGGCCAGCCGCAGCGGCGGCGCGGCGCGGCCAGCCGGATGGACTACGTGGTGAAGGAGCCGCTGCCGCATGTGTGGTCCACCGGCCGCGACTCCGATTACGTGGAGGCGACCTACGACGAAGCGTTTGGCGGCGGCGTCGGGCGCGGCGTGAAGCACACGCGCGCGGTGCTGTTCATCAAGCCTGGTTTCTGGGTGATGCTGGACCGGCTGACGGCGGTGGACGGCAAGGAGCATACCTACGAGTCGCTGCTGCACTTCGATTGCCCGGTGCGCCCGGATGGGCTGCGCGTGGTGACGAAGAACGAGGGCGCGCCCAACCTGACGGTGCTGGCGCGCGGCAGCGCCGAGACGAAGGTGAGGATCGTGGAAGGGCAGGAGGAGCCGGTACAAGGCTGGCTGACGAAGGGCATCAGCGCGGTGCGGCCGGCGCCGGTGGCGATCTATGAAGCGCGGGGCAGGAGCGTGGATCTGGTCTACGTGCTGGCTCCGGCGCCGGCCGGGGCGCCGGATCCGGTGCGCAGCATGGAACGGATCGGGGAGGACGACAGCGCGGTGCGCATCGTGTTCCGCGACGGAAAGAGCTATGACGTCCGCTTCACGCCGGGCCGGCCGGCGGAGTGGAAGATGACGGCTGGCCGCTGACAGGAGGTGATCCGGCGGCCTGTTAGACTGTGAATGGCCATGTTACGACGAACTCTCCTAATGTCCGCCCTGGGTGCGCCCGCCGCCTTTGGGGCCAAGCGCCTCGACTGGTCCAGACTGAGCCTGTTGACCGACGAAATCGCCAAATCGCCGGCGGAAGCCATCGCGTTCTGCAAGCAATACGACGTGAAATTCGTGGAACTGCGGGGCGTGCCGGGCGGCGGCGGGACGTACGCATTTCTCGACGAATCCAAGTTGCTGCCGGCGGCCAAGGAACTGGCTGACGCAGGATTGACGGTCTCTTTCCTGAACACGCCGATGCTCAAGTTCGGCATGCCCGGCACGGAGCCCGCGCGCCGGCGCACGGAGACCGCCGAGCAGAAGACGAAGCGCCAGGACCGCGAGAAGCAGCAGTTCGACCAGCGACTGGAAGATCTCAGGAAGGCGATTCGCGCCGCGCACATTTTCAAGGTGCACGACGTCAGGGTATTCACGTTTTCGCGCGTGGCCGAGCCGGCGGCGCTCTTCCCGAAAATCGCCCCGATTCTGGATGAAATGGCGGCGATCGCGGAGAAGGAAGGCGTGCGGCTGCTGGTGGAGAACGAGGCCTCCTGCAACGTGGCGACAAGCGCGGAACTGAGGCAGATCTGCGACCTGGTGAAGCGCAAGGGGTTCGGCATCAACTGGGATCCGGTGAATGCCCTGCCGCTGAAGGAAGTATCGTGGCCGGACGGTTACAAGGCCTTGCCCATGAAGCGCGTGCACAATGTGCAGATGAAGGCGCGCGGCCTGGCGGTGGGCCCGGAGGTGGTGGACTGGAAGTCGATCTTTGAAGCGCTGGCCAAGGACGGCTACAAAGGCAAGGTGGGACTGGAGACGCACATCTTCGACGGCACCTTGATCGAGAAAGCCCATCTCTCGATGAAGAAGCTGAAGGAACTGCTGGGCTGAGGTCCGGCGGAGGAGGGGTTGTGATGATGGTGAAACCCTCAATGCCCGGGTGGCTGAGGCTGCTGCTGGCGGGGATCGCGGCGGGGTTGGTGATCGTTGGGATCGGGCTGATTCTGAACCGCGGCTCGGAGGTGCGGCTGGACGGGTCCGTGCTCAAGGTGCGCACGGTGGCGCCGGACACGAATGCGAGCATCCTGGTGGCCGACATCCGCCTGAAGAACCCGGCGCGAGCGCTCTTCTGGGTGAAGGAAGTGACGGTCTCCATGGTCGATGCGAACGGCAAGCCGGTCGAAGGCCAGACCGTGGCGGAGCCGGACCTGGACCGCGTGCTGGGCTACTATCCGCTCGCCGGTCCGCGTTACAATCCGACGCTGAAAGTGCGCGAGAAGCTGCGCGAGAACGAGAGCGTGGACCGGACCGTGGCGGCGTCGTTCGAGGTGGGCGACAAGGAGCTGGCGGCCCGCAAAAAGCTGGTGATCCGGATAGTGGACGCGGACGGGGCGGTGGTGGAGATCGTGGAAGGGGCGGGGAAGTAGAGAGCCGGTCAGTCTGCGTTGGCGAGCCAATTGTGAGCCGTCTGGCCCGAATTGGCGCGCATGGCCTTGCGGAGAGCCTTGTCTTCGTACATCCGGGTATCGGCGAAGGTTAGCATTTCTTCGGCGGAGCGGCCGGATTGGGGATAGTAAGCGGCGCCCACGCTGAGCGAGACCACGCGTTCTCCGGTCAACTCCGCGCCGGCCTGTTCGATCAGCGCCGCCACGCGGCGGCGGCGCATCTTCACGGCGTCTTCGGTGGCGCCGGGGAGGACCATCACGAATTCGTCGCCGCCGAGGCGGGCCACGAAGTCGTATTCGCGGCAGTGCTCTTTGAGGCACTGGCCCACGAGCTGGAGCAGTTTGTTGCCGGTGAGGTGGCCGAAGCGGTCGTTCACCATTTTGAAGCCGTCCAGGTCGCAGACCACCACGGCGAGAGTGGCGTTGGTGCGGGCGCAGCGGGCGAGTTCGTTCTGGAGGTGGACGAAGAGAGCTCCGGCGTTGGGCAGGCCGGTGAGGAAGTCGAAGGTGGCCTGGTTTTCGGCCTCGCGGAAACGGATGGAGTTTTCCACCGTGATGGCGAGTTTGGGAGCGATGGCGAGCAGCAGGCTGAGGTGTGACGGGGCGAAGGCGTTGCGCCGTTCGGAGTAGAAGCTCAGAGTGCCCAGGACGCCATTGGGGCCGTCGAGCGGAACGGCCAGCACGGAGGCCAGGCGCGCGGCCCGCTCCGGGTCGCGGCTGGAGATGGGTTCCGGCGCGGGGTCCACGTTGAGCGCGGGCCGGCGCTCGGCGGCCACCACGCCGCTCAAGCCCTCACCGCGGGCCATGGTGAGTCCGCTGAACAGGCTGTGGTTCTCGCCCTCGATGAACGAAGCTTCCAGCACTCCGTTATGGTCGAGGAACAGCACCATGGTGTCGTAGGGGATCTGTTTGCGAAAGCGGCGCGCGAGCACCGAGAGGGTTTCCTGCAGGTGGAGCGAGCTGCCGAGAATCTGCGTGAACTCAAGCAGCGACTGTTCTTCGCGCCGCGCCGCGGCGATGGTTTCCAGGAAGGGTGGCGTGGAGAGGTCGTTTTCCTTCGGCGGATCTCCGGGTTTGCGAGCCGAATCCGAAACTGCCGTGGAGCGCGAGGTGCGGGCCTGCTCCTCCAGGTTCAGGTAGACGCGTTCCAGAGCAGCCACCACTTGCGGATCCATGGCTTTGCCGGACTCCTGCTTCACCGTATCCATGGCCTTGGCCAGCGGCAGCGCGCGGCGGTGGTGACGGTCCGACGAGAGGGCGATGAGCGCATCCACCGCGGAGAGGATGCGAGCTTCGAGTGGGATCTGCTCGCCCTTGAGCTGGCGCGGGTATCCGGCGCCGTCCCAGCGTTCATGATGCGCCCGGACAATGGGCGCCACGGGGTAGGGGAACTGAGCGCGTTCGAGGATGTCGGCTCCGACATCCGGGTGGACCTTCAGCCGCTCGAACTCCTCGGGGGTAAGCCGCGCCGGTTTCATGATGATGTGATCCGGAACAGCCACCTGGCCAATATCGTGGAGCACCGCGGCGGCCCGCAACGACTTCAGTTGGTCGTCCCCGAGACCCAACTCCCTGCCAAGCCCGACCGCGAACACCGCCATCCGGTGGAGGTGATTGACGGCGCGTATGTCTTTGGACTCCACCGCCAGCGCCAGCGCTTCCACCATGCTCAATTGCAGGGTGGCCAGCTCCTCGGCATGTTGGCGTTCCCGGGCCAGCGAGTCCAGTTGCAGGCTATAGGCCCGGTACACCAGGAACATGAGGGGCCCGATGACAACGACGTTTTTCCACAGCGGCAGGTGCTGCACAGCCGTGAGCAGGCCGGCCAGGGCGGCTCCGGCCAGGTAATAAGGCAGCGACCAAAGGAAACGGTTCTGCCAGATGCGGCGCAGTAGTTCCTTTTCGCTCAAGGCGGTGGTCGCCGCCAAGGGAAATGCCGTGACCAGGAAGAGAACGGTGCCAGCCAGCGGCAATGCGGCGGCCGTTCCGCCCGCGGGCAGCGCCTCCAGAATCCGGTGATAGGCGGCGTTCGACGCCTCCACCCCCAGCACGACCACCGCGGTTTGGAAGGAGAGATTCAGCCAGTCCACGCCCCGTTTGGGATCGCGCAGGCAGTGGATCACCGTCCCGGTGATGCCGATGAGCATGGTCTGATGCAGCGGCAACTGCGAGAGGCTGGCCAGGACGAAGACGAAGCCCACGGAGATCGTGCCGGCCACCGTGGGCACACCCAGGCGCATCAGGGAGGTGAGCACGGTCATGCCAAGGTAGACGAGGAAGACCGGCTCCCCCGCGCTGGTCCAATCCAGGCTCTGCCGGACGGCCAGAACCAGTCCTAGCGCAAGAATCGAGATTCGAAAAAGGTGTGCCTTGGTCTTCATGCTACGGCAAGCTGACTTCCAGTAACTTCCTGCGTCTCACAACTGCCCGCCACAGCCCGAGCCGGGCCGTACGGAGATCACTACTTTCTCTTCGGCTTCTATCGGCAACATAAGCGAATCTCTTTAGCCCACGGACCTTTACCGTACTGTTCTGTTCCCTTGCCTTCCACCTTGACCTACCCTCGTGCCCTGCTTCTCCCGGTTAGAATAGGAACTCCGAGATGGTTGATATCCACTCCCACTTCCTGCCCGGCATCGACGACGGCGCCCAGACCGCCGAACAGTCCAATCTGATGGTCCAAATGGCCCAGAGCCACGGCACCCGGATCCTGGTGGCGTCACCGCACGCCGACGTGCAGTTCCGCTACGATCCGGACCAGGTGGACCGCCTTCTGGAGGAAGCCAGGTCGGTTGCCCCGGCCGGGATCCGCCTGGTGCGGGCCTGCGACTTCCACCTGATGGCGGACAACATCGAAGCCGCGCTCAAAGATCCGGCGCGCTACACAATCAACGGCAAGTGCTACCTTTTGATGGAGTTATCGGATCTCACCATCTTTGCGAACACCTCCGAACTGTGGTCCCGGCTGGAGGACGCCGGCATGCGGATTATCCTCACCCACCCTGAGCGCAACCCGTTGCTGCGGCAGAGGATCGGACTCATCGAGGAGTGGGTGGGCGAGGGCCGCTTCATGCAACTGACCGCCTCCTCCCTGCTGGGCCTGTTCGGCCCGAAAGCCCTGGCCTTCTCCCGCCAGCTTCTGGACCGCGGGCTGGCTCATTTCGTGGCCTCCGACGCTCACGACCTGCGCGCCCGCCCCCCCCGGCTCGACCTCGCTTTCGCCTGGCTTTCCCGTCATTACTCCGAAGAACTGGCGAAGCGTCTCTGCATCGATCATCCGCTGGCCGCCGTCGAAGGCAGCGCCATCGACCTCTCAGATTTCCCCCCCTCGGCCCCGGCCTCCAAGCCGTCTCTTCTCCGCCGTCTCTTCGGTAGCCGCTCCGATTCCTGAATCCTCCCCTCCTGCCTCGTCCTCTAACCATCTGGATTGGTCGTTGCCAATCTGTACCACAATAGTTAGAATTAAGATCAAACTCCCAACTGTCTGGATCTCCGCGTGCCCACCACCAAGAACTCCCCCGATACCGCCCCCGTCTCATACACCCCGAGCAACATCAACTGGGTGACATCCACCGCCCTGGTGCTGTTCCACATCGGGGCCATCGCTTCGTTTTTCTACTTCGACTGGAAGTCCGTCATCACGGCCGCTATTCTTTACTGGATGTGCATCGGCTGGGGCATCGGCATGGGTTACCACCGGCTGCTGACGCATCGTTCCTACAAGGTGCCGAAGCCGATTGAGTACCTCTTCGCGGTGTGCGGGGCGCTGACGCTGGAAGGCGGCCCGATCTTCTGGGTGGCGACGCACCGCGTCCACCACCAGCGGTCCGACCAGCCTGGGGATCCGCACAGCCCGCGCGACGGCTCCTGGTGGTCGCACATGGGCTGGATTCTCTTTGGCGAGTCCAAGCACAATGCGACCGAGACGATGGCGAAGTACGCACCGGACCTGGGCCGCGACCCGTTCTACCGCTGGCTGAACACCTACCACTACGTTCCGATGGTGATCCTGGGGCTCATCCTGCTGGGCTTCGGCGGGCTCTCCATGCTGCTGTGGGGCATCTGCACGCGCGTGGTTGTGGGTCTGCACGCCACCTGGCTGGTGAACTCCGCTTCCCACATGTGGGGCGGCCGCCGCTTCAAAACGCGCGACGACTCCCGGAACAACTGGTGGGTGGCGCTGCTCACTTTCGGCGAGGGCTGGCACAACAACCACCACGCGCATCCTTCCTCGGCGCGGCATGGACTGGTCTGGTTTGAATTCGATCCCACCTGGCTGCAGATCAAGCTGCTGTCCTTGGTAGGGCTGGCGAAGAAGGTCCAGGTGGCGAAGGTGACCAGCGCGCTCTCGCAGGAAGACGAAGAAGCGGCAGCCTGACCGCTGTCTACTGGCCGGCGATGCAGAGCGGAGTGATGGCCGTGGCCGCTCCACTCGTTTCATCGGCGTCCACGATCACCGCCCGCAGTTCCACCATGCCTTTGGCTGCTTCAAAACGCATGGGCAGTTGGGTGACGAACTTCTTGAGCACGGTGGCCTTTTCCACTCCGATGACGGAATCGTAAGGGCCGGTCATGCCGCAATCGGTCAGATAGGCCGTTCCACCTGGAAGCACGCGCGCGTCGGCGGTGGCGATGTGCGTATGCGTGCCGATGACGGCCGTGGCCCGTCCGGCCAGGTGCCAGCCCATGGCCACCTTCTCGCTGGTAGCTTCCGCGTGGAAGTCGAGGAAGCGGATTTTCACATCGGCCGGCAGCGCGGCGACGAGTTCATCGGACTTGGCGAAGGGGCAATCGATGGCGGACATGTGCACGCGTCCCTGGAGGTTCATCACGGCATAGGGCACGCCGTTGCGCGCTTTGCCGGTGTAGACGCCGGAGCCGGGCAGGGAAGGGGCGTAGTTGCCGGGACGCAGCAGGCGCGGTTCCCGGTCGAGATAGTCATAGATCTCCCGCTTGTCCCAGACGTGATTGCCGGTGGTGAGGACATCGAGGCCGAGGGAGAGCAGTTCCTGCGCGATGTTGGGCGTGACGCCGAAACCGCCGGCGGAGTTCTCCACGTTGGCGATCGCCAGATCGATGCGATGTTCGGAGATCAGGGGCTGGAGGTTCTCGGCGACAATGCGCCTTCCGGGCGAAGCGAAGATATCGCCGATGAAGAGGATTCTCATGGGGGAAAGGAAGTGGAGCGCACCACAACAGCCGTTCCGGCTTCGGAATCGACCCCGAGCGGTTACACGGGGGGAGCTCGCCGGGCGCCTTCAGGCTTCTCCTTGCGGAGCATGCTCACCAGCGCCAAAGTACGAGTCGAGCTCCGGATTCACTTTGCATCGGATCAATTATGGAAACCGGTGACCTGCTTCGCAGGAACGCTCCTATCGTCCAGGATATCCTGCCGGAGCGAGGCGCGCCAGACAATCCGCTCGCCGCGCTGTTCCGGCGCCTTTATTTCTCGATGGTCGCGCTCCAGCCGCAGTTTGGCCGGCCTTTGCAGGAGGGACTGGTGCCGACAATCGTCTTGCCGTCGGCCTGCAGGGTACCCAGGTAGAAACGGGATGCTGCCAGATTCCGGACCTCCACTTTCAAGCCGTCCCAACGCAACAGGTCCATGGTTCCGCCAGCCTTGGCGCCGGTGGAACGCTCGCGGTAGTCGAAGCGGATGGTTTGATCCTGAATTGTCCAGGTGCCTTCGTAGTCGAAGCCGCCGGCGGTGTAGTCGCGCACTTTCCAGAGCGTGCCTGGCGTAGCCCGGCCCGGGAGCGTGGAGCCCTTGGCGACGGGCAGGGAGGCAACGGATGCGCCCACTCTGGCAGCGGCCGGCTGGCCGGCCACCGGCCAGTCCGCCACCACTTCGAAGCCGCAGTAGGCGCCGGGATTCGTGCACCAGCCGCCCTTGCCGCGGATGGTTCTGCCGTCGGCCTGGATCCGTCCCGTGAAGGTATAGGTCTTGGGGCCGCCGTCGAGCGTGAGCGTGGCTTTGAAGGTGACGGTCTCCGCGGTGACGGAGACCACCGTCACATCCCAGTTGACGTTGCGGCGGGTGACGCGGTCCGAGTACACCGTGCGAAAACGGTTCGAGTCTCCCACGCGCTCCCAGGTGCCGTCCAACTGGAAAGACGGAGTCCAGTCACGGGCCTTCCAGTGCCTTCCCAGGCCGCCGGCGCGGGGCGAAACGTCTCCCATCAGCGGCAGCGTCATAGCCGCGGCCAGCAGCAGGCCGCTCAAGCGCCTTTCAAACAATCGGCAATCTCCTTTTCGGGAATGCTGCCGGCGCGGATCAGGCGCCAGTAGGGTTCGGTAATATCCACGGTGGTGGAGCCCCCGCCCAGGCAAGGGCCGCCATCGAGCACCAGGTCCACGCGGCCGTCCATCATGCCGAAGACCTCGATGCCGGAGCGGCAGGTGGGTTGCCCGCTGACGTTGGCGGAAGTGGAGATGAGGGGCTGGCCCAGGTACTCCATGAGTTCGGTGGCAGCGCGCGAGCGGGATTGCCGGATAGCGAGCCGGCCGGTGTTGCCGGTCACTTTCAACGGCACCTTCGCCGAGGCGGGCACGATGATGGTGAGCGGTCCGGGCCAGAAGCGCCGGGCCAGCAGGTAGAACCGTGTGGGCAGTTCGGTCACCAGGTCTTCCGCCATCATGAAGTCGCTCACCAGCAGCGGCAGGGAGCGGTGCGCTTCGCGGGCTTTGGCGGCGAAGACGCGCCCGACGGCGTGCAGGTTGAAGGGGTCGGCCACCAGGGTGTAGAGCGCGTCGGTCGGCAGCGCCACAAGCTGCCCACGCCGGATGGCCACGGCGGCGCGCTCGATGGCCTCCGCGGAGGGTTGTTCCTGATCTATCTCTATGAGGTCTGTCGCCACTGCTTTTTGATCCGCCTGGAAGCGTTCAGTCTAGCGCGGCCCGATGGCCTCGGCAACATCGATCGCCATCGAATAACGGCCGAAGGGAGCGCTCAGTTGGACGCCGTCCACCATGGGCCGGACGCGGGTCACCATTTCGCGTGCAATCTCCACTCCTTCGGCACGTCCCTGCTCGGGAGTTTCCGCGCGTTTCATGCGGTCCAGCAGCTCCCGCGGCACCGGCACGCGCAGTTCATTCACCATGAATTCGGCGTTCCGCAGCGAGGTGAGCGGCCAGATGCCGGCGATGACGGGGATGCGGAAGCTCTCGATGCGCTTCAGAAACGTCTCCAGTTGGGCAAGATCGAAGACGGGTTGGGTGACGATGTACTCGGCGCCGGCCTGCACCTTGTACTCCGTGCGGCGGATCTCCTCGTCGAGGTTCAAAGCGCCCGGGTTGGCGCCCACGCCCAGTACCAGCGCGGTCTGGTTCCCGATCGGGTTGCCGCCAATATCGAGGCCGTGGTTGAGGTTGTTGACGATATTGCAGAGGCCGATGGAATCGACGTCAAAGACGGCGGTGGCGTCCGGGTAGGAGCCCATGCGCGGCGGATCGCCCGTGATGCAGATCAGGTTGCGCACGCCCACGGCGTGGGCGCCCAGCAGTTCGCTCTGGATGCCGAGGATGTTGCGGTCGCGGCAGCAGAAGTGCAGCACGCTTTCGATGCCCGCTTCGCGCTCAAAGAGCTGGCAGGTGACCTGGGCGCTGAGCCGCGCGCTGGCCCGGGGGCCGTCGGGCACGTTGATCACGTCGATGCCGGCATCCTTGCACATCCTGGCGCCGGCGATCTCTTTGGAAGCGTCCACGCCGCGCGGCGGAAGGATCTCTACAAACGCCACGAACTTCCTGGCGGCGAGCTTGGCGCCGAGCGTGGACTTGTCGGCCATCGGCACTTTCGCCAGCGCCTGGGCCTTGGGTTTCGACTCCTCCACGGTCACGGCCAGGGTCTTCATGCCCGGCTGCAGGCTGCGCGCCTCGCTGCGCATATTTTTGATGTGCTCCGGCGTCGTGCCGCAGCAGCCGCCCACAATCCTGGCGCCCGCCCACAACATCCGGCGCGCATACTGCGCCATGTACTCGGGCGAGGAGAGGTAGATATTGCGGCCCTCCACCTTGGTCGGATGGCCGGCGTTCGGCATGGCCGACATCGGTTTGGCGGAGAACTTCATCATGCGCTCGAGGGTCTCGAGCATCGCCTTCGGGCCAACCGAGCAGTTGAGGCCGATCACGTCGGCCGGCGAGCCATCCAGGAAGCGCGTGAAGTCTTCCGTGCTGGTGCCGTCGTGCATGTTGCCTTCGTCGTCGATGGTGACCTGGGCGGCGATGACCATCTCCGGGCCGGCGGCTTCGCGCGCGGCGGTGAGGGCTTCGCGCAGCTCGGAGAGGTTGGTGAAGGTCTCGAAGATCAGCAGGTCCACGCCTTCGTCCACCAGCACGTCGAGCTGCTGGCGGAAGAGCTGGCGGGCTTCGGCAAACGAGGTGGGGCCCAGCGGTTCGATGCGCACGCCCAGCGGGCCCACGGCGCCGGCCACGAAGACGTCGGTGCGTTCGGAAGCGGCGGCGCGGGCGGCGCGCACGCCGGCGCGGTTGATGGCTTCCAGCTTCTCGGCCAGGCCGAAGGTGGCCAGGCGCGGACCGCTGGCTCCGAAGGTGTTGGTCTCCAGGATCTCGGCGCCGGCACGGACATAGGCCTGGTGGATGCCCTTCACCATGTCGGGCGCGCTGAGGTTCAGCTCGTCGAAGCAGCGGTTGATGAAGACGCCCTGCGTATAGAGCATGGTGCCCATTGCTCCGTCGGCAACCAGCGCCCTCTGCCCCAGCAGCGCACGGAACTCTCCCGCGCGCGAAATCCTGTCGGTGTTTCCCATGTCTCCTACTATTTTTGACACTTTGGACAGTAGTATGTCGAACGGCCGCCCTGCGGCATGCGGCGGATGGCGCCGGCGCAGCGCAGGCACGGCTCGCCTTCGCGCCCGTAGACCGCCACTGGGAAGTTCTCGCCTTCGGCGAACTCCCCTGGCCGATCGTAGGCCTGTTCGGCCGAAGCCATGGCGGCGCCCAGTACGTCGCGGATGGCGGTGTAGAGCGCTGCCAGCCTCGGCCGGCTCAGCTTGTGGGCCGGCCGGGCGGGGTGGATGGCGGCCTGGAAAAGCGCCTCCGCCGCGTAGATGTTGCCCAGCCCGGCAACGGCCTTCTGCTCCATCAGCAGCAGCTTGATGGGCTTCTTCGTGGCCTTGGCCGCGCCGGTGAGGTGATCGAGAGAGAAGGCCGCGTCGAACGGCTCCGGACCGAGGCCGCGGAAGAGTTCCGTCTCCGAGCCGGGCTCGTGAAAGCTGATGCGGCCCAGGGCGCGCGGATCGTCGAGTACCACGGCCCGGCCGTCAGCGAGGGCGAACCAGGCTCGCACGGTGGAGGCGCGCAGGCGCGCGTCCGGCGCCACCGTGAGGTTGCCGGTCATTCTCAGGTGGACGCGCAGGAAACAGCCGTCGTCCAGCCGCAGCAGCAGGTGCTTGCCGCGGCGGTCCACTGCCGTGATCCGCCTGCCGATGGCGCGCGCGCCTTCCTGCATGGTGGTGGGCCGGAACTGCCCGCAGTCGACGATTTCACACGACGGCCCACCTCCATCTTGCAAGGCCGCGCGTAGCTTGCGGGCGACGGCCTCCACTTCCGGCAGTTCGGGCATCTACCAGACCTCCCTCGATCAGACTTGCCTCTACC
Organism: Paludibaculum sp.; assembly: GCA_029973955.1. Classification (GTDB taxonomy): domain Bacteria; phylum Acidobacteriota; class Terriglobia; order Bryobacterales; family Bryobacteraceae; genus Paludibaculum. Next base: position 44,852 of record JARKQJ010000078.1, on the reverse strand, counting down.
AGACTTCCAACTCCACCGGCGCGCCGATGCCCACGCCCAGGCGTTTCGCCGCCGAGGCCTCCTTCATTGAGATCTCCAGGGTTCCCGCGCTACCGGTGATGAGGACGAGTTCGCCTTCGGGGGCCTCGGCAAAGTTGGCGGCGCGGCGCGAGATGGCTTCAAAGCCGAGCCTGGCCTGGATCCCCTTTGCGGCCAGCGGCAGGAACTCGGCCGCGTCCAGATTGGTGATGACGTTGCCGAAGCGGTCGATGTGCGCCACCTGGCCTTGAAAGAAGCGGCGGCCGATGCGCACCACGCCGCCGGCTTCGGCGCGCACGGCGTCCTTGACGATGCGGCCGAGCCTGGCAGGGGCGACGCCCGCGGCCAGGTGCGCCGCGGCGGGGGCGAAGACGTCGCGGCCGTGGAAGGTTTTTGAGATCGCCCCCAGCATGTAGCGCGCGCTGGTGATCTCACGAGCCTTGGCGCCGGACAAGGAGAACAGGTCAGTGAACAGGCCGTTATCGGGGCCGATGAAGCGGTGTCCGGCGGCCTCCACGCAGAGCGCGCGGCGCGAGCTGCCGACACCGGGATCGACCACGCACACATGGATGGTCCCCTTGGGGAAGAACGGCCAGCTCTGCTTCAGCAGGAAGCGGGCCTGCTCCACCTGGAAGGGCTCCACTTCGTGGCAGAGGTCCACCACATTGGCGTGTGGGGCGATGGCCGCGATGACGCCCTTCATGACGCCCACGAACACATCCCGAGTGCCGAAATCCGTCAGCAGGGTGATGGTGGGGCGGAGCTTCGTCATAAAATAAGAATAACGGGCTCAGAGTGAACTACTTCGACCACAACGCAACCACCCCCATCGCGCCGGAAGTTCTCGCGGTGCTGCACATGGTGCAATCCGAGTGTTTCGGCAACCCCTCTTCGATGCACGCGCTCGGCCAGCGCGCGCGGCAGGTGGTGGAGACGGCGCGCGGGCAAGTGGCCGCGCTGTTGGGCTGCGGGCCCAAGGAAGTGGTCTTCACGTCCGGCGGCACGGAGGCCGATAATCTGGCCGTCTTTGGCGCGCCCGAAGGCCACGTGATCACCTCCGCCATCGAGCATCCGGCCGTGCTGAACTCCGTGGAGCAGCGCGGCGACTATACGGTGCTGCCGGTGAGCGCGGACGGGCTGGTTTGCGTCGAGGACCTGCGCGCAGCGCTGCGGCCCGATACGGTGCTGGTCTCCGTCATGCACGCCAACAACGAGACCGGCGTGATCCAGCCGGTTGCCGAACTGGCCGCCATCGCGCACGAAGCCGGCGCACTGTTCCACTCAGACGGCGTGCAGGCAGCCGGGCGCATTCCGGTGGATGTTGCCGTGCTCGGCGTGGATCTCTACTCGATCGCCGGCCACAAGTTCAATGCGCCGAAAGGCGTGGGCGCGCTCTTTGTGAAAGAGGGCGTCAGGCTCGGCCAGCGCCAGTTCGGTGGGCGTCATGAGCGCGAGCGCCGCGCCGGCACGGAAAATGTTCCCGGCATCGCGGCGCTGGGCGCGGCGGCGGCGCTCGCGCGGCCAGAGACGCAGGCGCTGCGCGATCGCCTGGAAGCCTTAGTTCTTGAACGGATCCCGGAAACCCGCATTCACGGCGCGGGCGCTCCGCGCACGCCTAACACTTCGAATATCTCCTTTGCCGGTTTGGCGGCCGATGCCCTGGTGATTGCGCTGGACCTGGCAGGCTTCGCCGTGGCCACCGGTGCGGCGTGCTCCTCGGGCGCGACGCGGCCCTCGCCCATCCTCACCGCCATGGGGGTCCCGGCCGAGGAGGCCAAAGCCTCCATCCGCTTTTCGCTGGGCCGCGGCAATACGTTGGAACAGGTGGACGCGCTGGTGGCGGCACTGGAAGCCGCCGTGGCGCGGCTGCGCAAGTTGAGCCCCGCCCATGCCTGAGCCCTTAATCGCAGTCGCCATGAGCGGCGGCGTGGACTCCTCCACCGTCGCCGCGCTGCTGCAGCGCGAGGGCAAGCGCATTATCGGCGTCACCATGCAGCTCTGGAACCAGCGCCGCCTGCCGCAGCTTCAGGTGGAGGGCGCCACGGGCCGCTGCTGCTCGCTGGACGACGTCTACGACGCGCGCGCCGTGGCCAACACGCTGGGCATCCCCTACTATGTCGTGAATCTGGAAGAGGACTTCGAGCGCGACGTCGTGCGGCCCTTCGTGGACGAGTATCTGGCCGGCCGCACGCCCATTCCCTGCACACTGTGCAATAACCACGTGAAGTTCGACAAGTTCCTCGACATGGCCGACGGCATCGGCGCCGAAGCGGTGGCTACCGGCCACTATGCGCGCGTCTCCTTCAACGCCGATAGCGGCTGCTACGAGCTGCGCCAGGGCGTGGACCTGGCCAAGGATCAAACGTACTTCCTCTTCGGCCTCACGCAGACGCAACTGGCGCGCACGCTGTTCCCGCTCGGTTCGATGACCAAGCCGGAGGTGCGCGCGCTGGCGGCCTCGCTGAACGTGCCCACGGCCGCCAAGCACGACTCGCAGGAGATCTGCTTTGTCCCCAACGGCGACTACGCGGGCTTTATCGACGCCTACTTCGCCGATCGTGGCATTGCCCGCGAGGCCACGCATGGCGAGATCGTCGACACCAGCGGCAAGGTGCTGGCCGAACACACCGGCGTGCACCACTACACCGTCGGGCAGCGCAAGGGGCTGGGCGTGGCAAAGGGCGAGCCGCTCTATGTGATCTCCACCGATCCGGCCACGCAGCGCGTGACCATCGGGCGCAATGAGGATCTGCTGCGGCCGTCGCTGTTCGCGAAGAACGTGAACTGGATTTCGATTGCGCCTATCACCGAGCCGCGCGCGGCGCGGGTGAAGATCCGCAACCGGCACGAACCGGCGCCGGCCACGCTCTATCCCACCTCGGATCCCGTGCGCGTGGAAGTGCGTTTCGACCAGCCGCAGCGCGCCGTCACGCCGGGCCAGGGCGCGGTGATGTACGACGGCGACCTGGTGCTGGCCGGCGGCTGGATCGAGTAGCTACTGCCACTCGTTACTTCCACTCTTGCATCTTCACGACGATCCATAGCGCCGGATCTCCGCTCTGGATCATGGCGGCCAGCACTTCGGGCGCGACGCTGCCGTCTTTCCGCCCGCGCCTGGCGCGGTCCATCACGCCCCGCGCGCCGAACACCCACAGATCGATGCCCACCTCGCGTTTGTCCACACCGGCCAGCAGCCGCACGACTTCGGCCAGAGCCTCCTGCCGCTCCGGGCTCTCCGGCATCAGGCCCCACAGCGCCATCATCAGCCCGGTCTTGTGCAGGAACCAGCTCTCGGCGGGCTGGCCCTCGGCGCGCCGGTAGTCGCCGATCATGCGGCGATACTCGGCGGCCTGGCGCAGCCACTCCGGGGTGCTGCGCTCTTCCAGGCTGAGCGGCGTGTCCGTCCGGCTACCCCAATAGAGTCGCTGCGCGCGTGAGGTGATCTCCGCCTCGTTGCTCCAGTAGATCTTCTTGCGCACCATGGCGCCTTCCAGCCGTGCCGGCATCATCTGTTCTTTTTCGAGAGGCGGCAGGTCAGTGGAAGGAAAATAGGCGGCCAGGCGCAGCTTGCAGTTGAAGTAGTTGGCTACGACGGGCAGGGAGGCGTCGGGGAACTCGGGGTGCGGCGGCGTGGGCATCATGCGGACACCCTGTGGAGGAGGCGGTGCGTTGGCGGCGGTGTCGGAGCAGCGCGGCGCGGAGAGATGCGCGGCCAGGAACTGCCGCAGGCCCTGCGCCAGCGGGTCGGCCGCCACGCCGGCCGTCTTGGCCCGCAGGCCGAACTGTTCGATCTTCGGCACCAGCCCGTAGAGGCCGCGCTCGGTGGCGGTGAAAGTGCGGTCGTCCACCCGCAGGCCGCCCACGGTATCGCCCAGCGCCGCCACGATGGCTGCATACTCCTCGGCGGTCCAGTTCAGCCGCGACAACTCAGTGACGAGCGCCGCCAGTTGCAGCGTCGAGGTGATCCTGGTCAGTTCCGAGCGGACCATGCCTGAGGCCGCTCCGTCGGCGCGTTCCTTCGCGCTGAACCCGGTCTCCAGCACTACCCCCAGCGCCGCGTAGTATGCGTCCGGCGCGTCCATGGTGCGATCTGCGCATTCGAGCTTCCGGTAGGCGGGCAGCCGCAGCAGAGCCATGAGTTCGCGCGCCTTGGCTTTGTCCCTGGCGGCCATCAAACGCACGGCCCAGGACTGCAGCGACAGGCGGTCCAGCCGCTGGTGGGTGGCTTCCTGCAGCAGCGCGTCCGGATCCTCCACCTGCCCGCCGCCAATCATCGTCAAGGGCAACTCGCGCCCCGCCTGCGCCGCCAGGTGGAAGCACTCCTCGATCAGCGCCCGCTCATCCAGATTGCCTTTGGTGGCACTCTTCTCCACCAGGCTGAGCAGGCCGTTGACCTGCAACTCCACAGGCGCACTGTGGAGCCGTTCGATGGTTTCCTTCAGTTCCTCTGGCTGTGCCGCCACCAGAGCCATCCACATTAGGCCCGATGCCAACATGGCGTGATCTTATCAGGTTCTCCGCGCTATGCTTGTTCGCATGAAGATTCTGATTCTCGCCCTTGCTCTCTGCGCTACCGCCTTCGCCCAACTGCCCGCCGGCACCAAGCCACCCGGCGAGGATTGGGTTCAGCTCTATAACGGCAAGGACGTCTCCAACTGGAACAACGTCGGCAGCGAGCAGTGGGTGGTGGAAGACGGCATCCTGATCGGCCGCACCGTCACCAAGGGCTACGGGTACCTCGAAACCACTCGTGACTACAAGAACTTCCAGATGTCGCTGCGGTTCAAGTGCGTGGGCACCGGCAACTCCGGCGTCTACTTCCACACCAAGTTCAAGCCCGGCACCGCCGACGTCAGCCAGGGCGCGCAGTTCGAGATCGACTGCAACATCGGCCGCCACACCGGCGGCGTCTATGGCTTCGGCCGCGCCTGGATCGTCTGGCCCGCTCCCGAGAATGAGACCGTCGTCCGCCAGAACGACTGGAACGAGATGCTGGTCACCGTGGACGGCAACCGCTACACCTCGCGCCTCAATGGCGTGCCCATGATCGACTTCACCGATCCCCGCGCGCCCTTCATCCAGGGCACCATCGCGCTGCAGCTTCACTCCGGCGGCTCTGGCCACATGCAGTTCAAGGACATCTGGGTGCGCGAGCTGAAATAGCCCGGCCGGCCCGCTTCTGTTCCGTTCACCGGCTCCTTTGTGATAGAACTGATTTGCCATATCAGTTTTTATCGCAAAGGAGCTTTTCCATGAGTACCCGAAGGACCTTCGTCGCCGGCGCAGGCGGCGTGGCCGTCTCCCATCTCGCTTCCGCTCAGGCCGTGTCCGCCAACAGCAAGGTGAGAGTGGCCGTGATCGGCGTGAACGGCCGCGGCCGCGACCACATCCAGGGCATCATGAACCAGCCCGATGCGGAAGTCACCTGCCTGTGCGATGTCGATTTGAACGTCGCCAACAAGCGCGCCGCCGAGTTTGAGAAGAAGTACGGCAAGAAGCCCAAAATCGTCCAGGATCTCCGCAAAGCCTTTGATGACAAGGAGATCGACGCGGTCACCATCGCCACGCCGAACCATTGGCATTCGCTGGCGGCCATCTGGGCCTGCCAGGCGGGCAAGGACGTTTACGTCGAAAAGCCCGGCTCGCACAACATCTACGAGGGCCGCAAAATGGTGGAGGCGGCCAAAAAGTACAACCGGATCGTACAGCACGGCGTGCAGCTTCGCTCGTCGGAAGCCGTGCGGGAGGCGGTCGACCACCTGCGCAAAGGGACCATCGGCAACGTCTACATGGCGCGCGGCCTGGTCTTCCGGTGGAGGCCTTCCATCGGCAAGAAGGGCGTGGAGCCGGTGCCCGAAGGGCTCGACTACAACATGTGGACCGGCCCCGCGCAGCTGGAGCCGTTCTCGCGCCGCATCGTTCACTACAACTGGCACTGGACCTGGAACTACGGCAACGGCGACGTCGGCAACCAGGGCATCCACGAAACCGACCTCTGCATGTGGGGCCTGGGCGTGGACAGTTTCCCCTCGAAGATTACCGCCATGGGCGGCAAGTTCCTCTTTGACGACGATAAGATCACGCCGGAAGTTCTCACCACGCTCTACCACTACCCGGAGCAGAAGAAGATCATCCAGTTCGAAGTCCGCCCCTGGTGTACGAACGCCGAGGACGGCGCCATGGTAGGAAATATCTTCTACGGTTCGGAGGGCTATCTGGTGGTGAACGGCTACGACACTTATCAGATCTACCTCGGGCAAAAGAAGGAGAAGGGCCCCGGACGGCGCGCCGGCGGCGACCACTTTGCCAACTGGATCAAGGCCATCCGCTCGCGCAAGACCACCGATCAGAATGGCCCGGTGGAGTCCGCGCACCTGGCTTCCGGCCTCGCCCATCTCGGCAATATTGCGTATCGCGTCGGCCGCGTTTTGACTTTCGATTCCGCGAAAGAGAAGTTTGTCGGAGACAAAGAGGCCGACACTCATCTCACGCGGAATTATCGGAAGGGATTTGAAGTGCCCTCCAAAGTTTGATCCATTTGGGGACTATCGTTAGAGGCTATCTTTGAGGCTACCGGGGTGTCAGCAACCCCGGTGGCGCCTCAAAGAAGTTGATTCTTACCAGTACTTTCCACTTGATTATTGCTTTCGGACTAGTATATTATTTTCGATGAAGTCGCCCGCCCGGGTCTCGGGTGATTGCGCCCGTCGAGGGTGATTTGTAGTGGAGGAGGTTTGACAGTGAAAGTAACTCGTTTTGTGTTCCTGACCGTCCTGCTGGTGGTAGCGATGACTTCCGCCCAGGCGGCCATCATCTTTCAGGATGGATTTAACGGTGTAGGATCTGGCGGCGGCTTCGAGACGGTCGGCGCCGGCGGCAACATCAACGGCGTCTGGACCGTCGGTGGCGCTGGCGTGGATTGGATTCATTCCTACTGGACGCCGGCCGAGGGTGACGGGAGCGTGGACCTTTCGTCCACTGGTGCCGGTTCGGTATCCGCGACCTTCGCGACGGTGATAGGCAACGCGTACCTGGTGACGTTCGACATGGCGGGCAATCCCGATGGCGGCTTCGCCGTCAAGTACCTGTATGTTGACGTTGGTGGGGGCGCTGATGGCTATGGGTTTGATACCACTGGGCGTAGCAGCGCGAATATGGGTTGGGTGAGCCAGTCGTACAATTTCGTCGCGACTTCCACTAGCACCACTTTGAAGTTCACCTCGTTCGAGAACAACTCCTACGGTCCCGCTCTGGACAACGTGATCGTGGCCGATGCGCGTCAGGGTGAGGTTCCGGAACCCGGCACCTACGCGCTGATGGCGGGCGGCCTTGCCGCTCTCGCCTTCCTGCGCCGGAAACGTTAGTTTTCGACCGTTTTTTGATCGAAAAGCCGCCCTTCGGGGCGGCTTTTTCGCGTTTAGGCGCAGTTGTGCACAATAGAAGCATGCTCCGCCGTGCCGTCCTTGCCATCCTCGCTCTCGGCTTCCAACTCTCCGCCCAGAGCGAGACGCCCAAGCCCATCCGGGTGCTGTTCATCGGGAACAGCTATACGTACTACAACAACCTGCCGCGATTGGTGGAGGTGATTTCGGAGAGCCAGGGGGGCGGCCCGCGCATCGTCAGCGAGTCTTCCCTGAGCGGCGGAAAGACGTTGAAATGGCACTGGGAGAAGGCGGAAGCGATCGAGCTGATCCGGAAGGGCGGATGGGACTACGTGGTGCTGCAGGAGTACTCGACGCTGGGCAAGGTGCCGGCGCCGGGGGCGGAGCCGGAGATCAACGATCCGGCGATGTACTTCGAGTACGCGGAGAAGTTTCACGAGGAGATCGCCAAGGCGGGGGCGAAGACGGTGCTGTATGCGACGTGGGCGCGGTATGGGTTCCCGGAGCAGCAGCGGCGGCTGGATGTCGCGTTCACGCGATTTGCGCTGAAGTCGGGGGCGTCGATTGTACCGGCGGGACTGGCGTGGACGGTGACGCGGATCGAGTTTCCCGCGATCGCACTGCACTCGCCGGACCGGTCGCATCCGACGATGGCGGGATCGTACCTGAACGCGCTGGTGTTTTACCAGTCGCTGACGGGCCGGAAGGCGGCGAATCCTCCGAGCGTGATTGCGGGTCCGAAGCAGCCGGGTGACGCGGCGGAGGTGACGCTGGTGAATCTGGCGTGGAGCGACGCCAATGCGTTGAATCAGATCGCGCAGCGGGTGGTGGCGCAGGAGCCGCTGCGGCCCGTGCAGTAGGGTAGGGCCAAGGCTTTGCTTTAGAGGCTTGGTTTTGTTAGAGTTCTGGCTAATTGCCATGATCCTCAGAACTGCTGCGATCGCATTGCTATTCATGAGCCGGCCGGTGGAGATCGGCTTTCAGAAGAGTGTCATCGACGAAGGCGCCGCGGAGGCAGCGGCGTTCGCCGACGTGAACCGGGATGGGAAGCTGGACATCGTCGCCGGCGAGTATTGGTATCAGGGGCCGACTTGGACTCCGCACAAGTTTCGCGACATCGCGTTCCTGAACAACTATGTAGACGACTTCGCGGACCTGGTGGCGGACTTTGACGGGGACGGCGCGCCAGATGTGGTGAGTTGCGGCTGGTTCGGCAAGAACGTGACGTTCTGGAAGAACCCCGGCAAGGGCCTGGGCACCTGGGCGAAGACGGATCTGGAGACGCGGTTCAACGTGGAATTCGCCTTCCTGGTGGACCTGAACAGCGACGGCAAGGCGCTGGAAGTTCTGCCGCAGTTCGGCAGCGACAAAGCGCCGCTGGCCTGGTACGAATTCAAGGACGGCAGGTGGAAGACCAACGTGGCGAGTGAGCGCAGCTATGGCCACGGGATTGGCGCGGGCGACATCAACGGCGACAAACGGGTGGACATCATCACGCCGAAGGGGTGGCTGGAAGGGCCGGCCGATCCGCGGGGCGGACAGTGGACGTTCCACCCGGATTTCGAACTGGGCACGACGGGCTTCATCCACGTGATGGACGTGAACGGGGACGGGCGGGCGGATCTGGTGACGTCGCTGGCGCACGACTACGGCATCTTCTGGATGGAGCACACGGCGGACGGCAAGTGGGTGAAGCACCTGATCGACGATTCGTGGTCGCAGGCGCACGCCACGACGCTGGTGGATCTGAACGGCGACGGGCGGCTGGACATCCTCACTGGCAAGCGCTACATGGCGCACAACGGCAAGGACCCGGGCGAGCGGGAGCCGCTGGGCATGTACTGGTATGAGAATGCAAAGGACGAGAAAGGCCAGCAGACCTGGGTGCGGCACGTGATCGACTATTCGACGCGGGCCGGCGGCGGGATGCAGATCTCGGTGGCGGATGTGGATGGCGACAAGCGGCCCGATTTCGTGGCGGGCGGCAAGTCAGGACTGCACCTGTTCCGCAATCTCGGCCCGAGGCGCTGAGCAGAGGCATGGTAGAGAAGTTCCAGTCCGCCGGCGGCCGGACCGACGATCCGGCATTGAGCCGCAGCGAAGCGAGGCTGGAGCGCGCGCAGAAGATCGCGCGATTGGGCGCGTACGAGGCGCATTTCGACGAATGGCCGCCGCGCGGGGCGGAGCGGTCGCACTGGTCGTCGGAAGTCTTCACGGTATTGGGTCTGGACCCCGCAGCCGATGCGCCCTCGCTCGAGACCCTGCTGCGGGTTGTGCCGCCGGAGGATGCGGCGCGGATTCGCGAGGCGCTGGCGCGAGAGCGGCGGCAACCGCAATCGCGCGAAGTATTCGAACACAGAGTGGCCGGGCCCGAGGGGGAGACGCGCGTGGTGCGCCACCACCTGGAGCTGACGCAAGCAGGCGGCGGAATGACGTTGACGGGGGTGGTGCAGGACATCACCGAATACCGCCGGCTGGAAGAACAGTTGTTGCAGGCGCAAAAGCTGGAGGGCATCGGGCAACTGGCCGGGGGCGTAGCGCACGATTTCAACAACCTTCTGACGATCATCAACGGCTATGCGGACCTGCTGGCGAGAGACGAGGAGCTGCCGGCCGGACCGCGGGAGCAAGCGGCCACAATTCTGTCGGCCGGGCGTCGGGCGGCGGAGCTGACGCGGCAGTTGCTGGCGTTTTCCAGGCGGCAGATTCTGCAGCCGAGGGCGGTGAACCTGAACGAGGTGTACCTGGACCTGAAGCGCATGCTGGAGCGGCTGCTGGGGGCGAACGTCGAGTTGAGTGAGAGCCTGGAGGAAGGGTTGGAGCCGGTGTACGCCGATGCCGGGCAGTTGCAGCAGGTGATGCTGAACCTGATTGTGAATGCGCGGGACGCGATGCCGCGAGGCGGGCGGGTGACGGTGGAGACGCGCAACGTGCTGGTGGATGAAGAGTATGTGGAGACGCACGGGGAGGGGGTGGTGGGGCCGCACGTCTGTTTCACGGTGAACGACACCGGGGAAGGGATGGATGAGGCGACGCAGGCGCGGATCTTCGAGCCGTTTTTCACGACGAAGGAGATGGGGCGCGGCACGGGGCTGGGGTTGGCGACGGTGTATGGAATTGTGAAGCAGAGCCGCGGTTTCGTGTGGGTGTACTCGGAGGTGGGGTTGGGCACGGCGATGAAGGTGTACCTGCCGAGCATGCCGGGCTCCGGCCAGCGCAGGGCCAAGGCGACAGAAGTGGGGGAGCCGGGGGCGGCGCGCGGGCGGACGGTACTGCTGGTGGAGGACCTGGAGGAGGTGCGGGAGTTCGCGGCGCGGGTGCTGCGCTGGCACGGCTACGAGGTGCTGGAGGCGGCCAATGGCGAGGAGGCAGTGGAGGCGGCAAGGACGGCAGCGCGGCCCGTGGATCTGATTCTGGCCGACGTGATCATGCCGGGGATGCCGGCGAAGGCGCTGGCGGCGGAGTTGCGCAGGAACTGGCCGCAGGCGCGGATCCTGTTCACCTCCGGTTATTCGGAGAGCGTGCTGCTGCACCAGCAGTTGCTGGAGCCCGGCATGGAAGTGCTGGCCAAGCCGTTCTCGCAGGCGGAGATGCTGCGGCGGGTGGACGCGATGCTGCGGGACGCCGCGGAGTAGGCTCCGCCAGGAAGCGGTTCGGATATGCTGGTGGGGGTTCTCCAGCTATGCGATATCTGCCTCTGTTCCTCCTTTCTCTTGGTTTGCCCTTGGCAGGGCAGGTGAAGTACCTGGCGCAGCAGAAGATGTTCGTGTTGACGGCGGGGGATGTGACCTACGCCGTGGGGGTGAACGAGAAGGGCGAGCTGCAGCCGGTGCACTTCGGCGGCAGGATGATGCGGGACGGGGACTTCCGGGCGGCGCACTCCGTGAGCGGGTGGGCGTCATTCGACCTGGCGGCGACCACGACGCCGAAAGAGTACGCCGGCGCCGGCGGCGGGCTGTTCGTGGAGCCGTGTTTGAAGGCGACGTTCGCCGACGGTGTGCGGGACGTGGTGCTGAAGTACGAATCGCACCAGATCCAGGGCGATTCGCTGGTGATCGTGACGAAGGACATCACCTATGCGCTGACGGTGGCGCTGCATTACAAGGTGTATCCGCAGGGGATTGTGCGGAAGCAGGCGGTGATCACGAACGGGACGGCCGGAGTGGTGACGCTGGAGTCGGCGCAATCGGGGTCGATTCATCTGCCGCCGGGCGAAGGGTATGCGTTCACGCACCTGTATGGGCGTTGGGCGGGCGAGACGCAAGTAGCGCGGGAACTGGTGCAGCCGGGGCTGCAGGTGATCGAATCGAAGCGGGGCAACACTTCGCATCAGGCGAACCCGTGGTTTGCCATCGACGGCCCGGAGCGGGCGACGGAGACGAGCGGGCAGGTCTGGTTTGGGGCGTTGGGGTGGAGCGGTAACTGGCGGATTGCGGTGGAGCAGACGCCGCATCAGCAGGTCCGGGTGACGGCGGGGCTGAATCCGTATGACTTTGCGCATCCGCTGAAGCCGGGCGAGAAGTTGGAGACGCCGCCGCTGTATGTGGGCTATTCGAAAGAGGGGTTCGGGGGCGCTTCGCGGGCATTCCACAAGTTCCAGCGGGAGGTGATCTTCCCGGGCGGCGGCGCGGCGCGGCCGCGGCCGGTGCTGTACAACTCGTGGGAAGCGACGGAGATGAACGTGAATGAGGCGGGGCAGGCGGAACTGGCGAAGAAGGCGGCGTCGATCGGGGTGGAGCGGTTTGTGATGGACGACGGCTGGTTTGGCGCCAGGGACACGGACAGGGCGGGTCTGGGGGACTGGTTCGTTTCGAAGAAGAAGTTTCCAAACGGGCTGAAGCCGCTGATCGAGCAGGTGAAGGGGCTGGGGATGGACTTCGGGTTGTGGGTGGAGCCGGAAATGGTAAATCCGGATTCGGATCTGTACAGGGCGCATCCGGACTGGGCGATGCACTTCCCGGGCCGGCCGCGCAGCGAGGCGCGCAACCAGTTGATCCTGAACATGGCGCGGAACGACGTGAAGGAGTACGTCTTCAAGGTGCTCGACGATCTGGTTTCGCAGAACGAGATCGCGTTTCTGAAGTGGGACATGAACCGCAATGCTTCGGAGCCGGGGTGGCCGGAGGTGGCGCCGGCGGACCAGAAGAAGCTGTGGCTTGAGTACACGCGGAACGTGTATGAGGTAATCGACCGGTTGCGGGCGAAGCATCCGAAGCTGGAGATCGAGTCGTGCTCGGGCGGCGGCGGGCGGATCGACCTGGGGATTCTGAGCCGGGTGGAGCAGGTGTGGACGTCGGACAACACGGACGCGCTGGACCGGCTGAAGATCCAAGAGGGCTACACGCTGGCGTATGCGCCGAAGGCGATGATGGCGTGGGTGACGGATGTGCCGAACTTCAACGGGCGGTCCACGCCGCTGCGCTTCCGCTTCCTGGTGGCGATGCAGGGCTCGCTGGGGGTAGGGAACAACCTGAACAAGTGGTCCGCGGAGGACTTTGCGCTGGCGAAGAAGATGGTGTCCTGGTACAAGGGCGTTCGCGGGACGGTGCAGACGGGGAAGCTCTACCGGTTGCTGTCGCCGAGGAGCGCCGATGGCTTTGCGGCGACGGAGTATGTGGCGGAAGACGGGAAGCAGGCGGTAGTGTTCGCGACGCTGCATTCGCAGCAGTATGGCAGGACGCAGCCGCGGCTGAAGCTGCAGGGCCTGGACGCGCAGGCAGTGTACCAGGTGACCGATATCGACGGGAAGTTCACGGCGGTGTTGTCGGGTGCGGCGGTGATGGAGTACGGTCTGCCGGTGGCGCTGACGGGGGACTACGCGGCGACGGCGTACACGCTGGAGCGGCAATAGACGGGTCTATTCACGGCGCAGGGTGGAGGCGGGCTGAAGCCGCGCGGCGAACCAGGCCGGCAGGAGTCCGGCGAGCAGCGCGGCAAATAGAAGGACGAAAGCAGCGGCGGCCAGCGTGGCAAGGCCGGCTGTACGAATCCACTCCAACTCCGAGGCGAGGAGTTTTCCGGTGACGAAGGCGAGCGGGAGGCCGAGAACCGCGCCGAAGAAGGCGAGTTTCACTCCCTGGCCGGCGACGAGACGGAGGATCTGAGCCCGGGAAGCGCCGAGGGCGATGCGCACGCCGATCTCGTGTCTGCGGCGCGCGGCGGAGTAAGCAGTGAGGCCGAAGACGGCAAGGGCGCTAAGGAGCAGGGCGAAGGCGGCGGAGGCGAGGCCGGCAGTGGTCAGGAGGCGTTCGAATTGCAGGGAATCGTCGACGACTTCCCGCATGGTGCGGAGGCGCAGAATGGGCACGGCGGGGTCGAGTTCCGCGACGGCGCGGCGAGCGGCGGCGGCGAGTGAGGCGGAGTCCTGCGTGGAGCGGACCACCACCCATCGAACACCGCCGGCCTGAGTGTGCGGGCGGTAGATCATGGGCACGGCGGGGTGGGAGGGTTTCTGGCTGCGGATGTCACCGACCACGGCGATGATCGTGCTCCATTCGCCGCGGGTGGTGCGGATGCGGCGTCCGATGGGATCGCCCTTGGGCAAGTACTCGCGGACGAAGGCCTGATCGATGGCCACGACGCGTGCCGCGGCGGTGGTGTCGTCGGTGAGGAAGGGACGGCCGTGGAGGAGTGGGATGCCCATGGCGGCGAAGTAATCGGGCGTGGCTTCGTTGATCTGGGTGGTGAGTTCCATCCAGTCCGCGGGGGCGGCGCGGCCTTCGATTTCGAAACCGGAACCGGAGAAGCCGCCGGTCATGGGCAGGGTTCCGACGGCGCCGGCCGCGACGGTGCCGGGCGAATGGCGCAGGCGTTCAAGCAGGTCGTCGAAGAAGCGCAGAGCGCGGTCCTGGGGGTAGCGTTTGTCAGGCAGGTCGACGCCGAAGGTGAGGACTTGTTGAGCTTTCAAGCCCAGGTCCAGGGTGAGGGCGGTGTAGAGGCCGCCGGCGAGGAGGCCGACGCCGGAGAGGAGGACGAGGGAGAGGGCGGTTTCGGCCAGGACCAGGGCAGAGAGCCAGCGGGTGCGGCTGCCGGAAGGGATGGAACCTCCTTTGAGTCGGGCGTTCCAGTCGATGCGGGCGCTGTGCAGAGCCGGGATGAGGCCGAAGGCCAGACTGGCGGTCAGGGCGAGAAGGAGAGTGAAGGCGGCGGTGGTGAGGTTCAGTTGGAGCGAACCTCCGAGCATTGTGGATGTCGGGGGCGCGGAGGCCAGAGCCTGCTGGGTGGCCCAGGCGACGAGGAGGGCGAGCGAGCCGGAGATGAGCCCGAGGAGCAGGCTTTCGGCCAGAGCCTGGCGGAGGAGGCGCGAGCGATCCGCGCCGAGGGAGGCACGGATGGCCATCTCGCCGGAACGTGCAGAGCCGCGGGCGAGAAGGAGGCCCGCGACGTTGACGCAGGCCAGGAGGAGAACGAAGCCAATCGCGGCGCCAAGGATGGCCAGTGGGGTTTGGACCTGTTCGGCGAGGACGGACGCGAGCGGGCGGACCCGAACGAGCCACCCGCGATTGGTGCCGGGATAGGCCTGTTCGAGGCGGGCGGCGATGGTGGACATGTCGGCCTGTGCGCGCTGGAGGGTGACGCCGGACTTGAGCCGCGCCCAGACGCCGTACTGGTGTTGATTTCTGCCGGCGCCGGCGTTGGCGCGCAAGGGGAGCCAGTAGTCACAACGCAGCATGCCGGGGAAGCGGAAAGACGCGGGCATGACGCCGAGGATGGCGTGCGGAACGTCATTGATGGTGATGGCGCGGCCGGTGACGGCGGGCTCGTCGCCGAAGTCACGGTGCCAGGTGTGGGCGGAGAGGAGCAGGACCGGCGGGGCGCCGGGCTGATCTTCCGCGGGGCTGAACGGTCTGCCAAGGGCCGGTTGGATGCCGATGAGAGGGAAGAAGCCGGCGGTGGTCTGGCAAGCGAAGGCGCGGCGTGGATCGCCTGATCCGGTCACGGTGACGCTGGAGATCCAGGGTTCGATGGCCATGGAGTCGAAGGACGAGTTCTGATCGCGCCAGTCGAGGAAGTCGGCGTAGCCGGTGGAACTGTTCCGGCCGCTGGAGTGGATGGCCTGGAGGTCGACCAGCCGTTCGGATTGTGGGAACCGGTATGGGTTCCGGAGGAGCAGGTCACAGAGGCTGAAGAGGGCGCCGCTGACGCCAAAGCCGAGCGCCAGAACGAAGACAGCGATGAGGGTGAAGCCGGGACTCTTGCGGAAGAGCCGGGCGGCGAAGGAGAGGTCGCGCGCGAACTGTGCGATTCCGGCGCCGAGGCGGATGTCGCGAACGGCTTCCTTGATCTGCTCGGGGCCGCCGAGTGCGAGCCGGGCGGCGCGGCGGGCTTCGGGATCCGTCATTCCCGCGGCGAGATTCTCCTCGATGAGCAGATCCAAACAGGCCTGGAGTTCCTGGTCGAGGTCCCGATCCAGGGGGCCGCGGCGGAAGAGGTTCTTCAGCAGGGTAGAGAGAGCGCGCATGGTGCTACGTGGCGTCGATGGCCCACTGGATTGCGGTGGAGACGCGTTTCCAGGAGGCGAGTTCGGTTTCCAGTTGCTTGCGGCCGGCGCGGGTGAGGCGGTAGAAGCGGGCACGGCGGCGGTTCTCGGATTCGCCCCATTCACTGGCGAGCCAGCCCTTGTCTTCGAGGCGGTGGAGGGCGGGGAAGAGTGAGCCGGCGCCGACGTCGAAGGTGTCGCGGGTGAGCTGCCGGATGCGGCGGGCGACGCCGAGGCCGTGGTTGGGCTCGAGGGAGAGGGCGCGGAGGATGAGGAGGTCGAGAGTGCCCTGGAGGAGGTTGGCGTTGTCGTTCTTCATGGGCTCCTATCGATGGTCGATAGGAGAATATGCCCGTTCTTATCGAATGTCAATCGGAGAGCGGCGGAGAGCGGCGGGAGCGGTTCAGACGTGCCAGTAGCGGCGGGTGAGGGTGATGGTGATCATCTGGACGGCGGCGATGAGGAGGACGCAGGCGAGCCAGCCGCCGGCGGTCCAGAAGGCGCCGGGGAAGGCGGCGCCGGCGCTGCCGCCGAGGTAGTAGAACATGACGTAGAGGCCGATAGCGGCGCCTTTGCCCTCGTGGGCGACCTTGCCGACATAGCTGCTGGCGGCGGATTGGGCGACAAAGACGCTGGTGCAGGAGAGGGTGAGGCCGGCCATGACGGCAAGGAGAGAGGGCAGGAGGGTGAGGGCGCTGCCGAGGATACCGAAGAGGAGGGCGGCGGTGATGGAGGTGCGGTGGCCGAAGCGGTCGATCCAGCGTCCGGCGGTGGGCGTGATGGCGGCGCCGATGAGGTAGACGCCGAAGATGAGGCCGAGTTGGGCGGTGTTGAGGTGGAAGGGGGGCTCGGTGAGGTGGAAGTTGATGTAGGTGAAGACGGCCACCATGGTGAAGAGGACACAGAAGCCGGCGGAGTAGGTGGCGAGGAGGCGGGGGTTGCGGAGGTGGCGGAGGATCATCTCGGCATTGCCGCGCTGGGGGAGAGCGAAGCGCTTGCCGGGGGGCATCCAGGCGCGGATGACGAGCGCGCCGGCGAGGTTGAGGCAGCCGAGGACGACAAAGGCGCCTTGCCAGGTCCAATACATGGAAAGAACGGCGGCGAGCATGCGTCCCGTGAAGCCGCCGAGGACGGTGCCGGTGACATAGGCGGCCATGGCGGCGCCGACGCCCTCCTTCCATTCCTCGTTGATATAGGCGACGGTGACGGCGAAGATGCCGGGGGTGAAGAGGCCCTGGAGGATGCGCCAGAAGAGGAACTGGCGGTAGGAGGTGGACGTCGCGGCCAAGAATGTGGGGATGGCGACGAGGACGGTGGCCGGGACGATGACCTGTTTGCGGCCGAACCGGTCGGCTACGATTCCGACGAAGGGGGCGGCGAGAGCGACGGCGAGGGTGGAGAGGCTGACGGTGAGGCTGACGCCGGCGGGCGTGGTATGAAAGACGCGGGCGAGCAGCGGCAGCATGGGCTGCGGGGCGTAGAGGTCGAGGAACGCGCAGAAGCCGGCGAAAACCACCGCCAGCAGCCGCTTTTTGCGTGCCTCCATGAATCCTATATTGTGGCATTCCCGAAGGCGGCTCCGCGCACATATACTGGGTGTCTATGGATCGACGCCACTTTCTGAAGACGACCACCGCGGGGCTGAGCGCGACGGCCGCGTACGCCGTTCCGGAGCCGGAATACGACAAGTCGAAAGTACGGCGGGTGGGGCTGATCGGCACGGGCTGGTATGGGAAGGTGGACCTGCTGCGGCTGGTGCAGGTGTCGCCGGTGGAGGTGGTGTCGCTGTGCGACGTGGACAGCCAGATGGTGGCGGACGCCGCGGAGATCGTCTCGACGCGGCAGAAATCGGGCAAGAAGCCGCGGGTTTTCAAAGACTACCGCGAGATGCTGGCGCAGAAGGATCTGGACATCGTCCTGGTGGGGACGCCGGACCACTGGCATGCGCTGGCGGCGATTGGGGCGATCCAGTCGGGCTGCGACGTGTGGCTACAGAAGCCGATTTCCGTGGATGTGGTGGAGAGCCTGGCGATTCTGGCGGCGGCGCGGAAGTACAAGCGGGTGGTGCAGATCGGCACACAGCGGCGGTCGACGCCGCACCTGATCGAAGCGCGAAACGAGATTATCAGGAGCGGCAAGCTGGGCAAGATCTCGCACGTGGAGATCTGCTGTTACTACGGCTCCAGGCCGGAGAATCCGCCGGAGATTCCAGTGCCGGCGAACCTGGATTACGAGATGTGGGCGGGCCCGGCGCCGAAGCTACCGTACACGTCGATGATCCACCCGCAGCGGTGGCGGGCTTTCATGGAATACGGGAATGGCACAATGGGCGACATGGGCATCCATATGTATGACATGGTGCGGTGGATGCTGGATCTGGGTTGGCCGGAGACGGTTTCGTCTTCGGGCGGGATCTATGTGAACAAGGGCGGGCGGTCGAACATCAGCGACACACAGGTGGCCACGTTCCATCATCCCGAAGTGGAGGTGGTGTGGACGCACCGGCGTTGGGGGCAGCCGCCCGATGCGAAGTACCCCTGGGCGGGGATCTTCTATGGGGAGAAGGGCATTCTGAAGGCGAGTGTTTACTCCTACGACTTCCTGCCGGCGCAGGGGCAGGCGGTTCACCGGGATGTCACGTATGAGTTGGAGCAGTATCCGGAGGACAAGACGGAGCCTCGGCTGGAGAAGCACTGCGCTCCGGCTGTGCGGCTGCAAATGAAGGACTTCCTGGCGGCGATCGACAAGCGGACGCGGCCGGTGGCGGATGTGGAGCAGGGGGCGATTTCGACCATCGGGTGCATTCTGGCGAACATGAGCATGTCGCTGGGGCGATCCTTGCGATGGGACCCGGCAACGGGTGAGGTGGTGGGGGACGCCGAGGCGAACTCGAAACTGGCGCGGCCGTACCGTGCGCCGTGGGAGCATCCGGACCCGAAGACGGTGTAGGGAGGGCCGGCGGGGTCGCCGCAAATTCACGCGGTTGTCATGCAACAGTAACAATTCCTGGGTTATCCATAGGAATAGGCTGACTGGAATGAAAAAGATCCTGTTGATTGAAGACGATGCGGACCTCTTCGCCCTGTTGAAGTACAACCTGGAGAAGGAAGGGTTTCAGATGGTGGGGGCCCAGACGGGCAAGGGCGCGGTGGAGTTGTGCCGCCGCGAGCGGCCCGACCTGATCATCCTGGACATCATGCTGCCGGACTCGGATGGATTGGATATCTGCAAGGGCATCCGGGCCAAGCCGGAGCTGGCGCACATTCCGGTGATCTTCCTGACGGCGCGGGCGTCTGAGACGGACCGCATTGTGGGGCTGGAGCTGGGTGCGAACGACTATATCGTGAAGCCGTTCTTCGTACGGGAGTTGGTTGCGCGGATCAAGATTCAGTTCCGCCAACTGGC
The DNA here is from genome assembly GCA_029973955.1 of Paludibaculum sp. Lineage (GTDB taxonomy): Bacteria > Acidobacteriota > Terriglobia > Bryobacterales > Bryobacteraceae > Paludibaculum. The sequence continues at coordinate 25,568 of JARKQJ010000078.1, read as the reverse complement.
GCAGCCGGTGCGGGCCTTGCGGGCGGGGGGGCTGGAACTGGACCGGACGAGTTGCCGGGTGACGCTGAACGGCGAGGGTCTGGCGCTGACGGCGACGGAGTTTCGCCTGCTGGAGTTCCTGATGTCCCGGCCGGGGGTCGTATTCTCCAGGGAGCAGTTGCTGGATGCGGTGTGGGGGCATGACCGGGCGGTGACGGACCGCACGGTGGACGTCTACATTCTGAGGCTGAGGCAGAAGATCGAGGCGGATGCGTCCACGCCGGGGTTCATCCGGTCTGTGCGTGGGTTCGGGTATTCGTTCAACGAGAATCTGGCGGAGGCGGCTCCGGCGGCAGTCTAAAGGGGGCGAATCGCAGCGGGAATTGAAGGGGCCTCCCGGCTGGGAGGCCTTTTCGGTTAGTGGGTTTTACCGCCAGTGGTGTAGGTGATCTCTTTGGGGCCGTCGTCCGAGCCGACGATGCGGATGGTGCGGGTCTTGGGGGGCTCCGGCTCGCGGGGCGGGGCAGGGGAGTAGGCGGTTTGGGTGGGGGAGCCACCGGGTACGCCCTTGACGGCGGGTTTGAGTCCTGGGGGGATCTGCCCGGAGGGTTGGACGCCGAGGAAGGACTCGATGGTCCGGCGGCCGTTCTGTTCGAAGGAAGCACGGGCGGAGGCGACGCCTTTTTCGAGCTGAGCGGCGGAGATATCGAGGCTCATGCGGACGGCGTTGCCTTCGGTGGTCACCTTGATGCTGCGGAGCATTTCGGTGAGTTCGGGCGCTTGCTTCTGGTTCTGAGTGGCCATGGAAGAGAAGAGCTGGGCCATCATGGCGAAGCCCTGGGCGGATTCAGGGGTCTTTGCGATGAGGTTCGCGCGGAGGCCGAGGCCCTGCTGGAGGTTGAGGCCGAAGTCCATGGAGTCGATGTCCTGGAGCTGGCGAAAGGCGGGCTCGGGGCTTTCGGCTCCGGTGTTGCCGAAGGAGGCGGCGACCATCCAGATTTCGCACTTTGCGCTCATGTCGACGGCGCGCTGCAGCAGGGCCGTGTCGCGGGCTCCGGATTGACCATCGAGGACGAGAGCCATGGTGGTGCGGTCAGCCAGCAGCGCATTGCGGTCGTTCAGGATAGCGAGCAGCGGCTCGTTCACTTTGCTCTTGGGAGGGACGTAGAGATCCACGCCGCGGAAGCGCTCCACGGCGGTGCCGGCGGGGAGGGATTTCTTGAGCAGAGCGCGGTCCAGGCGGCCTTCAATGGCGACCACGGAACCGGCCATGGGGTCTGCCGCGCCGGTGGAAGCTTCGGTGCCGCTGATGAGGACGCGATCGAGCTGATCGATCATCTCCAAGCCCGGGCCGGAGGACTTAAACTTACCGGCCTGACCGGCGAACTGCTTGGCGATCATGCGTCCGACCGGCGAGGACTTAGCGCGCTGCCAGTCAATGCCGACGATGAACTTCGCGCCGGGATGGACCATCTTCCAGAGGTCTGTGGGCGGCGGGGCGGCCTGCCCGGAGTAGACGGGCGGGCACAGGACCAGCAGGGCTGCGGTGACGGCGGCGGCGATCAGGACTGTCTTCAAGCGCATCGGGACTCTCCCAGGAGACTATCGGCAAATCCGGGGAGGATGTTTACGGGGCCTGAGATGGAATAGAGCAGCGGCTGCGGGCGAGCGCTGGGACGGATGGGGCAGTTTGAGGCCTAACGCGACGCCGCGGAGAGGGATTTCTGGCGGGCGATGGAGGCGAGCACCGCCTTCGGCCAGCCGCAAAGGGCCTCGATGTCCTGGGGGGAGAGGCGGGCTTCGGGATGCATCATGCGGTACTGCGGCTTGGGCATTTTGGATTCCTTGACGGCAGCGCAGGCCGCCGAGGAGAGGGCCAGGCGGCCGGCGGCGGGCCGATCGCCCCAATGGGAGAGATCCATGACCAGGCGGGCCTCCGTGACGTCCTTGGCGAGGAGCCAGGAGGCGGGGGCGACGCGGCCGTACCAGGGGACGCGGGTCTCCTGGGAGTGGCAGTCCATGCAGGCGCGGCGGAGGACACTTTGGATGTGATAGGGGATGTCGGGATCGGCCGAGATGGCGGCGCGCGGATCGAGGGGTGCGGAGGAGAGTTGATAGGGCGCGGGGGCCATTTGGAGGATGACGAATGCCAGGAATGCGATTGCTGCTGCTGCCTTCATGGGAACAGGATGCGGGTTTTCGGAGTTACGGTGGTCATGAGGATGTGAAAGAAGGGTAAAAGGAGGGGTGTCAGGGGAGGCGGAGGCAGAAGCGGGCTCCGTTGGCGGAGGAGTCGAGCCAGAGGTCGCCGCCGTGGTCGAGGACGGTCTGCCGGGAGAGGGCGAGGCCGAGGCCCATGCCGCTGCGCTTGCCGGCGGTGACGAAGGGCTGGAAGAGCCGGCCGCGGATCTCCTGGGGGACGCCCGGGCCGTTGTCTGAGACAGAGGCGAGGATGCCGTGGGTGTCGCGTGCGGCGGAGATGAGGATGCGGCCACCCTGGGGCATGGCCTCGACGGCGTTGGAGATCAGGTTTTGAAAGACGCGTTCAAGGCGGGAGCGGGCCGCGGCGAGTTCGAGATCCTCGGGCACTTCGATGTCGATGCGGACGAGGCGCGCTTCGGCTTCGGCGCGGCAATCGGATGCCGCCGCGCGGACGAGCTCGGCGAGGCGGCAGGACTCGCGAAGATCGGACTGCTCGCGCGAGACCTGAAGTAAATCCTGAAGCATTTCCTGGATGCGGCGGGAAGACTTGTAGATATTGGCTGCGAGGCGCTTCACCTGAGTGGGGTTCAGGTCCGAGTCGACCAGCATCTCGGCGCCGCCGTAGATGGCGGCCAAGGGGTTGCGGAGGTCGTGGACTAGGGAGGTGCTGAGGCGGGCGATGGTCTGAAGGCGCTCCTGGCGGATGAGTTCCTGGCGTGCCTCGCTGAGGGACTTGGACATGGAGTTGAACGACTGGGCGAGGCGGCCGATTTCGTCGTTGGCACGGACCGGGAGGGTGACGGAGAAGTTGCCCTGTGCGATCTGGCGGGCGGCGCGGTCGAGTTCGGCGAGCGGCCGGAGGAACTGGCGGGCGAGGAGGAAGATGAGCAGGAGGCCGGCGGAGAGGGCGAGAGCCCAGATGACGAAGACGTCGCGGCGGAGGCGGTTGAGGTGGAGGCGGGCGGCTTCGAAGGAGCGGGAGATGCGGAGCTCGCCGATGGAGCGGCCATCGAGGTCGAGCAGAGGCCGGCGGAGTTCGCGGGCGAAGGGAGAGGTTACAGGAATGGCTTCGCCGGAGCCGGCCACGGTGACGCCGTTGACGATGAATTCGAAGTGGGTGTTGCCGGTGGAGGACTGGAGGCGGTCGGCTACGCCGTGGTCCACGGCGTAGCCGGCGATGAGGACGTTGAGGAGCGCGGGCTCAGTGGCGGTGTTGACGTAAACGGGCGTCACGACGGTCTGGTAGAGGGTGCTGCCGAGCATGAGAAAACCAGAGCTTTGGCTGGGGAAGCGGCGTGCGGCGCCGCGGACGAACGGGAGGTCTTTGAGGGGCGGATCGAGGGGGCGGCCGAGTGACGCGATGACGGCGCCGCGGGGATCGCTGACTAGGAAGATGGCGTCTTCGCGGGCGACGCGGCTCCAGATTTCGCCGGCGGTGTCGCGGATGGTAGCGGCGTCGCCGGTGGAGAAGGCGGCGCGGACGTCGGGCATGCGGCTGAGGATCTGGCTGATGGAGGAGAGCATCTCCTCGCGGGTACGCCAAAGGGAGTCGTAGGCGCGGAAGCCGTTGTGGACCTCCTCTTCGAGGCTGAGGGCGGTGAGGCGGCTGGAACGGTCCTGGACGATCCAGCCGGTGACAGCGAACAGGAGGGTGATGGCAAGCGAAGTGGAGAGGAGGAGTTTCGCCGGGAGGGAGAAGCCAGGCAGCAGGCGATTGGCGATGCGGCGGATCAAAGGCTATTTCCTCGGGGCTGGGTAGAGATGGTTCTGGTCGTTTTCGGGGCCGTATTCGGCGCCGTACTTGTTCATGTGGGACAAGGGCAGGAAGCCGGCTTCAGAGACGGGGATGGCGCCGAGGTCCACCGGCGTGGAGTTGATAGTGAGCTTGCGCTCCAGACGCTTGAGGACATCCGGGGTGGCGCGTTCATGGAAGACCCTCAGCGTGTATTCGCCCGGGGGGACGTTGGGGATCTCGAACTGGCCGCTGGCGGGCGTTGTGGCGAACCAGGGTCCGGATGAGACGACGATGATGGCGGACATGGAGGAGTGGATATTGCAGAAGACGCGGACGACGCCGGGGCGGTCGAAGGTGACGCTGCGGGAGGTTCCGGGGGGGTAGAGGCCGAGATCGAAGACGCGGCCGTCATAGTTGGAGAAGGCGTTGTGGAAGATGGGGTCGGAGTTGGGGAAGGCGATGCGGGTGCCGAGTTCGACGGCGTGGATGTGGGGGGTGAAGGTTTTGTCATTTTGAAGGATGGTGGCGGATTTGGGGGGGCGGCTGGGAGGGGGAGGGGAGGCAGGCTCGAGCCAGAGGACGACGCCGGAGTAGTCGGCCTTCTTGAGGACAGCGGTGTCCTTGGAGTTGGTGAGTTGCACGCGGCCCCGCAGGGAGCCGGCGGAGAGCGTGGAAGCGAGCAAGGCGCTAAAACAGATACGCCAGAGCAATGTCATAGTGGTTCACCGTGCGGAGGCCGGAGCCGATGTAGTTTGTGCGGATGTGGGAGCCTTCAAACGAGATGATGACGTTGGGGGCGAGGCGGTACATGGTGTTGCCGCCGAAGAGGGTGTTCTTGCCGGTGCGGCCGGGCAGGAGGTCGGAGTTGCGGTCGTCCTGAGTGCCGGAGAAGAGGTGGAAGGAGAGGCGGGAGGTAGGGCGCCAGGCGAGTTGTCCGTAGCCGCCGGTGGTGTGGACGGCGCGGGGATCGCCGTTGACGATGACGTAGCCCTGGCGGAGGGCGCCGAGGGGCGCGACGTTCTGGCCGGTGAAGAAGAGGCCGGAGAAATCGAATTGGGCGTAGGGCTTGAGCATCCAGTCGGCGGTGTAGATGCGGGAAGGGACGGTGTAGCCGGCGACGTGGCTATCGCTGAGGTGGAATCCGGAGGCGAGTTCCATGCGGCGGCCCTTGGCGCCGTCTTTCCAGAGTTCGAAGCGGCCCTGGTAACCGGGGCGGGCGGACTCGACCTGGGATGCGTAGTCAGCGGGGACGGTGACGCGGGACTCGTCGGTCATATAGAGCGCGCCTTGAGCGCGGAAGCCGGCGGATTCGGAGAGAGAGAAGCGCTGTTCGACGCGGAACTGGGGTTTCCAGAGCCAGGGATTGCCAGCGCTGGTGAGGGGGGAGATGGAGACCTGGGCGAGCGAGTTAGGCTCGCGGGGGGAGATGAGGGGCTTGTCGTGGGAGACGGTGAGGGTGGTGCGCTTCCAGTCGGCTTCGATGCTGGCGGTACGGATGCGCATGAGGTGGTTGAGGGAGTTGTCGGTGCCGCCCCAGAAGTCGGTGTAGAGGGAGCCGGAGATGCGTCCGCCGCCGGCGATCCGGGGTCCCTGAAAACGGAAGCCGAGGATGCTCTGGCGGAAGCTGCCGCCGCCGTTGGCAGGAGTGGGGAGGAGGGAAGCGGTGGTGGGGTATTGAGAAGCGTTGTTGCCGTCGGTGTTGTAGAAGGCGTTAAAGAGGGCCATGCCGGTGATGGAGATGGGGAAGCGCGAGCTGGCTTCCACCTTGGATTGGGCCAGATCCGCGGTGCGGGTTTCCTGGACTTCGACGCGCTCGGCGAGTTGCTTGGATTCGGCGGAAGATTCCGAATTTGCGGTGGGGGGCTTTTCGCCGCCGACCTGGCGGCGGAGGTCCGCCACCTCGTCCCGCAGGGAGCGGTTTTCCTTCTCGAGCTTTTCGAGGCGGTCGATGATGTCCTTGAGTTGAGTGGCGGTCTGGTTCTGCGCGGCGAGGGGCAGGAGTGCGCAGGCCAGGAGGAGACAGATTCTAGGCAGCATGGATCAGGTTCTCCAGGGTTCGCCGGACTTCAGCCGGAGAGTAGGGCTTTGAGAAGAAGGCGTTGGCGCCGAGGGAGAGGGCGCGTTGGGGGGTGGCGGGATCGGTATCGCCGCTAATGACGAGGATGGCGGGTCGAGGCGCTGGGCGGCGGAGGATCTGGGTGATGAGGTCGAAGCCGTCCATACCGGGGAGGTGGAGATCGGTGACGACGGCGACGGGGTTGACGCGCTGGAGCTCTCTGAGAGCATCTTCGGCGGTAGAGAAGGTGAAGACGGCGTAGCCGTTGATGGCGGAGAGGGCGATCTCCAGCGTCTCACGGCAGGTGTCGGCGTCTTCAATGATAAGGATGGATGGAGTCACGGGATGAAGCGGTAGCCGACGCCATGAATGGTGAGGAAGTGGCGAGGGGCGTTGGGCTCGGGTTCAAGTTTCTGGCGGAGACGGACGACATGCGCGTCGACGGTGCGGGTGTTGGGGAAAGATTCGTAGCCCCAGACGGAGTTGAGCAGCATGTCGCGCGTAAGGGCGCGGTCGGGGTTCTGGAGGAAGAAGGTGAGGAGGTTAAACTCGGCGCGAGTGAAGCGGACGTCCTCGCCGCGGCGGAGAACGCGGCGGCGTTCGAGATCGACCTCGATGTCGGAGAAAGTAAGGACGCGGTTGGAGTCAGGCGCGGCGCGGCGCAGGACGGCGCGGATGCGGGCCATGAGTTCGCGGGTGCCGAAGGGTTTGACGATATAGTCGTCGGCCCCCATTTCGAGGAGCAGCACTTTGTCGATCTCGTCGCCGACGGCGCTGAGAACAATGATGGGAGTCTTGCGGCCGGCGGCCCGGAGCTGCTTGCAGACCTCAGTGCCGCTCATGCCGGGCATGCGCAGATCGGCCAGGACCAGGTCCGGCCGGGAGCGCAGAGCCTCTTCGAAACCCTGCTTGCCATCCGAGGCGAGGGTTGGTTTGAAGCCTTCATTTTCCAGCAGGATGCCAATGGTATCCCGCAGGTTCTCGTCGTCATCGATCACCAGAATGTGCTGCATACTGCCCTACAACGAATACAGATGATTGTAAGTCCTGACGGGAGGCAGTCATGTGGGGCGAGAGGTGTTTCACATTCTTTTTACAGGGGCCGAACATCCGCATTGGAGCGTCCGGCTAGCATCTGGTTGTACGGCAACGATCCACTGGGAGGTTCGCAGATGAAACTGAGATTGGCCGGAGGCGCCGCGCTGATGATGCTGGCGGCCGGATTCGCGAATGGACGGAGCACGGGCCCGCCGGGCCGCTACACGGGCGCGCCGGGAGACAATCCGCTGGCGTGCACGCAGTGCCACACCTCATTCCCGCTGAATTCGGGGCAAGGGTCGGTGAAGATCGTGTATCCGGGCGGCACGAAGTACCAGCCTGGCGCGACGTACCGAATGAGGGTGGAGTTGCGGGATCCCAACCAGCAGAGGTGGGGCTTCCAGTTCACGGCGCGACTGGCGTCGAACCCGGCGGTGCAAAGCGCCGGCACGTTGCAGAACGTGAACAGTTTCACGCGCATGGCCTGCTTCAATGGAGCGGAGACGCCTTGCAGCGACACCAGCCTGATCCAGTTCATCGAGCACAGCCTGGAGGGAACCCGGCTGGGGACGACGGGAGGCGTAGATTTCGAGTTCGACTGGACAGCTCCGGCGAAGGGATCGGGCGCTGTGACGTTTTATGTTGCCGGCAACGCGGCGAACGGGAACGGCAATAACCAGGGCGATTACATTTACACGTCCAGCCTGGCGATTGACGAAGGCCCGAGCACGCCGGCACTGGCGGTGCCGTCGACGGCGTATGTGGTGCGGAATCTTGTGTCGGACCTGCCCGGGCTCGCGGACCGAGTCGATCCGAAGCTGAAGAACCCTTGGGGCATCTCGATGAGTGCGACCTCGGCGTTCTGGGTATCGAATGGCGGGACGGGGACCAGCACGCTCTACAACACGGCTGGGGACCTGTTCCCGGTGGGCAATCCGCTGATCGTGACGATCCCGCAGGGCGGCGGCCGGACAGGCCCGTCGCATCCGACGGGGCAGGTCTGGAACGGTACGCCGGGCTTCGAACTGACGGCAGGACAGCCGGCGGCGTTCCTCTTCGCGACGGAGGAAGGGATGATCGGGGCCTGGAACAGGAATGTGGACGCCACGAACGCGGTGATCGTGATCGACGATCCCAGCGCCTCGTTCAAGGGCTTGGCGATGGGCGTGGCGGCGAGTGGGCCGACGCTGTATGCGGCGAACTTCAAGGCGGGCACCGTGGATGTGTTCGATTACACATTCACAGCCGTGCAGACCGCGGGCGGGTTCCGCGATCCGAACCTGCCGGCGGGCTTCGCGCCGTTCAACGTGATGCGGTTTGGAGGCAGCATCTACGTCACCTATGCCAAGCAGGATGCGGAAAAAGCGGACGACGTAGCCGGTGAGGGGAACGGCTACATCAATGTGTTCGATCTCGAAGGCAACCTGCAGCGGCGCCTGGTGTCGGGTGGCGCTCTCAACTCTCCGTGGGGCATGGCGATGGCGCCAGGCTTCTTCGGCGACTACAGCAACACGCTCCTGGTAGGGAACTTCGGCAACGGCCGCATCAATGCCTTCGATGTTTCGACCGGCAAGCAGGTGGGCACGCTGAAGTATAAAGACGGCACGCCCGTAGCGGTGGAAGGGCTCTGGGGCCTGGTGTTCGGAAACAGCGGGAACGGCGGCAACGCCAACACGCTGTACTTCGCGGCAGGCATCTCCGGCGGCGGAGCCCTGGAAGAGCACGGTGTGTTCGGCAGCATCTCAGTCGGGCAATAGCGCTCGCTGAGGGTGGGAGAAAGGGGGCCGACTCCTCACCGGCCCCCTTTTTCTATTTGGCGGGGTAGTGCTGGAACATCTTTTCGGACGCGCTCTGAATCTTGTCGTAAGCGGGCTTGTCGCGCTTGAGCGTCGAAGTGGCCATGGCGAAGAAGGCGGACTTCCTGGATTTCACGTCGATGAGGTTGACGACCATCGTGCCCTCTTCGTTGTAGCGGGCGGTGGTGGTGATGGGGCCGCCGACGGCGTAGGTGACATCGGGCGGGCCGGCGAAGGTGAGGGCTTCCAGATGGGGGCTGGAGTAGCGCGTGATGTAGACATTGATCTCCAGATCGCCGCCGGAGGGCACCTGTTTGAGGCCCTTGGCTGTGAGCTGCGCGGCGATGGCTTCCTTGACGACGGGGGCGATCCTGGGATTGTCTTCGACGACGCCGGAGGACTCCATGGTCTTGACGGGCAGGAATGTGAAGGTCTTGTAGCTGGAGTAATCCGCCGACTTGCTGGTCTGCACGGAACGCAGTTTCTGGGCTGAGACCGGGGCGGCGGCCAGAGCGGTGAGGAGGAGGAATGCCAAAGCGCGCATTCCTCCATTATCAAACGGGCTAGATGAACTTGTAGGTGCCCGGTTCGGGCAGCGCGGGCGGGGCCATGGTGAGCTTGTAGTCGAAGGCTTTGGGCATGAGGTCGAGTTGCGAGTTCATGATCATGTCCCAGGTGATGGCCTGGCCGGAGTAGGCGGACTCGCGGCCCATGATGCAGGTCATTGTAGCTTCGGCGACGCGCATGCCCTGGTTCTCATAGGGGCCGGTGCCGCGGATGGAGTTGACGAGTTGGATGTGCTCCTGGACGTAGGGGTTGATACCCTTGCCGGAGGCGAGATCGAGGCCGTTGGAGACGCCTTTGGTGCCGACGATGAGGTCGGAGACGTCGTTGGTGGAGCCCCTGGGGTACTGGCGGCAGTGGGAGGAGTAGCGGAGGCCGCCGGGGAACTCGAAGTCGGACGCCATGTGGTCGTAGATGTTGCCGTAGAGTTCCTTGCCCTTGCGCCAGGAGATGCCGCCGGTGGCTACCACTTTGACGGGGTGCGTGCCCATGACCCAATTGATGAAGTCGATGTTGTGGTAGTGCTGCTCGACGATCTGGTCGCCGCAGATCCAGACGAAGCTGTACCAGTTGCGGTGCTGCCACTCCATGTCGGCCCAGTTGGGGTCGCGGCCTTGGGCGTGGAAGACGGGTCCGGAGAGGTAGTGAGAGTAGAGCGAGCGGATGTCGCCGATGGCGCCGCCCTTGATCCTCTCGACAGATTCGATGTATTCGCGCTGGGCGTGGCGCTGGGCGCCGCTGACGACGGTGAGCTTCTTCTGTTCGGCGAGTTTGGCGGCCTGCATGAAGCGGCGGCAGCCGACCGGATCGGTGGCGATGGGCTTTTCGGTAAAGACGTGTTTCCCGGCCTTCACGGCCGCCTCGAAGTGCATGGGGCGGTAGCCGGGCGGCGTGCAGAGCATGACGATATCGACGCCTGAGTTGACCACCTTTTCGAAGGCGTTGAAGCCGACGAAGTGGTTTTCGGGCGCCACCTGGATGCGGCCTGGGATCTCCTTCATGAGGTCTTCCATGGTCCAGGTTTTGGGCTGGCCGTTGCGGGTGACGGTGGTGCCTTCGTAGCGCTTGAGGCCGGCGCCTTCGCGCAGGCGCTTCAGCGAGCCTTCGAGCTTGTCTTCGAAGACATCGGCCATGGCGACGAGTTCCACGTTCTCGGTACCAGTGAGCATGTCGGTGACGGCCTGGGTGCCGCGGCCACCGCAGCCGATGAGGCCGGCGCGGAGTTTGCCGTCGGAAGCGGCGCGGGCCAGCGGTATGGCGAGCGTGGCGGCGGAAGAGGCAAGGATTGATCGGCGCGAGGGGAATTCAAGCATGGGGATTGTTTCCTACGCACTGACGATATCAAAACCGGAGCGTAAGGCAAATCGAGATAGAGAGATCGCACGGGCCAGCTTGCGCAAGGCCGGACGTTCTGAGATGTGGACCTGTTACCTTGCGGCGACGGGCTGATAGGCGCCGTGGAGCCAGGCGTGATAGTCGGCGATGCGGCCGCGCGTGGCCTGGAAGTAGAGTTCGCGCAGGTGGCCGGTGATGAAGCCGATGTTGCCGCAGCCGACGGCGTGGCCGTCCACCTTGATGATGGGGGCCACTTCCATGGCCGTGCCGGTGAAGAAGAGTTCGTCGCAGGTGTAGAGTTCGCTGCGGTCGATGGAGCGCTCCACGACTTCGAGATGGAGTTCGCGGCGGGCGAGCTCCATCACGCAGGCGCGGGTGAGGCCTTCGAGGATGTTGTCGGACGGCGGCGGGGTGATGAGCCTGCCATTGCGCACCATGAAGATGTTGCAGGTGGCGCCTTCGGCCACGTGGCCGTCTTCGTTGAGCAGGATGGCCTCGTCGTAGCCGTGGCGATGGGCTTCATTGGTGGCGAGCACGCTGTTGACGTAGGCGCCGCAGATCTTTCCGCGGGCGGGCAGGGCGTGGTCTTCCAGGCGGCGCCAGGTGACGACGCCGGCGTGGAGGCCCTTGGTGCTGTCCATGTAGACGCCGAAGGGGACGGCGACGATGGTGAAGTCGAACTTGCCGTCGGGGCGCACGCCGATGCGGGGCGAGGAGGTGTAGGCGAGCGGGCGCACGTAGACGTCGGTCTGGAAGTTGTTGCGGCGGATGAGATCGAGCGTGATCTCGGTGAGTTCCTCGGCGCTCTTGGGCGGATCGATGTCCAGCATGCGGCTGTTGAGCTTGAAGCGGCGGTAGTGGTCTTCGCAGCGGACGAGGAAGAGTTCCTCCTGGTCTTTCACCCAGTAGCCGCGGATGCCCTCAAAGATGCCGGTGCCGTAGTGGAGGGCGTGGGTGAGGATGTTCACCTGTGCCTCGCGCAAGGGAACGATCTGATGGTTGAAGTAGACCAGGGTGTTCATCATGTCAGACATGACAAGGGGCTTCCTTTCCGAGAACCGCGGCCATCGCCTGCTTGCCGCGAGTGAGCGCATTGCGATCGATTTCCAGCCACTTTTCGCCTTTGACCACGCGGGCCATGGCGCGATCCACCGTCTCCTCGGGCAGCAGGCCGGTGGCCTCCAGCAGCGCGCCGAGGACCACCACGTTGCCGGCCTTGGCGGTGCCCACTTCATCGGCGATCTCGAAGAAGGGCAACGCGTGCATGTTGAGATCGGCGCGGCGGAACTCCTCAGGGATCGACTCGCCGTTGTAAAGCACCAGGCTGCCGGGTTCGGCAAAGTCGAGGAACTTATGGAGCGAGGGTTCGTTGAGGGCGATGAGGATGTTGGAGCGGGTGACGACTGGCGAATCCACGGGCTTGTTGTTGAGGCGCACGTGGCAGTTGGAGGTGCCGGAGCGCATCTCGGGGCCGTAGCTGGGCAGCCAGGAGACGGCGAGGTCGTGGTCCATGCCCGCTTCGGCGATCAACTGGCCGAGCAGGAGGACGCCCTGTCCGCCGAAGCCGGCGATTTTGATGCGGTAGTCGACCTCGCGGGAGGGGGTGGCCGTTTCGGCGGCGGCAAGCTCCGAAGCGGTGGTCTGCTTCGGCAGTTTGAGGATGGCGGGCAGTTCCGTGAGGGCGGGTCCGGGCAGCGGTGCGGGATGTGGTTCCGCCTCGGCAGTGCGGTCGCGTTTGTTGCCCAGAGGATAGATGTCGGTCATTACCTCGCGGACGAACTTCTGGGCTTCGACGGGATCCTGCTTCCAGATGGTGGGGCAGGGCGAGAGGACCTCGACGAGCGAGAAGCCCAGGCCCTTCACCTGCGCTTCGACGGCCTTGCGGATGGCCTTCTTCGCGGCGAGGATCTGCTTGGTGTTGCCGAGGGCGACGCGTTCGACGAGGACGGGGGCGTCGAGCGAAGCCATCACTTCGGAGATGTGCAGCGGGTAGCCGTCCTTGATCTTGTCGCGGCCGAAGGGCGTGGTGGTGGTCTTCTTGCCGAGCAAGGTGGTGGGGGCCATCTGGCCGCCGGTCATGCCGTAGATTGCGTTGTTGGCGAAGATGCAGGTGATCAGCTCGCCGCGGTTGGCGGCGTGCAGGATCTCGGCGCTGCCGATGGCGGCCAGGTCGCCGTCGCCCTGGTAGCTGATGACGATGGAATCCGGCCGGGCGCGCTTGAGGCCGGTGGCGACGGCCGGGGCGCGGCCGTGGGCCACCTGCACGTTGCCGGTGTCGAAGTAGTAATAGAGGAAGACAGAGCAGCCGACGGGGGAGACCATGATGACGCGGTCGCGGATGCCGAGCTCGTCGATGGTCTCGGCCAGGAGCTTCATGGTGATGCCGTGGCCGCAACCAGGGCAGTAGTGGGTCTGGTGGGTCAGTTCGCCTTTGCGCTCATAGGTGTCGTAGAGGCACTCGGCCTTCTGGTGGGTGACTTTGAGTTCAGGCATGGGTCAAGGCCTCCTCCGCCGTCTTCGGCGCGCGGGATTCGAGCGTGGCAAGGACCTTTTCAAAGATCTCCTCGGCCGTGGGTACGTTGCCTCCGCAGCGGCCGTGGAAGCCGATGGGCCGGGCGCCCTCAATGGCCAGGCGGACGTCTTCCACCATCTGGCCGGTGCTCATTTCAACGACGAAGAACTGGCTGGTCCGCGGGATGAGGCGGCGGAGTTCGGCGGTGGGGAAGGGGAAGAGCGTGATGGGCCGCAGCAGACCGGCCTTGATGCCGCGCTCGCGGAGCATCTCGACGACCGATTTGAGGATGCGGGCCACGATGCCGTAACCGACGAAGACGAGGTCGGCGTCTTCGGTCCGGTAGTTCTCCCAGCGGGTATCTTCCTGGGCGGCCTGGACATATTTTGCTTCGAGCTTGCGGACGTGCGCTTCCAGTCCGTCGGCCTGGATGATCAGCGAGGTCACCATGTTGTGGCGCGTCTCGGCACTGCCGGCGACAGCCCAGTCGGGGATGGACGGCTGGTGGGCCTCCACGCTGAAGAAGTCCACGGGCTCCATCATCTGGCCGGTGTAGCCGTCGACGAGGATCATGACGGGGTTGCGGTATTTATCGGCGAGGTCGAAGGCGAGGCGTGTGAGGTCACACATCTCCTGGGCCGTGGCGGGGGCCAGAACGATGCAGTGATAGCAGCCATGGCCGCCGCCCTTGACGGCCTGGAAGTAGTCGCCCTGCTCCGGAGCGATATTGCCCAGGCCCGGGCCGCCGCGCATCACGTTGACGATGACGCAGGGCAGTTCCGCGCCGGCCAGGTAGCTGATGCCCTCCGACATCAGGCTGATGCCTGGGCCGGAGGAGGCGGTCATGGAGCGGACGCCGGCCGAGGCGGCGCCGTAGACCATGTTGATGGCGGCCACTTCGCTTTCGGCCTGGAGGAAGGTGCCGCCGGCCAGGGGGATGTAGTAGGCGGCGGCTTCGGCGATCTCGTTGGCGGGGGTGATGGGGTATCCGTAGAAGGCCCGGCAGCCGGCCAGCACGGATCCTTTCACCAGTGCGTCGTTGCCTTTGATGAGTTGTCTGGGCATGAAGGGCTCCTTATTCGGCCATCGCGTCAGGCCACTGCCTTGAAGACTTTGAGGGCGCCCGGCTCGGGGCAGGCGTAGAAGCAGAGCCCGCAGCCGTTGCAGCCCCTTCCGTCATATTCCGCCGGGTGGTAGCCGTAGTGATTGAGGTGCGCGGACAGGTGGAGCACCTTTTGAACGCAGGCTTCCACGCAAAGGCCGCAGCCCTTGCACTCCTGCGCGTTGATCTCGATGAAGCCTCGATCCTCTCTCATGGCGGTGACTGGCATCGAACATCTCCTAGGAAACCGGAATCAGCTTGGGCCGCAAGTATCGGGCCTCGTATGCGAACTCGTTCAACTTGTCGCGGAACTTCGGCTCCGCGATGGAAATCAGGGCCTCGGCGCGCTGGCGCAGCGTCTTGCCGTGGAGGTAGGCCACGCCGTGCTCGGTGACGACATAGGGGACATCGGCGCGCGAGGTGACCACGCCCGCGCCCTGCTCCTGCCTGGGGGCGAGGCGCGAAACGGCGCCGCCTTTGGCGGTGGAGGGCAGCGCGAGGATGGGCTTGCCGCCCTGGCTGTGGGCGGCTCAGCGGATGAAGTCCACCTGGCCGCCGAAGCCGCTGTAGATTTTGGTGCCCATGGAGTCGGAGCAGACCTGGCCGGTGAGGTCCACCTGAAGGGCGGAGTTGATGGCCACCATGCGGCGGTTCTGGCTGATGACGAAGGGGTCGTTGACGTACTTGATGGGGTGGAACTCGAACAGCGGGTTGTCGTCGATGAAATCGAACAGCTTGCGCGTGCCGAGGACGAAGCCGGCGACGAGCTTGGCCTGGTGGATGGTCTTCTGCGCGCCGTTCATCACGCCCTTTTCGATGAGCGGGATCACGCCGTCGGAGAAGAGTTCCGTGTGCATGCCGAGGTCGCGGTGGTTGCCGAGGCAGGCCAGAACGGCGTCCGGCACGGCGCCGATGCCGAGTTGCAGTGTGGCGCCGTCGGGGATGAGCGAGGCGACGTTGCGGGCGATGCGGCGCTGGAGGTCCGTGGACGGTTCGGCCTGCAGCTCAGGCAGAGGGTGGCTCACCTCTACCACGCGGTGGACTTCCGAGATGTGCAGGAAGGACTGGCCGAGCGTCCGGGGCATGTTGGGATTCACTTCGGCGATGACGCGCGCGGCATGGCGGGCGGCCGTGAGCGTGCAGTCCACGCCCACGCCCAGGCTCATGTAGCCGTATTTGTCGGGCGGGGAGGTCTGCAGGAGGACGAAGTCCAGTGGGCGCTCTCCGCTCTCGAAAAGCCCTTCGATCTCGTGGAGAAAGATGGGCATGTACTCGGCGCGGCCTTCGCACACGGCCTGGCGGACATTCTCGCCCACGAAGAGGGCGATGGTGCGGAAGGAGCGTTCATACTCGGGCTGGGTGTAGTCCGCCATGCCCAAGGTCTTCATGTGGATGATCTCGACGTCTTCGAGATCCCTGGAGCGCGCCAGCAGCGCGGCGACCAGATCCTGCGGCGTAGCGCAGCCTGGATGGATATATACGGATTGCCCTGAACGGATCTCCTGCACGGCCTCGGCCGCCGTCGTCCGCTTCTCCAGATACTCACTCAGCCACTGCATGCTGCACTCTTTTTCTATCAGACTCACCATGTCCATGGGGTACTGATTTGTGATTTTAATACCCACATAACTGATATCGACCTTGCATCTCCTTTATCGCCCGCCGCGGCGATGATGTCAAGTGGCTTGAATCCAATATGTTGCGGGGCGTTACCCCCGGTTTGCGCCGAAAGCCACCACCTTGCTGTGGTGTATAAGGATCTAAAGCCTTCTCTGACAGTGATTTCCAGCCACGGGCTGTCGGTGGCGCGCCTTTGAGTTGTATCTTGGTGGAGCAGATATGGAGCAGGATCAAATCACTCCAGGCTATGCCAGGCTGCTGGACGCCTACCCGGAATACAGCTCGACGGCCGTTTTGGACGAGCTGAGGAGCAGGGAATACTCCCGGCTGGACCGGCTGGACGAGGTCTATCTCGACTACACGGGCGCTGGGCTCTACAGTGAGCGGCAGGTGAGAGAGCACCATGCCTTGCTGGAAGACCATCTGTTCGGCAACCCGCATTCGCACAACCCCTCGTCGCAGCGCATGACGGATCTGGTGGATCGGGTGCGGGCGCGGATCCTGGCCTACTTTCAGGCCTCGCCGGAAGAGTATGTGGCGATCTTCACGCAGAACGCCTCCGGGGCGCTGAAGCTGGTGGGCGAGTCGTATCCGTTTTCGGCCGAGTCAACGTACCTGCTGACTTTCGACAACCACACTTCGGTGAATGGCATCCGGGAGTTCGCCCGAGCGCAGGGAGCGGCGATCCACTATGTGCCCATGCACCTGCCGGAGATGACGCTGGACGAGGGGCAGATGGAAGAGAATCTGGCGGTGGCCCCCGGGGCAGGGAACCATCTGTTTGCATATCCCGCGCAGTCGAACTTCTCGGGGGTGCAGCATTCGCTGGACTGGATTGAGCGGGCGCAGGGCCAGGGTTGGGACGTGCTGCTGGACGCGGCGGCGTATGTGCCGACGAACCGGCTGGATCTGAGCGTCCACAAGCCGGAGTTCGTGGCGCTGTCGTTCTACAAGATGTTCGGCTACCCGACGGGCATCGGTTGTCTGTTGGCCAAGCGCGCGGTGCTGGGCAAGTTGAAGCGTCCCTGGTTTGCCGGCGGCACGATCACGGTGGCTTCGGTGCAGGGCGACCGCTACTTCATGGCGGAAGGGGCGGCGGCCTTTGAAGACGGCACGGTGGACTTTTTGAACATCCCCGGCATCGAGGTGGGTCTGGATCATCTGGAGCGGACGGGTGTCGATCTCATCCACACCCGCTGCGCGTGCCTGACGGGCTGGCTGATCGAGGAGCTGAGTTCGCTGCACCATGCGAACGGGAAGCCGGCGGTGCGGGTATACGGCCCCGGGGCGCGGGGCTCACGCGGCGGCACCATCACGATGAACTTCTACGATGCGGCCGGCGTTGTGGTGGATCACCACCGTGTGGAAGAGGAGGCCGCGCGCCACCGGATCTCACTGCGCAGCGGCTGCTTCTGCAATCCAGGCGGCGGCGAGACGGCGCTGAGTATTTCGAAGACCGAGATCATCGGGTGTTTCAACCAGCCTTGGGTGCAGCAGACTTCGCGCTTCACGCCGGACGACTTCCGCCTGTGCGTGGACGGCAAAGGCACGGGCGCGGTGCGCGTGTCGTTCGGCATTGCCAGCAACTTCCAGGACGCAGCGCGGTTCGTGGAGTTCGCCCGCCAGTTCGTCGAATAGCCGTGCGCGGGATTCGATAGGATGGCCGCATGGCGCGATTCCTGTTGTTGCTGTTGCCCGCCCTGGCTCTGGCGTCCGACCCCACAGCGGTGGAGGGCCGCTACGGCCGCATCGAGACAGACCGCAAGACCTACCGGCCTCTGGAGACCGTCCAGCTTTCGATCACTGGCCGTGCCGCCGGGGATGCCACCTGCCGCATCCGCGTAGCCGATCCGCTGCAAAAGACCTACTTCGAGAAGGACGTCGATCTGGCCCACGGGCGCGGTTCGCTGCGTTTCACCGCCAGCGGCCAGATTGGGGTGCATTACATCTACCTCTGGTTCCCCGGAGAGAAGAAGTACAGCCGCTACCTGAATTTCCGCCTCGACGCCGAGACCGGCGTGGAGACGGGCGACCGCGACTTCGACGCCATTTTCCCCTTCACGCGCGAAGCCATGCAGTTGGGCCGGCGCGACTACCAGACCAAACGCGGCCGCTTCGTCGGCTACATCTCCGCCGATACGAACCATTTCGACGGCATCTGGCTGCGCGACTGGATCTACTCGATGCCCGCCTACAAGTACTGGGAGCGCGAGATGCAGTGCGGCCTCGATCGCTTTCTGGAAGTCCAGCGTGAAGACGGCCAGACGCCGGACGGCATAGAACGCGACGGCCGCACGTGGCGCGTGGGCCTGGAGAGCGACGTCGAGTACATCCTGACGCTCGGCGTGTGGGATACGTGGCGCGCAACGGGTGACGACGCCTGGATGGCCGCCGCGCTGCCGAAGCTCGAGAAGGCTCTCGCCTATATCCGCAGCGACGCCAAGCACTGGGATCCCACCAACCGGCTGATCAAGCGCCAGCACAGTTGCGACACATGGGATTACGACATCGACGGCGCCACCGACCAGGGCAACGCGCGCCACGTCATCGCCACCTGCGACGCCAGCGGCTACTATCTGGCGTTCCGCGCCATGAGCTCCATGTACGCGCACCTCGGCCAGGCGCAGAAGTCGCGGGAGTGGGCCAAAGAGGCGCAGGGCTACGGAGAACGCAGCGTGAAGCTGCTGTGGGACGGCGGCAAGTTTCTGCACCACGTCCACCTCGACCAGATCGACCACGGCGACTTCGACGAATCGAAGCAACTCGCCATGGGCAACACCTGGGCCGTGACGCGCGGACTGGCCAGCGAATCGCAGGCCATCGAAGTGATCGATGAATACCGCCGGCGCCGCGGCGTGACCGGCGACAAGTATCCCTGGTGGAGCCTGCAACCGGGCTATCCCGATCACCTCGGTTACTGGAAAGAGCCGTTCCGCCTGCAGGGAGGATACGCGAACGGCGGGCTGATGCCGTGGGTGGGCGGGGAACTGGCGCGCGGCGCATTGCAGAACGGCCGTGAAGCGTACGGCGTGGAGCTGATCCGGCAGTACGCCGGGCATCTGCGCGACACCGGCGGGGCGCAGGTGTGGTACTGGCCCGACGGCACGCCGGGCTTCCGCACGACGAACGAGGTGCGCTACGCCGGTTGGGGCATGGCGCAGTGGGTGGACGCGCTGGTGGAAGGGTTGGCCGGCATTCGCGATACCGACAGCGTCTACCGCTCAGTGGAGGTCTCTCCGCGGTGGGCGGCGGCGGGCATCGCGCAGGCCAAGGCCACGGCGCGCTATGCGTCGTCGAACGGCTACTTCAGTTACTCCTGGAACGCCGAGCCGCGGTCGATCGGCATCGAGTATTCGGGCGCCGCCGGGCAACTGGCGTTTCGCGTGCTTCTGCCGCGCGGATTTTCCCCGCGCGCGGTGATGGTGGATGGGACGGACTTGAAATTCGACCGCGAGGACGTGGGCGATTCCATCTATATCCGCTTCCAGCCGGAGAACGGCCAGCGCGGCGTCATTCGGATCGCGGCACAGTGAGGGCGGTTGCGGGCGAAGAGGCGGAGGCCGCGGGTAAAGTCGCGGCCAGAATCTCGCGCACCGCGCGGCGGTCTTCCGGGCTCCAGCGCGCGTACGCGGGCGAGGTGTCCTGACCTGAGAGCACGGCGTCGATGCGAGCCAGAATCCGCTGCTTCAACGGCTGAGGGAGGCGGAGAAACGGCTCGGAGTAGATCAGGTAGCTGCAGGGGTACTTGAAGAGGCGCCTGTCGAGATCGAACTCGCGCAGGCTGCGGCCCTGGGGGTCTCTCGGGCCTTGCGCGGCGAAGAGCTTCACGAACTCCGAGGTCCCGCGCACGGGGCTTTGCAGCGGCGCTTCGTCGGCGAAGAGCAGATAGCGGGTGAGGATCTCCGCGGCGTGATCCAATTGGCGCGCGGTGGTATCGCTCAACTCGCCTGCCGGACGTTTCATCACCTGGTTCATCTCGGCCTGGACCAGCAGCGCGGCGCGCGCCTCCACGCCGGCGCGCGTGAAGAGATTGTGCAGCTTGGTCTGGTGCTCCAGCACCATCAGCGCCACGATGTCGCTGTGCGGCGTGAGGTAGCGCGTGGTGTCGAAGTACTTCTTCAGCGAAACCACGTTGCCGGCGGCCTCGCCCGAGGGGGCGTTGCCCATGTGACGCGCGCCGCCGTGGGTGCCGGTGACGTACCAGCCGCCCCAGCGCTCCAGGAACGGGCTGCGGTGGTCAGTGACGTAGGAGCTGGCTTCGGTGTCGACGAAGCCCTGCGGATCAGTGTGCACGGAGCGCACCAGGTGGCCCGGTACGCCGGTGGTATTGGGCGTGGCGTGACACTGCAGGCAGCCGTCACCGCGTTCGAGTTCGGGCCGCGCTGCGCGCTTCTGCTCGATGGAGAAGAACATGGCGCCGCGCTCGGGATCGGAGGCGGAGATCTCCAGCAGGTCGCCGCCGGGCACGAAGCCGACGTAGGCGTCATCGTTGAAGTAGATGGCGCGCGGGTTCTGCGCGGAGATCTTCGTCACCTGCAGGCTGGTTTTCGAGAACACGAGGCCCTGCGATGCGGGCGAGATGCCCAGGGCCTTGAGCACCGCCGGGAGGTAGCCGAACTTCGGGTCCCAGGCGAGTTGCAGTTTGCCGGAGGCGAGTTGCTCCCGCAGGCGGGCGGCGCGGTCCTCTTTGGGCGGCCCGGCGTACTTCAGCGCCGGATGATCGTAGGGGACGGTGAAGGACCCGTGGTAGTCGGGCACCTGGGCCCAGGCGGCCCAGGGCAGCAGCAGTAGTGCGACTCTCCGCATCACAGATGATTGTCCCGCCTGGTGGGGCATGGTGTCGGTGACGCGGGTCACGCTGCCTTGGGCTGCATGAACCGCCGGATACCGAAGATCAGGAGCGTGCCTACCAGGAGATAGACCACGGAACTGGCGCTGATCGCCGCGCCCATGCCGTAGCTGCCGGCGAGATAGGCCACGGCCACCGGGCCGGCGCTGCCGCCGAGCCAGGCCATCGAATTCATCACGCCCAGCGCCGTGCCACGCCGCTCGGGCTTCACCACGTCGTAGAGCGAGGCCCAGATATTGGCGTCGTACATGCCCTTGGCGTAGCCGAAGCCGGCCATCGCGATAATCAACACCGGCACAGACATCGTCCAGCCGGTGAGGAAGATGAACGGAATGCCGGCCAGCAGGCCCACCACCTGCGTCTTCATGCGGCCGGAGAGGCTCTTGCGCGCCAGCCGGTCGGCCAGCCAGCCGCCGGTCATCACGCCGCATACCGAGGCGATCTGGATGTAGGCTGTGCCGCTGAGGCCCGCCATGGACAGGCTCATGTTGAACTTGCGGAAGAGGAACGACGGCATCCAGGTGAGGAAGATCACGGCGACGAAGTTCGCGCCGATGAATACGCTCATCAGAACCAGGGACATGGGGTGCTGGAAGGTACGCTTCAACGTGTTCCACACGCCCTCGCCGAAGTCGATGGAGCCGTGGCCGGCCGCGCCGCCTTCATCGGCCTGGCCGCGTTCGGGCTCTTTCAGCAGAGCCAGTAGCGCCAAACCGAGAACGATGCCCAATGCGCCGAAGATGTAGAACGAGGCCCGCCAGCCGTAGATCTGCGCCAGCAGGCCCGCTACGGCGCCGCCCGCAATGGTGCCGGCGTAGACGCCGCTCTGATTGATGGCCATCGCTTTCGAACGCGTCTCGCGCCCATGAAAGTCGCTGATGATCGACATCGCGGCCGGGAAGAAGAACGCCTCGCCCAACCCCTGCAGCGCCCGCAGGAGCACCAGGTGCCAGTAGGACTGCGACATCGCCGTCGCCGCCGTCACCGCGGACCAGAACACCAGACCGCCGATGATGAGCGTCTTACGGCGGAAACGGTCTGTCAATGCCCCGGCAAACGGGCCGCAAAGGGCATAAACCCACATGAACGACGTGCCCACGACACTGAGCTGAACGTCGTCGAGCCCCATCTCAGACTTGAGTAGGGGGAAGACGGAGAAGATAGCCTGGCGGTCCGCATAGTTGAAGACGCAAACAAACCAGAGCATGGCCACAACGGCCCATTTGTAAGTTGAGGAACGCATGGAATTTTCGTGGCTCCCGGCAGGTGCGGGGCTATCTCACGATTCTCTCATAAATTGAAACGAATGGATCAAAACCGAAACGGTTATTTCAGGCCCGGAACAGCGGCTCGGTGGTTTTCGCCCAGGCGGCCACCTCGGTTTGCTCGCGCATGGTGAGCGGTTTGAACTCCGCGCCGATGTCCATGGCCATCGAGAAGAGGCGTTCATCTCCAGGCGGGACGGCGGCGGTGATCTCCTGGGAGAGGGTCCATCGCAGACCCAGGCGGGCCTTCTCCAGATCGTCCAACGGCTGGTACCAGCACTTGGGATACTTCCGCTCGGCGCGCGCCAGCGCTTTCGGCCACGGCTGGTACGCCATGCCTTTCAGCGCCAGGCGGGCGGCGCCCTTCTGCTTGGCCTTCTGGAGAATCTGCGGACCGAAGCCGCCGGCGTGCCAGCAGGCGAAGTTCACCGGGAACAGAATTGAATCCGCCGGGAAGGCGTCAAGCAATGCGATGGCCGCCTCCGCGTTGTGGGCGGAGAAGCCGCAGTAGCGGGTCTTGCCTTCCTTCTTCGCTTTCAGGAACCACTCCGCCGCCCCGCCCGGCGCCAGGATCTTCCTGACGTCGTCCATCGACGACACGGCGTGAAACTGGTAGAGATCGAAGTGGTCCGTGCGGAGCCGTTTGAACGACCGTTCCATCTCCATCTGGGCTCCGGCCGCATCCCGCATCAACGTCTTGCACGCCAGAAAGGCGTTCTTGCGGTAGGGTTCCAGCGCGGGCCCGAGCTTGATCTCCGCCTCGCCGTCTCCGTACTGCGGCGCGACGTCGAAATAGTTGATGCCGCGTTCCCACGCCGCCGCCACGCGCTTGTTGGCTTCCGGTTGCTCGCCGCCCATCACCACGATGCCGCCGAACCCGATGACGGACAACTCGATGCCGTCTTTGTAAGGACGCCTGGGGAACGGCTTCACGGCGCCTGAGGCGGCGCCGGCGCTGGTTGCTGTGACGACGAACTCTCTGCGGTTCATGGGGTGATTGTAACCCCAAATCGCCTCCGCGGGGATACACTAACGAGACATGACGTCCGATCCGCTTCTTCCCGCTCGCCGCCGCTTCCTGGCGCACTTCGCAGCGGCGCCGCTACTGCTGCGCCAACGCTCGGAAACCGGGGCTTTGGAGTCCTCTGAGCCGCTGGATCCGCGTCGATCCGCCGTCATCCTCTGCGATCTGTGGGACAAGCACTGGTGCCGCGGCGCCACTGCCCGGGTCAACGAAATCGTGGCGCGCGCCGAGCCCTTCCTGCGCAGCATCCGCGCCAAGGGCTTCACCGTGATCCACGCTCCGTCCGACACCATGGACGCCTACCGCGATGCGCCCGGCCGCCTGGCGATTCTCGACCTGCCGGACGCCATCCCGCCCAAGCCGCTCGACATCAGCGACCCGCCCTTGCCCATCGACGACTCCGATGGCGGCTGTGACACCCCCGGCGACAAGCAGCACCGGGCATGGTCACACCAGCATCCGGGCATCTCCATCCTGCCCGGGGACTTCATCACCGACAAGGGCACCGAGGTCTATCGCATCCTCAAGGCGAAGAAGCTCGACCGGCTCTTCGTCATGGGCGTGCATACCAACATGTGCATTCTCAATCGGACCTTCGCCATCAAGCAGATGCGCCGCTGGGGCGTGCGCTGCATCCTCATCCGCGACATGACCGACGCGATGTACGATCCGCAGGACCGCCCGTTCGTCCCGCACGCCCGCGGCACGGAGCTGGTGATCGAGCACATCGAGCGGTACTGGTGCCCCACCACGACGTCGGAGCAGATCCTGGCCGCGCTCTGACAGTGTGTTATTCTCAACCCCAAGAAAGGGGCCCGGCATGGAACGCAAGAAAGCTACGGATTTCCCGCAGGAACTGCTCAATCTCTTCGACAGATACGTACATGGTGACATCGACCGCCGTGCGTTCTTGGATGGTGCGCAGAAGTACGCCTCCGCCGGCGTCACCGCCACGGCGATCTGGGAGAGCCTGCGGCCCAACTACGCCTGGGCGCAGCAGGTGCCGAAGGACGACCCGCGCATCAGGACGGAGATCGCCACCGTGGAATCGCCCACCGGGAACGGCTCCATCAAGGGCCTGCTGGTGCGGCCCGCCAAGGCCACCGGCAAGCTGCCGGGCGTGCTGGTGGTGCATGAGAACCGCGGCCTGAACCCCTACATCGAAGATGTCGCGCGCCGCCTGGGCACGGCGAACTTCATGGCCTTCGCGCCAGACGGACTCACCAGCGTCGGCGGCTATCCGGGCGACGACGAAAAGGGCGGCGCGCTCTTCCGCCAGGTGGACCGCGCCAAGATGAACAACGACCTCGAAGCCGCTGCCCGCTGGCTGAAAGCCCGGCCCGACTGTACCGGGAAGCTGGGCGCGGTCGGCTTCTGTTTCGGCGGCGGCGTGGCCAACATGCTCGCCGTGCGCCTGGGCGCCGACCTGGCTGCCGCGGTCCCCTTTTACGGCGGACAGCCTCCGGTGGAAGACGTGCCCAAAATCAAGGCGCCGCTGCTGCTGCACTATGCCGGGCTCGACACGCGCGTCAACGCCGGCTGGCCCGCTTACGAAACCGCGTTGAAGGCCAACAGTATCCCCTACCAGGCCTTTATCTACGAGAACTGCAACCACGGCTTCCACAACGACACCACGCCGCGCTATGACGAAGCCGCGGCCAAGCTCGCCTGGCAGCGCACGCTGGACCACTTCAACAAATACCTGCGCTAACCGTTTCGCGCCCTGTTATCATCGGGGCGCATGTCCACCGAACCATACCGCTGGCTGGCGCGCTACTACGACCAGCTCTTCGAATACCAGCGCCCCTTTCACCAGGTCCGCAAGGCCGTCTTCGGGCCGCTGCTGCCCACGGTTTCCTCGGCCTGCGACCTGTGTTGCGGCACGGGCGAGCTGGCGCTACAGTTTGCCGCGCAGGGCATTCGGACTTTCGCCGTCGATCTCTCCCCCGACATGTGCCGCATTACGCGCGAAAAGGCGCGGGCCGCGCTGCTGCCGGTGAAGGTGATCCGCTCCGACATGCGCGAGTTTCGCCTGCCGCGGCCGGTGGATCTGATCACCTGCGAGTTCGACGCCATCAACCACGTGCCGCGCAAGTCCGACCTTTCACGCGTGCTGAAATGCGCCGCCGCCGCCCTGCGCCCCGGCGGCAACTTCGTCTTCGACACCAATAACCGCCTGGCCTTTGAGACTGTGTGGAACAACACCTGGTTCATCGACAAGGACCCCGTGGCCATGGTGATGCGCAGCACGCACAAGCCGGGCACGGACAAGGCCGCCTGCGACATCGAACTGTTCATTCGCGAGGGCCAGCTCTGGCGCCGCCGCCAGGAGCGCGTGGAAGAGGTCTGCTGGACCATGGACGAGATCCGGCTGGCGTTGGAGAAGGCCGGCTTTGACGAGGTGCAGACCTGGGACGCTGCGCCGTGTTTCGAGGACCAGCTCACCCAGCCGGGCGCGCGCACCGTCTGGCGCGCGCGCCCCCCCGGCGAG
>JARKQJ010000072.1 GCA_029973955.1 Paludibaculum sp. | reverse complement strand
CCCTGAGCGATGAACGCCGCGATCTTGGAGTCGTCTTCCACGAGAAGTATACGCATGGCCTGGGGAATAGTCGCCCGGCCATCCGCTGTCAACGATGCGGCCGGGGAACTCCATTTCAATTCTGTAACTGCCTGGAAAGGGGCCGGTAATGGACTGACGCGTAGCCACTGCCCAACACGTGACGGATGCGCCGCGACGGCAGGAAACTGCCGCGCGATTCCCCCACGCGCATCCGTCGTTGAAAACCCCTGAGGAGAATCGCAATGAAAAAGGCTATTGTCATCGCCATCGCTTCCTTCCTGCTCATGACCTCCGCCGCCTTCGCCTTCGAGACCAAGTCCTCGGTCGAGAAGAAGGGCTCCTACATCGAGCAGATGGCCAAGAAGAAGACCAAGAAGTCCAAGAAGCCCGCCACCGCTCCGGCCAACTAAAGAATTCGCGCTGCCTGCCGGCTCCTTCCCGCTCACACGGGAGGAGAGCGAGTCAGCTGGAAAGGACCCGCAAGGGTCCTTTCCGTTTTTCAGACGCAGTGCCTGCGCCGCAGCAGGGCGGCTGCGCGGGCGATGCTGGCGATCTTGGCTGCGGCCACCTCCTCCACATTCACGCAGCGGTTGGCGAAGCAGCCGAAGCCGCAGTCGGTGTTCAGGAAGAGCTGTGAGGGGGAGTAGAATTCAAGGGCCTTGCCCGCCTGGGCGGCGATGGCCTCCACGCCCTCGACCTCCACGGTCCTGGGGTTGACCACGCCGAGCCCCAACTCGCGCGGGATGGACGTTCCCGGCACGTTGCCCGACAGCGCGCGCCCCACCACCTCGATCTCCCCGGCCCGGGGGGTGGCGTATTCGAGCACGAACTGGCGCACGCGCATCCTGGTCAGCGCGGGCAGGAGCGGACGGTAGTCTCCGGTGAGCAGCACGTCCTCGCGCGTGCTCCAGTTGCCCCGGCAGATGTGCAGGCCGATGCGCGGAGCGCCAGGGGCGTCCACCACACCTTCCACGATCCTGTTCACGAGTTCCGCTGCGTAATCGAGTTCTTCACCCACG
>JARKQJ010000051.1 GCA_029973955.1 Paludibaculum sp. | reverse complement strand
GGAGCTTCGAGTTGGTCGAGGAGGAGGGCGTGGAGGGGCGAGTAGGGAATCATCACGCCGAGGAAGGGGTTGCCGGGGGCGAGTTCCTGGGGGAGGTTCGTTTCGTTTTCGACGAGGACGATGGGGGACTGCGGGGTGTGGAGGAGGGGTTCGGGGTGATGGGGGAACATCACGGCGAAGGGCTTCGTGGGGCGGCGCTTGCGGTGGCGGAGGGTCTCGATGGCGGCCTTGTTGCGGGCGTCGCAGATGAGATGGAAGCCTCCGATGCCTTTGAGGGCGAGGATGCGGCCGTCGCGGATGGCTTGGACGGCGGCTTGGAGGGCTGCGTGCTTTGCGGCTTCGGGGCCGGTGGGTGTGCGGAGTTCGAGTTGGGGACCGCAATCAGGGCAGCAGTTGGTTTGGGCGTGGAAACGGCGGTTGTTGGGGTTGGTGTACTCTTTGTGGCACTCGGGGCATTGGGGGAAGTGCCGCATTGCGGTGCGGGGGCGGTCGTAGGGGAGGGATTCGACGATGGAGTAGCGGGGTCCGCAGTGAGTGCAGGAGGTGAAGGGGTAGAGGTGGCGGCGGTCGTGGGGGTTGCGGATGTCGGCGAGGCAGGGGGGGCAGATGGCGAGGTCGGGGAGGAGGTAGGCGGCGGGCTGGCCGGTGTTGGCGCTTTGGCGGACCTCGAAGGATTGCGTGGGTTGGTCGGGGATGGGTTCGGTGGTGAAGGTGGCGACTACGGCGTTGGGGGGGGGGCTTGCTTTCAGGGTGGATTCGAAGGTTTCTATGGCGTTCTTGGGGCCTTGGATTTCGATTTGGACGCCTTGGGGGGAGTTGAGGACGAAGCCGGTGAGATGGGCCTGGGTGGCGAGACGGAAGACGTGAGGGCGGAAACCCACACCCTGAACGGCGCCGGTGATGCGGAGGCGGAGGCGCAAATTTGAGTATGGGGCATGGGGGCGGATGGGGTCGAGTGGGGTGGCGATTCAGCGCGCCGTGGGGATGCGGGTGCGGATGGCGTTGAAGATTTCGATGGCGAGAAGTTGGGCGGTGCTGCCCTCTTCGAGAGTGGGCAGGTAAGGTGCTCCGGGGTAGCGGAAGCGCCAGGCGTACTTTGTCAGGTCATCCGCTTGGGCAGCCAGGGAGGACAGGGAGGGATCGGCGGTGGCGCATTGTTGGCCCAGTTCATCCAGTTCATGAACGCGGCGGAAGGGGATGTCGTGCCAAGTCAGGAAGGCCTTCAGCGCCTTTTCAGCGGATTGTTGAGAGTGAAACAGAGCGCCCTCGATGTCGGGCGGATCGACAGAGAGGAGAATCGAGACACGGCGCAGATCCTGCTCCGCCTTGGCGAGCCAAGCCTCTGTGTCGGCGAGGCGGACGGGATCAGGCGGCATGGAGAAGTATGCCTTCTCGAAGGATGGTTGAGGGCAGGGAGGCTTTGAGGTGGAGGCGCTTGTCGAATTCGGTGCGGGTCCAGACGAGGATGTCCTTGGCGATGCCGAGGCCGCGGAGGGCGCGGTAGGCCGGGGCGCAGTCCACGAGGTGAGGCGGAGCGGAGTCTGGGACGACGACCATGATGTCGTAGTCGCTGTCGGGGCCGGCATCACCGCGTGCGGAGGAGCCGAATAGGAAGATCCGGTCTGGGTGGTAGATCTCGACGAGACGCCGGACCAGCACGGAGACGATGGGATCATCGGCGGAGGGTGTCCGGGTTGTCAGGCTGCTTCCGTTCGCCATGACCTGATGCTGATAGTTTGCCACAGGTGGCGAGTGAGTGGATGGGAGAGGTGGCGGCGATCTGTGGTGGTCGTATTAGTATTAGAAGAGAGGAATGGCTGATGGCGACGAAAGCGAAGCGGGCTACTGAACTGCCGATGCAGTTGACTGTGACGAAGGTGGGGACGTCGGCGGGGATCATATTGCCGAAAGCGGCGCTGCAGCAGTTGAAGGTGAAACAGGGGCAGAAGGTGTTTCTGACGGAAGCGCCTGGGGGGGGATTGAAGCTGACTCGCTTCGATCCTGAGTTTGAGACGCAGATGCGTCACGCGTATGAGGCGATGGACCTGTTTCCGGATGCTTTGAAGGAACTGGCCAAGTAGATGGCACGGCGGTATGTGTGGCTGAGGCGCGACGCGGTTCTCGCTGCACATGAGGCTGCCTTGGAGCGGTTTGGCGGGACTGCCGGCATCCGGGACGAGGGGCTGCTGGATTCGGCTCTGGCTCGGGTGGAGATGCTTGCTCACTACGAGCCGACGGTGAGCGTTTTCCGGTTGGCGGCCTGTTACGCATTTGGGATCGCGAAGAACCACCCCTTTGTGGACGGGAACAAGCGGGTGGCTTTTCTGGCCGCTTATATGTTTCTCCGGCGCAACGGATGGAAGCTGGAAGCGGCGCAGACCGAGGTGGTGCTGAAGATCGTCGGGTTGGCCGCAGGGACGGTTTCCGAAGTAGAACTGGCAGAGTGGCTGGCCGCGCGGAGCGTGCGGGCCCAGGGTGGAGCGGGTGGTTAGGGCAGGTCCTTGAGGCGGAAGCGGACCATTTCCAGGAAGGCTCCGGTGGGGTCGGTTTTGCCTTCGGGGGCGTTGCTGGCGTCGTAGAAGAAGATGACGATCCAGCCGTCGGGGGTGACTTCGACGGAGGGGTAGCCGGTGTCGGTGTTGCGTTCGGCGCGATCGTGGATGACGAGGTCGAGGGGGAGCCAGGAGCGTCCGCCGTCGCGCGAACGGACGGCGCGGACACCGCGGGGGATGGTGCGGTAACCGTGGACGGCGAGGAGGGAGCCGTCGGGGAGGACGGCGAGGTCAGAGGGCAGGCGGCGGGCGGTGAGGAACTGTTCGCCGGTGGGGGTCCAGGTGCGGCCGTTGTCGGTGGAACGGCGGATGAGGGAGAACGACCCGGCGCCGTTGGCATCGCGGCCGAGGGCGAGCCATTCGCCGGAAGGGAGGACACAGTAGGCGGTTTCATTCATGTCGGAGGCGACGAGCGTGAGCTGGTTCCAGGTGCGGCCCTGATCGGCGGAGCGGAGCAGCCAGGTGGAACTGCCGCGATAGACGGGGAGGACCATTTCTCCGCTTTTGAGGGTGAGGATGCGGCCGTAGGGCGAGTAAGAGCGCCATTCGGCGGTTTCGGGAGCCCAGACGGGACGGGTCCAGGAGCGGCCTTCGTCGTGGGAGTAGACGAAGCCGATGCGCGCGACGGGCGGCGGATCGCCACCGGGCGAGCCTGTGCGTGACCAGATTGCGGCGACGAGAGTGCCGTCGGGGGCGGTGCCGAGGGCGGGATTGCGGTCGTCGGCTTCGGGATCGTTGGCGACGGGGACGGGTGCGGACCAGGTTTTTCCGGCATCGGTGGAGCGGATGGAGACGAGATCGCCATGGGGTCCGTTGTGCGCGGCGTTGGCGCGATAGACGACGACGATGGCGCCGGAGCGGGTGAGGGTGGAGCGCGGGAAGTAGCCGGAGTCGCGCGCGAGGCGGTGGCGTTCGGCGGAGCGGATGGATTCGACGGGGCGGGTGGGGAGCGGGTCCTGGGAGAAGGCTGTGAGGAGGAGGGCGAGGATCCACATCGGGTTTATTGTCGCGCAGGGGGGGCGGCGCTGAGGTGTGGGATGCTGTTTCCAGGTGAAATCAAGAGATGCGACCGACTGAGACGCTGACCGTGCGAGTTGATGCAAAGACCAAGCGGCGATTGGAGGCTTTGGCGGTGCGTTCGAACCGGTCGCAGGCGTTCCTGGCGGCGGAGGCCATTGAAAGGTATTTGGCGGATGCGGAGTGGCAGATTGGGGCGATCGCGGAGGGGCTGTCAGATCTGGAAGCGGGCAGGACGGTCAGTCATGCGAAGGTGTCGAAATGGCTTCGGTCTTGCAGCGAAATGCCTGACGGCACAGCGCGGCGGTGAGGTGGCCGGGGCGAGTGGTGGGCACCCGGGAGTTGGTGGTGCCGGGGACTTCCTATTTGATTCCGTATCGGGTGCGGGCGCGGGGTTTGGAGCTGATCGCAGTGTTTCACGGGCGGCAGCGGTGGCCGGAGTCGTTTTCGTGAGCGCGGGATCAGCGGGGGGTGATGAGGCCTCCGAGTTTGTCGGCTTCGGTGGTGGCGGTGCGGGGGTAGAGGGTGGAGTAGGCTTCTAGGTATTTTAGGCCGGAGCCGGTGTTGTAGATGACGATCTTCTCTTGAGGCTTCAGGAAGCCGGTTTGGAGGAGATTCTCCAGCGCTGCGAAGCAGGCGGCTCCTTCGGGGGCGGGGAAGATGCCGTCGAGGCGGGCGAGTTTGGCTCCGGCTTCCAACGAAGCACGGTCACTGACGGCGATGCAGGTGCCGTGGCTTTCGCGGACGGCTTGGAGGATGAGGAAGTCGCCGAGGGGCTTGGGGACTCGGAGGCCGGCGGCGATGGTGGAGGCGTTTTCCCAGAACGTCGCGCGTTCGGCTCCTTCGTTGAAAGCTTTGACCATGGGGGCGCAGCCATCGGTCTGGACGACGATCATCTTGGGGCGCTTGGGGCCGATCCAGCCTAATGCTTCCATTTCGGCGAAGGCTTTCCACATGCCGATCAAGCCGACGCCGCCGCCGGTGGGATAGAAGATGGCGTCGGGGAGGTTCCATTGGAACTGCTCGGCGACTTCGTAGCCCATGGTTTTCTTGCCTTCGATGCGGTAGGGCTCTTTGAGGGTGTTGACGTCGAACCAGCCTTCGGCCTGTTTGCGTTCGGCGACGATGCGGCCGCAGTCGGAGATGAGGCCGTCGATCAAGGTGACTTTGGCGCCAAAGCTTTTGCACTCGATGTAGTTGGCCTGGGGGACGTCTTTGGGCATGAAGATATGGGCTTCGATGCCGGCGGCGGCGGCGTAGGCGGCGGTGGCGGAGGCGGCGTTGCCGGCGGAGCCGAGGGCCACCTTTTTGATGCCGAGCTCGTGGCACATGGAGATGCAGCAGGCGAGGCCGCGGGCTTTGAAGGAGCCGGTGGGATTGATGCCTTCGTCCTTCACCCAGAGGTTTTCGGCGCTGATGGAAGCGGCGTAGTTGCGGGCGCGGATGAGGGGGGTCCAGCCTTCTCCGAGGGAGATCATGGAGGCGGGTTTGGAGACGGGCAGGACGGGGGCGTAGCGCCACATGCTGGAGGGGCCGCCGACGATCCACTCGCGGCTCCAGCTTTGGCGGGCGGCCTGGAGGTCGTAGCGGACGAGCAGGGGTCCGCCGCAGGTGCAGAGGTTGTGGGGCTGTCCGGCGTGGTAGGTGAGGCCGCAGAGGCTGCACTCGAGATGGGTGAGAGTGGTCATCTACTTGAAGGATACTGAAAAGATGCTACGCACGCGTTCTCTGGCTCTGATTGTCCTTTGTGGCGCCGTGGTGATGGCGCAGCAGGCCCGCTCTCAAGCCTTGGACGAGGGGTACACGAAGAAGATCAAAGAGTTCACGACGGACCCGATGTTTTTGACGGAACTGGTGGATCATCTACCGGCTTCGACGAAGGCGCCGACGCCGGAGAAAGTGCTGGGCTACATCGCGGGGGCGGAGAACAAGCTGACGTATGCGAAGGACGTGCACCGGTATATGCGCGAGCTGGAGAAGGCGTCGCCGCGCGTGAAAGTGATGTCGATCGGTCAGACGGAAGAGGGGCGCGAGATGGTGGTGGTGTTCGTTTCCGATGAAGCGAACCTGAAGCGGCTGGAGCGGTTGAAGGAGATCACGGCGCGGCTGGCCGATCCGCGGAAGACGACGGACGCGGAGGCGGAGGCGCTGCTGGCGGAGGGCGTGCCGTTTTATTGGGCGACGGGGGCGATTCACTCGTCGGAGACCGGGTCGCCGGAGATGCTGATGGAACTGGCGTACCGGCTGGCGGTGGAGGAGACGCCGTTCGTCGAGCAGATCCGGAAGAACCTGGTGGTGATGTTGACGCCGGTGATCGAGGTGGACGGGCGGGAGAAGCAGGTGGATCTGTACCGGTGGCGGAAGGCGAATCCGGGGAAGGTGGCGCCGAGCCTGTTGTATTGGGGCAAGTACGTGGCGCATGACAACAACCGGGATGGGATGGCGCTGGCGCTGGCGTTGAGCCGGAATATTACGCGGACATTTTTGCAGTGGCATCCGCAGGTGGTGCACGATTTGCACGAGTCGGTGCCGTATCTGTACACGTCGACGGGGATGGGTCCGTACAATGCGTGGTTCGATCCGATCGAGACGCAGGAGTGGCACAAGATGGCGTGGCACGAGGTGGAGGAGATGACGAAGCGGGGCGTGCCTGGGGTGTGGACGTGGGGGTTTTACGACGGGTGGGGCGCGAACTACATGATGGAGGTGGCGCACGGGCACAACTCGATCGGGCGGTTCTATGAGACGTTCGGCAACGGCGGTGCGGACACGCGGGAACGGACACTGAACAGTTCGCAGACGTCGCGGGCGTGGTACCGGCAGAATCCGCCTCTGCAGAAAGTGAAGTGGTCGCACAGGAACAACGTGAACCTGCAGCAGAGCGCGCTGCTGCTGTCGTTGAACTTCACGGCGCGGAACAAGGGCGAGTTTCTGCGCAATTTCTGGTTGAAGAGCAAGCGGAGCGTGGCGAAGGCCGTGACGGAGGGTCCGGCGGCGTATGTGGTGGACGCGCAGGAGCGGCCGAATGAGGCGGCGTCGCTGATGGACCTGCTGAAGCTGCATGGGGTGGAGGTGCAGAGATTGGCGGCGGAGGCCGAGGTGGGGGGAGTGAAGCATGCGAAGGGGGCGTATGTGGTGCGGATGGATCAGCCGTATTCGCGGCTAGCGGACATGCTGCTGGACAGGCAGTATTACGATGCGAACGATACCGCGCCGTATGACGACACGGGTTGGACGCTGGGGGCGCTGCGGAATTTGAAATGCACGCGGGTGACGGACCAGGGGATTCTGAAGGCTGCGATGGCGCTGGCACTGGATCATACGGGGCCGGAGGGGCGCGTGGAGGGCGATGGAGCGGTTTATGTGGTGAACCACAATGCGGACAGGGCGCTGGCGACGTTCCGGTTTGCGTTGAAGGATGTGAAGATGAGCGCGGCGGAGGCGGAGTTTGAGGCGGGCGGGAAGAAGTTCGTGGCGGGGTCATTTGTGATTGCGGCGGCGGAGAACGGATCGGATTTGAAGAAGCGGCTGACGGCGGCGGCGGCGGATGCGGGCGTGATGGTGACGGCGCTGAGCGAGGCTCCGAAGGTGTCGCGGCATGAGCTGGCGGCGCCGCGGATCGCACTGGTGCACACGTGGACGAACACGCAGAGCGAAGGGTGGGTGCGGCTGGCGCTAGAGACGACGAAGGTGCCGT
The DNA here is from genome assembly GCA_029973955.1 of Paludibaculum sp. Lineage (GTDB taxonomy): Bacteria > Acidobacteriota > Terriglobia > Bryobacterales > Bryobacteraceae > Paludibaculum. Next base: position 83,887 of record JARKQJ010000051.1, on the reverse strand, counting down.
ACAGCTACATTTCGGATGCGGTGATTCGGGAGACTGCGGATTTGCGGGCGAAGTATGACGTGATTCTCTTTGGGCCGGTGGGGAGCGATTCGCGGAGGCTGGTGAGCGGGATTCCGATGCGGGGCGAGCCGATGGCGTGGAAGGCGTCGGAGCTGACGCCGAACTTCGGGACATCGCCGGATCAGACGGACGATATGCGAGGCGGGCTGGGGCTGGAGGGGGTGATGCACATCAAGAAGTTCGTGGAAGAGGGCGGGCTGTTTGTGACGATTGGAGGGAACGCCTCCTTGCCGATTGATTTCGGGCTGGTGGAGGGTATTTCGATCCAGCAGACGCGGGATTTGAAGGTGCGCGGGAGCGTGCTGATGGCGGCGACGGCGGATGCGAAGAGCCCGGTGATGTACGGGTACGGAGAAAAGTTGCCGGTGTACTTCAACGCTTCGCCGGTGTTCGACGTCAACCTGACAGGAGGCATGGGCCGAGGCGCCGGTGCGGGCCAGGGTGCGGGTGCATCCGCACGGCCGAGCGGGCGAGGCGGCCTGAACGATCCGGATGTGGTGCAGGGACGGCCATTGACGCCGCCAGCGCCGCCGGAGCGGCCTGGAGAGATGAGCTCGGAGATGATGGAGATGATGCGAGCGTTCCTGCCGCCGGCCGCGGAGCGGCCGAGGACGGTGCTGAAGTTCGGCGAAGAGAAGGAATTGCTGGTATCCGGGATGTTGGCCGGGGGCAGGGAACTGGCTGGCAAGCCGGCCGTAGTGGACGTGCCGAAGGGCAAGGGCCACTACCTGTTGTTCGCCATCAATCCGATGTGGCGGCAACAGACGCAAGGAAGCTTCATGCTGGTGCTGAATGCGGCGATGAACTACGGCTGGTTGAGCGTGGGGCGTGGGTCGCAAGGGCCGCGTGTGGAGCGGGCCGATGACGATGATCTGATGCAATGAGATTTCTGATTGGAGTATTGTCGATCGTGCTGCCGATGGGCGCCGCGGAGTTTGCGGTGCTGAAGAGCGGCGCGCGGCTGCAGGCGCAGAAGATCGAGCGGGCGGACGGCAAGTATGTGCTGCACTCGGGGGCAGGGCGGATCGAGCTACCGGAGGAGCAGGTGGCGGCTTTGGAACATGAGGACGATCCGGTGACGGCGGCTGCGCCGGCGGCGGAAGTGCCGGTGGTAGTGCAGAAGCCGGTGATGACGCCGAAGGAGCTGGTGACCGAGGCCGCGCTGCGGCACGGGTTGCCGCCGGAGATCGTGCATGCGCTGGCGCAGACGGAGTCGGCTTACCGGGCGGACGCGGTGTCGCCGAAGGGGGCGATGGGGGTGATGCAGTTGATGCCCTCCACGGCGAAGGCGCTGGCGGCGGATCCGGCGGATGTGGAGCAGAACATCGATGCGGGGACGCGGCTGTTGCGGGATCTACTGGTGAAGTACGAGAACGATCCGAACCCGGTGCGGCGCGCGCTGGCGGCGTATAACGCGGGCGAGGGGGCGGTGTCGCGATATGGCGGAGTGCCGCCATACCGCGAGACGCAGGCGTATGTGGAGAAGGTGCTGGAGCGGTACTGGAAGCAGGTTAACGCTCAGGGGCGGGGAGCACGGTCAACTCCACAGACGGACTCGAGCCGTCCTGGACTTTGACTTTTTTCATTTTCGACAGCAGGGGTTTGAGATAGTCCTCATCTTCGAGGGCGTTGCCGCCGTCGAGGAGAGGTTCTATGGAGATGGCCAGGTAGTCTCCGGGCGCGACGCCGCCGATTTTGAAGACTCCGTTCTGGTCGGTGCGGGCGAACTTCATGCGGTAAGGCCGGCGGGGATCGGAGACCAGGGCGACGGCGGCGCCTGGGGTGGGGTCGCCTTTTTCATCGCGGACGAGGCCGGAGACCTCGTTCTTCGAGCGCGCGATTTGAATGGAGAGAGGCGCGGCGGCGGAACTGATTTCAACTTCATCGGCGGAGAGGATCTGGTCGCCGAGGCGGAGCTGCGCGATGTAGTGGGTGGGCGGGACGCCCTGGAAGTAGATTCTGTGGCGGCCCGGGACGGCGTTGGAGATGGTGATGTCGCCGTCGGGGTTAGCGCTGCCCATGGCGACTGACGCGTTGATGCCGTCGGCGGAGGTGAGGATGGCGCGGATAGATGGGAGCTTGAGATCGGGGTCGGGTTCGGCGGTGATTTTGGCCTTCAGTTCGAAGGGGACGAAGGCGGGGACGTCGAGGCTGGTAATGGGCTGATCGCCGATTTCGACGGTGGCTTTGACGACGTAGGGGGCGTTGCCGAGCCCGGTGGGGAGGGAGTGGATGATGTAGGAGCCGGGGGGCACGTTCCTGAATTCGAATTTGCCGTCGGCGCTGGCGACTATGGCACGGGGGTGGAGGGCGTTGCCGATGGGGCCGTCGGCTTTGGAGTTCAAGTTGAGGATGGTGACGGAGCCGGCGCCGGAGGAGGGCAGTCCGGTGACGTGGCCCTGGACGGAGACGGTGCGGGTTTTGTTGAGGCGGATGTCGATGCCCGGGACTTCGGTGGAGTCTTTGATTTCGAGGGCGGTGGCTTCGGTGAGGTGGGGGACGTTGGGGAAGCAGGTGGTGGCGGCGGCCTCTTCGGTGGCAGGCTTGGTGGCGGAGTCAGGGAGGGCGGGGTTCACCCAGTTGAAGGGGATGGCACAGACGATGAATTTGCCTGGGGGGAGCTGGCCGATGCGGAATTCGCCGAGGTCGTTGGACATGACGGGGACGGAGCCGCGGGGCAGCCAGATCTGCTTGCCCTGGGCGTAGGTCTTGCCGAGAGCCATGACGAGGGCCTTGGCGACGGGTTCGCTGTCGGAGTCGAGGATCTTGCCGGCGATGACGCCTTGCTTGGGGAGGGCGATATTGAGGGTGTTAAAGGAAGCGCCGGAGTCGACGCGAAGGACCTGGCCGCCGCCTTCGCCGGGGCGGCGGACGCCGTAGGGGGTGGTTTCGTAGCCGGCCTTTTCAGCGGTGATGCGGTAGCGGCCGGGCTTGACGTCTTTGAAAGTGAACTTGCCGTCGTCGGCGGTTTCGGCGGAGCCGCCGCCTTCAAAGCCGATGGCGGAGAGGGAGACCTTGGCTTTGCGGATGGGGGTTTGCGTGGCGGCGTGGGTGACGACGCCTTCCAGGGTGGCGGGCTTGGGCTGCTCGGCCGGAGCCTGGAAAAAGAGAAGCGCCAGGAAGAGGGGCGCGGTCATAGGATTTGCCTCCAAAGCAGGACCTTGAGGACGCCGGGCTCCTGGGCGCGCTCGAAGGCGCGGGGCGCATCCGTGAGGGCGAACTGGTCCGAGATCATTTCATCGAGATGGAGCTGGCCGGAGCCGAGGAGTTTGAGTGCGGGCTCGAAACGGCCGCAACGGGAGCCGATGAGGGTGATCTCATTGACGATGACCGGGGCGGTGTCGAGGGGAACGCGATCGTGGACGGTGGACTTGAGAATGATGGCGCCGCGCGGGCGGGTCATTTGGACTGCCGCGGTTAAGCCGTCGCTGGAGCCGGTGGCTTCCACTGTATAGTCATACGCAGCGCGGGGGAGTTTGTTCGAGATTTCGGTGGAGGCGCCGGCGGCCTGGGCGATTTTGAGTTTGGATTTGTGGCGGCCGTAGAGGGTGACTTGGGCGCCGTGGGCTTGGAGGACCTGGGCGATCAGGAGGCCGAGCTTGCCGTCGCCGAGGACGGCGACGGGCGCGGACTTGGGGATTTTGACCTGATCGAGGATTTCGCAGGCGGCGGCGATGGGCTCAGCGAAGACGGCGTGTTGAGTGGGGATTTTGCTGGGGATGAGGTGGAGGTTTTCGTCGGGGAGGGTGAAGAAGTCTGAGAAGGCGCCGGGGTGTTTGACGATGCCGAGGACGGTACGGCGGGGGCAGTGGCGGGTGAGTCCGCGGCGGCACCAATCGCATTGGCGGCAGGGGAGATTGATTTCGCCGGTGACGCGGCGGCCGAGGAGATGGGGCGAGTCGGACTGGAGGACTTCGGCGACGAACTCGTGGCCGGGGGTACCGGAGAAGCCGTAGTAGCCGCGGAGGAGTTCGATGTCGGTGTTGCAGATTCCGCCGCAGACGAGGCGGAGGAGGGAGTGGCCGGGCTTGCGGCGTGGCGTGGGCCGGCGGACGAGGGAGATTTGGCCGGCGGCGATGTGGACGGAGTTCATTGGGGTTGGGCTTTGCGGAGGCGGCTGTAGTACCACCAATTGCGCTTTTCGGGCGGGAGGTTGGGATCCTTGGCCTGAGCGACGGCGCAGGTGAGGGTATCGAGGACGCAGGGGTCCTGGCGGGTGCCGGTGAGTTCGCAGAGACGGTCGTAGAGCTTTTTGGGGTTTTGTTTTTTGAGCTGGTCGACGTTTTGGATGCCGAGCTGCTCGAAGTCCTTCAGGAAGGCCTTGCCGACGCCGGCGAGGTCGCGGAGTTTGCGCGTGTCAGGCATATTCCGACATGATGGCAGGTTTGCGAGGGGGATCGGAGATGGCGGGGAGGCCGCGGGGGTAGCGGCGGCCGTTAAGGAGGGCGCCGAGCCAGGCGTTGCGGACGAGGAGGTCGTAGGAGATGAGGAGGAGGATGATGGCGAGGGCGAGGACGAGGGGGACTTTGGCTAGGGCGGGGATGGGGATGGGGAGGCAGGCGACCTGGAGGCCGACGACCACGGGCATGTGCATGATGTAGAGCCAGTAGGAAGAGTCAGAGAGGTAGCGGCCGAGAGGGCTGGCTTTGCTGCAGAGTTTGAGGAAGAGGCCGGTGGTGATGAAGATGAGGAGCCAGCAGCAGAGGACGTTGCCGGCGGCGCGAAGGGCGGGATAGTCGCGGCCGGAGATTTTGCCGTAGGCGAGGAAGGCCGGGATGGCGAGGAGGAAGTAGATTCCGATATGGCGGCGGAAGCGGGGGAGGAGGTCGCGGTGGTGGTAGAGGAGCCAGCCGAAGGCGAAGGGTGGGATGTAGGCGAGGAGAATGGGGAGTTCGGGGGTGAAGCCGTCGCAGTCCTTGAGGTTGCCGTGCATCCAGGTGAGGGGACCCCAGGAGAAGAGGGCGAAGATGGCGGGGGCGAAGGGGTTTTCAAGAGCCCGGCGGTAGGCGGCGTGGAGCGCGGCCATGGGGCGGCTGCGGGCGAGCCAGGCGACGGCGGCGCCGATGGCGTAGAGCAGGAGGAGGTATTCCAGGAACCAGAGGTGGAGGGGGTGGAGGCGTTGGAGGACAGCGCCGGATGTGAAGGCGGGGATGACCTGCGAAGGGCCGCGTTCGAGGGAGATGACGATGGCGGCCATGACGGGGAACATGAGGGACCAGAAGAGGAGGAAGGGGAAGAGGATGCGGTGGATGCGGTTGGAGATGAAGCCGCGGGGGCCGCGGGTGTTCCAGAGGAGTGCGCCGAAGAAGCCGGCCATGGCGAAGAAGGCGGGCATGCGGAAGGAGTGGATGATGCCGAGGGTGAAGTTGAGGACGGAGGTGGGGTGGGGGTCGATGTAGGGCCAATGGCCGTCGCCGGAGTAGCCGACGACGACGTGGAGGTAGATGCCCAGGAGCATCATGGAGGCGCGCATGCTATCGAGGGCGTGGTACCGCATACAAAGATGTTACGCGAGTGGGGGCGCGGGAGTTCCGGAGTTCGAGATATGATCCTGACATGCAACGAGTCTGCTTTGTCCTCCAAGTGAAGAAAGACCGGCTGGCCGAATACAAGGAACGGCACAAGGCGGTGTGGCCGGAGATGATTGCGGCGCTCAAAGAGACGGGATGGAACAACTACTCGCTGTTTCTGCGGGACGACGGGATGCTGGTGGGGTATGTGGAGACGCCGGACTTCCAGGCGGCGCTGGACGGGATGGCGGGTCTGGACGTGAATGCGCGGTGGCAGGCGCAGATGAAGGAGTTTTTTGAAGATCCGGCGGGACGGGCTCCGGACGAGCAGATGAGGCCGCTGGAGCATGTGATGTTCCTGCCTTAGAGGGGCTGGAGCAGGGGAACATTTGGGTGAACAAGGGCGTATTGTCGAGAGAGGGAGACGTGTGAAGGGAAGTTCGCCACTCTACGAAGCGATGATGGTGGCCGCGGCGAGCCTGCGGGCGGCCAAGATGCGCAGTTTCCTGACGCTGCTGGGGATCATTCTGGCCACGACGACGCTGATTGCGGTGATGAGCGTGATCGAGGGGATGAACCAGTACATTGCGAAAGAGGTGTCGGACATGGGGGCGGAGGGGTTCCGGATCCGGCGGATTGTGATGTTGGGGGAGTTCGACGCGAAGAAGTACCTGGAGATGGACAAGAAGCATCCGCAGATGAACCGGGACGAGTATGACTTCATCCGGGCGAAGGCGACGCTGGTGAGAGAGATCGGGATGGAGGCGTTCCGGAGCGTGAAGGCGGATTTGGGCGGAGTGACGCTGGAGCAGGTGCAGATGAGCGGGGTGACGTCGAACATGGGGGTGATCTCGAGCACGAAGACGGAGAGCGGGCGGTTCATCATGGAGAGCGACGAGGCGCGGCGGCGGATGGTGGTATTCATTGGGAGCGACATCAAGGAGAAGTTCTTCGCGGCTGTGGACCCGATTGGGAAGACGCTGAATGTGGACGGGCGGCCGTTTGAGGTGATTGGGGTGGCGAAGCCGCTGGGGAACGTGTTCGGGCAATCGCGGGACAAGTTCGTGATGATCCCGGCGGAGACGTTTTTCAAGATGTACTCGTCGCGGCGGGGGCTGGGCTATAACGCGCTGGCGATCGATCAGGCGCACCTGGAGCAGGCCAAGGACGAGGTGCGGGCGCTGCTGCGGGCATACCGGCATCTGCGGCCGGGGCAGGCCGATACGTTTGGGATTGTGGCCTCGGATTCGCTGGTGGGGCTGTGGGACAAGCTGACAGGGACCATTGCCGCAACGGCGGTGGGGGTGGTGAGCGTGTTCATGGTGGTGGGCGGGGTGGTGATCATGAACATCATGCTGGCGGCGGTGACGGAGCGGACGCACGAGATCGGGATCAGGAAATCAGTGGGAGCGAGGCGGTCGGATATTCTGAAGCAGTTTCTGGTGGAGTCTTCGATGATGGCTGGGGCGGGGGGATTGATCGGAGTGCTCTTGGCATGGGCGGTGGCTGTGATTGTGAGGAGTGCGACGCCGGTGCCGATGGCGGTGCCGCTGTCGTCGGTGGTGATTGGAGTGGGATTATCTTCGGCGGTGGGGTTGTTCTTTGGGATCTTCCCGGCGCAGCGGGCGGCGAAGCTGGATCCGATTGAGGCGTTGAGGTACGAGAAGTGACCTGGAACAGCTTCAGTTCGGGCTTTGGGATGGCGTGGGACAGCATCCGGCAGGCGAAGATGCGGGCGTTTCTCACGGTGCTGGGGGTGGTGATCGGGACGAGTTGCATTATTGGGGTGGGGTCGATCCTGGCTGGACTGGATGGGGCGATTGCGGAGGTGTTCAAGAGCTTCGGGCCGGACACGATTATCGTGCTGAAGTTCAACGGGGGATTCCGGGCGGGCGACTTGACGCCGGAGGAGCGGCGGCGGCAGCCGTTGACGCTGGACCAGGCGCGGGCGCTGCGCGAGCGCTGTCCGACGGTGAAGTATGTGAGCCCGTATCTGTTTGCGGACTTCAACCGGATCATCAAGGCGCGCTACAAGACGAAAGAGGTGTACCAGCTCGAGATGGGCGGGACGGAGGCGTCGTACGCGGCAGGCGGGACGGAGATGCTCTACGGGCGGTTCATGAGTGAGGTGGACAACTTCCGGCGGGCGCCGGTGGTGGTGCTGGGCGAGGACATCGCGAAGGCGCTGATGCCGTATATGAATCCGATTGGGAAGTCGATTGAAGTGGATGGGCGGAGTCTGGAAGTGATCGGGGTGATGAAGCGGCCGGCGGCGTCGTTCCCGGGGCAGGACGACCGGCGGGTGCTGCTGCCGTACTTCACGATGAAGAAGTTCTTCCCGGCGCTGAAGGAGAACATGTTCATCGTGATCGCCGAGCATAATCAAGTGGCGAAGGCGATGGACGAGGTGCGGATGACGCTGCGCCAGGAGCGGCGGGTGCGGGGCAACGAGCCGGACAACTTCTGGATGACGACAGCGGAGCAGATGATCGAGCAGTTCCGCAAGATCACGTCGATGACGTTCCTGGTGATGATCGTGTTGAGCTCGGTGGGGCTGCTGGTGGGGGGCATTGGGGTGATGAACATCATGCTGGTGAGCGTGACGGAGCGCACGAAAGAGATTGGGGTGCGGAAGGCGATCGGAGCGCGGCGGGCGGACATCGTGATCCAGTTCCTGAGCGAGGCGGCATCGTTGACGCTGCTGGGGGGCTTACTGGGGCTGCTGATCGGGTACTTGATCTCGCTGGCGGCGCGGTTGGCGTTCCCGACGATGCCGACGGCGGTGCCGATGTGGGCGGCGGTGAGCGGGGTGGTGATGTCGCTGGCGGTGGGGCTGTTTTTCGGCATCTGGCCGGCGAACAAGGCGGCGCGTCTGGACCCAGTGGAAGCGCTGCGGTACGAGTGAGTGGCGGGCGCATGAAATAATGGTAAGTTCGTGACTCCACAACTTACCTGCTGTAATGCGAAGTGCCGGGCTTTGTACCCGATTGAAGACGCCATCTACACGTGCCCGAAGTGCGGGGCGCTGATCGAGGCGACCTATGAAGGGCTGGCGCTGGACGCGGCGGCGACGAAGCGGCGGTGGCGCGAGCGAAGGATGTCGAACGCTCCGCTGGATCAGAGCGGGGTGTGGCGGTACCGCGAGCTGCTGGGCTTCGTGGACACGGCGCGGCACAGTGCGGTGACGCTGCGGGAAGGGAATACGCCGCTGTTGAACGCACCGCGGGCGGCGGCTTATGGGGGTCTGGATGCGCTGGTGTTCAAGCACCAGGGGTTCAACCCGACTGGGTCGTTCAAGGACAACGGGATGACCTGCGGCGCGACGCAGGGGCTGCGGTTGGGAATGAAGAAGGTGGCGTGCGTTTCGACGGGCAACACGTCGGCGTCGATGGCGGCGTACGCGGCGGCGGCGGGGATGACCCCCATTATCTTTCTGCCGCACGGCAACATCAGCTACGGCAAGCTGGCGCAGGCGCTGGAGTACGGCGCGCTGACGCTGCAGGTGGAGGCGAACTTCGACCAGATTCTGGCGCTGGTGCGGGTGCTGGCGGAGAAGACGGGGATCTACCTGTTGAACTCGGTGAATCCGTTCCGCATCGAAGGGCAGAAGACGATCATGGTGGAGATGCTGGACCAGAGGGAGTGGAGCGTGCCGGATTGGGTGGTGGTACCGGGCGGCAATCTGGGCAATATTTCGGCGTTCGGGAAGGGCTTCCGGGAGCTGCGGGCGATGGGGTTCATCGAGAAGCTGCCGCGGTTTGCGGTGATCCAGGCGGCGGGGTCGGCGCCGTTCGAGAAGTACTGGAAGGAGCGGGGCGAGTTTGAGGCGGTGAGGGAGCCGGAGACGCTGGCGACGGCGATCCGGATTGGGGATCCGGTGTCGTGGCCGAAGGCGATCCAGGTGGTGGATGAGTCGAACGGCGTGGTGGAGAAGGTGACGGAGCAGGAGATTGCGGACGCGAAGGCGGTTGTTGGGCAGTGCGGGATCGGGTGCGAGCCGGCCTCGGCGGCGACACTGGCGGGGATCAGGAAGCTGGTGTCGGCGGGCGTGATGAAGAGGGATGCGGACGTGGTGGCGATCCTGACGGGGAACGTGCTGAAGGACCCGGATTACATCTACAAGTACCACACGGGGCAGTTGAAGACGCCGGCTGGAGCGGCGATCACGGCGACGTTCGGAAACGAGCCGGTGGTGGTGCCGAACGATGCGGCGCGGATTGCGGAGATCGTGGCGCGGCACGGAGAAGCGTAGGCGGAAAGATCTAGGACAAATCCGCGGGCTAGAGTATACTGCCGCCATCCGGATCATGCTGGACGAGTTCCACCGAGGAGCGGTATGCCATGCGTGCATTTGCAGTATGTGCGGCGGTAGTTGTGCTGTCCCGTGCGGCGCATGCCGATGATTTTGTGATTCCGGGGGCTTCGAATGAAGCGGGGATGAAGACGCGGGTGGCGGTGGTGAACCGCAGCGGAGTGGCATCGACGGCGCGGTTCCGGTTCCTGGGAGATGGGTCGGCTGTGGCGGAGCGCGCGATACCTCCGATGGGGACGCTGGTGGTGGGCGATGTATTGAGTGAGCTGTGGGGATTGAGTGAACAGCGCGGCACGGTGCTGGTGAACACGGATCAGGCGGCGGCGGCGTTTGCGTACAGGTATGTGGAGGTGGGCGAGGGGGGAAGAGCGGGGTCGGCGCTGGCGGTGATGGGGCGGGAAGATCTGTTGGGCGCGGGTCGGACGGCGGACTTTCTGTGGGCGCGGCGGGAAGCGGTGATCGATCTGTACCTGGGCGCGGCGGGAAGCGCGGTGGATGTGACGGTGTGGAGCGGCGAGGGGAAGAAACTGGGGACGCGGACGGTGGCAGGGGAAGAGTCCACGGTGAGGGTGGGCTTGGGAGAGTTGCTAGAAGGCGAGATGGGGGTGGCGCGGGTACAGGTGGATGTGAAGTCGGGGCAGGCGGCGGTGTCGATGGATCTGCCGGGTGCAGAGCCTGGGCGGTGGGCGACGGTGGCTCCGTTGCTGGAAGGTGATGAGGGGCAGGAGTTGACGCTTTCGCCGGCGTACCGGGGTGCGGAGATGGAGGGTTTGGCGTTGCGGAGCGATGTGCGGCTCTTCAATGCAGGATCGCGGGCGGCGCAGGTGACGGTTCTGATGGGAGGGGAGAGGCAGGCGTTTCCGCTGGGCGCGGGGTCGATGGTGGAGGTGGGGGACGTGGTGGGGACATGGTTCGACTCGGAAGCGAAGCAGGGGTCGATCAAGATTACGGCAACGCTGCCGGTGTCGGCGCAGAGCCGGACGGTGGGAGGGAGTTCGTTTGAAGTGAAGGCGGTACCGCGGGCGCTGCCGGTACTGCTGGCAGGGAGCGCGGCGTTGCTGGGCGGACTGCGAGGGGCCGCGGCGGCACAGGCGCTGCAACTGCAGGGCGATGTGGAGAGGGATGGAAGCGCGGAGCTGACTTTGCGGGATGTGATAGGGCAGGTGGCGGCAGGGACGACAGTGACGGTAGCGAAGGGGCAGTTCCGGCAGGATCTGCTGACGGATCTGTTTCCTGGGGTGGCGCTGCCGGAGGATGGGGTGCTGGAAGTGAGATCGGGCGAAGGGAAGTTGGACGTGGCGATGCTGCGGGTGGATCGGACGGCTGGGGATGTGGACTGGGTGGAGCCGGTGCCGGCAGAGCCGGTGGGGGAGTGCGCGCGGCCTGTGATCTCGAGCATCACGACTTCGGACCGGAACATGACAGCGCCGGGGGAGGCGCGGATTGCCTGGGCGACGAGGCAAGCGGATTCTGTGCGGCTGGACCCGCAGGGGCAGGAGTTGACGGCGTCGGGTGAGACGACGCTGCCAGTGGCGGCCAATACGCTGTTGTTCCTGGTGGCGAAGAACGGCTGCGGGGAGAGCACGGCGGAGATTCGGTTCGCGGTGGGGACGCCGTCGATCGGCGGGTTGAGTGTGACCGGCAACGGCGGGCAGGCGGGCGGCGAGCCGGGGCAGATCTTCACGGTGGGTTTGAACGGTGTCGCGGATGCCGGCGCGGTGACGCGTTTCATCCTGCGCGACGGATCGAAGATGGAGATGGTGATCGCCGTGGATGGAGTCTCTGAAGACGGCTTGCCGTACGGCCGGATCCCGTATTTGGCCGATGCGGCGGTGGAGGCGGGTTATAGGACCGGGAACTTCACGGTGGCGGCGGCGGTCGGCGAGAAGGAGACGGCGGGGGCGCCTTTGGAGATCCGGCCGTTGGGGGCGGTGAGCGATCCGGTGGGGGAGCTGCGGACGTTGCTGGACCGGTTTGCGGAGCTGCGGGCGGTGCTGGAGGGCGGGCTGGATGAGGCGGGCTCCGCGGAAGCGGCGAAGGTGGATGCTGAGATTCGGAGAGTGTTGGACCAGATTGAGGCGACGGGGCAGGGGACGCTGACCTATGGGGCGGCATCGGCCGGATCGGTAGAGGTGAAGCTGCCGGATGTCGCGGCCCTGGTGGCGCTGAACCGGAACTACCTGGCGCAGGGGGCGAAGGTGGAGTTTTTGGGTAAGAGCAAGGCGGCTTCGACGCGCGAAAAGTATGCGGGGAGTTGTATCGACGACAAGCTGCAGAATCACAGTTGGTGCAAGGAGAAGGAGAGGCTGGAGCAGGAGCTGTGGTTGCTGAACGACCCGCAGCCGCAGGTCTTCGACAACGACCTGCTGGACCAGGCGTTCGCCCAGGGCCGCGACGAAGCGATCCAGTACATCACGAAGAGGCTGCAGGAGAGCGCGCTGAACGCGCTGCTGGGGCGGGTGAGGCTGATGCTGGATTGGATGAAGGTGGTGTGCGCGCTGCAGCCGATCCGGCTGGATGGGTTCGAGGTGGCTCCGAAGCGGTTTCCGATCACGCGGCGGGGCTTCACGATGGCGACGGAGCTGCGGGCGAACCTGGTGCCGAAGTACAAGCAGCAGGAGCTCGCCGAGAAGCAGCAGAACGAAGAGGCGACGCGGATCCTGGCGCAGATTCCGCAGAAGTACAACAGCCAGAAGCCGCTGATCGAGCCGGCGGTGAAGGCGTTCGCGAAGACGATGTACGGTGAATTCGATAGGCAGTTGGCGGCGCTGATCCAGCAGTACGTTCCGAGCCTGGAGGAGAGCCAGCAGGTGCAGGTGGGGCGATGCGACATCGACAAGTTCTATGGGGCGCTGAACGGACCGGACCAGTTCAGCTACGATCCGAAGCGGGCGGTGATCGTCCCGGTGGAGACGCGGGACGAGCGCTGGGGTCGGGACTTCTACTACTTCCAGGGCAGGCGGCGGGGGCTGGAGACGATGTGCGTGCGGCCGCTGCTGGACAGCTTCCTGTATTCGAGGCGGCTGCTGGAGGAGATGGGCGGGCGGTCTCCGAGTGCGCGGAGCAAGGTGTGTGACGACATTCAGGTTGCGGGGATCCGCAGCGGCCTGGCGGCGGGGGTTCGGACGGACCTGATTCCGCAGAGGATGCTGGTGCATGAAGCGGAGGTGTCGGCGGTGGGGCAGGGATCGGTGTCGGTGGATTCGTCGACGCTGAACGCGTGGTGTTTCTGCGACGATCAGGCGCAAAGCGGCATCATTCTTCCGGGGGTGACGCAGAAGGGGCAGGAGATCACGGAGAGCACGCAGCACGCGCAGTCGTTCCGGTGGCGGGAATCGTGGGCGAATGTGTTGGTGCAGAAGACGGGGCCGTCGAAGTGGCAGGTGAGGATGAAGACGAACGCGGTGAGGGAGGAGGCGAACTCCCGGGTGCAGTATCACGATGCGCTGGCGCAGGTGCGGCTGAGTCTGGACCTGCCGGCGAACCGGGCGAATTCGCACACGATGGAGATTGAGATTCAGCAGACTCCGCCCTGCCAGCGGCCGGCGAGTTATACGCTGGCGTTTTCGGGGGAGACGGGCGGAACGGCGTCGGTGTCCCAGCCGGGCCAGTACCCGTTCCAGGCGTTTCACCGGTACTTTACGGGGTTTGAGCGGGGGACGATGCAGATCAACCTGGGCGGGGGACAGTCGGGGTTCCAGACGGTGACTACGGCGTGCGGTCTGGTGGCGACGATCACGATGTGGGACGGGCCGGCGGCGGCGCCGCAATAGTGGTGGAGCGCGAGCGGAGAGGGGATGCTGTCATAATGGAAGAAGAGCGGGACCGTAGCTCAGTTGGATAGAGCATCTGCCTTCTAAGCAGAGGGTCGCAGGTTCGAGTCCTGCCGGTCCTACCAAAGAAATCGCGAAAAGACGGCCGTCGAGTCCTGGAGGCTCTGGCGGCCGTTTTTATTTTTGAGGCAGCGGTCAGCGGGCGCGGGGGTCGCGCCTGGGATATTTGGAGATGGTGAAGTCGTCGATGGTCTGGCCTTCGGTGCCGATGGCGGTGGCGCGGAGCATGAGGCCCTGGACGTCGACGCGGAGGTAGTGGTGGGCCGAGGCAGCGACGGCATGGCGGGGCGTGGTGCCGACGTAGTAGAGGCTGGCACCGCCGCCGCCGGTGACGCAGTAGGTGGTCTGGCCGATGGGGAGGAAGCGCTGATAGGTGTGGTCGTGGCCCGTGAGGACGAGGTCGACGCCGGCGCGCTCCAGGCGGGGGGCGAGGATTCGTTCGACTTCGAGGCAGATGGGATCTGCGCGGTGTGTGCCGCGGGTGTAGGGGGGATGGTGAAAAAAGACGACGCGCCAGACGGTGGGCTGGAGCAGTTCCCGGTCGAGCCAGGTGAGCATGGCGGGGTCGGCGATAGAGTTGGTATCGAGGGCGATGAAGTGGGCGGTGTTCCAGCGGAAGGAGTAATAGCGGCCGCTGGCGGGCTGGGCGGGCAGACGGTGGATGGAGAGTAGCGGGTCGCCCTCCTCAACCATGCAATCGTGGTTGCCGAGGACGATGTACATGGGGCAGCGAGCCATCATCGGCCCGTAGCAATCGAGGTAGCGTTCGCGAATGCCTTCGGGGGTGGTGTAGGGGTAGATGACGTCGCCGGTATGGAGCGTGAAGTCGGGATCTTCGGCGGCCATCAGGCGGGCGAGGGCGAACTGGGCGTCGCTGGCGGTGCCGCTATCGCCGAAGGCGAGGAAGCGGAAAGGGGCGGCGGAGGGCAGCGGTGTGCGGAAGGATGTTTCCTGGGGCTGGTTCCAGGCTCCGCGGTAGGCGATGCGTCCGCCGGCGGGGAGGCCGGAGAGTTTGACGGAAGATTGTTGAGCGGAGGGGCCGAGATCGGCCCAGGTTCCAGCGTAGGTGGTGGGACAGGACTGCCAGCGATTGCTGCCGGCGGACCACTCCACGGAGAGGGGTGCGGATTGGGCGGGAGGCCAGACGAGGGTGGCTTCGGATTGAGTGACGTTCTGGAGGAAGGGGAGCGGAGCCGTAGACTGGGCTTTGAGGGCGCGGGCCGCGGCGGCGGCGCCAAATATTCGCCTCAAGATTTCGCGCCGGTGGTGCATCTGGGGTCCTTGGCGGCGGTAGCGGCGCGCCAAGGATCAGGGTAGGCCCTGTCAGCCGGAAGAATCAACCCGCACAGTGCCAGGACTATCGAAAGAGAAGGCCGGGAGGGCGCCGTGCGGGTTGAGGCTAAACGGATCAGGGCCGGTTGCGAGCGGCAGGGGGCTCGGGATCCTCGGGCGGAGTTGGAGGGGCGGGATCCTCTGGCAGAGTTGGGGGGGCGGGGTCCACGGGCGGAGCCGGGCGCCATTCCTCGAGCTGGCGGCGAACCTGGAGGTGACGTTCGCGGATGAAGGAGCGGGTCTCCTCGAGGCCGAAGTCGAACTCTGCATTACTGAAAGGTTTATTGGGGTCGGCCTGGGCGGCATCGCGGATGAGTGTGGCGGCGTTTTCGAAGGTGTAGCGGAGCCAACCGTCTTCGCCGCCGGCAGTATTGGCGACGGCCTCGACCCAATCGAGGTAGCGCGAAGCGATGATGGGGTCTTCCATGAGGCGCCGGAGGAGCGGACTGCTGGAAAAGTCAAAGTGGATCGGCATGTCGTACCAGGAGAAGGTGGAGTCCTTGTCCCAAGGCAGGGCGGTGAGGAGGGGCGAGGGGAGGTCGGGGGTGGCAGCGGGGCGATGGAGGTAGACGTTATTCATGCCGATGCCGCTGGCGAAGCCGTCCATGTTGGCGAGATAGGCGTCGAGGGCGAGATGGCCGAGGAGTTGATCGAGGTCGATGCGCTGGGCGATGGCAGCGGGGAACTCTTCGGGGGGCAGGTTTTGGGTGAGTTCGGCGATCTCGATGAGCGGAGCGAGGTTGGGGTTCTTTTCGTTGGTTTCCGGCTTGAAGGGGGAGGGCGTGTAGGCAGCGGGGTCCGGACCGAGATATTCGAAGCGGTAGGGGAAGGTCCATTCCATGCTGAAGAGATCGCCGTCGTTGCTCCCGTAGGCGCGCGTAAGGAAGATCTTGTCGAGCGGTTCGATGGCGACGAAGAGCCCCTGGTATTCGTTGTTGACGAAGAGGCGGATGTAGATCTCTCTGGGCGTGAGGAAGCCCATGTGCGAACTGAGGGCCATGGTGAGGTACTCGCGCAACATGGGGGGATCCTGGGTGAGGTTCTTGACGACCAGGGATTTCAGGCCGAGGAAGGTGCCGGCGCCGTATTTGTTGAAATCCAGTTTGAGAGAGGGTTTGACGCCGGAGCGGCTGCCGCTGCCGCGGCTGCGGATTCCGATGCGGGCGATGGAGGAGTCGCCCCAGCGGAAGGCGGCTTCGTAGTAGTCGTTCGACAGGTAGTTATCCTTGAGGGCCTGCCAGTCTGACGGGGTGACGGTGAGGTGGAAGTCCTGGATTCCAGAGCTGGAGAAGAGGACGGAGGCTTCGTCCGGTGGCGCGGTTTCCTGCGCGGCGAGGTGCGACGACCCAGACGCGGCGATGACCAGAACGGCAAGCAAAAGGGCGAAATGCAAAGATCGCATGGTTTTCATATCGGTTGTGGCCGCACTCAATTGAGGGACACGATGGTGACAATCAGGGGACTGGGCTGGGGCGGACTAGCGCTTGAGGTAGGAGTCGAAGACGCGCACCTTTTCCCATCTGGATTGGTTGGCTTCGATGAACTTGAGGTGCCTGGGGGCGGACTGGTAGCGGTCGTGGTCGGCTTTGGTGCGGAAGACGACGGCGAGGGAGACCTGGAAGTCCTGGTCATTGACGTCCCGCTTGAGGTCCATGGCGCGGGTTCCGGTGGAGAAGAAGACCTCGCCGGGATGGCCCTGAAGGTACTTGCGGCACTCGGCGGCGAGAGTCGCGGCAGCTTCTGGCGATTTGTCCTTGAGGGTGAAGAAGACGGCGTGGGAGAGTTGCGGTTCCGGAGATTGGGCCAGGAGCAGGCCGGCTGCGATGAGGGAAAGAAAGATACTGCGGATCATGCAGATATCGTATCCCCGCGGGGTGTTGTGAAGCTGAGCACCCGCCGGATGCGGCCGCGGTTGGCGAGCGCATCCGGCGGGTGTAAAGGGCCGGAACGGTTGGAAGCTAAAAGCTGATTTTGGCGCCCAACTGGATCTTGCGGGAGCTGCTGACCACGGTGTTGCGGATGCGGCCGAAGGTGGCCGAACTGAGAGTGGCCGTGGGGAAGCCGAACATGGGGTGGTTGAGGGCGTTGGTCATATCGGCGCGCAGTTCGAAATTGAAGCGCTCGTTGATGCGGGTGCGCTTGAGGACGGACATATCGACGCCCCAGCCGCCGGGGCCGCGGAAGAAGTTGCGGCCGGTGTTGCCGAACTCGCCCATGGCGGGGTTTGAGAACTTGGCGCGCTGATCGGCGGTGAAGAACCACTTGAGGCCGTCGATGTCCTGGGCGGAGGCCATGGTGGGGGTGCAGCCGTTGCAGTTGGCAAAGCCCTGCACCACATTATTAAAGGCGTAGAAGCCGGAGTAGACAGAGAAGGGGCGGCCGCTCTGGAAGGTGCCCATGCCGGAGACCTGCCATCCGCCGACGAGGCGTTCGACGGCGCCGTGGCCGTCGGTGACGAACCGCTTGCCCTTGCCGAAGGGCAGTTCGTAGACCCAGTAGGTCTGGACGGTGTGGCGGCGGTCGAAATCGCTGAGGCTGTAGTTCAACTTGCGGTTGTAGATGTCGAACGGAGTGGAGCTGGCGTACTGGTTGTTGGCACCGCCGACCACGGTGAAGGCGGGATCGTAGGAGCGGGTGTCGAGAGACTTGCCGAAGGTGTAGCTGAACTGGAAGGAACTCCAGGCCGGAGGTCATGTGGCGCTGGAACTGAGTTTGGAGGGCATGGTAGGTGGACCAGTCGTTGGAGTCGACCACGTTCATGCCGTTGGCGTACTGCGGGTAGGGGACGAAGAAGTAGGGGCTGAGGCCGGCGGCCTCGGGCTGGCCCTTGCCGCTGACGGTGCGGCGGGAGATGTCCTGGCCGATGAAGGCCACGTTGTTGTTACGGAGGTCGGTGGCGTAAATGCGGCGCATGGCGGCCGAGCCGGTTTCGGCGGAGGTCTTGCGGGAGTCCACGGACATGAGTTGGTTGATGAGGGGGCTTTCGCCGCCGGCGTTGACGACCTTTACGGCGTCGAGGAAGCCGTTGGTGCGGAGCTCAGCCTGGTTGGCGTTGTAGGCGCCGAAGAGGTTGTAGGCGCGGCGGCCGATGTAGTTGACTTCGAGCAGCGAGTTGCGCATGACTTCGCGCTGGATGGAGAAGCCCCATTGGTGGGTGGTTGGGACGCCGAAGTTGGGATCGGCGACGGTGATGCTGCGGGTGCCGAAGGGGGTGGGCTGGGAGAGGGAATCAGGCTTGGTGGCCGGTGGATTCATGACGGGTAGGGCGGTGAGGCGCCCGCCGCCCTGGCCGAAGGTGCTGTTGTTATCGCCGATGACGATGCCAGGGAGGTTCTGGAAGACCGTGGAGCTGAACACGAAAGTGTTGATGCGATCGTAAGCCATGCGGTAGTTGCCGCGGATGGAGGTTTTGCCGCTGCCGAAGGGATCCCAGGCGAAGCCGATGGAGGGGGCCCAGTTGTTGATGCCGCTGCGGTAGAGGTCCCTGGCGACCCATCTGAGGGTGCTGGAGGGGGCGGCTCCGGCGGCCACCACCTGGTCGGGCGCGCGGACGCGGCCGTCGGGGTTGGTAGGGGTCATCTTCATTTCAAGGCGGACGCCGAGATCGACGGTGAAGGTGCGGCTGACCTTCCAGGTGTCCTGGGCGAAGAAGTCGTACTCGTTCCACCTGGTGAGGAAGTTGTAGATGCCGAGGGTGTAGCTGTCGGCATTGGAGGGGAAGCCGCGGTTGGTATTGCCGACGCGGCCGAGCATGAAGTTGATGCTGGACTCGAGGGGGTTGCGGTCGTTGGCCTGGTTGATGTCGGCGGGAAGGTTGAACTTGGCGGCATCCACGGTGTTGACTGTGCGGCTGAAGTCCACGATCTGAGTGACGTTGTAGCCGCCGATGGAGCCGCGTTCATCGCGATGGCTGCCGAAGCGGAGGTTGGTGCCGAACTTGAGGCTGTGGGGGCCCTTGAACCAGGAGAAGTTGTCGACGAACTGCCAGGTCTGGAGTTCGCGGAGGTTGCCCACGGAGGTGTCGGTGGGGACGACGACGGGGGCCTGGCCGAAGAAGGTGTACTTATTCATGTCGGCGAGGGGGTTTTCGAAGTTGAAGGCGAACTTGTTGAGGCCGAAGACGACTTCGTTGGTGGTGGTAGTGGTGGGAGAACTACGCCAGTTGAAAGCGAAGTTCTTGGGATCGCGCATGGTGTTCACAAGACAAGGCGCGCCGGGGTAGACAGGGTTGCCGCCATTGCCGCGGTCGCAGTTGCTGTTCTGGTTGCCGAGGCTGATGCGGGCGAAGACGGTGTTCCGGGGATTGATGATGTAGTCTACCTTGGTGGTGAGGTCGTACTGCTTCTCGAACTGGAGTGCGGAGAAGGTGTAGGCGGCGGTATTCAGGCCGTCGCCGGTGGCGAAGTTATTGGGGAGCGGGGCGCCCTGGGCGACGGCTTTGGTCTGGGCGTTCCAGCCGATTTTGTCGGGGTCGTTGGCGATGACGTTATATGTGCCGACGTTGACGCCGGGGACGAC
Organism: Paludibaculum sp.; assembly: GCA_029973955.1. Taxonomy (GTDB): domain Bacteria; phylum Acidobacteriota; class Terriglobia; order Bryobacterales; family Bryobacteraceae; genus Paludibaculum. The sequence goes on along the minus strand of JARKQJ010000051.1, from coordinate 64,322 downwards.
GTTGCCGTTGGCATCGACGACGGCGCCGGAGACGCCATAAGGGAGGTTGCGGCCGCCCTTGTTATAGCGCCAGAGTCCATCGCGGGCCTCCTTGGTGTAGACCAGGGAGTTGATGACGCCGGACTCGCGGGTGCGGAGAAGCTGGAGGTTGGCGTAGTAGAAGAGCTTGTTCTTGATGGCGGGGCCGCCGATGGAGCCGCCGGGCATATTCTGCTGGTACTGGCGCTTGGCGAGGTTATCGATGTTGTTTTCCCACTCATTGGCGCTGAGGCTGGGGGTGCGGTAGAACCAGAAGGCATTGCCGTGGATATCGTTGGTGCCGCTCTTGGTGATCATGGCGACCTGGCCTCCGGAGTTGCGGCCGTATTCGGCGGTGGCGTTGCCGGTGAGGACGCGGAATTCGGAGAGGGCGTCGGGGTTCATGCGGATGGGGGCGAAGTTGGAGCCGCCGGCGCTGGTCTCATTGGCGTCAATGCCGTCGACGGTGAAGTTCCAGGCGCGGTCGCGGGCGCCGTTGACGTGGACGCCGCCGCCGGTATTGGCGCCGGAGACGACGCCGGGCTGGCGGGTGACGAGATCAAGGGGGTTCCGGCCGCGGCTACCGACGATGGGCAAGTCCTTGATGACCGTCTCGCTGAAGAGGTTGCCGTAGTTGCCGGAGGCGGAGGTCTGGACGACCTCGGCCTGGGCGAGCACTTCGACGGATTCGGCCACGGCGCCCACTTCGAGGGTGATATTGACCGTGGTGGGCTGTCCGATGGTGACGCGATTGCCTTTCGACACGAACTTCTTGAAGCCCTTGGTTTCGATGGAGACGGTGTAGAGGCCGCTCTGGAGGGCTTCGAAGAAGTAGGCGCCGTTGGCGGCAGAGGTGGTGGTGAAGGCGGCGTTGGTGCCTTCGTTGATCAGTTTGACGTTCGCGTTGGGAATACTAGCCCCAGAGGGGTCCATCACCACGCCGATGAGGCGCGATGTGGTGCCCTGGCCGAATAGAGCGAGAGAGATTAGCGCAAAAGCGCCGAGAAAGCAAAGAACCCTCTTTTGCATATAGGTGAAAGAGTACCAGACCTTTTGTGAATTACAAACAGTGAACTCCCGGCCGGTAACCGGGTAAGGGGGGCTGGACTAGCGGGACGGGGCTTCCAGGAGAGCGACGTAATCCTGCAGGAGCAGGCGCTCCTTTCGATTGTAGCGCGAGCGCACTTCTTCGCCACCGAGGAAGCTGGTCCGTTCGGCGGAGGACATTTCGCGGATGCGCGAGAAGGCGGCGCGGACGGCGTCGTGGCGGGGGGCGGGGAGGTCGTTGAAGTCGCGGAAAAGCTTGCGCGCCTTCTCCTGATTGGCGGGCGAGAGCTTCTGGAAGGACTCGTAGCGCCGGGCGAGTTCCTCGCGTTCATCGGTGCTCATGCGATCGAGTTCAGCCATGAGCGCCTCGGCCTGTTTGCGGCGGTCCGGCGGGAGTTTCTCCAGGGCTTTGCGGCGCTCGTCGGGCGGGAGGGCGCGGAGCCGTTCCACGGCGTTGCCGGTCTGGGGACGGGGCGGGGGTTGGCCGGCGGCCAGGGATGCCGCAACAGAGAGGAAGACGGCGGTGCGCAACAGAGGCATCAGCGCGGACTCAGGGGAATCTGCTGGAGCATTTCCACGTCTTCCAGCACCTTCTCAATCTGCTCAGTTTGTTGGGCCGACTGGGGTTGGGGGGCATTCGCGCCATTCGGCGGAAAGACGATGAGCCAGAGAGCGAGAGCCGCGGCCAGAGGCACGGCGGGCTTCCAACTGATGCCTTCTTTCCACGAGGCGACGGTGTCGATCCAGGCCGGGCGGCATTCGTGCCGGAGCCGTTCCTGCAAGCGCTGATTGAACTCCCAACCGGTATGGCCGGCGTCCCAGGCGTCGAGCGAATCCCAGACGAGCCGTTGCGCGTCGCGCATCTCCCGGCAGGCTGGGCACTGTTCCATGTGAGCTTCGAGGGCGGCTCCGCGGCCGGCGTCCAGGCGGCGCGCGCAGTAGTCGAGCAGCAGAGCAGCGTGCTCCTCCGACTGCAGCGGGCAGAGATTGCGCCGATTGTTCAATTCGCTCCTCAACCGTAATGAGCCAGTCGCGCGCGGAGGCTTTCATAGGCCCGGAACAGCAGCGACTTCACAGCCGACTCCGAGCACCCCAGCACCTTCGCGATCTGAGAATACTCCATTTCTTCGTACTTGTGCATCAGCACGGCGGCCCGTTGCTTTTCGGGGAGCAGCCCGATGGCCACCCGGATCTCCTCCAGCTTCACCTCATACACCAGGCGGCTCTCGACGCTGGGCGAGCGGTCACAGAGCTTTTTGGTAGTATTGGACGTTGTTTCGTCCTCGAGGCTTTCCTGTACCTTGCGGCCCTTTTCGTCGCGGAGCCAGTTGAAGGCGAGGTTGGTGGCGATGCGGAACAGCCAGGTAGTGAATTTTGCCGAGGCTTCGTACTTTTCGCGCGACCGGTAGACACGCAGGAAGACCTCCTGCGCGAGTTCCTCCGCGATGGCCTGGTTCTGGACCATGCGGAACAAAAAGTGGATGACCGGGGTGCGATGGCGTTCCAGCAGGGCGGCGTAACTTGATGCACAGCCGTCGCGAACCCTCAGCATGAGGGCGGCGTCGAAGTCGAACGCAGTCGCCACGGCCATACCCTTACCAACACCATTGGCCGCGGTAGGTTGCGGTAGACTCTTGCCGGTCATTATCCAGTGTGACGGGGCGCGGCAGCGGCAGGTTTACGTTGGCCGCAAATATTGTCAAGAAACCGGATCCGGGGGCCGGCGCCTATTCTTCCTTGAGAGAGCGCTCCATGAGTTCGCGGAGGCTTTCCCGGGGCGAGCGGCCTTCCTTGAAGACGGCGAACATCTGGCGGGTGATGGGGAGTTCGACGTTGAGGCGAGCGGCGAGGTCGACGGCGGCGTAGGTGGTTTGAACGCCTTCGGCCACCATTTTCATGCCGCTGAGGATCTCGTCGAGCTTGCGGCCCTGGCCGAGCTGGAAGCCGACGGTTCGATTGCGGCTGAGTTCGCCGTTGCAGGTGAGGACGAGGTCGCCGAGGCCGGCGAGACCGGCAAGGGTGCGGGGCTGGCCGCCGGCGGCGACGGCGAGGCGGGTGATTTCGGCGAGGCCGCGGGTGATGAGGGCGGCCATGGTGTTGGCGCCGAGGCCGAGGCCGGCGCAAACACCGGCGGCGATGGCGATGACGTTCTTGAGCGAGGCGCCGACCTCGACGCCGATGGGGTCGGCATTGGTGTAGAGGCGAAAGGTGGGTCCGGAGAAGGCCTGCTGGACGGCACGGGCGAGATCGGCGTCGTGGGAGGCGATGACGATGGCGGCGGGTTCTCCGCGGGCCACTTCCTTGGCGAAGGTGGGTCCGCTGAGGACGCCGATGCGCGGCTCGAAGCGGGCTCTGATGACTTCCCGCATGACTTCGGAGACGCGCAGGAGGGAGCCGTTTTCCAGGCCCTTGGTGGCGCTGACGAAGAGCATCTCCGGCGTGAGGGAGTGGAGGATCCGGGTGTAGACGCCGCGCGCGTGATGGGAGGGCATGACGCCGAGGACGATTTGGGCTCCGGAGGCACAGGCGGCGGCATCGGTGGTGATCTCGATATTGGCGGGCAGGGGAGCGCCTGGCAGGTAAACGTCGTTGACGCGCGTGGCGGTCATGCGCTCGGCGAGGTCGGTTTCATAGACCCAGAGGGAGACGCGGTCGAAGCGCGGCGCGAGCACGATGGCCAGGGCGGTGCCCCAGCTTCCGCCGCCGACTACGGCGAGGCGGGTCACTTCTTGCCTCCGAAGCGGAAGACGTTTTCGGTGCCGGCGCGCAGGCGCTGGATATTGGAGCTATGCCGCCAGATGATGAAGGCTCCGCAGAAGGCGGTAGCGGCGACGACGGGCCAGACGGGATGGTAAATGAGCCAGACGCCGATGGGAAAGAGGCCGGCGCCGAGGATGGAGCCCAGCGAGATGAAGCGCGTGGCAGCCACGGTGACGATGAAGACGATGAGAACGCCGAGCAGAGCGGCGGGGGCGATGTGGAGGGCCACGCCGACGAAGCTGGCCACGGCCTTGCCGCCCTGGAACTTGAGAAAGACCGGGAAGGCGTGTCCGAGGACGACGGCGACGCCGGCGAGGGCGGTCCAAACGGGATCAGAGGCGGTGAAGCGCGCCATGAGCCAGCAGGCGAAGTAGCCCTTGGCGATGTCGAGCAGCAGCGTGAGGACGCCGAAGGTGCGGCCGGTGGTGCGCAGGACGTTGGTGGCGCCGATGTTGCCGCTGCCGGACTGACGGACGTCCTGGCCGGTTTTGAGGCGAACGAGGAGATATCCGAAGGGAATGCCGCCGATGAGATAAGCGGCAAGGAGAAGGATGGCTTGCATAGCTATTTGGAGAGCGGGTAACTGGCCAGCTTGTAGTAACTGGAGCCGCTCGGCTTCATCTTGCTTTCATAGAGATGGAAGTGGGTGGCGGTGAAGGCGCCGAACTCGACGCTGGGCAGTTCGGCGATGGCCTGCTGGAGGGGGCGCAGATCCGTGGGGCTCTTGATGCGGGCCAGCGTGAGGTGGGGGTGGTAGGGCTTGAGTTCGGGCGAGATATCGAGCTGGACGCAGAGCATGTCGGTGTCGCGGGCGAGGTTTTTGAGCCCATCGTAAGCCTGCACTCCGGCGTAGAACACGCGCGGGTTGTGCGGGTTGGGAAACCAGCCGAGGCCCTGAATGGCGATGCGGAGATCGCCGGCCACGGGGACCTCGTGGAGGGCGTCCTTGACGATCTGGAGATCGTCGGCGGGGATCTCGCCGAGGAACTTGGTGGTGATGTGGAGGTTCTTGAGGGAGCTCCACTGGATTTGCGCCTTCGGCTGCAGGAGTTGGAGGAGAAGCTCCAGGTTCCGCCGCATCTCGTACGGCACATCGATGCCAACAAACAAACGCATGGTAAGTGCTACCCTTCACACAAGCGTAACCCGTCATGGCGCTCCGAGTCCTGCCGCGTGAATTTTATGCCCGTCCGACCGTGGATGTGGCTCGGGATCTGTTGGGGCAGGTCCTGGAGTTCCAGGCGCGGCGGGGCCGGATTGTGGAGGTGGAGGCGTACCTGGGGGAAGGGGACCAGGCAGCGCATTCGGCGCGTGGAGTGACGCCGCGGACGAGGGTGATCTTCGGGCCGCCGGGGCATGCATATGTGTATTTCATCTACGGCATGTACCACTGCCTGAATGTCGTGGCGGAACCGGAGGGGACGGCGGGGTGCGTGCTGATCCGGAGCGTGGAGGGTTGGGGAGACGGGCCGGGCAAGCTGACGCGCGCGGCGGGGATCACGCTGGAGCAGAATGGGGCGGATCTGACACGCGGGCCGCTGCGGATCCTGGCGGCGGCAGAGCCGGTGCGGGGGGCGGTGGAGGTGACGCCGCGGATCGGGATCCGGCAATCGGCGCATCTGCCGCTGCGGTTCGTGCTGAGAGATGGATGGACGGAGGCGGATCGGCGAGAGTAGGCTGGCTGGAGGAGCGGCTGCGATGCACACGCCTCATGTGACGGTTCTCGGCGCGGGGTTGATTGGGAAGGCGATAGTCCACGATCTGTGCCACGACTTTGCGGTGACAGTGGTGGACCACTCGCCGGCGGCATTGGAGGCACTGACGCATCATCCATGCGGCCACGCGGCGGTGGATGCGTTTGCGACGGGCGCGCTGGAGTCGGTGGCGGCGCATGCGGACCTGGTGGTGATGGCGATGCCTGGTGCGATCGGATACAAGCTGCTGGAACGGCTGGTGCGCATGGGCAAGCGCGTGGTGGACATCTCGTTCACCGAGGAGGATCCGACCGAGCTGCACGAACTGGCGGTGGAGCATGGGGCGGTGGTGATCCCCGATGCGGGCCTGTGTCCCGGGCTTTCCAATCTTGTGGCCGGGTATGCGGCGGCGCAGCGCTTCAGCCGGTTGGATAAGTACGTTTGTTACGTGGGTGGGCTGCCGCGCGAGCCGAAGGGGCCGTGGTTCTACAGGAATCCGTTCGCGGCGGCCAGCGTGGTGGATGAGTATACGCGGCCGTGCCGGTTTCGCATCAACGGCGAGGATGTCGTGCGGGAGCCGTTGTTGGATGCCGAGGAGTTCGAGTTTCCGGGCGTGGGCCCGCTGATCGCTTTCAATACCGACGGCATCCGGACGTTATTGCGCACGCTGCCGCAGGTGCCCACGCTGGTGGAGAAGACGCTGCGGCACCGCGAGCATTACCAGTTCATCCGTGCGCTGCAGCAGGCGGGCTTTTTGACGGCGGCGCGGGCGGAGGCGTTCACGGAGGTGGCGAGTCCGGGGTGGAAGTTCGAGCGCGGAGAAGAGGACATCACCGTGATGCGGCTGCTGTTTGAGGGGCTGGGTTTGGACGGCGCGCCGCTGCGGCTGCACTTCGATCTGCTGGACCGCTACGATCACGAGGCACGCCTGCTCTCGATGGCGCGAACGACGGGCTATACGGCAGCGGCGGTGGCGCGGCTGCTGCTGGCGGGCGGGTTTTCAGAGCCGGGCGTGCACGCGCCGGAGAAGTTCGGCATGAATGCGGGGTGTTACCAGGCGATCATGGCGCACCTGAAGACGCGCGGCATTGGCTTTACATCCGATTCAGCTTGATGCCTCGCAATTGCGCCAGAAGATTTTGCACGAATGGGCTGTCCAATTCGTCCCTTCTGAAGAGCCTCGACACTTCTGGAGGATCGAAATATGTCGTATGTTCCCCGGTCTCATGGTGTGTTGGTGATGTGGTGCGCCTGCTTGCCGCTCTTCGGACAGCCATCCTCCAGAGAACTCCGCATTGCCGGGCAGTACCCACCGGCTGAGTTGCGTTTTGAGGCAAGGAAGTTCCTAGCCATTTACCGTCGGCCGATTTCGCCGCCTGGCCCCGACGATGAGTGGGTGGAAGTGCGCGACCGGCAATGGGGAGCACCCGTGGTTTTCCATCCTGGGAAAGGCACTGCGCCATTGATCCCGCTCAAGTTGCTGGAACTGGAGCGTGAAGGCCGGGGCTTTCCCGGGGTTGCCGATGGTTCGGCTGTGCGAGCGACGGGCTTTTCCGTCAGAAGCGCCACCTTGAGCGAATCGGGGCGATTGGCTATATGCGGCACGGCATGGCTGGACACAGGCCGGGGGTTGCCTTTGATTGTGCTGTATGAGGTCTCCACGGGGCGCCTGTCGAGGGCGATTGCCTCCTGGCCAGTTTCCTGCGAAGCCGCCCAAGTGGATGCAGGAGGGACGCTGTGGTGCCTGGGGAGCGATGTGGAGGCGATCCTGAAACAGAAGGCACCTGGCGAGGTTCTTTACAGGTACTCACCAGGTGGCAGGTTGGAGTGGCGGGGCATTGCGGTGGAGGGGGATGCCAATCGGAGTGGGCCAGTGCTCAATTCGGCAAATGGACCGGCCCGCCTGCTTCTGATTGATGAAGGCAAGTTACTGCTCTGTCTGCCCGCACGCGATCTTCTGGTGCTGGCAGACAAGAATGGCAAGGAAACATGGCGGTTTTCGTCGGCCGCGAATGCGAAAGGCGTTTCGTACAGCTTTGCGGCTGGTCAGCTTGGATTGGTTCTGTCGCTGCGACCGCTGAGGTCTGACGAGGCAGGCCGCATGAGATACGGGTTATACCGATTGAAGGGCGGAAGCGCGCCTGGATCACGCGAGGCCAATTCGGAAAAGACTTCAATCCAGTGGGAATCGATCGGCGGCGGGCAAGATTTCGCGGCACACTCGACCGAAGTCGTGGGCATGGATGGTAACCAACCGGTGATGTGGGATCGATCGATCGGACGACTGTTTTGGTTGGAGCCGGTCGAGTAAAGGGACGGAAGGGTTAATCCGCGTTGGCCCGCGTTCTTTCGAGGCCCATGCGCACGAGCGTTGTGGCGTTGGCAGTGGCGATGAGCGATTCCAGCACCACACCGCCGATGGAGCGGCTGAAATAGCCGTTGACGAGCCACATCAGCGTGGTGGTGAGAAGGACGAGGCGCAGTTTCATGCCGTCCAGGGTGAAGAAGGCGATGGTGGCGGCGCAGGAGGCGATGATGGGGAGCCAGGCGAAGCCGGTGGCGGCGATTTTGAGCCCGACGCCGAGGTTGAGGACGATGGCCATGGCCGCGAGCCAGAGGGAGCGGGTCTTGATGGATAGATAGGTTCTGCCGGCCGAAATGGCGGCGGAGCCGGCGGCGGCCAGATTGCCCAGCATGAAATAGTGGGCGCCATAGACGACGCTCTCCACGGAAAGCAGCAGCTTCATCCGCTTATCGTCACGATTCAGGAACGCCCCAACTCCCAGGACCAGGGCCACGTATCCGGCGCATTGCGCCGGCGAAAAGTAGTCCATCTCAATTCATTCTTGCAGGTTTCTACGGTCTTTCCAATTCGAGTGCTTGCCGCGCCCCCAGGCGGAGCAGTCTATGCTGCCGTCACCGAAGTCGCTGATAGATTCGATCCGTCGCGGTGAGCATCTCCGCGCCACGCGGGCGCGGGTTCTCTTCCAGTTTGAGGAGTTCCCGGCCGAGTGCGCTTCTCACTGGCGGATCCAATTTCCGCAGATCTCTTTCCGCGGCAGGCGTCAACTCGAGGCGATATGGCAGGAATCAGCCCCCCGCTTCTGCGAGGAACTCGCGGAGCGAACGACGCTTGCGACCTTTGGCCTCTTTTAGGGCGGCCCGGGCGGCTTCCAGGTCGAGGCGGTCGCGCTCTTCCTGGCTCAGCCGTTCCAGCAGTTGGAGATCCTCAATCGAGACGACCGCCGCGACATCTTTGCCGCGGCGCGAAACGATTGTGCGCTCCCGGGCATAAGCGGCGCGATTGATAATCTCAGGAAACTCTTCCCGGGCCTTGGAAACGCTCAATCGTGTCATGTCCCACTCTCCTGTACAAATTGTACGATTTGTACACTTGCGATGCCAGCCGGCACAGCTGTTGGGACGCCGGAAAAGAGGAGAGCCCGCCGCTGCCGGCGGGCTCTCCTCGGTGGTTTTTGTTGTGGGTTCTACGCCTTCTTGGCGCCCTGCTTGGCCACCGCCTCCATGGCCGCTTTCACTTTCTCCGGGTCGCCCAGATAGTAGCTCTTGATCGGCTTGAGGTTGGCGTCGAGCTCATAGACCAGCGGCATGGCCGTGGGGATGTTGAGCTCGAGGATGTCGGCGTCGCTGACGTTGTCAAGGTACTTCACCAGCGCGCGAAGGCTGTTGCCGTGGGCGCCAATGACCACGCGCTGACCGGACTTGATGGCCGGGGCGATGGATTCGTGCCACAGGGGGAGGAAGCGCGCCACGGTGTCTTTGAGGCACTCGGTGAGCGGGAGGTTTTCCTTGGGGAGGTCGGCGTAGCGGCGGTCGTGGCCGGGGTAACGCTCGTCGTCGGCGGTGAGGGCCGGGGGCGGAACGTCGTAGGAGCGGCGCCAGATCTTGACCTGGGCTTCGCCGAACTTCTCGGCCGTTTCGCTCTTGTTGAGGCCCTGGAGGCCGCCGTAGTGCCGCTCATTGAGGCGCCAGGAGCGCTCGACGGGCAGCCAGAGCTGGTCCATCTGATCGAGCACGGTGTTGAGCGTCTTGATGGCGCGTTTGAGGACCGAGGTGTAGGCGAGGTCGAACTGGAAGCCTTCCCTGGCCAGCACCTGACCGGCTTCGATGGCTTCCTGGACGCCCTTCTCTGAGAGATCGACGTCAGTCCAGCCGGTGAAGCGGTTTTCCTTGTTCCACGTGCTTTCGCCGTGGCGGATGAGAACGAGTTTGTACATTGCGGCTCCTTACTGGTGGAACGCTTTGCGGCCGGCGTAGCGGGCCGTGGCGCCGAGTTCCTGCTCGATGCGGAGGAGCTGGTTGTACTTGGCCATGCGGTCCGTACGGGAGGCGGAGCCGGTCTTGATCTGGCCGCAGCCGGTGGCGACGGCGAGGTCGGCGATGAAGGCGTCTTCGGTTTCGCCGGAGCGGTGGGAGCTCATGCAGGTGTAGCGGGCCTTGAAGGCCATTTCCATGGCTTCCAGCGTCTCGGTGAGGGTGCCGATCTGGTTGACCTTGATGAGGATGGAGTTGGCGACGCCGAGCTCGATGCCCTTGGCGAGGATGGCGGGGTTGGTGACGAAGAGGTCGTCGCCCACGAGCTGGATCTTTTTGCCAAGCTGATCGGTGATCTTCTTCCAGCCGTCCCAGTCGAATTCGGCCATGCCGTCTTCGATGGAGAGGATGGGGTACTTCTCGCACCAGTTGGCCCAGAAGGCGATCATTTCGTCGGAGGAGAGTTCGCGCTTGTCGGACTTCTTGAAGACGTACTTGGACTTCGAACGATCGTAGAACTCGGAGGAGGCGGGGTCGAGCGAGATCGAGATCTGCTCGCCGGGCTTGTAGCCGGCCTTGACGATGGCTTCGAGGATGACTTCGATGGCTTCGTCGTTGGACTTGAGGTTGGGGGCGAAGCCGCCTTCGTCGCCGACGGCGGTGGAGTAGCCACGGCCCTTGAGGACGGTCTTGAGGTTATGGAAGACCTCGGCGCCCATGCGGATGGCGTTGGAGAAGGTGTCGGCGCCGTGGGGGCTGATCATGAACTCCTGGAAGTCAACGGAGTTGTCGGCGTGGGCGCCGCCGTTGATGATGTTCATGTTGGGCACGGGCAGGGTGCGGGCGTTGACGCCGCCGAGGTAGCGGTAGAGCGGGAGGCCGAAGGCGTCGGCGGCGGCGCGGGCGGAGGCCATGGAGACGGCGAGGATGGCGTTGGCGCCGAGGCGGCTCTTGTTGGGCGTGCCGTCGACTTCGATCATCTTCGCGTCCACTTCCTGCTGGGCCGCGGCATCCATGCCGAGCAGCGCGGGTAGAATCTCATCCGTCACGTTCTTGACGGCCTTGAGGGTACCCTTGCCGAGGTAACGGCTCTTGTCGCCGTCGCGCAGTTCGCAGGCTTCGTTCTCGCCAGTGGAGGCGCCGGACGGGACAGCGGCCCGGCCCATGCTGCCGTTGGAGAGATAAACGTCGGCTTCCACGGTGGGGTTGCCGCGGGAATCGAGTACTTCACGCGAGACGATATCAACGATTTCGGTCATGAGGAGTTTCCTTTGCAGAAGAGTGGGAAATCAGAGCAACAAGCCCTATTTTCTCACAGCTGCGGGCTCCGCGGCTCAACCTTCAGCGGCGAACCAGTAGCCGGGCCGGTGGCGGAGCTTGTAGCCGGGATGGCCGTTGACGCCGACTGTGATGGTGCGATACTCACCGGGCCTGGCGTCGCGGGCCTCGAAAGTGAGCAGGTACTGCTGGTGGATCTCTTCGCCGGCTCGCTGCACGGCCGCCTGCAGGCCCTTGAGGCTGGTGAAGGAGCCCTTCATGCCGCCGGTGTACCTGGCCAGCTCCTCAGCGCTGTCGGCCTTACCGAGCCGCCAGAGTTCGCGCAAGCCGCCGAGGATGTCGGCTGTGCCGCCACCGTTGGATGCGGGCGGGGTTTTCGTGGTGAAGGCGGTGGTGGTGCGGGAGTAAGTGACGGCGTAGACGACGACGTTGGCGGTCTGGACGGCGTCGATGGCGCGGTCGAGTTTGGCGTTACTGCCAAGGTCCTTCGACTCGCCGACAAGGATGAGGATCCGGCGGCGTTCGGAGGGGCGCTCCTTGAGCAGGCGGGCGGCCTCGATGACGGCGTCGTGCATACGGCCGGCGCCGCCGGTGGCGCGCAGGGCCAGCATGCCGGAGTCGAACAGCGCGCTGTGATCGGACAGCGGAGCGACGAGACGCACTTCGTGATCGTAAGTGATGAGGCCCAGTTCGCCGCGGGCGCCCGCGACCAGGGGTTCGAAGACGCCGCCGGACTTGCGCAGCTTCTCGAGAGCTGGGGTGCTGGTGGCGGCGGTTTCTACGGCGAGCATCACGGAGACGGGCGCGTTCATCTCTTCGAGCACGAAGTCACGCTCCACGCCGCTGTCGAGCAGGCGGAAGTCCGCCTTTTCGAGGCCGGCGACGCGCTGGTCTTTCGAATTGAGCACGGTTACCGGCACCACCACCGCCCGGGCCGACACGCGGAACGACGGCACCTGCTGCAGCGCGAACACGAAATGCCTGCGCGTCATCATTTTCATCTGACGCACCTCGCCGCCATTCCGGTTCCCTAAAACGCCCGCCAGGCCTTAATGGAGCGGACCAGATTCTCTTCGCGATCGCCCGGCACGTTGTAGCACTGCAGGCCGAAGGGGCCCGAGTAGCCGAGGTCGCGGAAGGCTTTGACGAAGCCGCGCACGTCGAACGAGCCGCGGTCCAAGGGCTGGATGAGCTTGTCCCAATCGCCTTCGTGATCGGCGCCGTTGACGCTTACCAGTTTGGTGTAAGGCAGCGCTTCCTTCAGGCGCTGCGCCATGTTGGCTTCGTCGCCGCCGCGCAGCCAATGGCAGAGATTGAAGACCAGGCCCACGTTGGGGCGGCAAGCCTTGCTGATCAGTCGCAGGCCATCTTCAATGCGCGCCACATGGAAGCCGTAGTGCGGGTAGAGCGCCACCTGAAGGCCCGCGGCGGCGGCCATGTCCGCGACCTCGCGCAGCACAGGCAGAGCAACTTCGTCGCCCTGTTCGGACTTGCCGTTGATGGTGAACGCAATGAGCGCTCCGCTGCCTTTGAGTTGCTGGATGGCGGCGGGCAGGCCGGGGTCGTAGCCGGGCTTGGCGTCGGAGACGTTCATGCCGGTGTAGATGCCGACCAGCTTGAGGCCGCGCTTCTGATGAGCGGCCAGCACTTGCGGGATGTCCTTGGTGCCGGAGTAGAAGATGCCGGCGTAGCCGGTGCGTCTGGCCAGCTCGGCCTGATCTTCATAGCTGAGCACGCCGCGGCCGGTGCCGTTGTCAAAGACGTAGAGCGGGAGGTCGGCTGCCGGCAGGAGCGAGCCTGCCAGCAGCCAGAGTGCAAGAGTCCGTGCCAAGGCAGCGGGCGTCATTTGCTCAGCTTGAGAACCCAGGCCGGCTGGGCGAGCAGTTCTTCCGGCAACTCGGGCAGTGCCACTTCCACGCCGCCGCTGGTCTTCTTCACCTTCAGAGAGGTGCTGGTACCGAGCAGCGAGGCCTTGCTCACGCCAGGCAGATCCTTCACGACGAACTTCTTGCCGGGCCAGCGGGGGAGGATTGCGAAGACGTCGTCACCCTTGGCGGTGAAGAACGCCTCGATGCCGGCTTTGCCGGCGGCGGGCTTGGCGGCGAGCTTGGTGACGTCGTAGTCGGATTCGTACTCCTTGTTGTAGTCGACTTTGGGCACTTCGCCGGCGCTCCACTGGCGCGAGGTCTTCCATGTGGTAGTGCCGTAGATGGCCTCACCGTTCACCTTCAGCCAGTCTCCGATCTCGATGAGACGCTGCTCCATGACGACGGGAATGGTGCCGTCGGCATCGGGGCCGATGTCGAGCAGGAGGTTGCCGCCGCGGCTGACGATGTCGACGAGCATCACGACGAGTTCGCGGCCCGTATGGTAGTGCTTCAATTGCTCGGCGCGATTGTAGCCGTAGCTGAAGCCCATGCCGCGGTTCTCTTCCCAGGGATGCGCGCCACTGGCCATGCCGGGCGTATATTCGGTGGTCCAATAGCCGCCGTGCTTGTGGCGGGACTCTTTCCCCCAGCGATCGTTGATGACCACTTCGTCTTTGACGGGCGATTCGTTGAAAAGCCACGCCATCAGCGCAGGGGTGCCCCATTCGGCGGAGGTGAGGTCCCATTCGCCATCGCTGAAGATGATGGAGGGCTTGTAGCGCGTAACGAGTTCCTTGAACTGCGGCACCATGTGTTCGCGGATGTAGCGCGGCTTGTCGGTTTTCCAGATGGGGTTGTACCACTCGTAGAGCGAATAGTAGTAACCCATCTTGAGGCCCTTGCGGCGGACGGCGTCGGTGAGGTCGCCCAGGATGTCGCGGTGCGGGCCGACTTCCATGGCGTTCCAGGGCCGTCCCCAGGACTGCGACGCGTGCTGGTTCGGCCACAGTGTGAAGCCTTCATGATGCTTCGACGTGAGCGCGACGTACTTTGCGCCAGAGCGCGCGAAGACGTCGGCCCAGTGGTCGGGATCGTAGAGTTCGGCCTTGAACTGCGGCGCGAAATCCTTGTAGTCGAAGTTGGCGCCGTAGACCTTCTGGTGGAACTCCCAGGTGCCCTTCTGCACGGCGTTGGCCTTGGGGTTATCGCGGCCGTTGGTCATCGCGTTCCAGTACCACTCGGAGTAGGCGAGCTTGCCGGGGATCACCGGCGCGTAGGCCGGCACGGCGTAGACGCCCCAGTGGATGAAGATGCCGAATTTGGCGTCGGTGAACCACTTGGGCATGGGCCGCTTGTCGATGGAATCCCAATTGGGCTGATAGGTCTGGCCGCTGAGGCTGGCCAGGCAGAGCAGGAGTGCGCAACAGAATCTCATGAGAACCTCACAGGCCGCGCCGGGGCGCGGGATTCCAACATATCGCGATTGCGGGTTCACTTGCGGAGGCCGGTGAGGTCGGAGTCCACCTGGATGGAGCCTTCGCCGGCGGCTACGGCGGCGGTGAAGCCGTCTCTCATTTCGACGCTCGATGAGGTCTTGAGCGAGATCACTTTGCCGGGCACGCGGTTGATCACCAGTTTCTGGCCCGGCGCGCCGGCGAAGTTGCAGCCGACGAAGTTGAGGCGCGTGCGGCCGTAGTCCTGCATGGCCTTGTTGCTGTAAAAGGCCACGCCGTTGTTGCGGAGGGCGGAGTTGACGACGGTGACGACGTCGACGGGCGTCTTGATCTGGATCAGGTCGACGGGCTTGTCGAACAGGACGCGCACGTTGTCGAGCAGGATGTTCTCCTGGCGCGGGACCTCGGCGCCGGGGTAGTAGGAGCGGCTGTAACGGTCGTTGTCGTAGTGGATGGAGAAACCGACGCGGGGTTTGGAAAGATAGATGTCGCGGAACGTGACGTTGCGGACGCCGGCGGTGTAGGTGACGTCGTCCTGGACAACGCCCCAGTTGATGCCGTCCAGCACCACGGCGCCGCTGGTGTGTGTGGGCCGCGTGGTGGATTTGAACACCTTGCCGTCCGGGCTCATCTGCACTCGGTAGAGGCGGCCCCCGGAGACGACGGTGTCGGACTGCTGCACTTCCATGCCCTCGTGCCAGTCCACCCACGCGCCGGCGAGGATGCGGCAGAAGTAGCCGATTTCGCGGTCGGGGTTGGAGAGGTCGTGCATGTTTTCGACGAGGCCGTCTTCGATCCATCCGAGTTCGGGGTTGCCCACGGAGTAGTCGTGCGCGTTGAGGGCCACGGCGTCGTCACCGGTCTCAAAGACGCCGTTGCGGATGGTGAAGCGGCGGCCGCGGCCGAGGTGCACCCCGTCCTTGGCGCCCTTGATGATGACGTCGTCGATGAGGATGTCTTCGAAGGTGCAGACGTGAATGCCGTACTGCAGGCGGCCGAGGTCCAGGCTGCGGAAGCGTTCGATCTTCAGATCCTTCACATAGAAGAAGGCGATCTGGCCGTGCAGGCCGTAGACTTTCCAGTTGCGCACGTCCACGCCGTTGACGATGATCTGGAGGCCGCTCACGGTGATGTTCTCGTCCCACGTCTTGGTGAGCGCGCCTTTGTTCAGCAGAACGTGCGTGAACGGCCCCTGTTCCGCCACCTTTTTGAGGAAGACGTTGTTGCCGAAGATGAGCGAGGTGTGGCTGCCCAGCAGCACCGTGTCCGCGATCAGGTAGGTGCCGGGGTGGCTGACGACGATGGTGCCGCCGCGGTCCACGGCCTTCTGCAGCGCGCGGGCGTTCTCCATGCCCGTGGCTTCGGGCTTGAAGCCGAAATCGGCGGCATTGGTGAAGAGCGTCTGGGCGGATAGGCTTGCTGCGAGCAGGGCGGCCGCGGCCATCCATCTGAAAAGCATCTTTGTCTTCCTTGTCTAGAAAAGTGGTTCGGCTAGAAAACCGGAATCTGCGCCGGCTTCAGGCCTGGCCCGGAGACGTGCACTACATAGTTTGGCGGTTTCTCGAAGAAGATGTTGGGGAAGACCGCGATGCCCTCCTCGGCTTCCACTTCCAGGTCTTCCGGCACCTTGCCGGAGCCGCCCGTCACATGGAGACGGACCTTCGTGCTGGCCGACTTCACACGCTGTCCGCCGGACTGTACCGTGGCATAGATGGTGATGCGGAGCGGCAGCCATGCGCCGTCCGAGTTCAGCTTCACGCGCTCCGGCGGGCTTGCCTGCAGGCGGAGTTTGCCGGTCACGGCGGTGACGGTCGCTTGCGCGGACTTCAGCCCGGCGGCAGAGGCCAGCACGCGGATCGGACCCACTCCGTCAGTGGCCCGCACGTGAAGCTTCGCCTCGCCGTTTGCGGCTTTCACCTCGCAGCTCTTCGCGCCACAGCTCAGCAGGGCCGGGCCTTGCACTTCGAAGTGGACTGCCGTGCTGCCGGCGTGGACGCGGCGTTGCGCGGAGTCCCGCACCGTGGCGGTGATTTCCGTGGCGCTCTTCGAGTCCGCCACCAGCAGACTGTGCGCTGCATCGAGGCTGATCTCGGTGGGCGGGCCGAACACCGGCTTCTTCTCCACCGTGGGGACCAGCTTGATGTCCAGCGTCACGGCCATCGCCTCAGCCGCGGCGCCTGCGTCCCACACGGGCGTGTCGCGGTCCACGTCCTTGCCCGCGCCGCGCTCGTCATACCCGTAGTGCCAGCCTGCCGCCGGCTTGATCCAAAGTGTGCCGCCTTCATAGCTCCAGCCCGCGGCGGACGTCGCATACAGCAGGTGATCCTTCGAGTTCGCCTGGGGCAGGCGCTTGCCGGCGGCCAGCACCGAGGTGGGCGTCATTGTCGTGTGTACGCTCACGAGATATCCGCGCCTCGCCGGCATTCGTTCGAAGGTGCCCTGGCGCGCGCCGATGGCGATTCGCAACCCGCCACGCCGCTCCTCGGCCGTCACTTCCGTCTTTGCGAACGCGCCGTCTTTGTACTTGTACGTGCGCCCGTCGTCCTCATAGACCACGGCCTTCGAGAGACCCTCAGGGTAGACGTCCAGCCGCACTACTTCCAGTGGCTCCTGCCCCTCGAATTGCGTCACCGGGCCCATGGGCAGAATCGCTCCACCCCGCACCCACAATGGTCCGCCGGCCTCCTTGGGCCACGATGCCTTACGCCATTCGCCCGCACTCTCCACGGCCTGCCCGGTCCAGAAGTCGTACCAGCGGCCCTTGGGTAGATAGATTTGCGGCGTGCCGCCCATTTCGGCCTTGGCCTTTTCCGGGGTGAGCTGTTCCGCGCCGCTGGTGAGTTTGGCCGTGGCGGAGCCTACCAGTAGCGAGTCGCCGATCATGAACTGCGACGACAGGTTGAGCGTCTCGCGGTCGTTCTGAAACTCCAGCAGCATGGGCCGCATCACGGGCAGGCCTGCGTCCACTGACTGGCGCGCCGACGCGTACAGGTACGGAATCAGCCGGTAGCGCAGCTTGGCATAGTAGCGGTTCATGTCGAGCAGCTTCTCGGAATAGAGCCAGGGCTCTTTGTAATAGGCCCAGGACTCGAGATAGACGAACGGCGCGAGGTAGCCGACGTGGATGCCATCGGTAGCTTCGTTGCGGTCCCGAGTGCTCACCAGGGAGTGGCCGGAGAGGCTCGCGCTCAGCGCCCCGGTGCCCAGCGGAAAGTCGGCCTCCCAAGTGAAGGGCCAGCGGTGCGAGGCGATCGACGAATTGTAGCCGTTGAACATGATCATCGTGCGTTCGCCGGTGACGCGCGCATACTCCTTCATCGCCGTCTCGCTGTAGAGCGAGTTGGTGAGGTTGTTCATCTCTGCTGGTGAAAATACGCCAGAGCCGCCCAGGCTCTTGTTCAATTCGGGTTCGAGCATCTCCTGGCTGCTGATCATGCGCGGATAGGGGTCGTCCTGCTTGAAGAATTTGATGCCCTTCTTGATTGCCGCATCGATGCGGGGGCGGTACCACTCCTTGCGCACGGACTCGTCCGTGTAGCCGCTCTTCGGCGCGTCGCCGGATTCCCAAAGCCCCATCTTGATGCCCATCCCGGCGAGTTCCTGGATCATGGCGTCCGGGGCAGGGAAGCGCTTGGGGCTCCAATTCCACTTCATCCGGTAGGGCACGTCTTCCCAGCCGGGCTCCAGCCCGATCCAATCGATGGGTATGTCCTCGCGGCGGAAGCCGCGCGCTATTTGGATCACGCCATCCTGCTCGATGAGGTAACGCGACTGATAGCCGATGCCCAGCGCCCAGCGCGGCGCCAGCCAGGGCCGGCCGGTGAGCTGCGTGTAGAGATCCAGAATGCGTTTGAACGACGGTCCGTGGAAGAGGTAATAGTCCTGCTGGCCGCCATCGGCCGTCACATTGTAGCGATCGGTGCCGGTGAAATCGAATACGTGGCGGAACGTGTTGTTCGAGTAGAAGCCGTAGCCGCGGGTGCTGAGAAAGAAGGGCACGGTGGCCTCGCCGGAGCGGAACGCGCGCCACCATTGCAGCTTCTTGCCGCGGACATCCAACGCGGTGCGCTGAAAGCCCAATCCATAAAAGTGCTCGTCGGGCTGCATGGCGAATTCGGAGTCTCCGATTTGGCGGAATATCTCCCGGCCCTGCGCATCGAGCACCCTCAGAGCGAACGGCTTCTTGTCTGCCACTACCTGCAGTTCGCCGGTCTGGATGTGAATGCTCGCTCCTTCATCGCGCGCGGTGACGCGTACCGCCGGCCAATCGTCTTTGATGAAGCCCCAGCGCACCGTCAAGGGCAGTGGGAACTCGCCGTCCGGAGAGACCCGCACGCGCAGCAGAGCCGGAGTTTCCGCCTGCAGCCGGACCACTCTGCCGCCCTCGCAGGAGATCAGCACCGCGCTGCCCTCCACGCGGAACGACGAGCATGCCGGAGGCGCGGCCCACGCCAACGAACAGAAGACGACGGGCAAAGCGGAGGCACGGATCTGAAACATAGAAACACCGATCTTGAAGCAAGGCGAGCCCGGCGTCAACTGCCGTGCCGGCCCTTGACCCCGCCCCCCGCCGCGACTAAAGTATTCGCTGAAGGCCAACCCGGACGACAGGAGCGCGCGCACCGCGCTCATCAGCTACTACTCCCGCGCGGCGGCGCAATCTGGGTCCATCTGGAAATTCAAGGACGAGCGCCGCGGTCACATTCTCTGGCTGGTGCAGCATTTCCCGGATGATCCGCTGGCCGGAAGTCCTGACAGCTTCATTCATGCCGTGGTGGACCCTCCCGGCTACGCCCAGGTCGCGGCGGCCTGGGACCAGGTGGTCTCCACGAAGGAAGCCAGCGCAGCGGCGTTGGCGAATGCGGGCCGGTTCTTCAACAATTCGGAACTCGAAAAAGCGGGTGGCCTGTTTGAGCGTGCGATGGCGAAGGACCCGCAGTCCGTCATGGTGGCTATGAGCCTGGCCCAGAACTACACCTTCCAGGCGCGGCGTGCACGAGACCAGGCAACCGCGGCGATGCTCCGTGCCAAGGCGTACAGCCGTCTGGAGGCGGCCCTGGGGTGGAAGGCGCCGCCGGGGCCCGGCCGTCGCTGCTGGCGGATGCCGCCAAGGCTGCGTATGAATCCGGCGAGTACACAAAAGCTGCCGAGCACGGTGCTGAACTTCTAGCACTGGCTACCGCGGAGCCCCGTGGGTGGAGCCCTGGCAACTCCATCCATCAGGGCAATGTGGTGCTTGGGCGGGTAGCGCTTCATCAGGGTGATGTGGAGAAAGCCAAGCAATTCCTGCTGGCCGCTGGGAAGACGCCCGGATCTCCGCAGTTGAACTCGTTCGGCCCCAATATGGCCCTGGCCCGGGACCTGCTGGCCGTCGGGGAGGCCGGCACTGTTACCCAATACCTGGATCTCTGCGGCGAGTTCTGGAAGCTGGATCGAGGCAGGCTGGATGCGTGGAAGGCTGAGATCCGGCAGGGCCGCACCCCCGATTTCGGAGCCAATCTGTTGTTCTAGTAACACTGGTGAAGTTGCGTTCATTCGCGGCTGGGAAGCGCGGGGTGCGATATTGGAAAGGACATGCGTTTCACCGTCGGAATCCTGTTTCTCGCCGCTTCGGCCTCGTTTGCCGCCAATCTCGATCTCAGCCGGGCCTCCATCGTCGTGCGTCCCGGCACGCGTCCCGCCCCCGAGCAGACCGCCGCGAAGATGCTCGCCGAGGAGGTGGAGAAGCGTACCGGTCTGCGCCTGCCCGTGGTGACCAGTTTCCCCGCCGCCGGCCCTGCCATCGCCATCACAGCAGCCGCGAATGTTCCGGGCTGGCCGCGCCAGCCGCAGGCGGTTCGCGCCGGCGCGGAAGGGTATCGGGTGGAGGTACAGGCAGGCGAAAAGCCCGTCGTGTGGATCGCTGCCAACGATGCGCCGGGCGCGCTGTTCGGCACCGGCTACCTGCTGCGCCACCTTGCGTGGGGCCAGGGCAAGCTCGCGATCGACGATGCCACGCAGATAGAAACCACGCCCAAGTCCGCGCTGCGCGGCCACCAGATCGGCTATCGCACCACGGCAAATTCCTGGGATGCGTGGACCATTCCGCAGTTCGAACAGTACATCCGCGACCTTGCCGTCTTCGGCTCCAACGCCATTGAGAACATCCCCTCGCAGGACAATCGCCAGAATCCGCTGATGAAGATCCCGCGCCCGGTGATGAACCGCGCCATGAGCGAGATCTGCCAGCGCTACGGCCAGCAGTTCTGGGAGTGGACGCCCATCACGCACGATCTCAACGACCAGGAAAAGAACTCGAAGCTCCTGGCTGAGTTCGAGCAGCTTTTCCGCGACACGCCGTTTCTCACCGCGATCTTCGTGCCGGGCGGCGATCCGGGAGACAACCCGCCCGAACTCATGCTGCCTTACCTGGCCAAGGTCGCCGAGAAGATGAAGCCCTTCCACCCCAAAGCCAAGATCTGGCTCTCACTCCAGGGCTTCGACGAGAAGAAGGCCGAATTCGTTTACCAGTGGATCGACAAGGGCGTGCCCTCCTGGTTCGGCGGCATTGTCAACGGCCCTTCCAGTCCGGACATTCCCAAGGAATACGCGCGCATCGCCGGCCGAGTGCCCATCCGCCTCTATCCGGATGTGACGCACAACAAGATCAGCCAGTATGAAGTGCCCGAATGGGATCAGGCCTACGCGCTCACCCTGGGCCGCGAAGCCGTGAATCCCCGCCCCTTTGAATATGCCGCCATTCACAACCGCTATGCGGCGATGAGTATCGGCTTCCTCTCCTACTCCGACGGCGTGCATGACGACGTAAACAAGGTGCTCTGGAGTTCGCTGGCCTGGGATCCGTCGCGTCCGGTGCGCGATGTTGTCATCGAATACTGCCGCTACTTCTTCTCGTCTGAAAACGCGGAGGAGGCTGCCGACCTGATCCTCGCGCTCGAGCGGAATTGGAACGGCTCGCTCGTCGCCAACGGGTCAGTCGAATCCACGCTGCGTCATTGGAACGATCTTGAGAAGCGCTCTCCGCAACTCGCCGGCAATTGGCGCTGGCAGATGTGTCTGTTGCGCGCGAACTACGACGCCCGTGTGCGCCGCCGGCTGATCCAGGACATCGAGCTGGAGGAGAAGGCCAACACGATCCTCGCCCAGGCTCAGCAGCTTGGCTCAGAGAAGGCCATCGCCGCCGCGGCGGCCACGCTCAACGAAGCCGTAGACCGCCCCGCCGCCCCTGAACTGCGTGCGCGCATCATTGAGCTGTGCGACAGGCTGTATCAGTCCATCGGCCTGCAGACCAGCGTGGACAAGTACAACGCCAGCGGCGCCGAGCGCGGAGCCGTGCTCGACTTCATCGACAGTCCGCTGAACAACCGCTGGTGGCTGGAGGACGAATTCGCCAAGGTGCGAAAGATGCCGGACGAGGCCGCCAAGGTGAAGCGCCTCCTGGAACTGGCCCGCTGGGAGAACCCCGGCGAAGGCAGCTTCTACGACAACGTGGGCAACCTGCGCAAAGCGCCGCACGTGGCGCACTGCGAGGGTGAGGATTGCACCCCGCTCTTCTGGTGGTGGGACAACGGCAAGAGCCGTGCCCGCCTCAGTTGGCAGGTCACGCTGTGGCCGAAGGAGATGGTCTACGAAGGTCTGGATCCGAACGCGGCTTACGTGGTGCGCACCACCGGCTACGGCCAGGCGCTGCTGCGCATCGACGGCGAAAAGATCCAGCCCACCATTGACGGCAGGGAGATGGCGGACTACAAGGAGTTCCCCGTGCCCGCCTCAGCACTGAAGGACTTCAAGCTGGTGCTCACCTGGGACAAGGCTACCGGGGAAGAGCACCTGAACTGGCGCCGCCACTCGCGGCTGGCCGAAGTGTGGCTTCTCAAAAAATAGCCTGGCTGCTCAAGCATTAGCGTTCAGCGGCCGGCGGCTGGGCGCGCCGGAGGCAGTTGCAGCGTAACGGTGCGCACTTCCACGTCGCGGTCGCGCAGCAGATGCAGCAACTGGCCGGAGGAATCCACGACGACGCTGGCGCCGCCGTACGTCCGGCCTTTCCACGGGCCATTGCTCATCTGGCCGACGAGGTCCGTGCCCACCACGGGGCACCTCCACCGCGCGGCGCGGGCCTTCACCAGTTTTTCGAGTTCCTTGGCATGGCCAGGCCACTCGTCCATCGGCGCGGCCCAGCCGTAGGGCACCAGCATCAGATCCGGCGTCAGGGTCTCGATGCGCTTGGAGATCTCTTCCCGGAAGGTGTCGGCGCAGATAACCAGGCCGATGCGCCCAAGTTCGGTTTCGACAACCCCCACGCCCTCGATGGCGCCCTCCGAATAGGGCGGATCCATCAAATGGGCGAGAACGTTGAGCTTGCGGTGCTTCCAGAGAAGCTTTCCTGTGCGGTCCACCAGGATGGCGGAATCGTAGAGTCGCGCGCCGTCCTTCTCGTCGAGGCCGATGGAGATCATGAGGCCATAGCGGCGCGCCAGCGCCGCGATGCGGTCGCTGTCGGCGCCCGGGATCGGCGTCGCCAGTCGGTGGGCTTCGGAGTTCTCCCAGCCGAGGACGACGGATTCTGGGAAGGCGGCGATTTCCGCCTTCGCATCGCGCGCCTGTTCGAGCGCGTATTCGATGCGGCGGAAGTTGCCCTCCCGGTCGCCGTCGATGCACAAGATCTGGCAGACCGCGACGCGCACGGAGCGGTCCTGTGCCGGGGAGATGGCGGATAGCATCATGAGAATCACCGCGAGTTTCATGCGAACTCGAAGTGTATCGCGGCGCGCCGGCGGCGGGAGCGCGCGAGGCTCAGCTCCATGCCGTCTGGTGATATCCTCTAGGCATTCTCATCTCAGAGCATGGAGTCCTCATGAGCCCAAGGCATGTCCGCAAGTGGTTGGCGATGGGATTGCTGGCGGGGGCATTGACCGCTCAGGAGCGGCCAGCGCAGCCTCCGCAGGTGGTCTCACCCGAGGTGCAGGCGGACCGGAAGGTGACTTTCCGGATCTACGCGCCCAAGGCGCAAACCGTGGCATTGAGCGCCGGCGACATCCTGAATCTGCCCAAGGGCGGCCCGCAGTTCACCAAGGCCGCCAACGGCGTGTGGGAAGCGTCCACCGAACCGGTGGAGCCGGGCGCCTACCGCTACCGCTTCGTCGTGGATGGCGTGCCGGTGGTGGATCCGCGCAACGCCGTCATCAGCGAATCGAACACCAGCGTATCGAGCATGGTCTACGTGCCGGGCGCGGAGTGGATGGACGCCGGCAAGGTGCCGCACGGCGCTGTGGCGGAGGTCCCATACCTTTCATCCGCGCTCGGCCGCTATCGCCGCATGCACATCTACACGCCACCGGGCTATGAGTTGGGCAAGGGCAAGTACCCGGTGTTCTACCTGCTCCACGGCGCCGGCGATAACGATGACGCCTGGACCAGCGTTGGACGCGCCGGCTACATTCTGGATAACCTCATCGCCGCGGGCAAGGCCAGGCCGATGGTGGTGGTAATGCCCGCCGGCCACACCAGCACGGCTGGCGGCATCTCCGGCATGGACGATTACACCAAAGACTTCACCCAGGACGTGATGCCCTACGTTGAGAAGCACTACCGCGTGTTGAAGGACCGCAGGAGCCGCGCCATTGCCGGCCTGTCCATGGGCGGCATGCAGACGCTGAATATCTCCATGTCCCGTCTGGACCAGTTCGCTTACGTCGGCGTTTACAGCTCCGGCGTTTTTGGCATGCGCCGCCCGGCCACTCCAGGCGCTGCCGCCCCTGTCCCGGCGGTTCCGCCGGAATGGGAGCAGCAGCGGCTGGCGATGCTCGACAACCCGAAGCTCAAGCCCGGCTTGAAGCTCCTGTGGTTCGCCACCGGCAAGGATGACTTCCTGCTCGGTTCGACGAAAGCGACCATCGCCATGCTGGAGAAGCACGGCTTCAAGCCGGTCTATGAGGAAACGGCCGGCGGCCACACCTGGGTGAACTGGCGGAACTATCTCAACGAGTTCGCGCCCAAGCTCTTCCGCTGATTCGCTGCCGGGACCGCGGCCGGCGGATCTTCAATCCGCGTGCGGGTGGACATATAAAGGTCCGCGCCGCCCATGCCGCCGGGCCGGTTGGAGGCGAAGATCAGCGTTGTGCCATCGCAGGAAAGCGCGGGGAAGTTCTCGTCGTCTGCGGTATTGATGTCAGGACCGAGTCTGACAGGCGCGGACCATGGCTGTGAGGTGGACTCCCGCGTCGCCACCCACAAATCGCTGTTCACCGTCACCTTCTCGGCGTCGTAGGTGAGGATCATCTCCAACCCGTCGCGGCGCACCGCGAGCGAGCCGTCCTGGCGCAGCGAACTGAGTTCAGGCACGATCGCCGGCGGCCAGAAGTTGCCGTAGAAGTAGCGCGTGCTGGACCAGATATCCCAGGGGCCGGGTCCGCCGGGCCGGCTGGATGCGATGTACATGGTGGTGGTGCCCGTGGCGATGTCCTCGAAGAACGCCAGGCCGGCATTCTCGCCTGGGCCGTTCACTTCGCAGCCGAAGTTGATGGGGACCTCCCAGGCGAAGTCGTCGTGAATGTCCGCGCGATGGGCGATGAAGAACTCGTTGGTGCTGTCCTCGAAACAGCGGCCTTCGGTGCGCCGGCTGCCGAAGATCAGCCAGTGGCCGTCGGAACTGATCACCGGCGAGTTGTCGCGCGTGTCGGAGTTGATGCCCGGGCCCAGGTTGACGGGCTCGCTCCAGGGTTCGCTGGCACTGGCCCGGCGCGTGACCCACAGGTCCTGCCCGCCTTGGCCGCCGGCCCGGCCGGAGGCGAAATAGAGACTCAAACCATCGGGCGACAGTGCCGGCCACTGGTCCCCCGATGCCGAGTTGACGACCGGACCCAAGTTCACTGGTGCGGACCATTCGGTGAACTTGCCATATGTCTGCGGTCCGCAGGCGGAGCCCTGTTGGGCCTGCGCCGGGTTCAAAATCAGGCATGCCACAAGAGCCGTTCCCAGAAGATTGGCTCCGTTTCGGTGAAGGGTTTTCATCTAGTACTCCTTTGGTTGGTGGGCGGCGCCGGCACCGTGAAAGCTCATGCCCCAGATTGGCGTCGGCGTCGTTTTGTGGTAGTATCCGGTCAACCTGGGCATTTCCGTCATGAATACTTTCTGAGCCTTATCTGAAGGTCCAAGTGGTTGAAAAGTCACGGGTTACTGGAGTGAGGCCATGAGTCGACAGGCCCATTTGCTGGGGTTTGGCCCATATGAACTCGACCTGATGACGAGTGAGCTGCGCAAACACGGCCTGCCGCTGAAGTTGCAGCCGCAGCCGTTTCGGGTGCTGGCGTTGCTGGCATCCAGTCCCGGACTCCTCATCACGCGGCAGCGAATCCAGGAGGAGTTGTGGGGCGGCGACGTCACGGTGGAGTTCGACGCTGGGCTGAATTCGTGCATCCGGCAGATTCGTAGCGCGCTTTGCGACGAAGCTGCCCAGCCCCGGTACATCGAAACCCTGTCGAAAAGGGGCTACCGCTTCCTGCCGGAGGTGGTGGTGACTTGGCGGACAGAGGAGCCGGCTGAAATCCCGCGGGACGAACCGCCCGAGCCTGCAAAGAGCCGGCGCTGGCTGCTGGCCGCCTGTGGCACGGCGGCGGCCGGCCTGGCGGCGGGAGCCGGATTCTATTGGATGCGGGACACCGGGATCCGGGTGTTGGCGATCCTGCCTTTTGAAAGCGCCGCCAACGATGCCGAGCTGGCGGACCTGAGCGACGGCCTGACGGACAGTCTGATTCAGCAGGTTGCCGAGGTGCCGGCGTTGACTGTGCGGCCGAGCAGTGCCGTGGGCCGGTTCAAGGGGGGCGGCGCGGAGCCGCGGGCCCTGGGGGCAAAGCTGCAAGTGGATGCTGTGGTCAGCGGCAAAGTCGTGCGCCAGGCCGGCCTGGTGAGCGTTCGCGTGGAGTTAGTGGATGTCCGCCGCGGCAACGTGCTTTGGACTCAGCGCTACGACCGCCATGCCGGCGAACTTTGGCGGCTGCAGGACGAGATCGCCGCGGCGATCGTGGATGACGGCATCCGGCTGAAGTTGAGCGGCCCGGACCGCCAACGCCTGGCGCGCCACACTACCCAGAACCCACAAGCCGCCGAACTCTACCAGCGGGCGCTGTTCCACCAGGAGAAGGGCGATGAAGAGGGCTACCGCACCGCGCGCGAACTGCTGATCCAGGCCACGGAGCTGGACTCGAAATTCGCTCTGGCCTATGGCATGCTGGCGGCAAACTACTCCGTCACGGCGATGGACGGCTATATGCGGCCGGCCGATGCCTGGCCGCTGGTGAGAAGTTACGCGCAGCAGGCTCTGGTGCTCGACGGCTTGCTGGCGGAGCCCCACCTGGAACTGGCCAGCGAGGCCCTTTTTCACCGCTGGGATTGGGAGGCCGCCGAACGGGAGTTCGAGATCAGTGCCCGCGGAGTGGGTGCGCGGGCGGTGGAAGTGGTAGGCGGCCATGCCATGGAGCGTTGGGCGGCCGGGGATGCCGAGGGTGCGTTACGCCTCATCCGGAAGGGGTTGTCGCTTGACCCGATCTCTCCTTCCTGGCGCAGGCAGGAAGCGGACATGCTCGCTTGCCTGGGCCGGCTGGACGAAGCGGCATCGATCTACGAAGCGATCATGCGGGATTTTCCGGAGGAAGACCGGTCGTATTTCGGGCTGGCCGAGGTACGGCGTGCGCAAAAGCGATTCGATGAGGCCATCGCCCTGGTGGCCACGGGCTACGCGATGTCCGGCGCTGACGATGGCCGCGTCCGGAGCCTGGCCGCCACCGCCCGCGGCGAGCGCGGCTATGCCGAGATGCTGCGGTTGAGTGCCGCCATCGAGATCGAGGGATTGAAAGAGCGGGCGGCCGCGAGTTTTTATGTCTCCCCGCTCGATTTCGCCCGTGGCTATGCGCGGCTGGGCCGTCGGGATGAGGCGCTGGAACAGTTGCGGCTGGCGCTGGAGGATCGCTCGCCCGGCGTGGTCTTCCTGAAAGTGGACCGGGTGTGGGATGGATTCCGGCAGGAGCCGGCTTTCCAGGAACTGGTCCGGCAGGTCGGTTTGGGTGCGTGAGTTCAGGAGGAATGAGGCGTATGCGGAAGACGCTGTTGGTTGGGGCCGTTGCGTTATTGCTTGGTCTCGGGTGCGTAGAGGAGTTGCCGGCGTGCGGTGACAAGTTCCTGGTAGTGAGCCGGGGCACTCGATTTCAGCGCGCGCCCCTGGCCCGCAAGCCCGCCTCCATTCTGATTTACAGCGGATTACTGGGCCAGCCACAGGGGCGCGGCGCCGGCATCGAAGAAGTGCTCAGGAAGAACGGCTACCGCCCGACGACAGTTGCAACCGCCGCGGAGTTCGACCGTGCGCTCAGCCAGGGTGGCTGGGACCTGGTGGTGGTGGGCATTGCCGACGCCTCCGCCGCCAGACGCAGGCTGCCGCAGCGCTCCAGCCTGATGCCTGTCGTCGCCAATCCTTCCGAGGAAGAATGGAAGCGCAGCCGGCAGGAGTATCCGGTGGTGCTGAAGGCCCCGGCCAAGGGCCCGGCTGTGCTGGACGCGGTGGACCAGGCATTGGCAGCTCAAAGGAAGACGCACTCGAAGGCGGCCTACCCGTCGATATGAGCCTCGCGGTAGTTCGGGCGAAGTTGTTGTGCCTGGGTGTCGTGTGTCTCACGGCAGCGGGCCAGGCCTGGGCGCCGCCCGCCGGCTCCGGCGCGGTGACCATCAGCTATCAGCGCATCGGGAATTCAGGGCACCGGCTCACCGACGGGACCCTGATCGAAGGCGGGCAGAGCCTGAACATGGCCGTGTTTGTGGAGGGCGACTATGCGCTGACCCAGCGCCTCTCCTTCACGGTCGGGTTGCCGTTTGTCTTCTCCAAATACACCGACTCAAATCCGCCGCCTCCGCCATTTCCGTACCTCCCGATCGATCAGTGCCACTGCTGGCAGAAGGGCTGGCAGGACTTCGGCTTCTCGGCGCGCTACAACCTGCTGAACGGCAACTTCGCTCTCACGCCGCTCATCTCCGCCGGCGTGCCGAGCCACAGCTACGGCTACCGCGGCGAGGCGACGCTGGGCCGGAACCTCAAGGAGGTGCGCTTGGGCCTCGACGCGGGCCAGCGTCTGGACAGACTCGCCGAGAACCTCACCGTGCAGGAACGCTACACCTACGCCTTTGTGGAACGTTCCTTGGACCTGCCCAACAACCGCAGCAACTTTTCCGTGGAAGGCAACTACGTCGTGAAGCGCCGGCTGGTGCTGCGCGGCTACTCCGGCTGGCAGCGGACGCATGGTGGCCTGCGCAGCGGTTCCCTGCCTCCGTCCGGCCTGGTCTTTCCGGGCGAGATCGACACCCCTGAGCGCTTGGCCGAACACGACCGGCTGCTGCGCGACAATCATTGGCGCGCCGGCGGCGGGCTCTCCTATTCCTTCGACCGCGTGGATCTGTTCGCCAACTACACGGCCTATGTGCGAGGCACAGACACGCACGCCGGCGGGGCGCTCACCGTAGGCGTCAGCGTGCCGTTCCGCGCGGGCGGCCTCGGACGCTGAGCGGCGGCTACTCGGGCTTGGCCCGCGGCAATTCGCGGAACCTGGCTCTCTCGGCCTCCGGCAGGCTGCGGTTGAACGACGCGCCGTAGCCGCCGGACTGGTAGTAGATATAGTTCTGCCACGGATCGCGGCCTTCGATGCGCGGGTCGCCCGTCTTGCGCAGCATCGCTTCGAGCCGTTGGCGATGCGCGGCCATCTCGGGCGGGTTCTTCGCGGCGAGATTGTTGACCTGGTCCGGATCGCTGCGCAGGTCGTAGAACTCCTCCGCCGGGCGCTTTCCAAAGCAGAGTTCATATTGCCGCGGGAACCGCTCTCGCGTCTGCGGTTCGAGCATGTGATCCACGATGGGGCCCGCGTCGACATCGCCGTGCGGCGTCCGGTTGGAAGAGAGAAAATCGCCGCCGGTGGGCCAGCGCTCCGGCGCGAAGTTGCGGATGTAGATGTGGTGGTCCGTGCGGATGGAGCGCATGGGGTATGTGGCGCCGTCCGGGCGGGCCATGACATGGCGCTCGAAGCCCGTGAAAGCCGCGTCGCGATGCGGCTCGATCTGCCCGGAACGTGTCGAATCGAGCAGCGGCAGCAGACTGCGTCCGGCCATGCCAGGCGCGGGCGCCAGGCCGGCGGCGGCGAGAAAAGTCGGCGCGAAATCCGTGTGCTCGACGAAGTCGTCCACCGTGCGCCCGGGCCGGATGCGGTGGCCCCAGCGCATCGCCAGCGGCATGTGCACGCCGCGGTCGTAGAGGTTCACCTTGGAACGGGGGAAGGGCATGCCGTTGTCGCTGGTGACCACGATGAGGGTGTTGTCGAGTTCGCCCGCCTTCTCAAGATGAGTGAGCGCTCGGCCAAGCTGCTGGTCCAGCCACTCGATCTCGGCGTAGTAGTCGAGGATGTCGCTGCGCGTCTCTGGGGTGTCCGGCCAGTAGGCGGGGACACGGACCTCATCGAGCTTGTGTCCGGCGGCCAGGCCGGAGCCCTTGCCGTAGGCGCGATGCGGCTCCGTGGAGCCGAGCCAGAAGAAGAACGGCGCATCGGCGGGACGGGCGGCGAGGAAGTCCGCAAAGTTGGCCGCATAGTCCCTTGGATCGATGCCAGGCCGCGGCTTCACGGCATGCAGGCGCGAGTTGTACTCCTTGCCCACGGGATGGCGCTTCAGGCCGGCCGCGCGCCAGTCGCCCGGCGCCCACGCCTTGCCGGTGAAGCCGACGTGATAGCCGGAGTCCTCCAGCAGATGCGTGGCCAGCGGGTACTTCGGCGGCATGGTGCCGTAGAGCAGTCCGGCCTCTTCCAGTTGCCACATGCGCCGGCCCGTCAGAATGGCGCTGCGCGAAGGCGTGCAGGAGGGCGAGGCGCAGAAGGAGTTCTGGAACAGGACCCCTTCGCGGGCGACGCGGTCGAAGGCGGGCGTGCGGATGCCGGGGCACCCGTAGGCGCCGGCATGGGGATACGATTGATCGTCGGCCAGGACGAAGAGAAAGTTCGGGCGCTTCGCGGAGGCTCGCAGGAATGGGGTGGCGGCCGTCGAGGCGGCCGTGCGCAGCAGCGCTCGCCGGGAGAGCATCGTCTCTTGATTATAGGGGCGGCCCTTCGGCCGGGTCACTCGGAGCGCAGTGCGCTCATCGGATCCAGCCGGGAGCCGCGCCGCGCCGGCAGCCAGCAGGCCGCCAGGCCCACTGCCACCAAAAGGAACGCGACCGCCCCGATGGTGATGGGATCGAAGACCCGCGCCCGCCACACCAATTGCGTCAGCAGGCGCGCGGAGGCAATCGCGGCAAGCGAGCCCACCACCACGCCCACCCCCAGCAACCGGCCTCCTTCTCCGATCACCAGCCGGTAGATGTCCCACTCATTCGCACCCATCGCCATCCGCACGCCGATCTCATTGGTCCGCCGGCTGACCGAGTTCGCCATCACGCCGTAGATGCCCACTGCCGCCAGCGTGAGACCGAGCACCGAGAAGACGCCAAACAGCACGGCATTGAAGCGGCGGCTGGCCATGAGTTCTTCGCTGATGCGGGCTTCCACCGTGCGCACCTGTGTCACCGGTTGGTCCCGGTCGAGCGATCGGATCACCGCACGCACCGTTGGCAGAACCATCATCGGATCTGCTGCCGCCGAACGAATGGTGAGGCACTCCGACAACCCGATCAACGAGTGCGGCAGGTACAGCTCCGGCCGCTGCTCTTCCAGCCCGCCGCCCGCCGTGTCCGCCACCACGCCGACGATCTCCAGGCGGGCGTCGGCGAGCTTTACCGGCGGCTGCTTGAGCACCGGAATGTCGATCCACTGCCCAAGCACCGCGCCGTCGGGGAATAAGCTACGCACGAAGCGCTCGCTGACCACGGCCACATGGCGCTGCTGGTTGACGTCGGCCTGCGTGAGGCCGCGGCCGCTCTTCAGTGGGATGCCGTAAACGCTCAGGTAGCGGCTGCTCACCGGGTTCAGCGTCACGCGCGGGCTTTGCGCTTGCGGGCGCGCTGGAACCAGGACGGGCGCCGAGAAGTTCCCCAGCGGATGCCAGGAGGTGTTGGCCGCCGCTTCCACAATCCCGGGCGTCGTGTTGAGGCGTTCCAGGAGAACCTCCATGGTCTCAACGCGCTTGCCGCTCTCCGGGTAGCGCGTGGTGGAGAGCGGCACGCGCAGTGTGAGAAGGCTGTTGGTCCGGATGCCCAGTTCTTCGCCCTCGGCGGCAAGCAGCGAACGGACCATCAGCCCGGCGCTCGTCAACAGAACGACGGAGAGCGCCACTTCTGTCACCACCAGGGCGCCGCGCGCCAGGCCGTGGCCGCGGCCCGCCACCGCGCCTTTTCCGCCCGAGCGCAATGCATCCGTCAGGTTCGACTTCGTTGCGGCGATCGCCGGTCCCAGGCCGAAGATCAACGCCGAAAGCACGGTGAGCCCCAGGGAGAACCCCAGCACCGGCAGGTGGATCCGCACTTCGCTCTCGTCGGGAATTGTGAAGGGCGGCACCACGGTCAGGATCGCCTTCATGCCCACCCATGCCAGCAGCACCCCCAACGCGCAGCCCACCAGCGCCAGCACGACACTCTCTGTGAGCAACTGCGAGATCAGCCGCCCACGCGGCGCGCCCACGGAGAGCCGCACCGCCATCTCAGTGCCTCTGGCCAGCCCGCGCGCCAGCAACAGGTTCGACACGTTCGCGCAGGCGATCAGCAAAAGCAGGCCCACGGAGGCCAGTAGCAGGTATAGCTCGCGACGGATGCCGCTGGGGAAGGTCTCCGCGAACGTCATCAGGCCCACCCTGAACTTCTCCGGGAACGCGCCCGGCTCGCTGCGGCTCAAGTCCTCGATGATCGGCCGCAGGTCGGTTTCCGCTTCCGCCGCGGTGACGCCCGGCCTCAATCGCCCGAGCACATGCGTGTACCTCACGCCTTCGGGAGACTCGCCCTGCCGGAAGTGCACCGGCAGGTAGACGTCCGCGCCGCGCCACATGAAACGCGGAGGCATGACGCCCACCACTGTCCGCTGCTTGCCGTTCAAAGTAAGGGTGCGGCCCACCACCGCGGAGTCCCCGCCGAACTGCCGTTGCCAGAAACGGTAACCCAGCACACACACGGATTCGGCGTTGTCCGCGCCGTCGGCCTCGGTGAAGATCCGCCCGGCAACCGGCGCTACGCCCATCAATTCCAGGCCGTGGAAGGTCGTGTGGTTCCCGCGCAACTGTTGCGGGTCTCCGGCGCCGGCCCACAGAACGTCTGAGATGGTAGAGACCGTCAAACCGGTAAAGATGCGGCTGCGGCGCTGGATCTCCAGGAACTGGTCCACCGTGTAGCCTGTGCGGGCCCCGCGCTGGGCAGGATTGCGCACGGCGATGGAGACCAGCGAATCGACGTCACGGTAGGGGAACGGATCGATGATGACGCCATGCACCACGCTGAAGATGGCCGTTGCGGCGCCGATCCCAAGCGCAATCGAGAGAATCGCCGTGGCGCTCAATCCGGCGGTGCGGCGGATTTGGCGCACGGCGAGGCGGGCGTCGGCGAGAACCGGCATGCAACATATACGTTTCAACCGACCTGTTCGTTCACAACAATCGGCTACCTCGGTGTGGGTCACGCTAAGATGAAGATTCGATAGCCCGATGACCACGGAAACGCAGTTCGCCCATTTTGATTCACTCCTGCTCGACTCGGGTGAGACTTTGCGCGGCTTGCAGGTGGCCTACGAAACCTACGGCCGTCTGAACGAGACCAGGACCAACGCCATTCTGGTGCTGCACGCCTTCACCGGCGACGCCCACGCCGCGGGCATCGACCACGAAGGCAAGCCGGGCTGGTGGGACAACATGATCGGGCCCGGGAAGGCGTTCGACACGGACCGCTACTTCGTCATCTGTTCCAACGTGCTCGGCGGGTGCCGGGGCACCACGGGCCCCAGTTCGGATGAGCCGGGTAGCCAGCGGCCCTATGGGTTGCGATTCCCCGGCATCAGCATCTCCGACATGGTCCGGTTGCAGAAGCAGTTGGTGGACCACCTGGGCATCGCCCGGCTTCTGGCGGTGAGCGGCGGCTCCATGGGCGGCATGCAGGCGCTGGAGTGGGCCGTGGCCTATCCCGAGAGCGTCGAGGCGTGCATCCCCATCGCCTCCACCGCGCGGCACAGCGCGCAGCAGATCGCCTTCAACGAAACCGGCCGCCAGGCCATCATGATGGACCCGGACTTCGCCGGCGGCGACTACTACGGCGGCAAACTGCCCGCACGTGGGTTGTCCGTGGCGCGCATGGTGGGCCACATCACGTACATGTCCGACGAGAGCATGCGCGAGAAGTTCGGCCGCCGCCTGCGCAACCGCCAGGAGTTCAGCTACGCCTTCGAGGTCGACTTCGAAGTGGAGAGCTACCTCCGCTACCGCGGCTCCCAGTTCGTCGGCCGCTTTGACGCGAACTCTTACCTCTACATCACCAAGGCAATGGATTACTTCGACCTCTCAGCGGATGCGCCTTCACTGGCCGCCTCTCTGGAGCGGGCCACGTCGCGCTTCCTGGTGATCAGCTTCACCTCGGACTGGCTCTACCCCTCCTACCAGTCTCAGGAGATCGTGAACGCTTTGAGAAGCAGGAACCACGACGTCACCTACTGCGAGCTCTCCTCTAACTACGGCCATGACGCATTCCTGGTGGACGTAGGCGAGCAGACCGAGATTGTGAAGGGCTTCCTAAGCCGCTGCCAGCGGGAGTTCCGCGGAGGTGTCCCATGCAGGTGAGGGAAGTGCTGGGGCGCAGCGACTACGCCCTGATCAGCGAACTCATCCCGGAAGGCGCGCGCGTGCTCGACCTCGGCTGCGGCGACGGATCTCTGCTGCAGTGGCTGAAGGCCAACAAGCGCGTGGAAGCGCGCGGCGTGGAGTTGAAGCGTGAACTGGTGCAGCAGGCCATCGCGCGCGGCGTCACCGTCTATCAGGGCGACCTGGAAAACAGCCTGAAGGAGTACCCGGACGGCGCCTTCGACTACGTCATTCTCAGCCAGACCCTGCAGGAGCTGCGGCACCCCCTGGAGGTACTCAAAGAGATCCTCCGCATCGGCCGCTATGCCGTGGTGGCGTTTCCGAACTTCGGCCACTGGCGCGTCCGGCTGAGCCACCTCTTCAGCGGCGGCGCGCCGCGCACCCGCCTCTTCCCCTACGGCTGGCACGACTCGCCGAACGTCCACTTCCTCACCATCGAGGACTTCGAGGAATCGATGCGCGACCAGCACTGGACCGTGGAAAAGCGCATGTTCCTCTCCGGCCACACCCGAGGCACCGCCATGCCCAACCTCATGGCCGAAGTCGCCGTCTACCTGCTGCGCAATCCGGCGTGAGCGCGCACGAAGCGATCAAAAATGCCGCGCCTGGTTGACCGGTCTTCGCAGGCCGGGCTATCCTGGGCGTGGAGCTCAAAGCTCCAGACAAATCGTATGAAGACGACTGATGGCAGTAGTTCGATGACCTTGCGGGACGAGCCCCCTTTGCTGGTGGGTTCGCCGCGGGCGTCCTTTTCTTCAGTCGCGTGTGTTGACCGGTTGATCTCGTTCGTCCTGCCCTAGGGCGCCGGGCCGGCCTCCCGCGACGGAATGAAGACGTCGCGCGGCGGCCCGCCAGCCAAGCGCTCATCCCACCTCAATGGCCCGCCTGAACCGGCGCGCCCCTTTGCACGGCCTCGTAGCTCGTCGCGTTTCCCGGCGCGCACGATCGGCGTGTGAAGCGGCAGCCCGCGCTGGCGCCGCCTCATCGCCGAATTGCGGCTATGAGAAAGGAGATGCACGACCATGCTCAACCTGCTCGTGGACAACAGGGTGGAGAACAAACTCCGGCGCACCGCCGGCAACCGGGGCGCGCTGCTTCCCGCCATCGCGCTGCTGGTGGATTCCGGCCAGGTGCTGGCCGCCTATGACAGCACGCTCGACGGCCTCGCCGCCGAAACGGCGCGGCAGCGGCTGGCTGCGCACGGGCCCAATACCGTGGTGCAGGAAAAAGCATCCGGCTGGTGGACCCAGTTGGTGCATGCGTTCAACAACGCGTTCATCCTTCTGCTGCTCGCCCTGGCTGCCGTGGCGGCGCTGACGGGCGACCTCAAGGCTGCCGCCATCATCTCCACCATGGTGTTGGTCAGCGCCGTGCTGCGTTTCCTCCAGGAATACCGCTCCGGACAGGCCGCCGAAAAGCTGAAGGCGATGGTGGAGACCACGGCCACGGTGACGCGCGGCGGCGTAAAGTCCGAGGTGCCCGTGGATGAACTCGTGCCGGGCGACATCGTGCATCTCTCGGCCGGAGACATGATTCCCGCCGACGTGCGCCTGCTCTCGGCCAAGGATCTCTTCGTCAGCCAGGCCGCGCTCACCGGCGAATCGCTCCCCGTGGAGAAGTTCGCCGGACCGGCCGCGGATTCTCCCCTGAACGAGTTGGACCACCCCTGCATCTGCTTCATGGGGACCAACGTCATCAGCGGTACTGGTGTAGCCCTGGTGATCCAGACCGGCGCGGCCACCTACTTCGGCGGCCTGGCCGGCCAGGTCACGGGGCGGCGTGTGGAGACCGAGTTCGACCGCGGTGTCAGCCGCGTCAGCCGCCTGCTCATCCGCTTCACCCTGGTGATGGTGCCGGTCGTGTTCCTCATCAACGGGTTCACGAAAGGCGACTGGGGCCAGTCGTTCTTCTTCGCGCTCTCCGTGGCCGTCGGCCTCACCCCGGAGATGCTCCCCATGATCGTGACGGCCAACCTGGCGCGCGGCGCGGTGAACATGTCTCGCAAGAAGGTGATCGTGAAGCGCCTGCACTCCATCCAGAACTTCGGCGCCATGGATGTGCTCTGCTCCGACAAGACCGGCACGCTCACGCAGGACCGCGTCGTGCTCGAGCGCCACCTGGACCTACTGGGCCGCGACTCGGAGAAGGTGCTGCAGTTGGCCTACCTGAACAGCTACTACCAGACGGGGCTCAAAAACCTGCTCGATGTCGCCGTGCTCCGGCACGCCGAGGTGGCCGAGGGGCTGCACCTCGCCACCGACTACCGTCTGGTGGACGAAATCCCCTTCGACTTCAGCCGCCGCCGCATGTCCGTCGTGGTGGAGACGCCCCGTTCCGAAGAGATGCTCGTGACCAAGGGAGCCGTGGAGGAAGTGCTTCAAATGGCTTCGCTGGTGGACGTCGACCGCCAGCTCGTTCCGCT
Organism: Paludibaculum sp.; assembly: GCA_029973955.1. Taxonomy (GTDB): domain Bacteria; phylum Acidobacteriota; class Terriglobia; order Bryobacterales; family Bryobacteraceae; genus Paludibaculum. Next base: position 27,721 of record JARKQJ010000051.1, on the reverse strand, counting down.
GGCCGACGAGATCCGCGAGAACGCCCGCCGCATGGCCCGGGGGCTGAACCGCGAAGGCTTCCGCGTCATCGCCGTGGCCTACCGCAAATTCGCGCCTGGACGCGGCGCGTACTCCATCGACGATGAGAACGATCTCATCCTCGCCGGCTTCATGGCGTTCCTCGACCCGCCCAAGGAGTCCGCCGCGCCGGCCATCGCCGCGCTGCGGGACCACGGCGTGGCGGTGAAGATCCTCACCGGCGACAACGAAGTGGTAACCGCGCGCATCTGCGCCGAAGTGGGCATCGACGCCAGCCGCATTGTGCTGGGCCACGAGATCGACATGCTCGACGACGCGGCGCTCTCCGATACCGCCGGCCAAGCCACCGTGTTTGCCAAAGTCTCGCCCGCGCAGAAGGCCCGCATCATCGCGGCGCTGCAGTCGCGCGGCCACGTCGTGGGATTTCTCGGCGACGGCATCAACGACGCCCCGGCCCTGCGGCAGGCCGACATCGGCATCTCCGTGAACACCGCGGTGGATATCGCCAAGGAATCCGCCGACATCATCCTGCTCGAAAAGAGCCTCATGATTCTCGAAGAGGGCGTGCTCGAGGGCCGCCGCACCTTCGGCAACATCCTCAAGTACATCCGCATGGGCACCAGCTCCAACTTCGGCAATATGTTCAGCGTGCTGGGCGCCAGCGCCTGGCTGCCCTTCCTGCCCATGCAGCCTGTCCAACTGCTGGTGCAGAACCTGCTCTACGATTTCTCGCAGACCGCCATCCCCTTCGATCGCACCGACGACGAGTACCTCCGCAAGCCCCGCAAATGGGACGTCGACGCCATTGCGCGCTTCGTGTTGTTCCTCGGGCCGGTCTCCTCGGTCTTCGACTACGCCACGTTCTGTCTCCTCTGGTTCGTCTTCGGCGCGCGAACGCCGGAGTCGCAGTCGCTGTTCCAGACCGGCTGGTTCGTCGAAGGGCTGCTCTCGCAGACTCTGATCGTGCACATCATCCGCACTCGCAAGCTGCCTTTTCTCGAAAGCCGCGCCACCGCGCCGGTCATCGCGCTAACGCTGATCGTCATGCTGGCGGGCCTCGCCATCCCCTTCACCGCCTTCGGGCGGGCGCTGGGGCTCACTCCCCTGCCGGCCGCCTACTATGGCTGGCTGGTAGCGATCCTCGCCGGTTACATGGTGCTCGCGCAGATGGTGAAGGGCTGGTTCGCGCGCCGCTTCGGCTACTACTGAGCGGCGCGCCGTTCAGGCGGTTTCCAACAGCCGCACCGGCCCCAGCAGCCCCGAAGGCAGCAAGGGCGCGTCTTTCGAATACGTGCGCACGTGCGTGAAAGTAATGCGCCCCGCGGGGCTCGCCTCGCCGTCCAGCAGCCACTGCGGCCACGCCTGGAGCCGGCCCTTCTCCGTCCACTCCGCGTCTTCGGGCAGGGCCGCGTCTCCGATCATGCGGTTCGGCCACAGGTTCACCACTTCAATGGCCAGTTCATGCTCGCCGGCCGTCACCTGCACCGGCAGGCGGAAGGGCGCGTGCCACGCCACGCCAACTTCCTTGCCATCGATCCTCACTCGCGCCATCTCGTGCACCTTGCCCAGGTCCAGCAGCAACGGCCGGCCGGCCATCGCGGCAGGCACGGTGATGCGCTTCCGGTAGACGGCCGTGCCGCTGTAGTGCCGGATGCCCGGCTCGGCGCGGCGGGACCAGTCTTCGAGCGCGCCAAACTCGATGGCCGTCGCCGGACCGCCCAGCTTCGCGTCGAACTGCACGGACCACGAGCCCTCGATCGTCAGCGCCTCGCGCATCTCTTGAAAGTTCGCTGCCCGCTTCGCGCGCCGCGCGTTCTCACGGAAGACCACGAAGTAGCTCTCCCCGGGGTCGAAGCGCAGCGCGACGGTGACGCCCTGCGCCTGCCCCTGCGCGGCCTGCAGCGGCCGAATCTCGCCTGTCTCCGGATGCCATAGCTCGGGCGCGGCATGGCCCCCTCTGAATGTGCAGGCCGCCTCCACCGAGTGCGGCTCCGCGCTGCTCATGAAATAGAGGTCCATGCCCGGCGCGCGCCGGTGCGCGAAGCGCAGTGGAGCGTCGGCGGTGAAGTCCGGCCCGGCGCCAACGCGGCGCAGTACCTCTTCCACGGCTTCGGCGGGCGGGTAGATCTCGCTGTGCGCGGGCATCCAGGTGAAGTTGAGCGGCAGCGGTTGGCGGACTTCCACCGCGGCGCCGCCGGCAGTCCAATCCTTGCCGGTCAGAATCGTCCCCTCGCCCAGCACGATTCCGCCCGCCAGTTCGTCCGGAAAGTCCGCCTGTGCGCCCACACGGACCGTCACTTCATTCGCGCCCGCCCGCACGTACGGCTTCAGATCGAAGATGTCCACCCGGCGGAAGCCCTGCAGCCGTGGGCGGTCCAGCACCTGCTCCACCCAGCTCACGGGCACGCTCCTGCCGTTGAGCGTCAGAGTGATGGCGCCAGCGGCGTGCAACTCCGCGCGTGCAAAGGGTAGCCCGGCTGGCGCGTCAAACGTGAGGTGGAACTCGCGGCTGCCGTTCACTGACCAGATCGCCTGTGCGCGATACACCGGCGGCTGTGCGCCTGCGGCCACGCGCCGCGCCGCCACTGCCCGCCCCGAAAACACCCGCCCCTGTCCAACGCCCCGTTCCACCAGACCCGCGGCCTTGGGGGCATCCCCCCACACGGCGGCAGCGGTCTGCCGTACCGCCCCGTCACACTGCGGAAACGACGCGAGACTCGGCGACTTCTCCGGCGGCAGACCCACCACCGTGGCGCCCTGCTCCACCAGCGCTCGAATACGCCCCAGCAGTTCCGGCGTCATGGCCGCCAACTCGGGCAGCACCAGCACGCGGTACTCCCCGCCGCCGGGAAATGCGATGCGGCCCTGGCGCACCGTGGCCAGCTTCATCAATGCCTGCGGGGTGCATCCGTCCAGCTTGTAGCCGCGCGGGGCAAGCCTTGGCGGCTGAAAGACGTTGGGCGCGCCTTCCGGGCTCAGGTACAGCGCGTCTGCCACCCACGCGCCCTGGCGCAACAGGTGCTGGCAGCGGGCCGTGTAGCGGTGCCAGGGCTGCGAGTAACTCCACCAGGTCTGCGTGCGCTCCAGGTGGATGCCGTGCTGGCCCAGCGTCAACCCAGGCCGCGCATTGGGGAACGGCTGGTGTACGGAGCGGTGAATGACGAACCGGTTGACGCCCTCGCTGAAGGCCCAGTCACCGATGTGCTTGATCGCGCCAGGGTGCAGTTTCCATAGGTCCTGATAGGCGGAGGTGAACGCCTCCGCGCCCACGATGGGCCGGCCGTAAACGTGCCCGACCGAGGTGGCTTCCCGCACGCTGTACCGCGCGTCGAAATGCCCGCTCCAGAATTCGCACATCGGCACGCCCGCCGTGGCGCCCAGCGTCATGTCGTCACATGGCGTCATGTCGTAAGGCTCGATCGAGAGGAACAGCCCGGCACGCCGGGCGAGTTCCGCCATGTACTCGCCGTGATTCTCGGCCACCAGGTCAGAGACGGTCTGACGCAAGTCCCAAAGGAAACGCTCTGACCGCTCCAGGCTCTCCACCACCATGCCAAGGTAAACCGGCAACCAGGGAACCGGATCGTAGCCGCGGCGCCGCTGGAACTCCCTGGCGAAAACCGGCGACCAGTTCTGTGCGCCCACCTCCCAACTGTCGAAGTGCGTGCCGGCCAGCGCCTGGCGCGCCGCGCCCGCGTCGGCCAGAAGCCGTTCTGTGAACTGGCGGAAATGGGCGTCCAGCGCGGAGCGGTCCAGCTTGTCGCACTCCAGGCCCTCTGAGGGCGCCGGCCGGTTGGTCTGCCCTGTACTCGTATGGCCGAACCGTAGGATCGTCCAGTCGCCATCCGGCACATCCCACGCCAGGCGGCCGCTCGCCTCCATTCTCGCCGTGAGATTCACGATGCCGCGGGCGGCAATGATGGCCTGCGCCGGCAGTTCATCATAGCGGGCCGGAGTCTCCAGAAATGGCGCCACGCCCGGTTTCGACGAGTACGGCCCGCGTTCATAGAACGCTTTTTCGCGGATCTTCTCGATGCGATGCGGCGCGGGCGGCGTGGGGAAGGCGAGCACCGCCACGTCGCGGTAGAACTCCCGCACCGTCTCCGGCATCGGCAGGACACCTCTGAAACTCCGCGGACCCCGCACCTGCGTCGACGACGCCGTGATCATCTGCATGGACTGCTCCGGCGTGATCCACGCTCCGCCGCTCCCCGTCCAGCCCGGCGCGCTGTTCATCTCGATCTGCAGCCCGAGCCGCGCGCACTCCTCCACCGCGTGGCGGAACAGTTCGCGCCATTCGGTGCTGAAGAACGCCACCGGCCCTTTCGGGGTGGTGAGCGAGACCTCCATGGTGATCACGCCGCCAATGCCTACCTGCCGCATGGCTTCGAGGTCCGCCGTGATTCCTTCCCGGCTGATGTTGCCGTTCTTCCAGAACCAGTAGACCCAGGGCCGCGCCGCGTCGGGCGGAACGGCGAACTCATCGGCCAGTTCTTCCGCGCTGGCGGCGCGGACGGTGAGGGCGCCGGCGGCAAGCGCGAACCATTGGCGCCGGTTGAGGTCAAGGAATGGCATGGGGACTTCCGGAAGCGCTTCGGAAACAGCGCTTCGACGGAATCATATCGTGTTGAGGCCGGCTGACGACTCCGCACGCCCCCCGGCGGGCAGCCGGCGGATGTGCTGCCGCAGGATGCAGTCCAGGTCGCCAGGCAGGAATGGCTTGGACAGAAACCCATCCATTCCGGCATTCCGGCACTGCCGCGCATGCTCGGGCAGGGCGTGGGCAGTGAGCGCGACGATGGGCACCGGCGCCGCGCCGCTCTGCTTCTCCCAGGAGCGGATCCTGGCTGTGGCTTCAAACCCGTCGGCCACCGGCATCTGAACATCCATCAGGATGAGGTCGTAGCTCCGCGCGCGGGCTTTCTCGGCGGCCTCGGCTCCGTTAGCGGCCACATCCACCATGTGGCCTCGTTTCTGCAGCAGGCTTGAAACCAGCTTCTGATTCACCGGGTTGTCTTCCGCCACCAGGATCGAGGCCATCGAGGATAGTGAATCCGAGAAGGTCTTCTCCGGAGCGGGTTCGAGGCCCTGTGGGACCTCCACCCCCGGCAGGGGCAGTGTGAAGAAGAATGTGGTGCCGCTCCCCGTCTGGCTGCGGATTCCAATCTCGCCGCCCATCAGGCGCACAAGTTGAGCGCTGATGGCCAGGCCCAGGCCGGATCCGCCGTACTCGAGGTGGATCGCCGCGTCACCTTGGGCGAAGGCCTCGAAGATCCGGCTCTGCTGCGCCTCCGCGATGCCGATTCCGGTATCGATCACCTCAAATCGGATCAGGCCCGCGCCAGCCGGCCGCACCCGGAGCCGCACGGAGCCGCGTGTCGTGAACTTCACCGCGTTCCCAATCAGGTTGACCAGCACCTGCCGCAGACGCGCTGAATCCCCCATGACCTGCTCCGGCGTGCCGGGTTCAGCGCGCAGATCCAGTTCCAGCCCCTTTCGTGTCGCGCTGATTTGGAACATCGGCCGCAGGCTGTCCAGCAGTTCTACCAGTGAAAATGGCGCATTCGCAATCGGCAGGTTGCGCTTCTCTATGCGCGAAAAATCGAGAATGTCGTTGACGATCGACAACAGGGAAAGCGATGCCGAACGCACCGTTTCGAGATAGGACCGTTGTTCGACGGAGAGAGGTGTGTCAATCGCCAGCTCCGTCATGCCGATGATGCCGTTGAGCGGCGTACGGATCTCGTGGCTCATCTTGGCCAGAAACTCCGCCTTGAGTTGGGCCGATTCCTGCGCCTGCAACATGAGGCTGCGGATTTCGGCCGTCTGCCGGCGGACGGCGCGCCGTAGCGTGAAGCTCCACAGTACGGCGGCCAGCACCAGCCCCGCGCAGGCGATGAAGCCCATGCGCAGGATTTCCACTTCCTCGGGGACCGGCGGCGACATCAGCCCGAGGTCTGTCGCGGTTCGACAGCGGATCTGGAAGCTCGTCCTGTCGCTCGGCAGCAGGATCCCTGTGGCCGTGACCCGGGCGCCTATCGGAGCCACATGCGGTAACACCGAGAGCTGGTTGGGTGCCCGCCGGCCGTAAACGCGGAGTGGTGGTTGATGCGGCCCAAGGTAGGCGATGTCGCGCTCCTCTGCGATCATCTGCGTCACTACCTCGCCTTCCACCACCACCAGCTCTCCGGCATGCTCGCCGCGGAACGCCTGGTCCAGGCTCAGCTTGCGCGGCGCCGGGGGGCGAGCCCTGCCGGTGATTTCCACCGAAGCGGCGACAAGCTCCGGTTCCAGCCCTTCCTGCAGGCGCAGCCGCCCGCAGGCCCGCACGACGGCGCCGCGCGGCAGTTCCTGGCGGCCATCGCCATGGACGGAGATTCCACCCGTCTCATCCTGGAAGTAGAAATCTGCCTGGGATGTGGTGAGCAGTCCGGTCTCCATCGTCACCGTTCCGGACAGGCACAGTTCGGCCGGACTCGTTTGATGTGCCAGTCTCCTCGCGTCAGAGATCGGAGTGATCGCCGGATTCTCCGCCCACAATGAGGGTACACAGAGAACCAACGCAATCCCGACTCCGAACCGCTCCATAGATAGTAGCTTCGGCTGAAAATGCCGAAACGATTAGCCGGAAATCGGGCCGATCAGCCCTCCGGGCATTAAGACTCGCTTCATCTCCGCGGTGGGCTCGTCCGGGGAAGGATCCAGGATCAGCGAAAACCACGCCTCCTGCCAGGGAATCTGCTGGCGGCTGCCCTCGACAAACATGACATTCTCGAAGGCCGCGCACACTCGCCGCCCGGCGCGCACCTGCTCCGGCGTGCCGATTCCCACCAGGGCCCCCGCCGTGAGCGCGGCGGCCCATTCCGCCAGGTGGGTCTGGTCCTCCAGCGAGGTGACAAGCACCCGGTCGTCCGGGGCCATCAGTCCCCCGCGATCTCGATCAGCTTCTGCGGCGCCGGCTTGCCTTCCAGCACGGACTGCGCCTGCTCCGGCGTGAACTCCTCCACCTTCTGGCTGATGTTGTAGGCGCAGAACTTCGGGCCGCACATCGAGCAGAAATGGGCGTCTTTGAAGCCGTCTTCCGGCAGCGTCTCGTCGTGATAGGCGCGGGCCGTCTCCGGATCCAGCGAAAGCTCGAACTGGCGCTTCCAGTCGAAGCGGTAGCGCGCGCGGGAGAGTTCGTCGTCCCGGTCGCGGGCGCCCGGCCGGTGCCGCGCGATGTCCGCCGCGTGGGCTGCGATCTTGTAGGCGATGATGCCCTGCTTGACGTCTTCCTTGTTCGGCAGGCCCAGGTGCTCCTTCGGCGTCACGTAGCAGAGCATGGACGCGCCGTACCAGCCGATCATCGCAGCACCGATGGCGCTGGTAATGTGGTCGTAGCCCGGAGCAAAGTCGGTCACCAGCGGGCCCAGCGTGTAGAACGGCGCCTCATGGCACAGTTCCACTTCCTTTTCCACCTGCATCTGGATCTGATCCATCGGCACGTGGCCCGGACCCTCGATCATCACCTGCACGTCGTAGTTCCAGGCGATCCTGGTCAGTTCGCCCAGCGTCTTCAGTTCGGCGAACTGCGCTTCGTCGCTGGCATCGGCCAGCGCGCCCGGCCGCAGCCCGTCTCCCAGGGAGAAACTGACATCGTGCTTCTGGAAGATCTTGCAGATCTCCTCAAAGCACTCGTACAGCAGGTTTTGCTTATGGTTCTTCACCATCCACTCGGCCAGAATCGATCCGCCGCGGCTCACGATGCCGCACACCCGCTTCGTCGTCAGCGGGATGTGCTGCACCAGGATGCCGGCGTGGATGGTCATGTAATCGACGCCTTGTTCGGCCTGCTCTTCGATCACTTCGAGCATCACCGTCTTGTTCAGATCCTCCACTCGCCGCACGCGCGACAGTGCTTCGTAGATCGGCACCGTGCCCACCGGCACCGGGGATTCGGAGATGATCGCCTTGCGGATCATGGGAATGTCCCCGCCGGTGGAGAGATCCATGATCGTATCGGCGCCGTACTTGACGGAGTAGTGGAGCTTCTCGAGTTCGCCCTGGATGTCGGACGTGGTGGCCGAGTTGCCGATGTTGGCGTTGATCTTGCACGTAGCCGCCACGCCGATGGCCATAGGCTCCAGCGCGAGGTGGTTGATGTTGGCGGGGATGATCAGGCGGCCGCGGGCAACTTCGTCGCGGACGAAATCCGGACTGAGACGTTCACGCTTCGCGACGTAGAGCATCTCCTCTGTAATGATGCCCTTACGGGCATAATGCATCTGCGTCCGAATGGGATCGGATTGGCGTTTGGCAACCCAGTTAGCTCGCTCCATGGCTTGATTATCCCATGACCGGGCCGCGGCCGCGCCCCGGCTCGGCCACCGGGATGGCGATCGGGACTGCCAGTGCAGGTCGGCGGGTCCCGATCGCGCCATCGCGCATAGAGAGGGATCCAGTAGATCGCGCTGCGGCTGTCCACCGCGAAGCCCGTGGTGTGCGCAAACACTGCGCCCAGCGCCGCCATGAAGAACTGACCAGTCTGCCTTCCGTGATTTGAAACCGAGCCTCGCAACGCTTTCGATTTAGGCCAGTGGTCCGATTCGGCGCGGCGTGCCGCAAATCGCGGTTTTCTGCGGAAGCGAGCCGGGAGATCGCCTACTCGGAGTCTTCCTTCTCCCCATCCAGCAGCCGCATGCCCTCAAACGTCTGCGGGGCCAGCAACCCGGCGTGGGCGTAAACGAAGAGCTTGTCGCGCGAATCGGTGATGTCGAGGTTGCGCATGGTGAGCTGGCCGATGCGGTCGGCCGGCGAGAAGGCGCCTTCGTGCTTCTCCATGGTGAGGCGCTCCGGCTTGTAGGTCAGGTTGGGGCTCTTGGTGTCCAGAATGGAGTAGTCGTTGCCGCGCCGCAGTTCCAGCGTCACCTCGCCGGTGACGGCCTTGGCCACCCAGCGCTGCAGCGTCTCGCGGATCATCAGCGACTGCGGATCGAACCAGCGGCCTTCGTACAGCAGACGGCCCAGCCGCCGGCCCATCGTGTGGTACTGCTCGATGGTGCCTTCGTTGTGGATGCCCGTGATCAGGCGCTCGTAAGCGATGAAGAACAGCGCCATCGCCGGCGCTTCATAGATGCCGCGGCTCTTGGCTTCGATAATGCGGTTCTCGATCTGGTCCGACATGCCCAGGCCATGCCGGCCGCCCAGTTCGTTGGCCGCCAGCACCATCTCCACCGGGTCGGCGAACGTCTTCCCGTTGATCGTGACCGGCAGACCCTCCTGAAAACCGATGGTGACCTCTTCGGGCTGGATCTCCACATCCGCCTTCCAGAAGGCCGTGCCCATGATAGGTTCCACGATCTTGATGCCCTTGTTGAGGAACTCCAGATCCTTGGCTTCGTGCGTCGCGCCCCAGATGTTGGAATCCGTCGAATAGGCCTTCTCCTTGGACATCTTGTAGCCCAGGCCGGCCTTTTCGAGCAGCTCCGACATCTCCTTGCGGCCGCCCAGTTCATCGATGAAGGACTGGTCGAGCCACGGCTTGTAGATGCGCAACTTGGGGTTCACCAGCAGCCCGTAGCGGTAGAAGCGCTCGATGTCGTTGCCCTTGTAAGTGGAGCCGTCGCCCCAGATGTGGACCTCGTCCTCCTTCATCGCGGACACCAGCATGGTGCCGGTGACGGCGCGGCCGATGGGCGTGGTGTTGAAGTACGGCAAGCCGGCTGTGGTGATGTGAAAAGCGCCGCACTGCAGCGCCGCCAGGCCTTCGCGCACCAGTTGCTGGCGGCAGTCGATGAGGCGGGCCTTCTCCGCGCCGCATTCCAGCGCGCGGCGGGGGATGGCTTCGTAGTCGGACTCGTCGGGCTGGCCCAGGTGCGCGGTGTAGCAGTACGGAATGGCGCCCTTCTGGCGCATCCAGTAAATGGCTGCGGAGGTGTCCAGGCCGCCGGAAAACGCGATGCCGACCTTCTCGCCGGCGGGGAGGGATTGCAGGATGTTGCCCATGGTGGTGTTTCGTTCGGGTGAAACTACCATTGTACCGGCCGGCGCCCGGGGCAGGGAATGACAGGAATTCGCGAGACTACTCCGTTGTTTCCGACTGCCAGCGGCCGCGCGCCTTCAGGATCTCCACTTCCGCCTCGGCCATCTCTTTCAGCTTTAGATTGTCGATCTTCGCCACGCGGTTCAGCGGAAGCTGGCCGGCCTCGACAATCACATAGTGCAGCGGGCGCATGTAGCTGGTGAGCGAGCGCGCATGCCGCCGCAGTTCCGCCTCCGTCAACTCGGCGCCGGGCTTTTTCTCCACGAAAGCCACAATGGCTTCAATCCAGATCGGATGCGCTACGCCCACCACCCCGCAGGCCGCTACCTTGTCTTCCAACTGCGCGAAGTGGTTCTCCACGTCGCCGGGGAACACCTGGTAGCCGGCAGGCTTGATTACGAAGCGCGCGCGGCCGGCGAAGTGCAGGCCCTTCTCGCTCAGATAGCCCATGTCGCCGGTGTAGAGGTAGCCATCGGTGGAGATCGCCTGGCGCGTGGCGTCCGGGTCTGCGACGTAGCCGGCGAAGGTCTGCGGGCCTTTGAAGCAGACGTGTCCGATCTGGCCGCCGGGGAGTTCGTCGCCGGCGCGGCCGTCCTGGTGCATCGGCTGGCGAATCGTCATCGGGTAGATCGGCATCGCCTGGCCGATCGAGGCAGCCGCGGCGGCGGCGTCGCCGCACGGTTCGGTGTAGGTGCAGAAGCCGGATGCCTCCGTCAGTCCGAGGCCGGTGGCGATGCGAGGCGCCATGCTGCGCAGCTTGTCCAGGAACGGGCGCGGCACCGACTGGCCGCCGTACACGCCGATCTCCAGCGAACCAAGCTCGCGCTTCGAGTACTCCGAGTGCCGCCACTCCATGTGGAACATCGCCGGAATCTGGCCGATGAGGCGGACCTTGTATTTCTCGATCGCTTCCAGGCTCTTGCCCGGGTCGAAGATCTCCAGCGTGACCGCCGTTCCGCCGTGGAAGAAAGTGCTCATCAGCAGTTCGGCCTGGCATCCGACATGCGATGGCGGCAGGTTGATCAGCACACTCGATTCGGCAAACTCGAAGGCGGAGCCCAGGCAGAGGTTTTGCGCGGTGATGCTGCGGTGCGTCAGAAGTGCGGCCTTGGGGCGGCCCGTGGAGCCGGTAGTAAAGATCACCTGGGCGCCGTCTCCGGGCTCGACATGCGGCAACTCCACCGGCGCCGTGTCGGCCAGTGCCGCCTGGAACAGACCTTGCAGCGCGGCGACGTCCCAGACGTGCTCCGTGAACGGGCATTCGGCCTGGACGTCGTGTGGCAGGGCCGTGGCGTAGCCTTTGGCGCGTACCAGCGAGAGGCTGCGCACGATCTCGGCCGGCGACAGGCGCAGGTCCAATGGAACATGGATGATGCCGGCTCGGAAGCAGGCGTATTCGAGCAGGATGTGCTCGTTGAGCAGCGGCAGCGAAGTGGCCAGGAAGTCGCCTTTGCGGAATCCGCGGCGGACCAGCTCAGCGGCCAGCAGGGCGGAGATGCGCGCCAGCGCGGCCCATTCGAGCGTCGTGTCCCGGGTGGCGTTGATCACCGCCAGCGCGGCCGGTTTGCGGGCGGCCCAGTAATCCACGGCGCCGTGGACAACATGGCGGTCACGGTACTCCTGTTCGTATTGCTCGAGCGTACAGACGGCGAGAGGCATCTTGGTTATCTTCTTAACAAGACGGTGCTTCGCGCAACAGTGGCCTTGACGGGGCGCCGTCAGCCGTTCCACCATGAAAGCAGAAAGACCTCGTTATCAGTGCAATGCGAGGCATGACGCTGAGCGTGTGAGGCCCGGTTGGTGATTTCTTGTCACCCGAGGGTGGGGTTCTGCGTCCAAATAGATGGTGACGGGGATGAAGACGTTAGTATTTAGCATGGTGATGGCTCTGCCGGTGTTGGCGGCAGACTTGGACCGCGCGCGCGCGGAGTACAACCGCACAGAGTACGCATCGGCTATCAAAGTTCTGGAGCAGAGCCGCGAACCCAAGGGCGCGGATGCCTGGAAGCTCATCGGGCAGTGCTCCTATCAGCTCGGCGATTTCAAGAAGGCCGTTGAGGCGTTTGAGAAGGCCGAGGCCGCCGATCCCAATAGCTCCCAGATCAAGAATTGGTTGGGCCGCGGTTGGGGCCGCCGCGCGGAGACATCCAACCCGCTCATGGCGCCCGGCTACGCCTCCAAGGCCCGGCGCAAGTTCGAGGAAGCGGTGGCGCTGAACCCGCGCGACATCGATGCCGTGAACGATCTTTTCTCCTACTACCTGGAGGCCCCCGGCTTCCTCGGCGGCGGGCTGGACAAGGCTATGGCATTGGCCGAGCGGATCAAGACAAGCGACCCTGCGCAGTACCACTCTTCTCTCGCGCAGATCGCCGAACGGCGCAAGCAGTACGATCTGGCCGAAGGGCAGCTGCACAAGGCCATCGATCTGGCGCCGAAGCAGGTGGGCCGGGTCGTCGACCTCGCCAGGTTCCTCGCACGGCTGGGCCGCTTCAACGACGCTGAGAACACTTTCCAGCAGGCCTCCAAAATTGCCCCCGGCAGCCGCGAAGTGATGTACGCCCATGCCGAGGTGCTGGTGGCGAGCGGCCAAAATCTGGCCCTGGCGAAGCGTTTGCTGGAAGAGTACCAGCGCGGGCCGCTGACACCGGACGACCCCTCCCGGGAAGACGCCCGGCGGCTGCTCGAACGAATCAGGAACTGATCTTTCGCGCGCCGCATCGGCCTGATGCGATATAACGTCACATGAGGCCGAAATGGATCAGAAACAAGCATCACCTTCCACCAACCGCAGGAACTTCCTCGCCACCGCTGCCACCGCAGGGCTCACAACGAACCTTTTCACGGGGAATTTGAAGGGCGCAAACGATAAAGTAACCGTTGCTTTTGTCGGCATGGGCAAGATGGGGACGGGGAACCTAAGCTATGCGATGAAGATTCCCGGCTTCCAGCCTGTGGCGGTGTGCGACGTCTACCAGCCGCATCTCGAGATCGCGCAGGCGCAGGCGCGCCGCGGCGGCTTCGACGTAAAAGCGATCAAGGACTTCCGGGAGATCATCGCCGACAAGTCGATTGACGCCGTGAACATCTCGACGCCGGATCACTGGCACGCCTACATCACCATCGAGGCGTGCAAGGCGGGCAAGGACGTCTATGTCGAGAAGCCGGCCTGCGTTTACGTCGATGAGGGCAGATTGATGGTGGAGGCGGCGCGCAAGTACAAGCGTGTGGTGCAGGGCGGCACGATGCAGCGCTCGGGCGGGTACTTCAAGAAGGCCAGGGAGATTGCGCAGAGCGGGCAGCTCGGCGTGATCACGTTCTGCCACACGTGGCAGGCGGGCCTCTCCAAGAAGGAAGGCTGGGGCAAGCCGGCCGATGCCGAAGTGCCGGCCGGCCTGGATTGGGATCTGTGGCTGGGACCGGCGCCGAAGCGGCCGTTCAACTACAACCGATTCATCGGCAACCCCAAGAACTTCTCGAGCTTCCGCTACTTCTGGGACTACGCCGGCGGCGCGATGACGGACTGGGGCGTGCACCTGATCGATCCGATGCACCAGTGCCTGGACGAAGTGATGCCGAAGCACATCACGGCGCTGGGCTCGAAGTTCTACGTGGACGACAACGTGGAAACGCCGGACACGATGCTGGCGACGTTCCAATACGAGAAGTTCCTTTCGAGCTATGAATCACGGACGTGCAATCCGATGCCGCTGTTTGAAAGGCACGGCGCGGCGACGGCGATCCACGGCACGGAAGCGACGCTGGTTGTGAACCGCTCGGGCTGCTGGGTCTATCCGAACAAAGACTCGAAGGTGGAGCCGCAGGCCTGGGAGAAGATCCCGGAGATGAGCCAGATGAACGTGCCGCACTGGGAGAACTTCCTGGAGTGCATCAAGACGCGTGAGAAGCCCACGAGCGACATCGAGAATTGCGTGCGCTCTTCGGCGACGTGCATCCTGGCGAACGTGGCAATGCGCTCGGGCCTGAAGCTGGATTGGGACGAGAAGGAATGGACGGTGGCGCAAAAGGAGGCGCGGCCGTACCTGAAGGCGAAGTACCGCAGCCCGTGGAAGCTGGAAGTATAGCGCCGGGCGATGATAGTGAGTGCAAGAGGCGGCCGGCCCAGGGATGGGCTGGCCGCCTTTGTCATGTCCGCATGCGGGTCATGAGGTAGGTGCCGGCGAGGGCGAAGAGGGCGTCGGGGGACCAGGCGGCCATTTCGGGGGGGAGTTGGCCTACGTTGCCGAGCTGTTCGAAGAGGTAGTTGAGGGCGAAGTAGGCGATGGCGACGCCGAAGCTGATGCCGACTCCGGTCATGGCGCCGCGGGTGCCGGTGAGGAAGGCAAAGGGGATCGACAGCAGCGCCATCACCAGCGCGAACAACGGCACGGAGAACTTCTTGTGGAACTGGACCTGGAGGGGGATGGTGTTGAAGCCGGACTGGCGCAGCTCGCCGATGTAGTCGCCGAGCTGGTTGTAGGTCATCTGCTTGTAGGTCTTCACCTCTTTCAGAAACCAGCTGGGTGACTCATCGAGTTCTGTGAATGTCGCGGTGCCGCCCTGGAAGAGGCGGAAAGAGTCGGCGCCTTTGCGGACGTCGCGGACCCAGCCGTTCTGGAAGATCCAGGTCTTCAGCGATGGCTCCCAGCGGGCGCGCTCGGCGTAGATGTGGCGGTGGAGGCGGAAAGTCTGGGGCTCGAGTTCGTAGACGCTCAGGCCGCCGAGCACCTCTTCGGTCTCGTTCAGGTACTTGTAGAAGAAGATGCGGGAGCCGCGGCCGAAGATCCACTGGCGATTGGGGGTGAGGTAGGTCTGGACGGGCTTGCCCTTGATCTTGTTGCGGAGGCCGTCCTGGATGACATTGGCGCCGGTGGCGATGTAGTGGTCGAAGGCGAAGAGCCCGCCGGAGAGGGCGAAGCTGGCCATGAGCACCGGCGCGGCCAGGCGGAAGACGCTGACGCCGCAGGCCTTCATGGCGGTGATCTCGTTGTTCTTGGCCATGACGCCGAAGGTGACCAGCGTGGCGACGAGGACGCTGACGGGCGCGGCGTCGTAGACGAGCTTGGGGGCCAGGAAGAGCAGATAGCGGAAGAGATCCTGCATCGGGATCTGGTTCTTAAAGACATCGCCGAGGAGTTCAAAGAAGTTGAAGACCTCGGTGAGCATGACGAAGCTGAACAGCAGGGTGGCGAAGTAAAAGAGGAAGCTGGTGACGACGTAAGTGTCGATGACCTGGGGAAGGAAGAAGAGGCGAGTGCGCTGGAAGAGCCCGGGCAGGCCGACGGAGACCGGGCGATGGGCGCCGAGCCGCGCGCGGATGGACTCCCAGAGCGAGAGGGCGTTGGAGCGGATGGAGTCGAGCAGGTCCTGGTCACCCGGGCGTTCGAGCCGCAGGAGCAGGACGATGGCGGCGATCGCGAAGACGGCGTCGGGCAGCCAGACCGCGATGTGGGCCTTCATGCGGCCTTCGCGGGCGAGGCCGATGAGGCTGACCAGGGCGGTGTAGTAGAAGAGCGCGAAGAGGACCGTGATGACGAAGGCGGCGCTCTTGCCGCCTTTCTTGGAGCTGACACCGAGCGGAATGCCGGTGAGGGCCAGCAGCAGGCAGGCTAACGGAAGCGCCAGGCGCTGGTGGAACTCGATGCGGGCTTCCAGGCTGCTGGCGAGTTCCGGGATGAGTTCGCGGGTGGGCGTGGCAACGTAGTTCTTGGCCTTCATCTCCGTGCGTTCGCGCGCGGCGAGCTCCTGCTCCATCTGCGGGAAGGTGGTTTTGTGGTACTCGGCCGGGTCCGGGGCGGCTTCGTAGGTGGAGCCGTTGTGGAGGGAGAGTTGCAGGCGGTTGTTGTCGGCCTCGGAGGTGACGATGGCTTCGGAGGCGATGGTCACCTGGGGGCCTTCCCCCTTCTCCTTGCCGGTGCTCTTGCGCTGTTCGGGCGGCGTGAGATCCGCCATGAAGACGTTGCGCCAGCGCACGGGGGTGCCCGGGAGAACGTCGCCGACGTACAAAATGCGGTTGGGGAAAGACTCTTCGAAGACACGCGGCTGGATTTCGGCGGTGAGCTGGGCGGCGCCGAGCTGGTTGATGACGCGCACCATCTCCGCGTTGCACCAGGGGGTGAGGGAGAGCGAACAGTAGGCGGTGCCGGCGGTGGCGAGGAGGGCGAAGAAAGCTACCGGCATGACGATGCGCCAGGCGGGGACGCCGGCGGCGCGCATGGCGGTGATTTCGCCATCGCTGGACATGCGGCTGAGGCCGATCAGGGTTCCCACCAGAACGCCCAGGGGCAGCGTCAACGGCATGGTGGCGGGCAGGAGAAGCAGGAAGAGATAGCCGACGGTGGACGGGGTGGTGGTGGCGGAGACGAGGATGGAGAAGAGCTGTCCGGCCTTCTGGAGGAAGAGGACAAAGATAAAGAGCAGCGCGCCCAGCAGCGCGCTGGAAGAGATTTCCCAGAAGATGCTCCGAGAGAGAATACGCACGGAAACTCTACTTCTTCGAGCTTACTTGTTTACGGCGGCGGGTGGCGCGGCCGCGATGGACGGAGGAGGGACGATGGGCGGCTTGGGCTGGTCATCGTCGGGTCCTTCGAGTTCCAGGTCCTCAAAGAGAACGGAGGGCGCGATCACCGAGCAGCCGACAATATAGTTTCCTCCGCCGTTGATTGCCATGGGCGCGCCATTGTCGAGGTAATCGAACTGATAAGACTCCGCGCCGGCGGCCAGGATATCGCGGAAGCTACGGGCGGAGAGGCCGCGGAAGCGCACGCCGCGCACCAGTTCCTCGCGGCCATCGGGGTAGACGCGGTAGGCGAGGATGGGGTTGGAGATGGGGCGGCCGCTGGCGCCGGAGCGCGAGGCGCGGAGGCTGACCCGGCGAAGCTCATCGGCGGAGCCGGAGCTGGGGAAATCCATCTTGCGGATGAGAATGCCGAAGGGTTTGCCCTGATTTTTGACGAGTTCGATGAGCCGCGTCTTGAGCTCGGCATCGGGGACGCTCTGTTTGGCGGTGATGAAGAGGTTGGAAGGCCGGGCGAGCTTGACGCCGAACATGCCGGGCAGGCGGGCCCGGCCGTTGGGTCCGCTCATGCCGCGGACGGGTTGGCGCGTGGTGAGCAGGGCCTTGAGCACGCCGTTCTCCACGAGGCTGACACGAGTGGGGAAGAGCCCTTCGAGGTCGGCGTCGTATGTGCCGAGCAGTGGGAGTTTGCCGTTGGTGGCGAGGGTGGGGTCGTCGGTGACGTCCATCCACTCCGGCAGGACGCGGGAACCGATGCGCCCATCGAAGTCGCTGACGGGCCAGGGCAGGGCGCGGCCGGGATCGCTCACCGGGCGCCGGGAAGCCGACAGATGGGTGCCGAGAATCTCGCCGAAGATCTGGGCGGAAGCAGCGCCGGAGAAGAGCACGGGGCCGACGTAAGCCTCGCCGACGGGGGCCTTGGCGAGGGCGTCGAGGTTTTGGGCGACGCTCTCCACGGCGGCGGAGAGGACGGAGTCCGCGGGCATGCGGCCCGGGTCGAGCGATTCGACGGTGGCGCCGTCATAGAGGACCATGCCATCCGGAGCCTGGAGCGAGGCGCGGACGCGGAGCAGGCCAATGCGGTCCGGCGTGCGGACCACGGTGCCGAGGCTGTTGGCGAAGTAGAAAGTGCCCTGAGATGCCTCGAACTCAACGATGGAAGAGGTGACGGACGGGTAGCGGGAGAAGACGGAGGAAAGGGATTTGACGCGGGCGGTCCAGGCGGCCTCGTCCATGCGGTCGCGGCGGGGTTCCTCGATGTGGATGCGGCCGGGCGCATCCCAGAAATCGGCCTGCGGGGCGCTGTTGGCGAGGCCGCGCACGGCGGCGGCCTTGCGGCCGAGCGCTTCGAACGCGGTCTTGTAGGCGTTGTCGAAGGAGAGCCAGAAGGTCTGCCGGAGCGCCATCAGGGAGTTCTCGATGGGCAAGGCGCCGGAGTCGAGCCGGGTGCCGGAGTAGTAGTCAGAAAAGATGGAGTTGGTGTTGTCGAAGTTGGGGTTGCCCACGCGCACGCTGACGCGCACCGGACGCATGCGGGCGTATTGGGGGGCAAACGCGGAGCCGAGCATCGCGCCGATGGAGAACGATTCGGCGTCGTCGACGGACAGGTCGGCATAGTAGACCGGTTCCCCCAAGGTGCGCAGGTTGCGGGCGCGGCCCAGTTCTTCGATGGCCGCGCGCAACACGGCGTCGGATTGCGCGGCGGCATTCACTTTCTGAGCGTTGGCCGGCTGGGCCGGGGCTTGTCCGAAGAGGCAGAGCGACGCGAGCAGGAAGGCAAGAACGATTCTCATTGACGCACCTCCTGGCGCGGGCGGGGCAGGAGCGGCGGAGCATCCTTGGATTCAGGCTTGCGTTGGATCTCGATCTCGGAGACCAGAAGGGCAGGGGAGACGGCTGAAACGGGGACGTTGCCGGATTCAGCGCCGCAGTATCCGTTGAAAACCTCGCTCTGATTGGAGGTGGCGAGGATCTTGGCGAAGCTGGCGAGGGGGGTTCCCACGATGTCGGCGCCGCGGACGAGCTCATCAGGGCGCCCGTCGGGGTAGACGCGGTAGACCACGAGCGGGATGACAGTGAAGGCCTGGAGGCCCTGGCGGCGCGTAGTGGTGTATCCGCCGGTGACCTGTTCGAAGTAGAGGCCGTAGGGCTTGTTCTGTTTTCGAACCTCCTCGATCAGCAGCTTCCGCAGGGCGTCGGGCGAGACTTGATTGGAGGATTCGACGATCAGGTTCGATTGCCGGGAGACGGCTTCGAGGCCGGGTTGTTTGCGGCCGTGGCCGTTGGAGTGGTCGATGCCGGCGATGGGGGTGCGGGACATGAGGAAGGTCTTGAGGATCCCTTTGTCGACCAGGGTGAGGCGTTGGGCGGGGACGCCTTCGTCGTCGAACTCATACCAGCCGTTGAGGTCGGTCTTGTTGGAGTTCCGGCGGAGCGGGTCGAAGACGACGGTGAGGAAGTCCGGCAGGACCGGTTTGCCGAGAGAGGCGGTGAAGGTCTGGCCCTCGGTGCTGTCCTTCTGGCGGTGGCCTTCGATGCGGTGGCCGAAGATCTCGTGGAAGAAGACGCCGGAGGCGCGGCCGGAGAGGATGGCGGGTCCGACATAGGGGTCGGCGGGCCGGGCCTTGAGAAGGTTGGTGAGGTCGGTACCGGCCTTTTTGACGGCGGCGAGCAGGGTGGAGTCGGAAGGCAGGCGGGAAGGCTCTTCGGCCTCAAAGGTCTCCATGACGTTGAGGTCGGCGCCGTCGTAGCCTTTGGCGCTGGCGGTGACGGAGATGCGGTAGAAGTTGCGGCCGTGCTGGAGACGCGTACCTTCGGTGTTGACGAGGGTTTTGGTATCGCGCTCGCGGGCGACGGTGATGCTGGAGTTGAGCACCGCGTTGAACTCGCCGAACGCGGCGGAGACGCGTTTGAGGCGCGAGGCCCACTCGTCGGAGGAGAACTTGTTGGTGGGGATGGGCCGGATGTCGGTGACGGGGGATTCGGAGGAGAAATCGGCAACCTCGGGACCGGAGGAGGTCTGTTTCTGGCTCTGGGAGGAGGAGCGGACGCGGAGCAGGCGTTGGGCGGCATTGCGCCAGGCGCGGTCGGTTTCGCGCCAGGCGGCCTGGCGGAGGGCGTCGGGGAGATCTTCGACCGGCAGGTTGGCGGTGGCGGTGAAGCGGGGCCGCTCGCCGTCGAGGAGGTGGAAGTTGTCGAGTTGGGGGGTGCCGACGCGGACGGAGCAGTCCAGCACACGGCGGCGGGAGGCGGCCCGCTGGAGCAGGGCGCCCTGGCTGGCGGAGATCATCTCACTTTCCACTTCCTGGACGGCATAGGAGATGAAGTAGGGGGCCGGATCCGCCTTCTGCTTGAGTTCGGTGAAGTTCCGATTGAGCTCGCCGGCCAGGGTATCGAGGAGTGCGGGCGGGGCCGGCGGCCTGGGCGGCGCGGCGGGAGAGATGGCGCTTAAGCCCAGAAAACAATAGAGGAATGCGGCTAGAGAAAGCCTCAGGAGTGGCACATAGCTGAGGATAGCATGGTGGTCCTGAGGGTTCGTTTGGCGCCGGTTCGGGGGGAATGCGGCGGGCTTGGATTGGTTCCTGCGAAAAACGGATAAGGGCGGGGTCGGGACGGGTTGGTTTCTGCGAAAAACGGGTTCGGGCGGGTTGGAGAGGGGTTGGTTTCTGCGAAAAACGGGAGGGGCGAGGTGGGAGAGGCGTTGCCGCGAGTGGGAGGTGCTGGCGAGTTCGCCGGCGATCCTGGCGGCGAAGAGGGAGGCGGGACGGAAGTGTTGGCGGACGGATTGGCGAAGGGGCTGGCAGGCGGGTTGGGTGGAGAGGAAGTCAGCGCGGAGGAGGTGGACGTCCAAGGGGAATCGGGATGAGTGTTCATAGGTCGTCACGCGTGCGCATTGTGGCACGGAGAAAAGCGAACAAAGTGAGAATATAGGGGTTAGGTGATTGAAAAGGCAAGGTCGATTTATTTCTGAAGAGGGTCACCGGATGGCGGGCAACGCACGCCCCGTCAACGCGAGTACCGATCCACGATCCGCGCCGCTTCAGGCTGAGCGGTAGCGCCCACCGTACCGTCACAAGGTATCCTGAACAGAGGGCAAGTCAGCGCGAGGTGAGTGATCGCGGTTCTGTTCTTCCTGTCCGCGAACCCGGCGCCCGCCTCAATAAGTAGACGCCGGCTTGGGCCACTTTACTAACGCGATGCACAATCTCGGAATACTCGTGACGTTCGCGGGCAGCTTGGCCGCGGCTCTGGTCCTTGGCTTTTTGGCCCACCGGCTGAAGGTGTCTCCAATTGTCGGCTACCTTCTGGCCGGCATTGTGGTCGGCCCGTTTACGCCTGGCTTCGTCGCGGACCGGGCAGTAGCGGAGCAGTTCGCCGAAATGGGTGTCATCCTGCTGCTCTTCGGAATTGGGCTTCGGTTTCACCTTAGCGAGATGATCGCGATGTGGCGGATCGTCGTGCCCGGCGCGCTCATCCAGAGCACGATTTCCACTGCTGCGCTGGCTTTCCTATTGCACCTCGTCGGCTGGACCTGGATCGCGGGCATCATTCTCGGGATGGCGATCTCGGTGGCCAGCACGGTGGTGATGGCCCTGGTGTTGGCTGAGCGGCACGACCTACACGCGCGCATCGGTTACATTGCGATCGGCTGGACGGTGGTAGAGGATCTGCTCACTGTCGCCATGCTCCTGGTTCTACCCATCGTCTACTCGACTGGGGGCGGTGGGAGCCAGAGCGTTGGAGGTGCCTTGGCAGTGGCTGGACTGAAGGTCGCCGCCCTGGGCGCCATTGTGGTGGTCCTGGGCCGCTGGGTGATCCCCACGGCGCTTGAACGCATTGAGAAAACCCGTTCACGAGAGCTGTTTACGCTTGCGGTGCTGGTTCTGGCGATTGGAATAGCTGTCGGTTCCGCCGCGATCTTCGGTGTCTCGATCGCGTTGGGGGCCTTTCTCGCCGGTCTTGCGGTAGGACGATCCGAATTTGCCGCCCGCGCCGCCAGCGATGCGGTGCCGATGCGTGATGCCTTCGCGGTGCTGTTCTTTGTCTCGGTCGGCATGTTGTTCGATCCCCACAGTCTCATCTCTGCAATGTTGCCAATAGTTTTGGTGCTGGCGGTGGTATTGATCGTCAAACCCCTGGCCGCGCTGCTTACAGTACGGGTTCTTGGTGAACCCCTCGCGACGGCCGTTCCGGTCGGTGCGGCGTTCTCTCAGGTTGGCGAATTCAGCTTTATTCTCGGCGTGCTGGCCCGTGACCTCGGACTGATCGACGGCGTTGGCTGGAATGCCCTGGTCGCTGCGTCCATCATTTCGATTGTGCTGAATCCATCCATCTATCGCTGGGCGCGCCGGGTGTCGTCCTCGGCTCCCGATCTGACTGGGATTGCGGCGCGCCAGCATCCTGCCATGGATTCCAGGCGTTGCATCCTTGTGGGCTATGGTCCGGTGGGGAGAATCGTGCGCCGGCTGTTGGAGGAACGCGGCGCCCAGATCACCGTGATCGATCTGAACCTCGATACGGTACGCCAACTCCGAGTGGAGGGTGTAACGGCGATCTACGGCGACGTTCTGCGGCCCGGAACTCTCGATGAAGCTGGCATAGCGACAGCGGGCAGCCTCGTCCTTAGCGCCGATGTCGAGGACGCCGCCGAGATCGTCAGGCAATCGCGCCTTCTAAACCCCAAGCTGCGCATACTGGTGCGCTGCACACATCTGCGGGACGCCGCGGCGCTCCAACGCGCCGGCGCCAATGTCGTCGCCGCTGGTGAGGCGGAGGTGGGCGTTGCCCTCGCGGAAGCGGTGACGGATGGGGATGATATCGACGCTGGACAGGCAACCGAACAGAGGCATGCGATTCGAAGGCGGCTGTACAGTTGACCAACAGCCCGTTCACCCAGACAGCCGACTCTGTCCCAGCCGGATTTCGCGGCCATCCCAACGTCCGCAAGCCCGTTTAGACACAGCGTCCTAAGTCTTTGCGCAGAGACTCCATAGAGTATCGTTGCCTCTGCGCCAGCGGTTGAACTGGGCCTCGACGTCTGCGATCAGCTCCGACAGTTGGCCGAAGTATCGGCTGTGCAGGCAACTCCGCCGCGTGAGTTTCCAAACCCTTTCGATTGGGTTCAGTTCCGGGCTGCAGGGAGGCAAGCAATCGAGCGCGAATCGCGGCGCCACCATCTCGCGCCAGGGCTTGTGGAGCAGTGCGTGATGGAACCTGGCATTGTCTGAGATCACGATGACCCTCTTCCTGCTCGAGCCATTCGGGGCGATAGGGCGGCATTACTTGCTGGGGGGGAAGTCGTCCGGTTTGAGCCCGAAGCCAGCCAGCGCATCTTCCATCGGAATGCCTTTGCCGCCCCGCTGCGCAAACCAGGACTGCCCCTCGTGGAGGCGGCGGCGGTCTTCCCCGGTGACCGGTTCGTCCTTGTCATAAACCATCGCTTCCAGCAACTGGACGACCGCAGCGAGTTCGCTCGGCCCGAGGTGGTCCAGCAGTTCATGAGCTTCAGTTTCGAGCGCATTAACGGCCATGCCGTTCTCATTCGCCTCCATACTTTCGTGTTGCGGCGACGGCTGTCAGGGTGAACTTCGCTACGACGCGATTGACTCCATTAACAGGCGAACCATGAGCCTCAAAGAGGTGCTAGTCGAGCTACGGTGAGCGCTCCGCGAACCACATTTTGCGGGCGCGATGGAAGCGGGGCAGGGTAGAAGTGGGGCGAAGCGATCTGATGGGGCGTGGGCGCTGGGTGTGGTTTACGGAGCGCTCACAGGCGTCAGTTCGCGCGGGAGGCGGTAAGGAGGCCGCGCTCGCGCATGCCGTTCAGGGCCAGGCCGTAGCGGCCGTGGACGCCGGTCTTCTCAAAGATGTGTTTGAGATGGATCTTGACGGTGCCCGGACGGATGCCGAGGGCCAGGGCGATGTCTTTGTTGCGGAGGCCTTGTTCGACGAGTTCGAGGACCTGGGATTCGCGGCTCGTCAACTCGCTGCGGGGGGCGCGTTCGAGGGGGTTGGTTTCACGGAAGACGCAATCCTCCAGCCAGGTGGAGCCGTTGGAGACGGTTCGGAGGCAGGTTTCGATGGTGGCAAGGTCTGAAGATTTGCGCAGGAGTCCGCGGGCGCCGGCTTTCAGGAGGCGCAGCGCCTCCGCCTCGCTCATGGAAGGGCCCCACACGACCACCGCGGTGGCGGGGCAGCTCTGTTTCATCTCCTGCAGGGCGTTCATGACCGCCGAAAGCCCCAGGGCCTTGTCGAGCAGCAGAGCGCTGGGGCGCTGCTGGCGAGCCAGTTGGACGGCGACGATCAGGGCTGGAGAGGCCCAGACGCACTCCATATCATCGGTGGAGGCGAGTAGCGACCTCACACCCTCGGCAGCCGCCGGATGGGTTTCACACAAGCCAATCTGGTGTTTGGCGATGTCGTTGATTTTCAGCATACTTACAGTTCTTGATGAGCTGGCCACGGCGTGCGGGGCGACCGTCTCCCCGCGGCACCGGCTCCCACGCTGCGCGGGCGCCTAACAACTAGTAGCCAGGCGGTTTCCGATCTCTCAAGTTTTTGGCGGAGTACGTCGATAGGAAGAGTGACTCATGTCGTTGTCCAATCACAACTTTGGGCAGTGGAAGATCCTCCTCATCTGTCCGAACCAGCCGTTTAGCACGGAGATGGAGAATCTGCTCGGGGAGTTTCTGCCTTTCTCGCCGGTTTTGACGCTGAAGCAGTACCCGACGCGGGCCGTGCTGCAGGAGGCGATGCAGGACCAGGGCTGCAACCTCTGCTTTGTGGATGCGGAATCGAGCCGCGACTGGGCGCTGGCATTGATCAGCGACATCGCCATGCTGGATTCGAAGCTGCCGGTGGTGGCAGTGCACGGCAGCAACGACCCCGACTACATCCTGAAGACGCTGCGGCAGGGAGCGGCGGAGTTTCTGGTGCAACCGGTGGGGCCGGACCAGTTTCTGCCGGTAATGGAACGGATTCTGGTGCAGTTCCGGGGACGGCAGGGGGCCATGGCGAAGGTCTACGCCGTGATGCCCGCGAAGGGCGCCTGCGGCGCATCGACGATCGCCTGCAACATGGCGCAGTACTGGAAGAAACTGGGTGCGAAGAAGATTCTGCTGGCGGATCTGGATCCCCTGGCCGGCACCGTGTCGTTCCAGTTGAAGCTCAAGCAGAACTACAGCTTCATGGACGCCCTCACGCGGGGGGCGCAGATCGACGAATCGATCTGGCGCGGCCTGGTGACCACATCGGCCTCAGTGGACATCCTGCTTTCGCCGGACCAGCCGGTGCATGGCATTGAAGAGGCGCACAATCCGGCCGGGCTGATCGATTTCGCGCGTTCGCTGTACGAAGTGATTGTGGTGGACGCGGGTAGCCCGTATGGTCAGTGGAATCGCTCGATCGCCCGCATCTGCGACGAACTGTTGCTGGTGACCACCAACGAACTGCCGGCGTTGCAGGCGGCGCAGCGGGCGCTGGCCTACTTCGAACACAACAGGGTGGAGAAGAGCAAGCTCCGCGTGGTGGTGAACCGGTACCACAAGGAAGTCGGGCTGAGCCGCGAATTGATCGAATCCGCGCTACATACGGAGATCTTCCAATTCGTGCCCAGCGACTATGAAGAGGTGCAGCGGGCGCTGGTGGAGGGCAAGCCGGTATCGGGCGGAACTCCGGTGGGCAAGGCGATTGTGGAGCTGACGGAACGGCTGTCGGGCAAGAAGGTGAAGGCCCCGACGTCGCGCGGCGGCTCACTGTCGAGCCTTTTTTCGTTTCTTAGGCGCTGACCGGCCTTCGGCGTTAGCGCGTCTTCGGCGTCAACTTGGGCCTGCGGCGCCAGCTCGGGCCTGCGGCGCCAGGCCGGGCCCCGGCCCCGATTTTCAGGGCCGGATAGCGCGATTTGATTCGCGCGCTCCCGGCTTTGATAAACTCCGACAATATGCCTGGGTCAGACGTATTCACGCCGCTTGCTTCTTTCTCCTCCCAAGCCCATGTCGGCAGCCTCGAAGCGTACAAGAGCCTGTGCCGGCAAGCCGAGGAGGACCCGGAGAAGTTCTGGGCCGAGATGGCCGAACAAGAGATCCACTGGTTTGAGAAGTGGAGTCACGTTTTCGAGTGGAATCCGCCGTTTGTGAAGTGGTTTGTGGGGGCGAAACTCAACGCCTCCTACAACTGCCTGGACCGCCACCTGGAGAGCCGCGGAGACAAGCCCGCGCTGCAGTTTGAAGGCGAGCCGGGTGACCGGAGAACCATCACTTACCGCGAACTCCATGAATTGGTTTGCCGCTTTGCGAACGTGCTGAAGTCGCGCGGCTACAAGCCGGGCGACCGGGCCGTGATCTACATGCCGATGGTGCCGGAGGCGGTGGTGGCCATGCTGGCCTGCGCGCGGCTCGGCATCACGCACTCGGTGGTGTTCGGCGGCTTCTCGGCGGAGGCGCTGAAGGCGCGAATCCAGGATCTGGACGCCTCGCTGGTGCTGACGGCGGACGCCGGTTGGCGCCGCGGCAAGGAAGTGCGGCTGAAGGACGCGGTGGATGAGGCGGTGGCGGATTGTCCGGGCGTCACGAACGTGATTGTCGCGCGGCGCTGCGGCAGCCAGGTCCAGATGAAGGACGGCCGCGATCACTGGTGGCATGAGATCGAAGCCGGTGTCTCCGCGGACTGTCCGGCGGAGGTGCTGGACGCCGAGCATCCGCTATTTGTGCTGTACACTTCCGGCACCACTGGCAAGCCGAAAGGCATCCTGCACACCACGGGCGGGTACCTCACCTTCACCACCTGCACGATGAAATGGGTGTTTGACCTCAAGGAAGACGACGTCTACTGGTGCACGGCGGACGTCGGCTGGGTGACGGGACACTCCTACGTCGTCTATGGGCCGCTGTCGGCGGGCGCCACCTGCGTGCTTTACGAGGGCGCGCCGGACTATCCCGCCTGGGACCGCTGGTGGGAGATCGCCGCCAGACAGAAGGTCTCTACCTTGTATACCTCGCCCACGGCGATCCGGGCGCTGATCAAGCAGGGTGATTCGCATCCGGCCAAGCACGACCTGTCCTCGCTGCGGCTGCTGGGCAGCGTCGGGGAGCCGATCAACCCGGCGGCCTGGGAGTGGTATCACCGGGTGATCGGCAAGGAGCGTTGCCCCATCGTCGATACGTGGTGGCAGACCGAAACGGGCGGCATTATGATCTCGCCCATGCCCGGCGCGGTGCCTTTGAAGCCGGGGTCGGGTACACTCCCGATGCCGGGGATCCTGCCGGAGGTGGTGGACTTCGAAGGCAAGCCGGTGGCGCCGGGCGGGGAGGGGTTCCTGATCATCAAGCGGCCGTGGCCGGCGATGATCCGGACGATCTGGGGCGATCCGCAGCGCTTCGAGCAGCAGTACTTTTCGCGCATCCCGGGCATCTACTTCACGGGCGATGCGGCGCGCCGCGATGAGGACGGCTACTACTGGATTCTGGGGCGCGTGGACGATGTGATGAACGTCAGCGGCCACCGCCTGTCGACGATGGAGGTGGAGTCCGCGCTGGTACGCCATCCGGCGGTGGCCGAAGCCGCAGTGGTGGGCAAGCCGCATGAGATCACGGGGCAGGCGGTGTGCTGCTTCGTGACGCTGAAGCAGGGTGTGTCGTCGGATCACGGATCGCTGGGCAAGGAACTGCGGCAGTGGGTGGCCCACGAGATCGGGCCCTTCGCGCGGCCGGAAGAGATCCGGTTCACCGAAGCGCTGCCCAAGACCCGGTCAGGCAAGATCATGCGGCGCCTGCTGAGAGAGATCGTCACCTCGCATACGGTGACGGGCGACGTGACGACGCTTGAGGATTTGGGCGTGGTGACGAAGCTGGCGGCGCAGCACGACGAGGACTAGGCAACGGGGGTTGCGCTTGCGGGGGCGGCAGCACACGGCCGGGGCCATGCATTCACGGTGGCCCCGAGGCTTGCGCCTTCCATGAGAAGGCTGGCCCGTGTCAAGGGTTTTTTGGTTGACCTTTGCGTCAGCAGAGTCTGCCATTGGGCTATTAGTTGTCCTGCAGGGCGGGCAGGGGCCCAGTCCAGGGCGATAGCCGGCGCGTCAGCGCCGGTCGAAGACCCTGGACGGGGTGGCCCGCTCTGCGATGCCTTGCGTGTTGCCCAATGGCAGACTCTGCCTGGTCGAGTCTCTCTG
>JARKQJ010000018.1 GCA_029973955.1 Paludibaculum sp. | reverse complement strand
GATTGGCGGTGGGGGTGGGGTATGCGCTGACTCCGGGGAAGGTGGTGGACGCGTACTATGTAGCTGGATTCTCGGGGCATACGGTGGGGTTTGCGGCGCTGACGTTGGCGGGGGTGGCGGCGGCGGGCTGGAAGCGGGGGTGGCTGGTGGCCTTGGGGACGTTTGCGCTGGGATATGGGCTGGAGTTTGTGCAGAACCTGGTGCCGGGGCGGGGGTATGAGCTGCCGGATGTGGAAGCGAACGCGGTGGGGGTATTGGTGGGGTGGTTGTTGGCGGAGGGGTGTGGGTGGTGGGCGAGGAGACGGGGGAGGGCTCGAGACGCGCGGGGGTAGGCATTTGCGTTTTGGGACACAGATGACTGTCCCGGCGGGCGGGTTGGCGGTGTTGGGGAGATTGGCTGGCAGTCCCTGGGGGGCGCGCGGTGGCTAGTCAGTGGCCTCGGTGAGGGCGGCTAGGACGGCGGTGGTGACTTCGGGGGTGGAGGCTTTGCCGCCGAGGTCGGGGGGGAGGGCGGCGCCGGAGGCGAGGACCTGGCGGACGGCGAATTCGATGGCGGCGGCGGCGGAAGAGGCGCCGAGGTGGTCGAGCATCATGGCGGAGGCGAGGATGGTGCCGAGGGGGTTGGCGAGGCCTTTGCCGGCGATGTCGGGGGCGGAGCCGTGGACGGGTTCGAAGAGAGAGGGGGCGAGGCGGCGGGGGTCGAGATTGGCGCTGGGGGCGAGGCCGATGGAGCCGGTGACGATGGCGGAGAGGTCGGAGAGGATGTCGCCGAAGAGGTTGGAGGCGACGACGACGTCGAAGGAGGAGGGGCGGCGAACGAAGTTCATGGCGGCGGCGTCGACGAGGAGGGATTCGGTGGAGATGTCGGGGTAGTCGGAAGCGACTTCGCGGAAGACGCGGTCCCAGAGGACCATGCCGTAGCCCTGGGCGTTGGACTTGGTGATGGAAGCGACGCGGCGCTTGCGGTCGCGGCGGCGGGCGAGGTCGAAGGCGAAGCGGATGATGCGCTCACAGCCGGCGCGGGTGAAGACGGAGGTCTGGACGGCGACTTCGGAGGGGAGGTGGTGGTAGAGATAGCCGCCGATGTTGGCGTACTCGCCTTCGGTGTTTTCGCGGACGACGACGAGATCGATGGAGCCGGGATCGTAGCCGCTCAAGGGGCTGGCGACGCCTTCGTATAAGTAGGCGGGGCGGACGTTGGCGTAGAGGTCGAAGGCGCGGCGGATGGGGAGGAGCATGCCGTTGAGGGTGATGTGGTCCGGCACGTGGGGGTGGCCGACGGCGCCGAGGAGGATGGCGTCGTGGGCGCGGAGGCGGTCGAGGGCGTCGATGGGCATCATGGCGCCGTGCTGGAAGTAGTAGTCAGAGCCCCAGTCGTACTCCTCGAAGGTCAGCGGCACATGAAACTGGGAGGCAGCCTGCTCGAGCACGCGGCGCGCCGCCGGAACGACCTCACGGCCGATGCCATCGCCGGGCAGCAGAGCGATCGAGTGCTTCTTCATGAGCCCATGCTAGCAGGGCGCTCCGCCATTTCCTACGGACTCAGCGCGGTTTTGCCGCGCCGGTGTGCAACGCGCTGCTCCGGCGCGGGTGATAGGCTGATTGCCATGGCGCAGGAGAACATCTTTTCGTTGCGGGGCAAGACCGCCCTGGTGGCTGGAGCGAGCCGAGGGATCGGACAGGCGATTGCGGAGGCGCTGGCGCGGGCCGGGGCGCGGACGATTCTGGCGGCGCGGTCGACGGCGGCGCTAGAGGCGATTGTGGACCGGCTGAGGGCCGAAGGATGCGAGGCGGAGACGATTTCGCTGGACATCGCCTCGAAGGCATCGCGGCAGGCCGCGGTAGAGGCGGCCGGGGCGGTGGACATTCTGCTGAACGTGGCCGGGACCAACCTGCGCAAACGCGCCACGGAGTACTCCGAGGAGGAGTATCAGCGGATCGTCGAGACGAACCTGACGGGGGTATTCGCGCTGACGCAGCTTGTGGGGCGGGGGATGATCGAACGCGGGCGCGGTGGGAAGGTGGTGATGATCGGGAGCCTCACTTCGCTGCTGGGGCTGCCGTATGTACCGGTGTATACGATCACGAAGGCGGCGTTGGCGGGGTTGACGCGGTCGTTGGCGGCGGAGTGGGGGCAGTATGGGATACAGGTGAACTGCATTGCGCCGGGGTTCATTCTGACGGATCTGAATCGGGAGATGTGGAAGCCGCCGCATATGGCGGAGTGGCTGGCGGCGTCGCAGCCGAATCCGCGGCTGGGGCGGCCGGAGGATATCGCTCCGCTGGCGGTATTTCTGTCGGGGGGCGGGTCGGATTACATGACAGGGCAGGTGATAGTGGTGGATGGGGGGCTGTCGGCGACCTGTATGTGGCCGTTCCGGGCCTGAAGAGGAGATGGGCAGGGGGTTGAGGCATCCGCCCGCGCGGGAGCTTCAGCGGACGAGCGGGCGTCCAGGGACGGAGCGGCGCGGACGTGCTGGTCTGTCCCCACTCACTGCTGGGAAAGGGTGCGGGCGGAGGCGCGGCCGGTGCGGATGCAGTCGGGGACTCCGATGCCGTCGTAGGCGTTGCCGGCGAGTTGGAGGCCGGGGAGATGGTGGAGGATGGCGCGGACGGTGGCGATGCGGGCGGTGTGGCCGACGGAGTATTGAGCCATGGCGCGGCGCCAGCGGCGAATTCGGACGAAGGAGGGGTCGGCGTCCCAGCCGAGGAGCTTCTTCAGTTCGGCGCGGACGGCGGTGAGGATTTCGGCGTCGGAGAGGTCGAGCACCTTCTCATCGCCGGCGCCGCCGAGGAAGCAGCGCAGAACGTGGTGGGTTTCGGGGACGCGGTAAGGGAACTTGGCGCCGACGAAGGTGCAGGCGACGAGGGTTTGGCGTTCGCGGGCGGGGATGAGGAAGCCGAAGCCGGGCGGGATGGGGCCGCACTGATCGCGGCGGTAGCCGAGGGCGAGGGTGACGGAAGAGGAGTAGTCGATGCCTTCTAGGAGTTCGGCGAGTTTGGCGTGGACGGGGCGGAGGAGCTGGCCGGCCTGCCAGGCCGGCGTGGCCATGACGAGATGCCGGGCGGTGAGGGTTTCGCCGTTGACGCGGACGGCGTAGCCGGAATCGGTACGGTGGATGAATTCAGCGCGGCCGGTGATGATTTCGGCGGTGGGGCGGATGCGGCGTTCGAGTTCGTGGGTGAGCTGGGCGAGGCCGCCTTTGAGGGTTTGGAAGAGCGGGGCGGGATGAGCCGGGCGGCGCGCCTGTTTTTTGGCTGCGAGGACGCCGCGGGTGAGGCTGCCGTACTTGGTTTCGAGATCGACGAAGCGGGTGAGGACGCTTTGGACGCTGAGGCGATCGACGGAGCCGCCGTAGACGCCGGAGAGGAGGGGCTCGGCGAGGTAGTCCACGGTTTCGCGGCCGTAGTGGGATTCGATGAACTCGGCTACGGTGCGATCCGGCAAGGGAGTGGAGGGCGGGCGGCGGAAGAGCTCGAGGCCCATGCGGATTTTGGTGGACCAGGAGAGGAGCGGGGAGACGGCGAGGGGGAGGATTTTGGTGGGCACCATCATGAGGAGCCCGTCAGGGAGAGGAACGAGGCGGCCGTTGCGGAGGAGGTAGGTGATGCGGGAGTGGTCGTTGCTGCCGATCAGCTGATCGCCGAGGCCGAGTTCCCGGATGAGGTCGTTGGCGGCGGGCTTGGCGGAAAGGAAGGAGTCCGGCCCGCCTTCGAGGACGCAGCCTTCGACGGTTTCGGTTTGGACGACGCCGCCGAGGAAGGGTTGCGCTTCGATGAGGGTGGGCTGAACGCCCGCCTGCACGAACTCATAGGCGGCGGAGAGACCGGTGACGCCGCCGCCGATGATGATGCTGCGCACGTTAGGGCCGGAATTCGCGGACCATCTGGACGACGGCCTTGACGTTTTCGACGGGGGTTTCGGGGAGGATACCGTGGCCCAGATTGAAGATGTGGCCGGGGCGGGTTCCGGTGCGTTTGAGGAGTTCGGTGACCTTGGCCTTGAGTTCAGGCAAGGGTGCGAAGAGGGCGGCGGGGTCGAGGTTGCCCTGGATGGCGGAGCGGTAGGAGATATCCATCCAGGCCTGATCGATGTTGAGGCGCCAATCGACGCCCATGACATCGCCGCCGGCGGCGTGGAGTTCGCGGAAGTAGCCGGAAGCGCCGGTGCCGAAGTGGATGACGGGGACGCCGGAGGAGCGGATGCGTTCGATGAGGGCGCGGGAGTAAGGGGCGACGTAGCGGACGTAGTCGTCGGCGCCGAGGGCTCCGATCCAGGAGTCGAAGACCTGAATGGCGCGGGCGCCGGCGGCGACCTGGAGCTGGGCGAAGGGGCCGAGGACGTCGACGAGCTTACCCATGAGGCGGCGCCAGAGGGTTTCGTCGCGGTACATGAGGGTTTTGGTATTGATGAAGTTGCGCGAAGCCCCGCCCTCAATCATGTAGCTGGCCATGGTGAAAGGCGCGCCGACGAAGCCGATGACGGGGATTTTCCCGGCGAGCTGGGCGGTGACCATGCGGATGGCCTCGCCGACGTAGCCGAGTTCATCGGTATTGGCGGTAGAGAGGGTATCGACGTCGTGAGAGGTGCGGACGGGGTTGTCGATGCAGGGGCCCTCGCCGGCGACGTACTTGAGATGGAGGCCCATGG
This sequence comes from Paludibaculum sp., assembly GCA_029973955.1. Lineage (GTDB taxonomy): Bacteria > Acidobacteriota > Terriglobia > Bryobacterales > Bryobacteraceae > Paludibaculum. Next base: position 2,038 of record JARKQJ010000018.1, on the reverse strand, counting down.
GTTCGACGGGCAGCAGGAGATCGGCGAAGATGATAGCGGCATCGACGTCGAGGGCCTCCACGGGCTGGAGGGTGACCTGGGCGGCGAGGTCGGGGCGCTTGCACATCTCGAGGATCGAGTGGCGGGCGCGGATGGCGCGGTATTCCTTCATATACCGGCCGGCCTGACGCATGAACCACACGGGACGAACGTCAGTGGGGCGGCGGCGGCAGGCATCGAGGAAACGGCTGCTCATGGGAGGGACACGCATGCGATCTCCGATCTGTCTTCGCACAGGAAGACGCGAAAGTCGTTGGGTTTGTGCCGGGCGGCCCATTGCCGGCCCAGGATGAAATAGGGTTTGGTCCAGGCTTCGCTATCAAGGGTGCGAGGTGCGAGAACCGAGACGGTAAGCATGCCGCGAGCGGGGTAACCGCTGCGCGGGTCCATAATATGGCTGTAGGTGGTTCCGCCGGCCACGAAGAACTTCTCGGAAGTCCCGGAAGTGGACATGGAACCGTCCTTGAGAAAGAACTCTGCGACGTAGACGTTGGGCTGTTTGGGATGGGGGAGCTGGATGCGCCAGCCGCGAGGCTCTCCGGGAGGGGCGCCGATGCCGTAGATACTGGAGCGTCCGGCGGAGATGATGCCGGAGGTGATGCCGCGGGCGCGGAGGATGGCCACCATACGATCGACGGCGTAGCCTTTGCCGATACCGCCGGGATCGATTTCGACGGGGGCATCGAAGCGGACGGTGCGGTTTTTGGGATCGAGGAGAATGTGGCGGTAGCCGATGCGGTCGAGCGCGGTCCGGATTTCGGCGCGATGGGGGATGCGGCCGGAACCTTTATAAAATCCCCAGATCTTCATGAGGGGGCCGATGGTGATGTCGAAGGCGCCATCGGATTTTTTGGAGTAGTTGACACAGGACTGGAGGAGTTGGAAGAGTTCCTCGGAGACCTGGACGGGGCCCTTGGGGGCTTCGCGGTTCACCTTGCTCCATTCGCTATCGGAGCGGTAGTTGGAGAGGAGTTGATCGAGGCGGTGGGCTTCGTCGAAGGCCTCCTCCATCGCGGCGTCGAGCTTGAAGCGATCGGTCCCATAGACGGCGATGGTGTAAGTGGTTCCCATGGCGTCGAGGGAGCGCTCGAGGCGGACGGAGGCTTCCGGCTGTTTGGGTTGGGCAGGTGCGGCGATGCACAAAGGCGCTGCGCAAAGCAGCGATAGAGAGCCCAGTAGTAACGAAGCGGAAGACACGGCGAAATCCAGACACACGGCGCGTCGCGCCTGATTTTAGCCTACAACCGGGACCGGCGCTTGGGCAACGAAATCGCGTATTTTCTTGGAGATGTGTCTGCCTATTCGCGGGGGCGTCCGCGGCGGACGCGGCGGAGGAGGCGTTCGACGGGGGCGGCGGCGGAGGAGGCGGCGTCGGGGCGGAAGCGGAGCTCAGGCATGCGGAACAAGTCCATGCGTTCCATGAGTTTACGGCGAAGGAAGTGGCGCGCGGCGTCGAGGCCGGCGAGGGCCTGGGTGCGGTCGGATTCGGAGCTGGGGAGGGAGACGAGGATGTCCGCGCGGCGGAGATCGGGAGAGAGGACAACCTCGGTGACCTCGATGGAGGTGAGGCGGGGGTCGTTGCTTTCGAAGCGGATGAGCTCGGAGAGTTCTTCGCGCATGGATTCCGAGACGCGGCGGGAACGAAGTTCGTCCATGGTAACTCCAGGGTACTGCGAAGGGGGCAGCACAATCCAACCGGGGTTCAGTTACGGCTGCGGGGGGGCATTGGGGGCACGGGAGTGGCGCCTCGGGGGAAACGGGCTGGGCCCCGCCTCGGGGGGGACGGGCTGGTCGTGTGGCCCCGAGGCTTCGCCTCGGGGGAATCGGGCTGGGCTTCGCCACGGGGGAGACGGGCTTGTCGTGTGGCCCCGTGGCTTCGCCTCGGGGGAATCGCGCGGGGCCCCGCCTTGGGGGAGACGGGCTTGGCGGGTGGCCCCGAGGCTTCGCCTCGCGGGACACGGGCTGGGCCCCGCGTCGGGGGACTCGGGCTTGGGGGTGT
>JARKQJ010000266.1 GCA_029973955.1 Paludibaculum sp. | reverse complement strand
GGGGGAGACGGGCGGATGCGCTGGCTCTCGGCGGGGGATCCACGGTGGCCCCGAGACTTTGTCTCGGGGGAGACGGGCGGATGGGTGGTCCCGCGAGTTCTTCTCGGGGGAGACGGGCAGATGGGCTGGCTCTCGGCGGGGGATCCACGGTGGCCCCGCGAGTTCGTCTCGGGGGAGACGGGCAGATGGGCTGGCTTTCGGCGGGGGATCCACGGTGGCCCCGAGACTTTGTCTCGGGGGAAACGGGCGGATGGGTGGTCCCGCGAGTTTGTCTCGGGGGAGACGGGCGACTCGCTTTGGCCCGTTACCCCGGACGGGCGTCCGGGGGAACTCGTGGGGAAGCGTGGCACCGGGAGTGGACTGAAATGCGGGGGGCGACCGCGCTGCCGGCCTCTGCCCGCCGGCCTTCGCCGGGTGGGAGGTAGCTGTCATCTCCGCTCTCTTGCGGCTTTGGCCGCCGGCCGGGTTCGTTCAGGAACGCTCGGCCACTTGGGGGCGGGTCAGCTCTTCGGCCGGGGCACGATCGCCCAATGGTAATGATCCATTGCTCTCCAGATCGGCAGTCCGGCGGCAGACTTTAGGCCAAGTTCAGTCGGCTCCGGCGGTGGAGGAGAGGAGGGCCAGGTCCTGCTGTTGTTGCTGAAGGGCTCGGGGGGCCTTTTCGACGGCGTCGGCGGAGGGGAGGTCTTCGCCGGTGGCGGCGGCGAGGTCTTTGAATTTGCGGGCGGAGACGAGGACACGGGATTCGAGGGAGCCGGCCGCCTTGTTGTAGCCTTCGACGGCGCGTTCGAGGCCGGCGCGGACGTTGTCCATGTGGCTGGTGAAGGTGCGCAGGCGGTCGTAGAGTTCCTTGCCGAGGTCGGAGATTTCCTGGGCGTTTTGGGCGAGTTTCTCCTGGCGCCAGCCGTAGGCCACCGCTTTGAGGAGGGCGATGAGGGTGGTGGGGGTGGCGAGGAGGACGCGGTTCTCGACGCCATATTCGATGAGTTCGGGGTCTTTTTGGAGGGCGGCGGAGAAGAAGGTCTCGCCGGGGAGGAAGGCGACGACGAAGTCGGGGGCGTGGGGGAACTGGTCCCAGTAGGCTTTGCCGGCGAGGCGCTGGACGTGCTGGCGGACCTGGGTGGCGTGGTCGGCGAGGCGGGCCTGGCGGGCGCCTTCGTCGGCGATCTCGAGGGAATCGAGGTAGGCGGCGAGGGAGACTTTGGAGTCGACGACGATCTCGCGGTGATTGGGCAGGCGGATGATCATGTCGGGGCGGAGCTTGCCGCCTTCGGAGTCGACGGAGACCTGCTCTTCGAAGTCGCAGTATTCGACCATGCCGGCCATCTCGACGACGCGGCGGAGCTGCATTTCGCCCCAGCGTCCGCGGACGGCGGGGGCGCGGAGGGCGTTGGCGAGTTTGGAGGTTTCGGCGGCGGCGGCGGCCTGGGCGGCCTGGAGGAGTTTGAACTGCTCGCCGAGGCCGGCGAAGGATTTCACGCGCTCTTCCTCCAGGCTATCGAGCTTGGCCTTGAGGGGTTTGAGGGTCTCTTCGAGGGCCTGCTGGCGGGTATCGTGTTCGGCGCGGGCGATGGTGAGGAAGTTCTGGTTATTGGCGGCGAGGGCCTCGGCGGCGACGCCCTTGAAGGTCTCGGCGAGTTTGGCCTGGGCTTCGGCGAGGGCCTTGAGTTTATCGGCCTGGGCCTTTTCGGCATCGTCGAGGCGCGTGAGGAGGGCGGCGTGGCGGGCCTCGAGGGCGGCGATCTTCTCCTGGGAGGCGGTGAGGGCGCGGTCGCGCTCGGCGACGGCGGATTCGAGCTTGGGCACGGCGAGGGCGCGTTCCTCGGCGGCGGCACGGAGGGCGGCGGCCTCGGTGTGGGCGGTGAGGAGGCGGTGGAGCTGCTCGCGTTCGCCGCTGGCCTCCTGGCGCAGCTCCTTGATGGCGGCATCGCGCTCTTCGAGGCGGGCCTTGAGTTCGGCGAGTTCAGCCTCGCCGGCGGCGAAGTTGGGTCCGCTGCCCTTGCCCAGCATATTGACGAGCAGGGCGCCGAGGGCGAAGCCGAGGACGAAGATGCCGAGGTAGATGAGTGGTTCCATACGTTTCTTCCTGTTCTGTCGTCGGCGGGAGGGCCGGGCGAGATAGGGTAATTCGCCGAGCCCGCCAAGTGAAAAGGCCGCCCTGTGGAGGGCGGCCTTCTATTCCAGGTGAGCGCGGGGCCTTAGGAACAGCCGGAGGTGCCGCCACAGTTTTCGCACTTGTAGCAGGCGCCGTTGCGGGTCATGATGCCGCCGCATTCGGAGCAGGCGGGAGCGTCTTCCATGCCGTCGGCGGGGATGAACTGGAGCTTCTGTTGGGGCTCGGGTTCGGTGGGCCGGAGGCGGGTGGACTCGCCGGCTTCGTTCTCGACCGAGTTGGGTCCGATGAACTTATGGGCGAGCCAGCGGAAGATGTAATCCATGATCGACTTGGCATAGGCGATCTGGGGGTTGCCGGTATAGCCGGAGGGCTCGAAGCGGACGTGGGAGAACTTATCCACGAAGAACTTGAGCGGGACGCCGTACTGGAGGCCGTAGGAGACGGCGGTGGCGAAGGAGTCCATGAGTCCGGAGATGGTGGAACCTTCCTTGGCCATGGTGATGAAGAGTTCGCCGGGGGTGCCGTCTTCGAAGAGGCCGACGGTGATGTAGCCTTCGTGGCCGGCGATGGAGAACTTGTGGGTGAGGGACTGGCGTTCGTCGGGCAGTTTGCGGCGGGCGGGCCGGTAGACGATGCGTTCCTCGACGCGGGCGGGGGCGATGGAGGGGAGGGCTGACTTCTTTTCGCCCTTGGCGCTGCCGGAGCTGAGGGGCTGGACGCGTTTGGAGCCATCGCGGTAGATGGCGACGGCCTTGAGGCCGAGCTTCCAGCTTTCGAGGTAGGCCGCGGCGATCTCCTCGGCGGTGGACTCCTCGGGCATATTGATGGTTTTGGAGATGGCGCCGGAGATGAAGGGCTGGACGGCGGCCATCATGCGGATGTGGCCCATATGGTGGATGAAGCGGGAACCATTGGGGGCCTTGAAGGAGCAATCGAAGACGGGGAGGTGTTCGGGCTTGAGGTGGGGTGCGCCTTCGATGGTGCCCTGTTTGTCGATGTGGGCGACGATGGCCTCCATCTGCTCCGGGGTATAGCCGAGGCGGATGAGGGCGGAGGGGACGGTGTTATTGACGATCTTGATGACGCCGCCGCCGACGAGTTTCTTGTACTTGACGAGGGCGAGGTCGGGCTCGACGCCGGTGGTATCGCAATCCATCATGAAGCCGATGGTGCCGGTGGGGGCGATGACGGTGACCTGGGCGTTGCGGTAGCCGGTTTTCTGGCCGAGTTCGTAGGCGCTCTTCCAGGAGTCGGTCGCGGCCTGGAGCATGGCGGGGGGCACGAAGCGGGAGTCGATGCCGTTGACGGCGTCCCAGTGCATTTTGATGACGCCGAGGAAGGGCTCCTCATTGATGGCATAGCCGGGGCAGGGTCCGACGGATTCGGCGATGCGGGCGGAGGTGAGGTAAGACTGGCCGCACATGACGGCGGTGATGGCGCCGGCCCAGGCGCGGCCCTGATCGGAGTCGTAGGGGACGCCCATGGACATGAGGAGGGAGCCGAGGTTGGCGAAGCCGAGGCCGAGGGGGCGGAAGTCGTGGGAGTTGCGGGAGATCTTCTCGGTGGGGTAGCTGGCGTTATCGACCAGGATCTCCTGAGCGAGGATCATGGTATCGACGGCGTGGCGGAAGGCTTCAGGATCGAACTGGCCGGCGCCGTTGACGAACTTCATGAGGTTCAGCGACGAGAGGTTGCAGGCCGAGTCGTCGAGGAACATGTATTCGGAGCAGGGATTGGAGGCGTTGATGCGGGCGGTGTTCTTGGAGGTGTGCCACTGATTGATGGTGGTATCGAACTGCATGCCGGGGTCGCCGCACTGCCAGGTGGCTTCGGCGATGGCGCGCATGAGGTCGCGGGCGCGGAACTTGCGGACGGGTTCGCCGGAGACGACGGACTTGGTCCACCAGTCGGCGTCCTTGTCGACGGCCTGCATGAATTCGTCGGTGGCGCGGACGCTGTTATTGGCGTTCTGGAAGAAGATGGAGGCGTAGGCTTCGCCATCGAGGGAGGGGTCGTAGCCGGCATCGATGAGGGTGTGGGCCTTGCGCTCTTCCTTGGCCTTGCACCAGATGAACTGCTCGATATCGGGGTGTTCGGCGTTGAGGATGACCATCTTGGCGGCGCGGCGGGTTTTGCCGCCGGACTTGATGACGCCGGCGAAGGCGTCGAAGCCCTTCATGAAGGAGAGCGGGCCGGAGGCGCGGCCGCCGCCCCAGAGCAGGCCGTTCTCTTCGCGGAGGGTGGAGAGGTTGGTGCCGGTGCCGGAGCCCCATTTGAAGAGCATGCCTTCGGTTTTGGCGAGATCGAGGATGGATTCGAGCGAATCCTGGACGGAGTTAATGAAGCAGGCGGAGCACTGGGGGCGATGGGTGGTTTTATCGAGCTTCTTAATGGTGTCTGAGCTCTCGTCGTAGAACCAGCCGTAGCCGCGGTTCTCCTCCTTGACGCCGACGTTGAACCAGACGGGCGAGTTGAAGCAGGCCTTCTGGGTGAGCATCAGGTGGGCGAGCTCATTTCGGAAGTTGGAGGCGTCTTCAAGGGAGCGGAAGTAGCGGCCCTCGATGCCCCATTCGGTGATGGTATCGACGACGCGATGGACGAGCTGGGCGACGGAGCGTTCGCGCTCCGGGGTACCCATGCGTCCATGGAAGTATTTGGACGCGACGATATTGGTAGCCGTCTGAGACCAGTCGGCTGGGATTTCGAGGTCTTTCTGCTCGAAGATGACGGCGCCCTTATCGTTACCGATGGTGGCGGACCGGACCTCCCATTTCACCTCATCATAAGGAGTGGCGCCGGCCTCCAGCCGGGCTGTGAAGTAACGGGGAAAAGACAACCCCGTTCTCTCCTCCTTTTTGAGATTCCTCCGGAAGGATCTGACATGGGCACTCAGATCGACGCTCAACTGACCCATCGTTCGCTCCTCTGATTTTAGTGAGACCGCAACCCCACGCGAGGGCTCAACGGGGGGTTGAGGTGGGTGGGGGCATTGGCAACGATACCCCAACATCTTGTAGTAGGTCAATACCGAAGCATATACATGGTGTGTATGTGACTGATTCTTTGGGCTATTCAGTTTTAGCTCCTGAAATGGTGAAGAATCGGAAAATGGGGCTTCCGTGAGGGGAGAATAGAAGGCGATGAAGCAGCACTGAAAAGTTGTGGCTGGCGGGAGATTTTCAAGCTGGGGATGACGCTTGGAGCCGCAAGTTTCGGGGGCGGAAGGAGATGATGATTGCGGGCCTGGGGTGGAGGGGATTTCGGGGGATCCGAGGAGGCGAGAAGGCGGGGTGGAGGGCCGGACGGCGGACGAGGAATCAACAGTTTGGGTGGGGGAATGTTCAGTTTGTGGGGGGGCGGGCATCGGGGGAATTGGGCTGGCGCCGGGGGGAACGGGCGGCCGGGGAGACGGGCAGGGGGCGGAGGCTGGGGCCGTCGTGGGGTGTGCGGGGGTGATGGAGCGGCTCGAAGAGGAATCAACGAGTTGCAGGGTGGAGTGTTCAGTTTTGCTGTTTCGGGCG
>JARKQJ010000256.1 GCA_029973955.1 Paludibaculum sp. | reverse complement strand
CGCCCGACCCTCGGCGTCCCTGGCGATCCAGAAGCGGCCGTGCAGCAGCTGGATCATGTGCAGCGGATCGTCGCCGCCCTCGATCAATATGCCGCAGGACTGGCCGAACAGGCCGATGTCGCCATAGCCCTCGTGGAAGGCCGGGTAGACGTTGGAGCGCTGGAACATCCGCCGCTCGATGGCCTCCACCTCGTCCACCCACAGCTTCACCGGCCCCCACTCGCGCAGCTCGGGATCGACGGTGGCGAAGCGGAACCATGGTCGGGCCGGCGAGGTCAGCCCCGAGTGCATGCCGGACGCCAGCGTCCGCCAGGCGAAGGTGCCGGAGGGGTCGAGAATGCGCTTCCTGGAAATCGCCCGCTCGTCGGCGGCATCCAGCCTCAGCCGGTGCGGCGCCACGAAGTCGGCAAGGCCCGTCCAGGTGGCCTCCCACGGCTGGCGAACCCGCTTCAGCTCCTCGGCCCGGCGGCGGTGATACTGGACCTGCGTTTCATTGGCGCGCGCTTCCATCACACCCCCAGGAGTACGGATTTCTGGGTGTTCGCACTATCGAGAACCCCATTGGCGCTGGTCAGGATGGTCGACGCCCCGGCCCTCAGCCGGTCGGTCGCCCGCCGCGCCGCGGCCGTCTGCACGGCGCCGTTATCCGGCTCCTGCGCCTGCGCCGAGGTCTTGTATTGCTCCACCTTGGGAGTGGACGAGGAAAGGCACATGGATCAAAGCCCCGCATGTGGATCGTACCTCTCGGGAATAAGGCGGGTGGGGTTTCCGGGGTGCGGTTGGCGGGGATTGTGGGGGTGCGGAGGGCAGAGGTTGCGCTTGCAATCCATTATATCGAAATGTATATAATCACCATGAAAGACGTGGTGTTTGAAAAGACCTCGCTCGACGATCTTCGCGAGTTCCCCTTGGAAGCGCGAAGAGATGCAGGGCGGCAGCTCGACAGGGTGCAACGCGGCAAGGAGCCATTCGACTCCAAGCCTATGGCCTCGATCGGTAGCGGCGTCAGGGAGATACGCATTACCGACGACGCCGGGCAGTTTCGCGTGATCTACGTCGCGAAATTTGAGGATGCGATCTACGTTCTGCATTGCTTCCAGAAGAAGACGCAGAAGACGAGCTTGCCCGATGTGAAACTGGCGAGGGATCGCTACAACGACTTGGTACGGAGACTGCGCAAATGACCAGTCAGAGATTTTCAAGCGTCTGGGACGCGATCGAGGACACGCCCGCCGAAGCCGAGAACATGAAGCTGCGGTCCGCGCTCATGGATGCGATCGAAGATGCGATCAAGGCGAAGGGCTGGACCCAGGC
>JARKQJ010000253.1 GCA_029973955.1 Paludibaculum sp. | reverse complement strand
ATACAGTCCACCGTCCCCGAAATACACCGTTTCTTCTCCTCTCCCCACTCGATTTCCTCAAAATCCTGATATCCTCCCCTCCATGCGGTACCTCCTCCTCGTTCTCCTCCCCCTCCTTCCCGCCCTGGCCCAGGACCTCCTCGACCTCCCTCGCCTCAAAGACTACGCCGCCCTCCGCGTCTCCTCCAACAACCCCAATCTCGCCTCCAACGACGACTCCCTCCGCCCCATCCCCGGCGAAACCGTCACCCTCGCCGACCTCGACGGCCCCGGCCTCATCACCCACATCTGGCTCACCGTCGCCTCCAACGAATACGCCTGGCCCCGGCTCTTCCGCCTCCGCGTCTACTACGACCACAGCCCCACCCCCTCCGTCGACGCCCCCCTCGGCGACTTCTTCGCCGTCGGCCACGGCGTCGAACGCTCCGTCGATTCCCTCCTCATCCGCAACTCCTCCTCCGGCCGCTCCCGCAACTCCTACTGGCCCATGCCCTTCCGCAAGCACTGCCGCATCACCATCACCAACGAAGGCCGCCGCCGCTCCTCCAACCTCTACTACCACGTCGACTACCGCATGCTCCCCTCTCTCCCCGATGACACCGCCTACTTCCACGCCTGGTACCGTCAGGAACTCCCCGCTCAAATGGGCCGCCACTACAACATCCTCACCGTCCAGGGCCGCGGCCACTATGTCGGCACCGTCCTCAACGTCATCCAAAACCAGCCCGGCTGGTTCGGCGAAGGCGACGAATTCTTCTTCATCGACGGCAATCCCAAAGCCTCCATCGAAGGCACCGGCACGGAAGACTACTTCAACGACGCCTGGAGCCTCCGCGTCGCCAACGGCCCCTACACCGGCGTCCCTGTCGCCGAAGGCACCGGCGAAGCCTCCCGCATGACCGCCTATCGCTGGCACGTCCCCGACCCCATCCCCTTCCGCACCTCCCTCCGCCTCGACATCGAGCACGCCGGCTGGACCTACAACCCCGACGGCTCCGTCCGCTCCGGCTTTGAAGAGCGCCCCGATCTCTTCTCCTCCGTCGCCTTCTGGTACCAGCAGGGCATCGCCCAAAACCTCCCCACGCCCCCTTACGGCATCGCCCGCCTCCCTCACGGCAACGCTCAGCAGATCGAAATCGAGAACGCCGCCTCCCAGGTCAAATCCCAGCGCGGCAAGGCCTCCGTGCAGAAGGAAGTCTTCTGGTCCCGCGACATCCTCTTCCTCCAGGCCGAAGGCCCCGGCGCACGCTTCGACATCCCCTTCACCGTCACCGAAGCCGGACGCTACGAACTCCTCGCACAAGTCGCCCACGCCCCCGACTACGGCATCTACCGCGTCCTCCTCGACGGCCAGCCCGCCCGCACCGCCGCCGACCTCGAACTCGAGCCCGGCGCCAACACCGGAGACGGCACCCTCATCAACGCCTTCCACTCCGAACTCTACGTCGCCGAAGACCACGTCCTCGCCTGGACCCAGCTCACCCCCGGCCCCCATACCCTCTCCTTCCTCTGCACCGGCAAGGACCAGCGCTCCTCCGCCTACCACCTCGGCCTCGACACCCTCGTCCTCGCCCGCATCGCCACCCCCGACCCCGCCGGAGGCCCCGCCGCCGAGCGCCTCCGCACCGGTCCCATCACCGGCCCCCTCTGGCAGTCCTCTCTCTCCAATCCCGATCCTTTCCTCCGCGCCGCCGCCGCCTGGCGCGCCACCCAGGACGCCACCCTCGCCGCCCGAAGCATCTCCCAACTCACCCAAGCCCTCGCCGACCCAAGCCATGAAGTCCGCGGCCTCGCCGCCGCCGCCCTCCGCAATCTGGGCCCGCCAGCCGCCCCTGCTCTCCCTGCCCTCGCCAGGTCCCTGCAGGATCCCGACACCGGCGTCCGCATGATGTCCGCCAATGCCATCGCCGCCTTCGGCCCCCCCGCCGCCCCGGCCCTCGAAGCCCTCATCGCCGCCGCCAACCGCCCTGGCGAGCATGTCCAAGTCCTCCGCTCCCTCGCCGACGCTCTCGGCGCCATCGGCCCTCCCGCCCGCGCCGCTCTCCCGGCCTTGCAGCGACTCCGCGGGATCCCCCGCGTCCAGTGGAACGCCGACGCCGCCATCCGAAGAATCTCTACACGATAGTCCGCGACACTGTTATTACACAGACTGATATCTTTCGATTCCCTCTTCTGATATACTCAGGTTGCGATTTTACACATCTCGCTCCGATTCTCCGGGCTCATGCTTCCCCCGTGAATCTGACAATCGAA
>JARKQJ010000210.1 GCA_029973955.1 Paludibaculum sp. | reverse complement strand
CGCGAGATCGCCGACTGTCTGGTGACGGGCGAAACCGTGAAGCTCTCTTCCTTCGGTACGTTTTCGGTCCGTTCGAAGACGGAACGCATCGGCCGCAATCCCAAAACGGGCGAGGAAGTTCCGATTCTTCCTCGGCGTGTGCTGGTGTTCAAGCCCAGCAACGTGCTGAAGACGGAAATCAACGGCGGTGACGCTTCGTCCGTTGAAAGCGACGATTGAGTAAGGGCCGGCAAGCGGCCGGCCACTCGAAACCTCATTGAAATACAGATTGCTAGCCGCCGATCTTCGTGTTGACGAGATATCGGGCTTGGCTTCTTTCGTCTGTCGCTTCTATATTAGGGCGCTTTGCGAATCCGGTCTTTTGGGACTGAATACGGCATCAGGTCGAGCGGCGGCGTGGAAAAGGCAACTGACGCGTTCAGGACAATCAGCGAGGTTGCGGAGGAGCTCGATCTTCCGCAGCACGTTTTGCGATTCTGGGAAACCAAGTTCAGCCAGATCCGGCCCATGAAGCGTGGCGGCGGGCGCCGCTACTATCGTCCCGACGACGTCGAGCTTCTGCGGGGCATCCAGTATCTGCTCTATGGCGAAGGCTATACGATCAAGGGCGTTCAGCGCATCCTGAAGGAGCAGGGCGCCCGCTTCGTCATGGAAGTCTGGCGCCACCCGGGCGACCCGATTCCCATGGCTCCGAACGACGACGCGTCGGACGATGTCGATTCTTCGATGGACGAGGCCGCTTTCGAGTCCGACGAGCCGGAGATGGAGCCCGCCCCGCCGCCGCAGCGTCCGGCGCCGCGCGCCGAGCCTCGGGTGGAGCCGCCGGTGGCGCGTGCGCCCGAGGTGGAAGAAGAGCCGTTGCCGGCCGGCATTCTGCCGGAGAACACCAACCGCGGCGGCTTTCGCTTCATGGAGCGCTTCCGCGCCACGCCCGAGCACGCGGCGCCGTCCGGCTCTGGTGGGCTGTCGCGAGAGGACATTCGCCGCCTTCAGTCGACGCTGTTCGAGCTTCTGGAGTGCAAGCGCCTGCTGGATCAGACGCGCTGACGAGCCGTCCGGTGGGGAAGGGGTGAAATTAGCACTTGTCCCGCCGGGGCGAACCGGCTAAATCCCTCCCGTCCGACGGTCACCGCCGGACGATGATGGGACGGG
>JARKQJ010000161.1 GCA_029973955.1 Paludibaculum sp. | reverse complement strand
GAGGATCTCCATCTCGCGGCCGAGGATGTCGCACAGCCTCTCCAGCCGCTCCTTCACGTCCACGGCGTCCAGCAGCACCTGCTTATCCTCGATCTTCAGCGCCAGGTGGCTGGCGATCAGGTCGGTCAGCCGTCCCGGCTCCTCCACCATCACCACCGACACCAGCGTCTCCGGCGGGATCTTCTTGCTCAGCTTCACCCACTGCTCGAACTGGCTGATCGCCGTGCGGGTCAGCGCCTCGACCTCCGGCGTCTTGGCCTCCGCCTCGCTGTACTCACGGATCTCCGCCATGTAAAAAGGCTCCAGCTCGGCGTAGCGCAAAATCTCCGCCCGGTGGAGGCCCTCCACCAGCACCCTGATCGTGCCGCCCGGCAGCTTCAGGAGCTGTTTGATCTCGGCCACCGTGCCCACGCTGAAAATATCCTCGGGCTGGGGCTTGTCGTTCTGGGCGTCGCGCTGGCTGGCCAGCATGATAAGGCGGTCGTGGACCATTGCCTCCTCCAGCGCGCCGATCGACTTCTCGCGGCCGACGTCGAGGTGGATGATCATATATGGAAAAACGAGAATGCCCCGTAATGGCAGCAGCGGGATCTTCCTGATCTGCTTGGACAAACGTGTCGCCTCCTTCGGATTCGCATGGCAGTGTTAGTTTCAACGTCGCTATTTATAAATATTCTCAGACCCCAGGGAAAAATCCTCCACCGCGACAATACACGACAGGGTCAATTTTCCACTCCCGCCTCCGTTCCCTGCAAACCAACCGAAAAACGGCAACTCAAAAGGGGCCGATAAACATCGGCCCCTCACCCTACATCTTCATCCCCGCCGCCGTCAGGTAATCGTGCTTCGGCGCCAGCACCTCCAGCCGGCACAGGTCGCCCACCTTCACCAGCGCGTGGCGCAGCACCTCCTCGATCGTCTCCACCGTCACCACCTCGACGCCGATCGTCCGGTACAGCTCCTGCCAGTTCTCCTTCGGGATAATCACCCGCCGGGCGCCCGCCTGCTTCGCGGCCGCGATCTTCGCGCTCACCCCGCCCACCGGCTTCACCAGCCCGCGGATCGAGATCTCCCCGGTCATCGCCACCGTATTGTCGATAGGGATATTATTGATCGCCGAATAAATGGCCGCCGCCGCCGTCACCCCCGCCGACGGGCCGTCGATCGGGCCGCCGCCGGGGAAATTCACGTGGATATCGTACTTGTGGTAATCGATCCCGAACCGGCTCCACAGTACGGTAAGTACGTTCTCCAGCGACCCCCTCGCCATGCTCTTGCGGCGCATCGTGTGTCCCGGCGTGCCGATCTCCTCCTCGTCCACCACCCCGGTCACCGTCAGCTTGCCGCTGCCGAGAGGGTTCGGCAGCACCGACACCTCGATCTCCATCAGCGTGCCCATATTCGGGCCGTACACCGCCAGGCCGTTCGCGAACCCCACCTGCGGCTTGGCCGGTATCTTCCTGTCCGGCTGCGGGCTGTACTGGCCGAAATTCACCACCCACTCCACATCGGCGGCCGTAATGTTCTTCTTACCATCGTTCAGCGCCACCCCGGCCACGATCTGCACGATATTCACCGCATCGCGGCCGTTGTTCGCGTACCGCTTGATAACCTCGACCGCCGCCTCGTCGATCGTCAGCTCCACCTTGCGGACGGCGTTGCCGGCGATCAGCGCCACCTCGTCGGCCAGCAGCGGCCGGAAGAAAATCTCCACGCACCGCGAGCGGATAGCCGGCGGGATATCCTGCGGCATGCGGGTCGTCGCGCCGATCAGGCGGAAGTCGGCCGGCAGGCCGTTCTGGAAAATATCGTGGATATGCGACGGTATGTTGGTATCCTCGGTGCTGTAATACGAGCTCTCCAGAAACACCTTGCGGTCCTCCAGCACCTTCAGCAGCTTGTTCATCTGGATATGGTGCAGCTCGCCAATCTCGTCGATGAACAGCAGCCCGCCGTGGGCCTTGGTCACCGCCCCCGGCTTCGGCTGGGGGATGCCGGCGATGCCCAGCGGCCCCGCCCCCTGGTAAATCGGATCGTGCACCGTGCCGATCAGCGGGTCGGCGATGCCGCGCTCGTCGAAGCGGGCCGTCGTCGCGTCCATCTCGATGAACTTCGCGCTCGCCCCGAACGGCGACAGCGGGTTGCGCTTAGCCTCCTCCAGCACCAGCCTGGCAGCCGCCGTCTTGCCCACCCCCGGCGGCCCGTACATGATGACATGCTGGGGATTCGGCCCGCACAGCGCCGCCCTGAGCGCCTTCAGCCCCTCGATTTGGCCGACGATCTCGCCGAAACTCGCCGGGCGCGTCCTCTCCGCCAGCGGCTCGGTCAGCGAGATCTCCCGCAGCCGCTGCAGCTTTTCCATCTCCTTCTTCGACTCCCGCTCCACAGCCACCCGGTTGCCCTGCTGGGAACGGAGGAGATTCCAGAAGTACATGCCGATGACGATCGCGAAGAAGAACTGAATCACGGTGATGATATTGACCGCATAATCCATCTTTCTCGCCTTCCTCCTCCCTCGCTGATTCCCGGCGCATCCAATCTTAGTATTGGCAGCGGCGGCCGTTTTATCCTGGCAAAA
>JARKQJ010000098.1 GCA_029973955.1 Paludibaculum sp. | reverse complement strand
TGGAGACCACCTACGACACCATCCTGGATTCCTCGGACGACGCCACGGTGGCGATGAACAAGATCAAGAACGCCGGGCGCGTGCTGGGCGAGAAGATTCTGGACGCGCTGGTGCCGGCACTTCAGTCCGTCGCGGAAAAGGTCGAGGCGGTGGGCAACTGGTTTTCGTCCCTCAGCCCCAGGATGCAGGAGACCATCGTCAGGATCGCGGCGATTGCCGCGGCGATTGGGCCGGCGCTCATCGTGGTCGGGAAGGTCGTGACCGCCGTCGGCAAGGTGACCAAGGCGCTCTCGCCGGTGGCGAAGCTCATCAGCGGCGTGGGCGGATCGACCAAGGTGCTCGGCACGATCCTCGGCGCGCTGACCAGCCCCATTGGCCTCGTGATCGCGGCGGTGGCCGCGCTGACCGCCGGGTTCGTCCTCCTCTACAACAAGAACGAGGCGTTCCGCAGCAAGGTCAACGAGATCTGGGCGTCCATCGTCGCGGCGCTCCAGCCGATGAAGGAGATGTTCCTTGCCGCGTTCGAGCACATCCGGGCGGCCATGGAGCCGGTGAAAGAGGCGCTTTCATCCCTGTGGGCGACGGTGGTCGGGGTGTTCCAAAACATCTGGAACGCCATCGAGCCGGTGGTGACGGCCATTGGGGTGCTCTTTGGCGCGGCAATTGCCAACGCCATCGCCATCGGGAACGGGCTTCTGAACGCCCTCGGGCCGTTTGTTGAGGCGGTCGTCTCGGTGGTCAGCGTGGTGATGAACATCGTCGGCGCGATCATCTCCCTGCTCACCGGCGACTTCGACGGGGCGCTGGAACACGTGAAATCGGAACTTACATCCCTCGGTGCGTTTTGGAAAGACATCTGGGAGACCATCCGGGCGTTCTTCGCCGGCACTTGGGAGGCGATCCTGTCCATCGCGGAAGCCTTCGGCATCGACATCGCGGGCAGGATTGCCGCCATCTGGAACGGGGTCCGGGATTTCTTTTCCGGGCTCTGGGGTTCCATCTCCGCGACCGCGTCCGCGGCGTGGACGGCCTTTTCAAGCACTCTGACCGGAATCTGGTCGGGCATCAGCACCGCGGCGACGACCACCTGGAACGCAATCGCGGAATTCCTCTCCGGGCTGTGGACGGCCGTAACCACCGCGGCGGGCGAAGGCTGGGCGCTGTTTTCCGACGCCGTGACGGGCGTGTGGGACGCCATCAGCACCGCGGCGACGACTACATGGAACGCCGTCACGGACTTCTTCTCCGGGCTGTGGACGACCGTAACCACCGCCGCGGGCGAAGGTTGGGCGCTGTTCTCCGACGCCGTGACGGGCGTGTGGGACACCATCCGCACTGCCGCCGGCACCACCTGGAACGCCATCACCGCCGCCATCTCAGACGCGGTGGATTCGGCGAAATCCTGGGCGGAGGACCAGTGGGACAAGGCTGAAACCGTGCTTTCCGATACCTGGGATTCCATCTCCGCCACCGCGTCCGACGTGTGGGACGGCATCACAACCGCCATCCGCGCGGCGGTCGATACCGTGAAAACCGCGGTGGAAACCAAGTGGACTGCCGTCAGGACGGCACTCTCGGACACCTGGGACGGCATCCAAACCGCCGCGTCCGACAAGTGGGACGCCATTACATCGGCCATCACCGGCACCGTGGAGTCCGCGAAAACGACCATTTCGGAGAAGTGGACCGCCATCTCCACCGGTGCCAAGGACATCTGGGACGCCCTCAAGACCGACGCGGGTACCAAGTGGCTGGGCATCACGAACGCCGTCAAGACCGCGGTTTCCCTGGGCAAGACCGGCATCACCGACGCCTGGGAGACGGTGAAGACCGGCGTACAGGACGTGTGGGACAAGGTGGTGGACGTGATCAAGTCGCCCATCACCACCGCCTACAACTGGGTCGTGGACAAGATTTCGGACTTCAAGGGCCTGTTCGACTTCGAGTGGAAGCTCCCGAGCTTCGACCTCCCGGAGATCAAAGTCACCTGGAAGGACATCGGCTGGGGTGTGTCCATCCCGAAACTCTCTGTCGTGTGGAACGCGCTGGGCGGCATCTTCGACGAGCCGACCATCTTCGGCACGCGCGCCGGGCTCCAGGGCGTGGGCGAAGCCGGACCCGAGGCGATCCTGCCCCTTGACACCCTCTGGACGGAAATGTCCGACCGGCTGAAGGCCGGCATGCGGGAGATCCTCGCTGAAGCCCAGACCGAACGCGAACACCAAGCCGCACAGCTCATGGGTGCGTTTGCGTCTGCACTCAAGGCCGCGGGCGGCAGTTCGCAGAGCGGGATTTCTGTCACCCAAAACATCTACGCGGAGGAAACCTCCTACGTCGGCCAGCAGCGGGAGGCTGCCAGACAGTTCAAGCAGATCGCGAGGGCGCTCACCTGACGATTGACGAAATAGGCATATCGAGCTATAATATGACTATGACGTCGGGAGGTGATCGCATGGAACGGATACGGCCGTCGGCGGATCTGCGCAACCATTACGCGGAGATCTCCAGGCTCTGCCGGGAAAGCCGGCAGCCTGTGTATATCACGGTAAACGGGCACGGGGACACGGTGCTCATGGGCCTTGCGGAATATGAGCAGATGCGCGCCGAGCTGGAGCTTTTGCGCACGCTGGCCGACGCGGAGGAGGACGTGCGGGCCGGCCGCGTCGCGCCCGTGGAGGATACGTTCCGCGAACTCCGCGCGGCGCTGCGGGGGAAGTCGGACGGATGAAGTACGAGATATACCGGACCGACAAGGCCAACGACCAGCTTCATGCCCTCATCCAGTACATCGCGGCGGACTCGGGCAGCGCGGAGGTTGCGCTCCGGTATCTCGAGAAGCTGGAGAAGGCGATCCGCAGCCTGGAAACGTCCCCGCACATGGGCGCGATTCCCCGGTACGCGATTCTCAAGCGGCAGGGCTACCGCGTGCTGATCGTGGAGCGGAACCTGATTTTCTACAAGGCGGACGACGAGGCGAAGCGGGTTGTCCTTTACGCGGTGGTGGACGCGCGGCAGGAGTACGTGAACCTGATCTGACGGCACCCTTCGGGCGCTCTTCCCAAGCGGAGGGGCGCCTTTTGTGTGCCCATCTTTGCGGGGAGGAGGTGCGGAATGAACGGCGGAAAGATCGAGATTCTGACCTACGAAAACGAGAACGGCGAATCGCTGGTGTTCTCCCACGCGTCGGCGTTCTGCCCGCAGGAGATCACGGGCCTGACCGACGTGCGCTCGACGATCTACTCCATCCACTCCATGGGGCAGGACGGCGACACCTACGTGGCCAGCCGCATCGAGAGCCGGGAAATCGACATTTCCGGGGCCATCCGGGCGCGCGACCCCGAAAGGGCGCGGGAACTGCGCAGGAAGCTCGCCCGGGTGCTCAACCCAAAGCTCAAAGGCGTTCTTTCCTATCAGTATGGGGACTTTTCAAGGATCATCGGCTGCTACGCGTCCAGCTCTCCCGTGGTGACCAAGAAGCCGCAGGAGATCTACCCCAAGTTCTCGGTGACGCTTTCCTGCCTCGACCCCTTCTGGCGGGAGGCGTCCGAGCGCCGCACCGACGTGGCCGCGTGGGTGGGCGGGCTGGAATTTCCGGTGAGCCTCTCCGCGGCCGGCACCGTGATTGGCTACCGGCAGAAAAGCGTCATCGTCAACGTCCTGAACGACGGCGACGTGGAGAGCGGCATCCGCGCGGAGATCACCGCCGTCAGTACCGTCGTCAATCCCAAGATCTTAAACGTTACCACGGGCGCGTTCCTCCGGTTCCTCATCACCCTCTCCGCGGAGGATACCCTCACCGTCTCCACCGGCTACGGCGAGAAGGGAGCCACATACACCACGGGCGGTGTTTCCGAGGACGCGCTCAAGTACCTGGACATCGACAGCACCTTCCTGACGCTGGACCCGGGGGACAACCTCATCAAGTACGAGGCGGACGAGGGTGTGGACAATCTGCAGGTCGTGGTCTACCACAACAACCGGTATCTGGGGGTTTGATATGGAGTTATTCGTGTACGACGCGTCCATGACGCTTCTGGGGATTGTGGAGGAGATCACCTCCCTCGTCTGGACGCGGCGGTACTGGGCGTGCGGGGAATT
>JARKQJ010000084.1 GCA_029973955.1 Paludibaculum sp. | reverse complement strand
GGGGCCCCGGGGGGAAAAAACTGAAAGCACGGCTTCCCCCGACCCAAACTCTCCGCGCCACGGGGGAAACAACTGAAAGCTCGGCTTCCCCCGACACAATGTTTCGGGGCCACGGGGGAAAGAACTGGAGGCACGGCTTCCCCCAACCCAAACTCTCCGCGCCACGAGGGAAAACCCACTAGCCGAACCCGACTTGCGACAAACCAAGCGACCGGAGCGGCAAGATCTCTCTGCCCTTTACCCCACTCCGGTTGTATGCTGAGTCAGACTCCCGTGGACCGCCGGTCTCTCGTCACCTCCGCGCTCGCCGCCTTCGGCCTCCCGGCCGCGCAAGGCCGCAAATTTCGCGTCGCCATCATCGGCCACACCGGACAGGGCAACTACGGCCACGGCATGGACGTCGTCTGGCAGGCCTTTGAGGACATCGACGTCGTCGCCGTCGCCGATCCCGACGAAGCCGGCCTAGCCCAGGCCGCCGCCCGCACCGGCGCCGAAAACTCCTATCGCGACTACCGCGAGATGCTCCGCACCGAGAAGGTCGACCTCGTCGCCATCTGCCCGCGCACCACCGGCGAACGCGTCCCCATGGTCGAAGCCGCCGCCTCCGCCGGCGCCCATATCTACATGGAGAAGCCCTTCGCCCGCGACCTCACCGACGCCGACCGCCTCGTCGCCGCCGTCCGCCAGGCCGGCATCAAGCTCCAGGTCGCCCACCAGTTTCGCTGCTCCCCCTTCACCCGCCGCGTCCAGCAGCTCATCACTACCGGCGCCATCGGCGTCGTCCAGGAGATCCGCGCCCGCGGCAAGGAAGACCGCCGCGCCGGCGGCGAGGACCTCCTCGTCCTCGGCTCCCACCTCTGCGACGCCATGCGCCTCTTCCTCGGCAATCCCAAGTGGGTCTCCGCCCACGTCACCCACGACGGCGACGAACTCGCCCCCGCCCACGTCCACGCCGCCTCTGAGCCCATCGGCCCCGTCGCCGGCAATCAGGTCGCCGCCACTTTCGCCTTCAACGACGGCGTCCACGCCTACCTCTCCTCCCGCGCCGCACCCACCACCCACCCTTACCGCTACAGCCTCCAGATCCTCGGCAGCCAGGGCGCCATCTTCATCCCCATGGGCGTCTATCCCGCCGATCAGGGCTACCTCCTCCGCTCCCCGTCCTGGATGCCCCTCGACGGCCAAACCTGGGAGAAGATCCCGCCCGCCGCCGACCCCCTCGGTGTCCGCGCCAGCACCCCCCTCATCGCCAATGCCCTCATGGTCGCCGACCTGCTCCAGGCCATTCACTCCGACCGCAAACCCGCCTGCAACGAAGAAGACGGCCGCTGGACCATCGAAATGATCAGCGCCGTCTACGAAGCCCAAAAATCCCGCACCCGCGCCACATTCCCCCTGCCCAACCGCACTCACCCCCTCGCCCAGTAACAATCTCCTGTAACCGTCCGCCCCTCGCCGCGTCCATCCTGTACCATGTCCCCAGTGGCGCAGGCCCGGTCTCTCTCCGCCCTCCTTGCCTTCCTGCTCTCCGCGGCCCACGCCCAATCCCCATCGCTTTCTTACGAAATCACCGTGAAAGTCCTCGAATTCGGCACAAACTCCCCCCTCGCCGCCGTGGACATCACCCTCGAATGCTACGAAGGCGAAGCCACTTCCTCGCTCACGCCCAAGAAACTCTGCGGCCAGGCCCGAACCGCCGACGACGGCTCTTTCCGCTTCACCCCTCCCGGCCCCGGCTCCTACCGCGTCCAGGTCTCCAAAGACGGCTACCAGTCCGCCCCCTCCACCCACCAGCCCCTCGGCGCCGGACTCACCTTTCACCTCAAACCCGAACTGCCCAAACGCACCCTCACTTTCCGGCTCGCCCGCCCCGTCCGCCTCTCCGGCGTTCTCCTGGATAAAGACACCCAGGAGCCCATCGCCAACCATCCCGTCGCCGCCTATGAATACGGCTACAGCCACGGTGCCCCCGCCACCTTCTCCGGCGCCCGCGCCTTCACCGGCTCCGATGGCCGCTTCACTTTCCCCAATCTGCGACCCGGCCAGTACGTCTTCGCCGTCCTCCAGCGCTTCGCCTCCGCCCGCGAGATCAAGAACACTCCCGAGCGCAGCGGCTTCACCCAGGACCGTCTCCTCACCCAATTCACCGCATCCGACCTCACCGCCCCCGACCTCGACTATGCCCCCACAATCTGGCCCGGCGGAGCCGGTCTGGACTCCGCCTTCCCCATCCGCGCCGACTCCGGCGCCGACCTCGACATCGGCAAAATCGAAATCCGCAAACTCCCCCTGCGCCGCCTCCGCCTCGAAATCCCCGACACCGTCTGCCCCGAATCGGGCGCCCTCACCCTGAACCTCCGCAGCCTCTCCAATCCTTGGCTCGGCACCTCCGTCGGCGAGGTCGGCTGTGGTTCCACTTCCATCATCCGCGGCCTCCCCTCCGGCCTCTACCGTCTCGAGGTGATGAATCCCACCACCCGCGCCTCCGTCGAAATCACCATCGCCGATAAGAACGCCTCACTCACCGTCCCCCTCGATCGCGGCGTCACCGTCACCGGCAAGTTCACCCCGACCCTCCCGGATCCCTCCCCGCTCAACCTCTACTTCCGGCCCCTCACCTGGGTCACCGTCAATCGCCCCCCGAAGATCGACGCCGAAGGCCGCTTCCGCGCCGAAAACATCGCCATCCGCGATTACCAGCTCCTCCTCAACCTCCCGCCCTCCCACTACCTTGCCAAGCTCCTCTACAACGGCGCACCCGCTGATCCGAACCACCTCTCACTCAATTCCTACGCCCCGTCCCACGCGCTCGAACTCATCCTCGACAGCCACCCCGCCGCCCTCGAAGGCTCCGTCACGCAATCCAACCAACCCATCGCCGCCCCCTGGGTCGTCCTCTCCCCCTGGCCGCTCCCTGTGGATCTCTACCGCTCCCTCAGAGCCACCGACGGCACCCCCGAAGGCCGCTTCCAGTTCACCGGCCTCGCCCCCGGCGAATACCGCGCCATCGCCGTCCTGCCCGAACTCCGCCAGGACCTCGAGCGTCCCTACGTCCTCGAACAACTCCTCCGTGCCGCCCCAAAAATCACCCTCACCCCCTCTCAGTCCCAATCCATCGAACTCAAGCCCGCCACCATCCCCGGCCTCCAATAAAAAGGCCCCCACGCGTCCCTCATCAGGACCGCGCGGGGGCCATGCCCGCCCAACAAACGTCGCTCAGCCATGCTTGATGAAGCTGCCGTCCCGCAGCTCCGCCATCGCCTGCTGCAACTCCGCCTGCGTGTTCATCACAATCGGGCCGTACCACGCCACGGGCTCTTCCAGCGGTCTGCCTGACACCAGCAGGAAGCGGATCCCTTCCTCGCCGGCCTGCACCACCACCTCATCGCCCCGGTCGAACAACACCAGCGAATGGTTCGCCACGTCGTACACCGGCGCGGCCTCCGGCGCCGCCGCCTGCTCCGTCAAAACGGCCTGCGGATCGGACGCGTCGCGAAACGTCCCCGACCCCGCGAAGACATACGCAAACGCATTGCGCGTCGTCTCCAATTTCAGCCGCTTCTTCTTGCCCGGCATCACCGAAACATCCAGGTAGCTCGGATCCGCCGCCACGCCTTCCACCGGACCTTTCTGCCCCCAGAACTCGCCGCAGATCACCCTCACCCGCGTTCCGTCGTCATCCGTCGCCTCCGGAATCTCCTTCGACGGGATGTCCTGGTACCGCGGCGACGTCATCTTCAGCGAAGCCGGCAGATTCGCCCAAAGCTGGAAGCCGTGCATCCGCCCCGCGGCGTCTCCCTTCGGCATCTCCTGGTGCAGAATCCCGCTGCCCGCCGTCATCCACTGCACGTCTCCGCCCGTCATCAGGCCCTTGTTGCCCAGGCTGTCCTGGTGCTCCACCGACCCCGCCAGCACATACGTAATCGTCTCGATCCCCCTGTGCGGATGCCACGGGAATCCCGCTACGTAATCCGCCGGGTTGTCGTTCCGGAAGTCGTCCAGCAGCAGGAACGGATCGAACTCCTTCGTCTTCCCAAACCCGAAGGCGCGCTGCAACTTCACTCCCGCGCCCTCCATCACGGACTTCGTCTGCAGAACCTGCTTCACAGGTCTCAGTGACATGACATTCCCTCCCTTTGTGGGTCTCCCCTCTTCAAGCCTTCACGAATTCCACGTCTAGAGTAATGATGACTTCCTCGCCCACCAGGATGCCGCCCGTTTCCAGCGCCGCATTCCAGGTAAGCCCGTAGTCCTTCCGGTTGATCTTCGTCCTCGCCGAAATCGCCACTCGCAGGTTCCCCCACGGGTCCTTCGCCGGCGCCGTCGGCCCTTCCACTTCGAACACCACCTGCCGCGTCACGCCGTGAATCGTCAGCTCGCCCGTCACCGCCAGTTCGCCTTCGCCCTTCACCGTCACGCCCGTCGAACGGAACCCCAGCGTCGCAAACTTCTCCACGTCGAAGAAGTCCGCGCTCTTCAGGTGCGCGTCCCGCTGCGCCTCCCCCGTCGTGATCGTCGCCGCCTCGATCGTCGCCTCGATTTTCGAGTTCGCGATGTTCGCCTCGTCCAGCGTCAGTTCGCCCTTCACCCCCGTGAACTGGCCCTTCACGTTCGAAATCATCATGTGCTTCACCTTGAACTCGGCCACCGAGTGCGCCGGGTCCAGGTTCCAGGTCGTCGTCTGAGTTAAAGTCTGAGCCGTCATTGTCTTCATCCCTCTCTTCTCTTCTGCCTTTTCACGAAATTCGTTATAACAACTATATGCGTGGCAAAAACGCCCTACCCGGGCTCGCCGGCGCACAACCCCAACAGTTCCATCAGCGCCTTCAACCGCTCCCGGCCCAGGTGCCCTAGTTGCTGCCGGTGCATCGCCTGAATCGGTTCGTCCAATCGGGCCAGTGCTTCCAGCCCCCCGGCCGTGATGCGTGTCAGCACCACCCGCCGGTCTTTGCTATCCCTGTTCCGCTCGATCAGCTTGCGCGTCTCCAGCCGGTCCAGCAATCGCGTGATGTCCGGGTCGCGCGTAATCATCCGCGACCCGATCTCCCCGCAAGTCAGCCCATCGTGGGCCCCCCGCAGGATCCTCAATACGTTGTACTGCGTCGCCGAAAGGTCTTCCCCCTTCAGCAGTTGCGCCAACGGCCGCGACAACAGGTCGGCCGTCTTCACCAGAGTCACGTAGGCCGCCTCTTCGCGGCTGCCCCGTCCCCGGCTCCCGGCTCTCTTCTGTGCTGCGTCCGTCATCAACTCCATATTATTCGTTTCAACAACTATTGTCAAGACAATTTTTGCGAGCGCCGCACGCGCCCGCTTACGGCACCAGGATGCAGAGGTCTTTCAGGTTGCGGTAGCGCTGCTCGAAGTCCAGGCCATAGCCGATCACGAACTTGTCTTCGATCGTGAAACCGATGTAGTCGCCTTCCACGGCGATGCGCCGCCGCGAAGGCTTGTCGAGGAACGCCACCGTCTTGATCGACCGCGGCTCGCGCTGCCGCAGCACGTGCAACAGGTAGTTCAGCGTCAGCCCCGTGTCGATGATGTCTTCCACCAGCAGCACGTCCTCTTCCTGCACCGGCTTGTCGAGGTCCTTGGTGAGCTGCACTTGGCCCGACGTGGTGGTCCCCTCGTAGCTCTTGGTGCCGATGAACTCGATGCGCACCGGCAGATCCACGTGGCGCACCAGGTCGGCCAGGAACATGAAACTGCCTTTGAGCACGCCGATCATCACCAGCGACCTTCCGGCGTACTCCGCCGTAATCTGGGCGCCAAGTTCGGCGATACGCTGCTGGATCTGTTCGTGCGGGATCAGGACGTCAATTCGTGCGGGAGGCATTCCCCATCAGTCTGCCACACGCAGGCGATTGCTGGGCGGACCGATGTGGATGTGCGCGGCCGACGCCTTCCCCAGCACCGCGCCCCGAAACGCATAGTAGGGAATCTGTTCTTTCTCCAGGAACTGCCTCAGCCACTGGCCCTCAGCCTGATCGGGCGAAATCGCCACATCCACGCGCCCGCGATGGTCGTAACCGAGCGCCTTGTGGAACGCCGTCTCGCCGTTGGCGCTCACCGGCAGCGCCTTGCCGAACTGCTCCTGGAACGCCAGGATTACCCGCTTGAACACGGCCGGGCTGAATGCCCCCTTGCCGTCGAAGCGCTCCTGGATCGGCTTCGGCCCCAGGTCCAACTGGTAGGCTTCGAAGTTCGCCTCCACTTTCGCCATGTCTGCGAGCTCGCGGATGAACTTGGCGCGCGAGGCGGCCATGTCCAGCGTGCGGCGCCGGAACTCCAGTTCCTCTTCGAGCGGCTTCAATTCGTTGCGCGCGAAGATGCCCTGCTCGATCAGCGGCCTGGTCTCGGCGATCTTCTCTTCCACTCGCTTGACGCGGCGCTCTGCCGCCAGCACCATCTCGTCGCACTGGTCGGCGGAGATCTCATCGGGCCGCATGGGCGCATAGAGAGTGCGCTTCAGCACCGTATCGTCGTCGATGTCGGCGGCACTGGAGTTGATCTTATCGAGAATGCTTTGGCGCTGATAAAGACTCTGGCCGGAGACGGTCCATAGCGTTATCAAGACACAATAAACAAAACACTTGCGCACTGTTCTAATTGTAGTACGATACCGGATAGGGAGAGGTTCCAAGCTAACACTTGCGGAAACAAGCGAAAAACGGGGCAGCACCTCCTTCCGTTCAGGCCTCCGCCACGCCAAGCCCCACGTGGCTCGTTGCGTTGCGGGCGGCGGAAGCCAAAAAGGCCTCCGGCCTCCGCATTCTGGACCTTCGCGAGATCACATCCTTCGCCGACTACTTTGTCATCTGCTCGGGCTCGAACCAGCGCCAGAACCAGGCGATCTGGGATGAAGTGTCGCAGCAGATGAAGAAGGTAGCCGGTGAGATGCCGGTCAGCGTCGAAGGATACGAGAACGCCGAATGGATCCTGGGCGATTACGGAGACGTGATCGTTCATGTCTTCTCCGAGGAGAAGCGGGAATACTATCAACTCGAACGCCTCTGGCGGGATGCCAAGGACGTTCCCATTCCGCCCGAAGTAGCGGCGTAGCAACAGACGCCGCGAACATCGGGACGGCTTAAGGCACTAGGCGCAGACCGCGTCCACGCAGGTCAGTTTGCCGCCGCGCGCGGTGAATTCGGCCACTATCTGCGCCACGGCCTCTTCGCGGATGCCCTTCACCGCATCGGTGACGAGCTCCACAGTCCTTCCATTGTCCAGAAGCCCAAACAGGGCGAACTTCACACAGACATCGGTAGCCACGCCGTAGACGACGCAGCGCTCCGCCTGCAACTCGTCGAGCAGGGCGGGCAGTTCCGGAATCGTAAAGCAATCCACGGATCTTTTGTTTAAAACAGTCTGGCCGACGAGCGTGCACTCGGGCTTGCGCTGCGCGAGCGTGCCGGCGACGCAGTGGGCGGGCCAGTCTTTGAATTCGGGGTCATTCTCCAAGTGGGCATCCACGGTGGAGATGAGGTGGACGCCGCGCTCCCTGGCGTAGCGGTTGAGCCGCGCGACGGCGGGCAGGACCTTCTCGGCTCCCGGCACATAGAGTGCGCCGGAGGGGAAGACGAAGTCGATCTGGGTATCGATATCGAAGAAAACGGTGCTCACGGCCGCGGCCCTCCTGAGAGTTGGATGCACCGGGAACCGTTCAGGCTGCTGGGAGCGCGGGCGGGGATCATTGGGGGAGCCCCCTTACTTCTTCGGTGAGCTGGAGCAGTGCGTCGCTGAGGTCTACGCGGTAGGGCGGGTCGCATTCGAAGAGGCTGAGGAGTTTCCTGGGCAGCTTTTCCACGGACTCTCTGGCGTGCTGGCGGGCTTCCGTGGCGGTGACCGGGCGGCCGACGGGCGTTCCTCCGATGATGACGGGCCTCAGCAGGGCTTCGCAGCCGGGCATGAAACACTCGTGGGAGCGGGCCAGGACGTCGTGGGTGGGGTAGCGGAAGACCTGCTTGGCGCCGGGGAGGGTCGATTTGTCCTGGCTGAATTTGGCGGTGTATCGGCGGCCGAGTCCGGAGCTGTGCTCCACCATCTTGTAGACGGCGCCGTGGGAGGGGGCGTCGGAGGAGGTGGCGAGTTCGGTGCCGACGCCAAAGGCGTCGATGGGGGCTCCGGCGGCGCAGAGTTCGAGGATCTTGTATTCATTGAGGTCGCCGGTGGCCATGATTTTGGCTTCGCGGCAGCCGGATTCGTCGAGGATGTGCCGCACGGCCTTGGAGAGTTCGACGAGGTTGCCGCTGTCGAGGCGGACGCCCCAGAACGGCCCGCCCAGGGAGGCCGCGCGGCGGGCTCCTTCGAGGGTGTCGTAGGTGTCGAGGAGGTAGGTGGTGGCGGGGCCGAGGAGTTGGTGGAGGCGTTCGAAGGCCTCCAGTTCCGAAGGGAAACTCTGGATCCAGGAGTGCGCGGCGGTGCCGAAGACGGGAATGCCGTAGCGCATGCCGGCGAGGGTGTTGGAGGTACCGGTGCAGCCGCCGATGTAGGCTGCGCGGCCGGCGTAGACTCCGGCTTCGGGGGAGTGTGCGCGGCGGGTTCCGAACTCGACCACGGCGCGGCCGCCGGAGGCTTCGACGAGGCGGGCGGCTTTGGTGGCCACCAGGGATTGGAAGCCGATGGTGGCGAGGAGGAAGGTCTCCGGGATCTGGGCCTCCATCAAGGGGGCCCGCAGGTTGAGGATCGGTTCGCCGGGGAAGAGGGGGGTGCCTTCGGGTGCGGCGAAGACGTCGCCGGTGAAGCGGAAGTCCTGGAGGGCCTGCCAGAAGCCTTCGTCCACGCTCTTGAATTGAGGGAGGGCCCGGAGGTAGTCGATCTCCTCTTTGGTGAAGCGGACGTTGAGGAGGTAGTCGATGGCCTGCTCGAGGCCGGCGGCGACGAGGAAGTTGCGGTTGGGGGGGAGGCGGCGGACGAAGAGTTCGAAGGTGGCGGTCTCACGGGCCTTGCCGGCACACCAGTAGCCCGCGGCCATAGTGAGCTGGTAAAGGTCGGTGAGGAGGGCGTTCATTGTTGGTGCCTCTGGGGGTCGGTTGGACGCGCGCCCGGGGGGACGGCGTCGGGCCGGGGGAATAGAGCTTCGGGCCCGTCACCCCGGCCTGGCGGCCGGGGGAGCACGGCTTCGGGCTGGGGCCCGTCACCCCGGCCTGGCGGCCGGGGGAGCACGGCTTCGGGCCCGTCACCCCGGCCTGGCGGCCTGGGGAGTGTGGCTGGGGCGGTCACTTTTTGGCTCCCGGGGCCGGTTTCGGTTCTTCTTTGATGTCGCTGGCGGATTTTTGGAGGTCTTCTACGGATTTTGCTTCGAGCTGGTAGAGGGCTGGTTCGCCTTCGCGCCTGGCGATGTATTTATCACCGGACTTGGAGATGGTGACCTTTTCCGCGGACTTGGTGGTAACGGTGATTTCGATGATAGGGGTGGTGTAGCCGGTGGTGGGGAACGACGTGGCGGAGAGTTCTCTCAGCCGATCGATGAGGGACTGCACGCCCACGTTGTCCATCGGCTTCAGGTTCGCCAGCCACTTCTCGCCAGACTTAGTGACGGCGAACTGGCGCGAGGGGTCCTTGAACTCGACCTTGGCGGGGTCAGTGAAGCCGAAGTCGAAGAGCTTCTTGTTGCGGAAGTCGTCGGCGGTCTTGTCGAAGCCCTTGCCGTTCTCTTCGGTGAGGAGGTGGTAGCCTTCCACGGCCGTCGAGTGCGCGTAGAACTTGTTGTCCCTGGTCTTGCGGACTTCGAGCTTCTGGGTGCCGGCGGCGGTGGTAATGGCGACGGCGGCGAGCGGGGCGGCGGCGGTGAACTGCTTCTGCACGTCGGCCTTCTGGTCTGAGGTGAGAAGCGGGTCGAGCTTGAGTTCGCGGAGTTTGCGGAGGAGTTCATCGACGGCCCAGTTGTCGGCGCGGACGGGGCTGGGTTTGACGATGGCCCATTCGCTTTGGGCGTTGCGGGAGAACTCGAGGGTGCCGCCTTTGCCGGTGAGTTCGATGCGGGTGAGCTTGTCGGACTCGAAGGGCAGGATGCGCTTATCGCGGAGGTCGACGGCGAGCTTGTCGATGTTGGTTTTGGTGAACGAGGCGATGGTGAAGACGCGGGCGTCTCCATCGACCTGGGTGTAGGCGCCGCCGCCGACGGGGGCATCGTCACCGAGCTTGAGGGTGCGGGTTTTGCCGTCCTTCAAAGTGACGGTGACGGTGGAGGCGGGCTGCATGAGTCCGAAGGAGGCGAGTTCGCTGGGCTTCTCGTCCACGACTTTGTCGGCGTTGAGGGTGGCGACGGCGGAGACGAGGGCGGTGATCGCTTCGGCGTCGGCCGGGAGCGCTTCGGGCGAGGTGATCTTCCAGGCAGAGGCGTCCCGCTCGACACGGGTGGTTTCGCCGTCGCGGTGGCGGATTTCCACCTTGGTGATGTCGCCCTGGGTGAGGGTGAGGAGCTTGGTGACGCCGGTGGCGGAGTCGGCGGCCTCGTCCTTTTTATTCTTGTTGGACCACCAGACGACGCCGGCGAGAACCGCCAGCAGCACGGTGGCGATGATGAGTCCCTTGATGCGCACGGCCGCTACCTCCTGCGCCACCAGACCATGAGGCCGAGGGCGATGATGACGAGCGGGATGATGAACTGGCTGACGGTGCGAACGAGCATCATCTGCGCGCGAGTGAGCTGAATGCGGCGGTCCTCGGGATCCTTGGGACGGATGGAGATGAGGTCCTCGTCGGAGGAGAGCCAGTTGATGATGTTGAGGGAGAGGTCGCGGTTGCCGCCGAAGCCGAGGGCATAGTTGGCGGTGAAGTCAGAGGAGCCGACGACGACAAAGCGGCCTTCGACGTTGTTGCCGTCTTTCTGCTGGCCGGTGCGGTACGTTCCGGCGGCGGCGACGGTGTAACTCCTGGTGTCGCCTTTGGGCATCTGGAGGGAGCCGGCGGTGAGGTTGAGGTTGGTGGCGGCGATGGAGTTGGCCGGCGTGGAGATGAGCTTCTCAGCGCTGGTATTGGCGCCGGGGGCGACCTCCATGGAGCGGACCAGGGGGAAGGCGGAGGCGGTGCGCTTCAGCTCGCGGACGATGGGGTGGGATTCGTACTTGGTGGCGAGGGCGACTTCGGGGCCCATGCCGTAGAGGCCGCCAACGTTGGAGGTATCGAGGATGAGGTCCTTATTGAGGGTAACGCCCCAGGACTTGAGGAGGTCGGCGAGTCCCTGGTTGTCGGCGACGGAGTCCTTGGCGGTTTTGATGGGGGGATCGGTGAGGAAGAGGGCGCGGCCGCCGCCTTCCACGTATTTCTTGAGCGCGGCGACGACGGGGGCGGGATAGTCCACGCGCGGGCCACCGACGATGAGGATGGAGCAGGCGGCAGGGACTTCAGGTTTCTCGATGAGGTTGACGGCGTCGGTCTTGTAGTTGTTCTTCTCGATGAGCTGCTTCCAGGAGGAGTAGGCGCTCTGGGTGTTGTCTTCGAGGGAGTGTTCGCCGGCGCCGGCGGAGAAGCAGATGGTCTTCACGCCGGACTTCTGGAGGCGGATGAGGGCGGAGGTGATCTCCTCTTCGGAGAGCGAGCGGGCCTCTTCGCGCTTGTCGCCGGCGGTGATGACGATGGTGCCGGTTTGGGTGATGGCGTACTGCTTGGCGAGCTGAGGTTTCTTGAAGGGGTCGAAGTAATTGACCTTCAGCTTGGGGGAGAGATTGGAGTAACGGTCGAGCAGGTCCTTGGCGCGGGGGAAGGCGGTGGTCTCGTCGAAGTAGGAGATGGAGACGTCCTGCTTCAGGTTGTTGGCCAGTTTGACGGTCTGGTCAGAGAGGGAGTAGCGCTTGTTGGAGGTAGCGTCGTAGGACTTGTTGTAGCGGTTGGCGAGGAAGTTGATGGCCGCGAGGGCGGCGAGAACCACCAGGATGTAGGTGGCGGCGAAGGTGGAGTATTTCGCCTGGCGGGACTTGAGGAAGCTGGTGTTCATGAGTTAAGCCCTCCAGCGGAGCGATTCGAGGCTCCGCGCGGTAAGAAAGAGTCCGAAGAAGATGAGGGAAGCGAAGTAGACGGCGTCCTTGGAATCGATGACCCCTTTAGAGAAGGGCTCGAAGTGGCGGACGACGGAGAGGTAGCCGAGGACGGTGGCCCAATTGGCGGTTTCGTAGCCGGCGACCCATTCGAGGACCCAGAGGAGGAGGCAGGCGCCGAAGGTGACGCCGCCGGCGATGATCTGGTTCTTCGTGGTGGTGGAGATGAAGGCTCCGACGGCGAGGAGCGAACCGGCCTGGAGGAGCAGGCCGAGGTAGCCGACGAGCATGGGCCGCCAATCGGGCTGGCCGTAGGCGAAGAGGAACAGGATGTTCAGGAGGCTGATGCCGAGCAGGCAGGCGTAGAGGATGAGCGCGGCGAGCCACTTGCCGAGGATGATTTCGAGATCGCTGACCGGCGAGGTGAAGAGGAGCTCGATGGTGCCGGAGCGCTTCTCTTCGGCGAAGAGGCGCATGGAGATGAGCGGGATGAGAAAGAGGCCGATGACGGAGGTATTCATCAGGAGCGGCCGGACGATCATCTCATTCACATCCATGGGGAAGCTGCGGCCGGACATGGCGGCCTGGAAGCTGAGGTTGACGAAGTAGCCGACGGCGTTCCAGAAGAAGAAGCCGAAGAGGACGGCGTACATCGTCATGAGCAGGTAAGCGATGGGCGAGGAGAAGTAGGACTTGAGCTCCTTGCGGCAGATGGTGAGGGCGTTGTTCACTGGATGCCTCCTTCAGCGGACTTGGCTTCGGACTGGGCGGGGGGCTTTTCAGACGAGGTGAGTTCGAGGAAGACGTCTTCGAGACTCATGGCGACGGCGCGGAGTTCGTGCAGGTCCCAGCCGGATTCGACGACGGCTTTGGCGAGGGGGGAGCGGACCTGCTGGCCGGGGAGGGATTCGACCTCGAAGGTGTGGTTGCCGTTGCGGGTGTCCTTATAGATGACGCGGGCGACGCCGGCCACCTGTTCGAGGCGGCGGCGGGCATCGTCTGTTGGTGCGCCGGAGAGTTCAACGGCGATGGCCTCCTGACCACGGAGACGGGAGGTGAGGTTTTCGACGGAGTCCTTGGCGACGACGCGGCCTTTGGAGATGATGACGACGTGATCGCAGGTCTGCTCCACTTCGGGAAGGATGTGAGTGGAGAGGATGATGGTGTGGGCTCCGGCGAGGGAGCGGATGAGGTCGCGGGTCTCGTGGATCTGCTTGGGATCGAGGCCGGCGGTGGGCTCATCGAGGATCAGGACGTCGGGGTTGTGGATGATGGCCTGGGCGAGGCCGACGCGCTGGCGGTAGCCCTTGGAGAGCTTGGAGATGAGCTTGCGGGAGACGTCGGCGACGGCGCATTTCTCGGAGGCTTCCTTGACGCGCTGAGGAAGTTCAGAAGCGGGGATGCCTTTGAGGCGGCCGACGAAGGTGAGGTATTCGTGGACCTCCATTTCGGGATAGACGGGCGGGTTTTCGGGGAGGTAGCCGATGCGGCGCTTGACCTCGAGAGGCTGCTGGAGGACGTCAAAGCCGGCGATGGAAGCGGAGCCTGCGGTAGGCGGCATAAAGCAGGTGAGGATGCGCATGGTGGTGGTTTTACCAGCGCCGTTGGGTCCGAGGAAGCCGACGATTTGGCCCTTCTGGACTTCGAAAGAGATGTCGTTAACCGCGATATTGCGGTCGTATCGTTTGGTCAGACCATCGACCTTGATCATGGTTCCATCCTTCGTTGGGGATGTGGGCGGGGAGCCCCTGGGAAAGAGACGTCCGGCGCCCTGGAATTGTGAGCTTGACGGTATTCAGGATAGTGGGTGGGGGTAGCGAGTGTCAACGGGACTGGGAGTGAAGAATCAATAAGATAGCGGGGGTGGGGTGAGGAAGTGCGGGGAGTGGGGGCGAGGGGGGAGGGTGGGAGTGGGGTGCGGAGGGGAGGGGGGAGGTGGGGTGGTGAGGGGACGGGGCAGGTAGACGAAGAATCAATGGGATAGACGGGATTGTGTTCACTTTTGGGGGCGAGTTGGGGCGTG
>JARKQJ010000053.1 GCA_029973955.1 Paludibaculum sp. | reverse complement strand
CAAGGGCGAGGACTTCGCAACCGTCGCCAAAGCCGAATCCGACGATACCGGCTCCGGTGCGCAGGGCGGCGATCTCGGCTCGTTTGGCCGCGGCCGCATGGTGCCCGCCTTCGAGCAGGCCGCCTTCTCGCTCCCCATCGGCGAGGTCAGCCAGCCGGTGAAGAGCGCCTTCGGCTTCCACATCATCCAGGTGCAGGAACGCGGCGCCAAGCCTCTCACCGAGGTGAAGGACGAGATCACGCAGAAGCTCACCACGGAGAACGCGCAGAAGGCCATGAAGAACTACAAGGAAGCCGCCAAGACCACCATGGACAACACCTACTTCGGCGAGCCCAAGCCGCCCGCTCCTCCGGCCGCGCCCGGCGCTCCGGCCGCTCCGCAGGCCAAGCCCGTTCAGCAATAGCCGCCGTGCGCAAATAGTATTGGCGCCGCGATGGACTCCACCCCGCCGCTACCCTGCGGCGGGGTTCTTCTTTGGGCCAGACCAGTTAGGGATACACCGGCGTCACCTGGAGCGCGGGCTTCAACTCCATCTCGGTCGGCAGCGCCACGGATTCGCCTTCCTTCACGCCTTCCCTGATCTCCGCCAACGATTCGCTGGAGGCGCCGATCACCACCTTGCGCCACTCCAGCACCCCGCCCTTCAGTGCAAAAACGCCTAGTTCGGAGCCCACTCTGCGCAACGCGGACTTGGGGATCGTCACCGCGCCCTCCACCACCTGCGCGCGGATGCGCGCGTTGATGTTCGCGCCTGGCGGCAGGTCGCGGCCCGGGTTCTCCACCAGCGTGTCCACCTCGCCCACCATCCTGGTGCCGAGCGCCACCACTTGCGACGGCGCGCGATGCACCACGCCGCTCCACTCCTTGCCCGACGTGGCGTCCCACGTGATGGTCACGGGCAGACCTTCCTTGATCTTGCCCAGGTCCGGCTCGTCCACATGCACGATCACGCGCAACTTCGAGGTTTCGCCCACCTTGGCCAGCAACTCTCCCTCGTTCGCCCATGCCCCGGGTCGCGCCGGCAGATCGTACACCGTGCCCGCACGCGGGCTCCGCACCGACACCTCATCCAGCCGCTTCTTCGCCTGCGCCAGACCGCTCTCCGCCTCCGCCACCTTGGCTCTGGCCGCGCGCACGTCGGCCTGCATCACCAGGGCCTCGCGGCGCTTCTTTTCGGCGGAAAGCTGCAGGTCGATTCCGGCCAGCTTGCCTTGCGCCGTTTCCAGTTCAACCGCTGGCGCCGCCTGCTTCCGCACGAGTCGCTCCGTGGAAGCCAGGCTCTTGGCCGCGGCCTCGCGCTCGGCCGTCAGCCGCTGGAGATTGCTCTCGATCTGCGCCAGTTCCGCCGCCCTGCCGCCGCTTGTCAGAATCGCCAGTTCGGCCTGCGCCTGCTCGACTCGCGCCTGGCTGGATGCGACAGCGGCCGCGGCATCCTCGTTGCCCAGCACCACCAGCACCGTGCCGGCCGCCACCGTCTGGCCCTGCTCCACCGCCACCTTGGCGATTCGCCCGGCGCGCAAGGCGTGCACGGGAGACCAGTCCAGCGGCTCCGTCCGCCCGTTGGTCGCCAGGACGCTCACCAGCGTCTCCCGCTTCACCTTGCCGAAGGGGACCTCCGGCGGGGCGGACCGCCGCGCGCCAAACCAGACCGCCACCGCGGCCACAACAAGAATGGGAACCAGGATCAACCAGCGTTTCATCGGTGCCTTACTGCTCTCCCTATCGTCTCACGCGCGCGCACCGGGCCGCGCTTTCCCCCCAAGCTGAGTCTCGGGGCCACCGTGGAGCTGTTTTCCCCCGAGACGAAGTCTCGGGGCCACCGCGCAGCTGTTTTCCCCCGAGACGCAGTCTCGGGGCCACCGTGGAGCCGTTTTCCCCGACCTGAGTCTCGGGGCCGCACTATCTTCTTCTCACGCCCGCCCACCGGGCCGCGCACACCAGGCGAACAGCAGAT
The DNA here is from genome assembly GCA_029973955.1 of Paludibaculum sp. GTDB lineage: Bacteria > Acidobacteriota > Terriglobia > Bryobacterales > Bryobacteraceae > Paludibaculum. The sequence goes on along the minus strand of JARKQJ010000053.1, from coordinate 78,416 downwards.
TCCACTCCAGTTGCTGCACCGCCAGCGCGTATTGCTCCGTCTCGCTGCCCGGCAGCGCGCGGGCGCGGGCACAGTAGCGGATGAACCGCTCCGGGTCCCAGTCCTTCGTTTCGAGCGGTTCCGCCCGCGGATGAGAGGCGGCCAGTTGCGCCGCGCCTCGCGCCACGGCGGGGAAGATGCCGTGCCGCCCCACCTGCCGGAACCAGTAGCCCGAGTTCCAGTCGTCCGGCTCCTGACGGTGCACGATGCCGTGCCAGTAGCTGCCCTCCGCCGTGGGCAGCTCCTGCGCCACGCTGTGCGCTTCGTCCCACCCCGACCACAGCAGCCATAGCCCCGCCAGCGCGCCCGCCGGCGACTTCGCGCCCGGGAACAACTCCTCCGCGCGGGCGTTTCTCAAGCGCTCGGCGATCTCAGCCTCAACCCTCCGGCCGCACACCAGCGCCATCCCGCCCGGACCGCCTTTCCATTCCACAATCGCGCGCGCTTCCGGCGATAGATTCAGCTCTTCGAATTCCGGCATCTCGCCTCCCAGTCTCTCCTACGGAGCCTACCATCTCCGCGCCGCGCCGCGGCCGGCGGCCCGCGCCCTCCAAAACATTTTGACGCCAGCTTGTTCTTGGAGCGACAATGGGGCGGTATGCCCGTCTTCCGCATTTATCGGATGAAGGAAACCGTCAGGCAGCAGTTCCGGTGGGCGCCCCACACCTGCGGCGTCTCTTCTCTGAAGCCGAAGGACTACGAAGCCGCCGGCGAAGTCTCCGCCGCCGGTTTCTACGACGCCTGGATGAATCTCCGCGGCTCCAGCGAGGCTCTGGAAGTGGGAGACATTCTCGAATCCGATGCCGGAGAACTCCGCATCTGTAAGTACGTAGGCTTTGAGGAAGCACGCTGGGTGATGCCTGAGATTCGCACCGGCCTGGAGACGGCGCCGCTCGCCGCCGGGCCTGCGTCCTTGGATTCGCCCGCCTGCCACGCCTAGAGCCTGCGGCTGGCGGCCTCGATTCGCCGCAAAGCCCGCCGAGGCTGCTCCTCGCGGTCTTCCAGCCCTGGGATCGACTGGATTGCCATGGACGAGTCATCAATATGTCCGCGCAACGGCTGGCATCTGACCGGGTTTCATGCCGTCGTTGCTTACCTGCCGCCTCCGCTGGGCGACTTTCTGGACCGTATGCGCGGAGACCTGGTCCCCGGCTGCCGCCTGCGCTCTCACGTCACGGTGCTTCCACCCCGCAAGCTCGCCGCCTCAGACGCCCGGCTGGTGGATGAATTTGCTGAGCGGCTCTCCGGCGTGCAGCCCTTCGAACTGCGGCTTGCGAACGTGGAACTCTTTGAATCCACTCGCGTCGCCTACCTCTCCATCGGCGAGGGCGGCAGCGAACTGGAACGCCTCCACCAGTTGCTCAATCGTGGCGCCTTCGCCTTCAATGAATTTTTCCCGTTTCATCCGCACGTCACCATCGCCCAGGAGATCCCGCCGGGAGAGGTTGCAGCGGTGCTGGAGTGCGCCCGCCGCCAGTGGCGCGCGTTTCCCCACTCCACTTCGTTCACTCTGGAGACTCTGACGCTGGTGCGCAACCTCGATCCGGAGACCTGGGTGGACCTCAGCGATTATTCGCTGCGTGGGGTTCGTCCTCTGCAAACAGCCTGAATTGCTGCTCGGCCGCGCCGCCTGCCGGACGCTTCTTCTTCGTCCCCACCACACCCAACACCTGCAGCTCCGTCAACGCTTCCCGCGGCACGAATACGCGTTGCGCGTTGCCTGCCGCTTCCGGCGGGGAGAGGTTATAGCCGTACTGCTCCACCTGGAGCAGGTTGTTCGCCATCACCCCCTCCATCGCGTCGCCATCCCGGAAACGGGCCTCCACCCACAATCCGGCCACCTTGGGGCGGGCCATGAACGTGCGGCGCTCCGACAGTACGCCGCTGCCCTCCGGATCCTTCACAAATGAAACAGCTTTGATCTGCTCCAGCGGCACCACCGCCACGCTGCCGTCCGGACTCATCAGCTCCAGCCCCACCGCCGTCAGAAAGTTCTGCTGGTTGACAAACCCTCGCAGAATCTCACGGTCAAACCGCTCGATCACCACGCGCTTGACGGTGGAATTGCTCACTGCCGGAACTCTCCCTCCCTGGCAGGCGCCGCCTCCTCGACTCCCAAAAAAGAGATGCGGGCCTTTACTTTCAAATAATTACGCAGGTATTGTATCATTACACCGATGCGCCAAGAAGGAGGATTCGGGCCCGCGGCTGCCGCCTTTCTCACCTACGCCCGGGTGGAGAAGGGGCTCTCGGCTAATTCCCTGGCGTCTTACTCCTTTGATTTGAATAGCTTCCAGGTGTACTGGGAAAAACGCGAAGAGCCCGGTTTCCCCGCGCCCGCCGACATCAGCCAGTACCTGGACTTCCTCTACGCCCAAGGCATGGCCAGCCGGAGTGTGGCCCGGCACCTGACCACCCTGCGTCAGTTTTTTCGTTTTCTTCTCAGCGAGGGTAGAGTCAGTGAAGATCCGACGGCACTGCTCTCCGCTCCGCGGCAGTGGCAGAATCTGCCGAAGTACCTCACCCGGCAGCAGGTGACGGATCTGCTGAACGCCCCGGCCGGCGAAAAGCCGAACTGCCGGCGGGACCGGGCGATGATCGAGCTGCTCTACGCCTGCGGGTTGCGCGTCTCCGAGTTGTGTACGCTGCGCCTGACTGACCTGAACCTCGACCTGGGCTTTCTGCGCGTCACCGGCAAGGGCGAAAAGCAGCGCCTGGTGCCCGTGGGCCTCAAGGCGCAGGAGGCCATCCGCGAGTATCTTTCTCTGGCCCGGCCCGAGCTACTGAAGGCCCGGTCCAGTCCGTATCTCTTTGTCACCGCCCGGGGTGGGGCCATGACCCGCCAGGGCTTCTGGAAACTATTGAACGGCTACGGGCGCAGGGTCGGGATCTTTCAAAACCTGACGCCCCACGTTGTGCGTCACAGCTTCGCCACGCACCTGTTGGATGGCGGGGCGGACCTGAGAAGCGTTCAAACCATGCTGGGGCATGCCGACATTGCCACCACGCAGATCTACACGCATGTCGTTCGGGAGCGTCTGAAAGGCGTGGTCGAACGGCACCACCCCCGGAATTGATCCGGATACCCGCCGGGGTTAGTTCCGGCGGAGAGGAAATAGCCATGAGCGACTACATGTTCATCCTCGAGAGCCACCTCAGCCCGGAGCAGGCCGCCGTGCTTGCCACGGTGCAGAACGCGGCCGGAGAGGCAAATCTGAGCCTGTTTCTGACCGGCGGCGCGATGCGCGACATGTTGGGCGGTTTCCCGATCCGGGATCTCGATTTCACGGTGGAAGGCCCGTCGATCAAGTTCGCCAAGGATGTGGCCAAGAAGGCCCACGCCACCGTCACCACGGTGGACGACCACCGCAAGTGCGCCGAGCTGCTCTTCCCCAACGGCGTAAGCTGCGGCATCTCCATGGCGCGCCAGGAGAAGTTCGGCAAGCCCGGCGCCAAACCGCAGGTGACGCCGGCCACCATCCACGACGACCTGCGCGGCCGCGACTTCACCTTCAACGCCATCGCCCTCTCCCTCAACCGCGCCTCGCGCGGGCTGATGATCGACCCCACCAACGGCGCCGCCGATCTGGAGCGGCGCGAGATCCGCGCCATCTCCAACTACTCGCTCTACGACGATCCCACCCGGCTGCTCCGTCTGGTGCGCTTCCGCGCCCGGCTCGGCTTCACCGTGGAGGAGCGCACGCAGCAGCAGTTTCAGAACGCCCGCGAGGCCGGGATGGAGGCACACATTCCGCCGCGCGCCCTCTACACCGAGCTGCGGGAGATCGCGCTCGAGCCGAATCCCGGCGACGTGATCAAGGCTCTGGACGACGAGAAGCTGACCGGCCTCTTCTGCCCGGGCCTCACCGGCGCCAAGCTGAACCCGGCCGCGTTTCAGAAGGTGGCCAAGGCCAAGGCGATGATCCCATTCGGCGCGGCCTTCAAGGCCGATTGGTATGCCTTCATCATCAACTGCCTCACCCAGCTCCTGACGCCCAAGGAGAAAGCCGCTCTCATCGCCAATACCAAGATGGCGAAAGAAGAAGCGGCTCCGTGGCAGAAGTTGGACGCCGGCGCCAAAAAGCTGGAGACCGCGCTGAAGTCGGCCAAGCTCAACAAGGCCTCGCTGGTCTACGATTGCCTCAACAAGGCGGCCGGCGAGCAGGTCCTCTATCTCTTCCTCAACTCGAACCAGCGGATTGTTCAGGACCGCATCCGCAACTACTTCTCGAAGTACCTGCCCACCGCGATGGACGTCAGCGATGCCGAAGTCACCCAGGCCAGCGGCCTCGAGCCCGGCCATGCCAAGTTCGCCAAGGCGCGCGATGAGCGGATCGCCGCGCATCTCGATGGACGCATTCGCAAACCGGCGCCTCCTCCCGAACCGGAGCCCGCGCCCGTGGCGCCCGGCCGCGGTCCCATCGTGCGCGGCTCCCGGTTCCGCTAGAGTCATGTTGTGAAGAAGATCCTCCCGATCCTGCTGCTCGCGCTGCCTCTGCTGGGCCAGAGCGATAACGCCGCCAAGCGCTTCATGCGGGACTATGCCTCGGACCAGAAGCGCATCTGGCTGTCGCCTCTGCACATGAACCAGAAGCAGTTCTGGACCGTGGCGGTGCCGCTCGTGGGCGGCACGGTCGGGCTGAAGACTCTCGACCGCCGCATCACCGATGGCCTGCCGAACACGCAGGACCAGATCGACTGGAGCAAGCGCGTCTCGCTCATCGGCTCCACCTACACTCTGGCCGGCGCCGTGGGCGGCGCCACCGTCGCCGGCTACGCCAGCGGCAACCCCAGAGTCACCGAGATGGGCCGCAACGGCGGCCTGGCGCTGGCCAGCAGCCTCACCGTGACCTACGCGCTGAAGTTGGTCACCTGGCGCGAACGGCCCGATAAACCCGGCTCCAAAGGCAGCTTCTGGAGCGGCGGCGACAGCTTCCCCTCCGGTCATGCCATGACGGCCTTCGCCGTGGCCACGGCCATCGCGCGCCATCCGCGCTGCCCCAAGTGGCTGGGCTATACCCTCTATGGCGCGGCCACGGCCGTGACGCTCTCGCGTGTCTCCTCCAACCGGCACTGGGCCTCGGACGCCTACTTCGGGGCGTTCTCCGGCATCCTCATCGGCAACTCCGTGGCCAACGCCGCGCGCAAGCGCTGAGCGGCCCGGGGGCTGCCATGTTCCGCCGCGCCTTCCTCTCCGCCTCCGCCGTGCTCCTGCCCTGGTCCGATCCGGACGATGAAGCACTGTGGCGCGACTATGTCGCCTGGTACCGCTCCCGGCCCGCGACGGAGTTCAACCCCCGGTTGTCCTACCTCGAAGAGCTGCGCCGCCGCGGCGTCGGCCCGGCCGAGGTGCGGCGCCGGGGGCAGGCGCTGGAAAAGCTCACGGTCCAGCGCCGCCATGAACTCGAGCCCTACTTCTTCGACCGTACTTATGGCGCCGCCGTGCCCCGCTTCAATCCACGGCCCAACTCATTCCTCGCCCAGGCCGTGCGTGGCCGCCGGCCCGGCGCGGCGCTCGACATCCACATGGGCCAGGGCCGCAACGCGGTCTATCTCGCGCAGCAAGGTTGGCAGGTCACCGGCTTCGACTTCTCCTCCGAGGGCGTGGCGCAGGCACAGAAAGCCGCGCGCGCGGCGGGCGTGCGCATCCAGGCCACCGTCTGCCGCCACCAGGAGTTTGGCTTCGTTCCGTCAAATTGGGACCTCGTGGTGATGACCTATGCCTGGATCCCGCTGCGCGAGCCCATCCTGCAGCGGATCATCGGCTCTCTGCGGTCCGGCGGCCTGCTCGTCTTTGAGCAGATGCTCGAGATGTCCGGCGGCGAGAACGCCGCGCCTTGGCTGCCCCAGCCCCAGGAAGTGCTGAAGCTGTTTGCGGCGCTCAAGACACTTCAGCATGAGGAACTCACCGGGCGGCCGGACTGGTCGTGGCGGCCCGAACCGCTGGTGCGCTATCTGGGCGAACGTCCAGCCGCCTAAGGCCTCGTCCGGGGCGTCTTCTTCGCCCAATCGAGCAACTGCGACAGCTCCCGCACCTTGTCGGGCATCTGCCCGGCCAGATCCCTGGTCTCGCCGATGTCCTCGCTCACCCGGTAGAGCTGAGGTTTGTCGCCCGTGCCGAGTTCGGTGTTCGTGTTTGCCTGAATCTTCGGCCCGGGGTTGGCGGAGATCAGCTTGTAGTCGCCTTTGCGCATCGAGAGTGCGCGGGCGTGCTCGACAATCCACTCCCGTCCCGTCTTCGATTCGCCCAGCAGCGCGGGCAGCACGTTGAAGCTGTCCGGCGCCGCGTCGTCGCTCAGTCTTTGGCCGGTGAGCGCGGCCAGGGAAGCGAAGAGATCCTGCTGGCCGATTAAGGCGCCGGAAACCCCCGGCTTGATGCGTGCCGGCCAACTGGCCAGGAACGGCACGCGCGTGCCGCCCTCGAAGTTCGAATACTTGCCGCCGCGATGCGGCCCGGCGGGCCGGTGCGAGCCCAGCTTCTCCACGGCGTCGTCCCGGTAGCCGTCGTCCACCACGGGGCCGTTGTCGGAGGAGAACATGACCAGCGTGTTCCTGGTCAGCCCGAGCGAGTCGAGCTGGTTCAGAATCTGGCCCACCGTCCAGTCGAGTTCGGCGATAGAGTCGCCTCGTGGACCCATCGTAGTCTTGCCGGCGAAGCGCGGGTTGGGCAGACGCGGCACGTGGATGTTGTGAGAGGCGAAGTAGAGAAAGAAGGGATTCGTGCGGTTCTGTTCGATGAAAGAGCTGCCGGCTTTCACAAACTCCTCGGCCATGGTCTCGTCCTTCCACAGCGCGCTCTTGCCGCCGGTCATATAGCCGATGCGGCTCACGCCGTTGACGATAGCCATGTCGTGGCCATGGCTGGGCTTCATGCGGAGCAGTTCGGGGTTCTGTTTGCCGGTGGGCTCGTTGCCGATCGGCTTGGTGTAATCCACGCGAATGGGATCGTTCGGATCCAGGTTCACCACGCGCCGGTCTTTCACGTAGACGCAGGGTACGCGGTCGGCGGTGGCGGGCATGAGGAAGGCGGTGTCGAAACCGAGTTCCAGCGGGCCGGGTTTGATCTCGCCGTTCCAATCGAGGTTGCCCGCGCCCAGGCCCAGGTGCCACTTGCCCACGGCGCAGGTGCGGTAGCCGGCGTCCTTCATCATGCGCGGCAGCGTGGGGCGCGCGGGATCGATGATCAGCCGTGCGTCGCCCGGCAGGATGCCCGTGCCCGGCTTGCGCCAGGCGTACTCGCCCGTGAGCAGTGTGTAGCGGCTGGGCGTGCATGTGGCGGAAGAAGAGTGCGCGTCGGTGAAGCGCACGCCGGATCTGGCGATTCGATCGAGATTGGGAGTCTTGACGGAGGTGGCTCCATAGCACGCCAGGTCGCCGTAGCCCACATCGTCGGCGTAGATGTAGACGATGTTTGGCGGTGGAGCGGCGGCGCGCGCCGCAGACGGCGCAATCACGGAAGAGGAAGCAAGTTGCAGGAAAGCTCGGCGCTGCATGGCGCCCACCATTCTATCCCTGGATCGGTGTGGCGGACTGCCTGTTTCTATACCACAGCAGATACGCGCCGCCAGCCGCCAGGCCCAGGGCGATCCATTGGGTCCAGGTGATCGGCAGTGGCAGCGGATAGGCCTGTTCGTGGTGGCGGAAGAACTCGATGGCGAAACGCGCCGCGGAGTAGAGCACCAGATAGAGCCCCAGGATGCGGCCCTGCGGCTGCGGCTTCAGGCTCTGGCGGTAGAGCCACCAGGCGATCAGCGCCGTGGCGAAGGATTCATAGAGCTGGGCCGGGTGCAACGGCAGATCCAGCGGGACGCCCGTGAGCGCGTGCGCATCCGGGTTGTGGAAGGTGACGGCCCACGGCCGTTCGCACAGCGAGCCCCAGCAGCAGCCGGCGGCGAAACACCCCAGCCGGCCAATGGCATGGCCCAGCGCCACGCCGGGCGCGAACGCGTCGGCGGTCTTCAGCCAGGGCAGCTTCTCGCGTCGCACGTAGAACCACGCGAAGCCGAACGCGCCCAGAAAGCCGCCGTAGTAGACGCCGGCTGAAAGCAGAGTGTCGAAGCTGAACAGGCGGCCGGGGCTGGCGGCGTAATACTCGAAATCCATGATGAACATCAGCAGCTTCGCGCCGGCCAGGCCGGAGAGCGCGCAGTAGATGGCCAGGTTCATTATCTTTTCCTGGTCCAGGCCGGCGCGCCGCGCCAGCTTCATCGTCAGCCAGATGCCCGCCAGAAAACCGGCCGCCACCAGCAGGCCGTAGGTGGGCAGGAAGAAATCACCGATGGTGAAGAGTTTCGGAAACATGCGTCAAAGTGGTTTGCGGGCGGCGATGCGCAGCCGCCGGTAGTCGGCCATCCAGCGGTTGTTGTCCTTGTCGAAGAGCTTCGGCCGCAGCCGTTCCTTGAGCCGCGGCAGCACAGAGGCGCGCCACTCCGGTTCAGCCTGCAGCAGTGATTTGCCGAACATCTCCATCCAGCCGGCGATGACCTCTTCGCCGTCTTCGAGCGGCGTCGGGCGGTCAAAGAGCAGGGCGAAGGTCACCTCCAGCCCCGCGGTTTCCAGTATCTGCGAGTACTCGCCCACGCCGGGGAAAAACCACGGACTCTGCGCGGCGTGGCCGCGCTCGGCCAGGAGTTCGTTCGCCGCATCGATCATCGCGCCGACGTTGCCCGTTCCGCCGAGTTCGGCCACCAGCCTTCCACCCGGCTTCAGCGCCTGCGCCATGCGCCGCGCGGCCGTTGCCGGCGGGTGGATCCAGTGCAGGGCGGCGTTCGAGAAGATGGCGTCAAAGGGCTCCGCGGCTTCGAATTCCACCAGGTCGGCTGCAATGAACTCGATCCCGGGATGGGCCGCGCGCGCCGCCTCCACCATGGATGCGGAGTTGTCCAGGCCGGTCACCCGAGCGCCGGACCTGGCGAGTTCGGCCGTGAGTTGGCCCAGCCCGCAGCCGATGTCGAGGATTCGCTCTCCGGGCTGCGGTTGCAGCAGTTCGATCAGGTCTTCGCCGCCGCGCCAGACGAATGCATGACGTTGCGAGTAAAGCGTGGCGTTCCAGTCCAACGAGTGGCTCCGTTCCTCTTTACAGCCCATTCCACCTCACAAATGGTACAGCATCAGGTACACCACCACGCCCGTGACGCTCACGTAGAGCCACAGCGGCAGCGTGATGCGGGCCAGTGCGCGGTGCTTCTCGATGCGGTTCTTCCAGGCCCGCCACACCGTGACGGCGGCCATCGGCGCCACCACCGCGGCCAGCACCGTATGCGTGAGCAGAATGCCGAGATAGACGGTGCGAATCAGCCCCGTCTTCTGGAAGCGCACGGAGCCTACCTGATAGTGGTAAATGAGGTAGCTGGCGAGAAAGGCGATGGAAACGGCCAGCGCGGCCAGCATGGTCTTCTTGTGAGCCTCGCGGCGGCCCTGCCGGATCAGCAGGTAACCGCGCACCAGCAGAATGGCGCTGGTGGTGTTCAGCAGGGCGTTGAGGGTGGGCAGGTCGCGCACGTCCATTTACAGCACCTCTTTGCGTAGCCTGGTGATGTCTTCCACCAGTTGGCGGATGGAGGCCGAATCCGACGTCTCGTAGTAGGCGCGGATGCGGCCCTTGCGGTCCACCAGGGCGAAGCGCGTGCCGTGTTCCGGGCCCAGACCCCCTAGGTGGAACGTGGCATCGCTCAGCCTGTTCAGTTCGGCCGGATCGCCGGTGAGGAAGTGCCAGCGCGTGGCATCGTAGCGGAAGCGCTCGGCGTACTCCCGCAGCTTCTCCGGCGTGTCGTTCTTGGGGTCCACCGTGAAACTCACCAATTGCACTTCCGGAAAATCGCGCGTGGATTCCTGCACCCGCTTCATCAGCGCCGTCATGCGCGGGCACGGGCCGTTGCAGGTGGTGAAGAAGAAATCGGCCACCCAGATCTTGCCCGCCAGTTCGGCGTTGCTGAAAAAGGGTTGGCCATCCTGGTTGGTGAGCTGGAACGCCGGCACCTGGCCGATCTCGGGCAGGCCTGAACTCAGGCATCCGCATAGAAAAAGGCTCGCCGCGCACAGCGAGGCGAGCCCACGACTGAATCGCATGTCTCTCTTAGAATAAGCCAGGCTTGCTATCCAGCACCAAGGCCAGATAGAGCAGCGGCAGGTAAATGACGCTGGCCCTCAGCACGCCGCGGGCGTTCAGCGCCGTGCGGTCGCCGCTCAGCGTGGCCGCCGACTTCAGGAATAGCGCGCCCAGCGCCAGCGCGGCGGCCAGGTACCAGTGCCCGGTCATTTGAAGGAAGCTCGGCGCCAGGCTCACCGGAATCAGCAGCAGTGCAAAGGCCAGAATGTGACGCGACGTGGAGGCGCCGTCAGGCTCCACCACGGGCAACATGCGGATGCCCGCGCGGCCGTAGTCTTCGCGGTACATCCAGGCGATGGCGTAGAAGTGCGGGAACTGCCAGAGGAAAACGATCGCAAACAGAATCCAGGCTTCCAGCGTGAGCTGGCCGCTGGCGGCGGCGAAGCCGATCAGCGGTGGCATGGCGCCCGGGAATGCACCCACTGTCGTGCTCCACCAGGTCTTCTGCTTCAGCGGCGTGTAAACCAGCAGGTAGCTGGCCACCGTGAACAGACCCAGCCAGGCAGTGAGCGGGTTGACGGCGAGCGCCAGTTCCAGTTCGCCGGCCACCAGCAGCGCGATGCCGAACAGCAGAGCGTTCAGCGGCGAAACCTTGCCGGCCGGCAGCGGACGCTGCGCCGTGCGCTTCATGCGCGCGTCGGCTTCACGCTCGTACCACTGGTTCAGCGTGGCCGTGCCGCTCGCGATCAGCCCCGTGCCCATCAGGCAATTCAGCAGCAGGAGCCAGTCCAGCTTCCCCGAGTGGCCGAAAAAGTAGCCGATGCCCGTGCTCATCAGAATGAGCCACGTGATCCTCGGCTTGGTCAAATCCAGATAGCTTCTCATGAAGGACTTCCCGGCGTCGCCAACGGCGAGCCTTCCTGCGCCGGCTGTGCGCTGCGCACCACGAACGCGGCCAGCACCAGCGAACACCCCAGTACCAACGCGCCCGTCATCAGATGGGCGGTCGTTGAAATCTCCATCCAGGCTGCTTTCTCAAGATCCGCCACGCGCGCCAGCAGAGCCGCCACGCCCAGCATCACCTGCGCGCACACCAGCGTGAGCAGCGCCGCGGCTATGCGTTTCAGCGATTTCGCCGCATCGGCCTGCACCAGCACAAACGAGCCGAACATCAGCAGCACGATGGCCGTCACGAACGCCCAGGCCACGTGTGGAATCACGCCCACCAGCTTGTAGCGGTACGCCGCGCCCAATGCGATCTGCGCCAGCGTGAACACCGGCGCGGTCACCGCCAGCGAGCGCAGCGACGGCCAGCCGCCGTCCGCGAAAGTCGAGTTCGATGACTTCCACCAACGCCCGGTAATCAAGGCCAACAGCGCCAGCCCGCCGAACTGCATCTGCAACGCCACCGCGCCCAGCGACTCCAGAGCGTTCGGCCCCAGGCTACCCGGGTGCGGCAATCCCGCCCCAATGGCGGCCAGCGTCGCCAGCGACAGCACCAGAGCTACAACTGTGAGCCACGAACCAGACATGATTTTGAGTCTGAACCCAGCGGGCTGCTCCTGGCGGAGAGCCCAGTGGTTCTATTCTACCCCGGCAAGAATTATTACGCACTTATCAGATGCGGCTGGGGCCGGGAAAGTCGCGGCAGTTTGGCGAAAGAATGCGCACGGGAGATTTTCGCTTGACCGGTACTGTACTATCTGTCATAGTACACACGTGATTCCGTTCCGGCTGACTTTCCAACCCGGGGTTCCGATCTTCGAGCAGGTGGTGTTTGAAGCGCGGAAGGCGGTGGTGACAGGGCGGCTGAAGCCGGGCGACCCGTTTCCGTCGGTGCGCGCGCTATCCACGGCCTTGAAGATCAATCCAAACACGGCGCACAAGGTGGTGATCCACCTGACCAACGAAGGAGTGCTGGAGGTCCGGCCGGGCATTGGGACGGTGGTGGCGGAGCCGCGCCAGGCTTCGGCGGAGCAGCGGAAAGCGTTGATTGCAAAACAGTTGGAGCAGTTGGCGGTGGATGCGCGGCGGGCCGGCTTCACCCTCGAGGAGTTGCAGGCGGAACTCGGGTCGGAGTGGCGCAGATTGGACACGGAGGCAGGGGAAAAGGAATGAATCCGGCGATACAGAGTGAGAAGCTGGCGCAGCGGTTCGGTGCGCACCCGGTCCTGGAAGGGCTCGACCTGCTGGTGCCGGAGGGCGCCATCTACGCCTACGTGGGCGCCAACGGGGCGGGGAAGACCACTACTATCAAGACTTTGCTGAACCTGATGCCGCCGGCTGCCGGCACGGCGCGGGTGCTGGGGCGGGATTCGCGTTCGCTCGCGCCCGCGGACTTTCGCGAGATCGGGCTGGTGAGCGAGGGGCTGCGGCTGCCTCTGTGGATGACAGTGGGCGAGTATCTCTCTTATTTGCAGCCGTTTTACCCGAATTGGGACGCGGCGCTGGCGGCGGAGTTGCTACGGCAGTTCGAGATGCCCGCCGGCCGCAAACTGCAACATCTATCGAGGGGGATGCGCATGAAAGCGGCGCTGGTTTCGGCACTGGCGTTTTCGCCGAAGCTGCTGTTTCTCGACGAGCCGTTTTCCGGTCTGGACGCCTTGGTGCGCGACGAGCTGATCCAGGCGCTGCTGGCCCGCGCGGAGCGCATGACGGTGTTTCTGTCATCGCACGATTTGAGCGAAATCGAGTCGTTTTCGACGCATATCGGCTACTTAGAGGGCGGTTTCGTGCACTTTTCGGAAGAGATGGGCGCGCTGGTGAACCGCTTCCGGGAAGTGGAGGTGACACTCTCCGCTCCCGCCGCACTGCCCACCCCCTGGCCGGATGAGTGGCTGCGGGCCGAGTGTTCCGGCGGCCTCATCCGCTTCGTCGATACGCGTCACGATGCGACCCGGACCGCCGGCCGCCTGCGGCAGATGCTCACCGGCGTGGAGTCGATCGAATGCCGGCCGATGTCGCTGCGGGACATCTTCGTCGTGCTGGCTCGCAACGCGCGGAAGGTCGTCTGAGGAGATCACCATGCGCCTGGCATTTCATATTTTCCTGAAGGACGCCCGCCGGTTTCGCTGCGAGATCCTGCTCTCGATAGTGCTGACGCTGGCGATGGGTTGGATGAACGGCCACCAGAGCGGCCTTGCGCCGAGACTGGGTCACATAACCGCTGCCGCGTTGCTGCAGGCCAGTTCGATCTTCGTCTGTCTCTATCTGGTACTGCGCGTGATGCAGTCCGATTCGTTCTGCGAGACGGATGCCGACTGGCGCACGCGGCCCGTGCCGCGCGGCGCGCTGCTGCTGGGCAAGTTGTATTTCGTGCTGAGCTTTCTGGTTGTGCCAGCGGGTGCGGCGGTCTGGTTGTGGCTGGCCTCGGCGGGACTGCAACCGGAGCAGCACTTGGGGCAGTTTGCGTTCTACCTGCTATCTTTCGCCGCGGTGCTGGCGTTGCCTTGCGCGGCGGTGGCGGCGATCACGCCGGGGTTGCCTTCGGCGGTGATTACGCTCATCGCCGCGATCGCACTGGTGAGCCTGGGCGACGAGGTGCTGCCGCGTTTCGTCGAGCAGTGGTCCGTATTGATCTGGATCCCGCTGGCGGCTTTTCAGGCGGCGCTGATTCTCGGTTCAGCGGTGGTGCTTTGGCTGCAGGCGGGCCTCCACCGGTTGACCGTGGCAAGGTGGGCGGCGGGGTTGACGGTGGCCGTCTGCATCGCCGTGCAGTATCTGCCGAAGTATAGCGCCGCCATGGAGTTGCAGCGCGCCGTCGCGCCGCGTGGGGCAGCGGACGCCAAGGTTCGGGCGAGGGTGTTTTCGCAGCCGCCGGGGGAGGGATGGCAACTGCCGCCGGGGAGCCAATGGTTGGAGTTGCGCCTGGAGGATTTGCCTGCACAGACGCGGGCTCGCTGGCTCAGGTCTGAAGTCGAGGTGGCCGGTCCAACAGGCCGGCAGGAGTTGGCGCGCTGGCGGCGCTGGCTCAGCCGGAGTTCCACCAGGGAGATCTATCCGCTTCCGATAGGTGTGCAACCCACTGCGCTGGAAGGGGTTGTCTACTATGAAACGCTCTTGCCGACGGTCCGGCGGGAGCTCCCGTTCGCCGGATCAAGCTGGTTCGGGGTGGGTAGCGGCCGGTGCCGGTATGCGCCGGAGCGGGACTCGGAGGCCGGCGTCAGCACGCTCAGCCTGTTCGTCTGCCAGTGGGCCTTCCAGGCGCCGGGCGAGATGACGGTGGCGTACCGCGTGAACGGAGCCGAGTCAGAGCCGCGGGTGCTTTCCGGGACGGAGGCGGGTTCGCCGTTTCCGGCGGAGGTGGGCAGCCCGGTGCGGGGTGCCGCCGCGGCGTTCCCGGAACTCGGCCAGCCGGTGGCGGAAGGCGGCGTGTGGGTGGTAGAGGAGTGGAAGATCAACGGTTTCCATGGGAAGCGGTTCCGGATCGAGGGATCGTCGATCGAGCGCTGAGACACTTTCCAGGTGAGCGGCCCTTGCCCGGTCTGGTATTCTCTATAGTTGGGGGTGTTTTGCGCCCCTGAGATCCCTTTACGGCCAGTCAGAGGTTTTTCCATGTCCGGACACTCAAAATGGGCGACGATTAAGCACAAGAAGGCCGCCCTGGACGCCAAGCGCGGGAAAGCGTTTACCCGCCTCATCAAGGAAATCGTCATCGCCGCGCGCAGCGGCGGCGATCCCGACGGCAACCCTCGCCTTCGCACCGCCGTACTGGCTGCCAAGGCTGTTTCCATGCCCGCCGACAACATCAAACGCGCCATCATGCGCGGCACGGGTGAGTTGGAAGGCGGTCAGATCGACGAAATCATGTTCGAAGGCTACGGTCCGGGCGGCGCCGCGCTGCTGGTGAGCGTGGCGACGGACAACCGCAACCGCACGGTGGCCGAGATCCGCCACGCGTTCTCCAAGCAGGGCGGCAACCTCGGCGAAGTGGGCTCAGTAGGCTGGATGTTTGAGCGGAAGAGCCAGATCATCTTGGAGAAGGAAGCGGCGACGGAAGACCAGTTGATGGAGTTTGCACTGGAAGCCGGCGCCGACGACGTGAAGGACGACGGCGATAGCTGGGTGGTGCTCTCCGCTCCGGAAGTGCACCATGTGGTGATTGAAGCTTTCGAGAAAGCCAAGATCCCCACGGTTTCCGCCGAACTCGCCATGGTTCCGAAGAACTTTGTGGCGGTGGATCCCAAGCACGCGGGCAGCTTCGAGCGCCTGATGGAAGTGCTGGAAGACCACGACGACGTGCAGAACGTCTGGACCAACGCCGACTTTGGCGACGACTCGGCCGAGTAGCGGCTGCCAGCTTCGGAAAGGGGTCTGTGCGCATTCTCGGCATCGATTGCGGCAGCCGTTATACCGGCTATGGAGTGATCGACTCCGACGGGACACGGCACCGCCTCGTCGAGGCGGGTGTGATTGAAACCAGGCCCAGCGATCCCTTGGCGGAACGTATTTTTCAGGTAGGCGCGCGGTTGCGCGAAGTGATCGCCGAGCATCACCCGGAAGAGGCGGCCATCGAGGACACGTTCATTTCGATCAACGCCCGCAGCGCACTGAAGCTGACGCACGTGCGCGGCGCGGCGTTTTTCATATGCGCGGAGGCGGGCGTGCGGGTGGCGGAGTATCCGCCCGCACAGGTGAAGCTGGCTCTGGCCGGCAGCGGCCGCGCGGAGAAGGAGCAGGTGCAGTGGATGACCCGGATCCTGCTGGGCCTTTCCGAACCCATTTCATCCCTGGATGCGTCTGATGCAGTGGCGGTGGCGATCTGCCATGCGACGCGCCGTCCTGTGAGTGCCGTGCGATGAGACACCTCTTCCTGCTCGTCTTCCTACTCGTCTTCCAGTTCCCCATGCCCCTGCCGGCCGTGGCCGACGATGCGCCGCGGCTCTTCTACTCGAGGACGTTCCCCGGCAGCAAGCCCGCATACATGGAGATCCGGCTGCTTCGCGATGGCACGGCGGAGTACCGCGAGGGGCCGCAGGAAGACGATCCGATCGTCTTCAGGCTGAGCCCGGCGGAGACAGATACCGTCTTTGCGCTCTCCGACAAGCTGGACCACTTTGGGCGCGAGTTGGAATCGGGCCTCAAGGTAGCGCGGATGGGCGAGAAGCTGATGCGCTGGGAGAAGGGCGCGGAGAAGCACGAGGTGAAGTTCAACTACACGCTCGATGCCGACGGCAACGCGCTGTACGACTGGTTTGAGAAGATGTGCGAGTCCGCGTTGCTGTATATCGACCTGGAGCGCACGGCGAAGTACGACACGCTGGGGGTCAACCAGGCGATACTGCGCCTGGAGGCCGCCTGGGACCGCCGCCGCCTGGTAGGCAAGGAGCAGTATCTGAAGCTGCTGGACCGGGTGGCGAACAACGAGCGCTACATCAACATGGCGCGCGAGCGTGCCGGGAAGCTGGCGGCCGCTTTCCGCAATCCCATCCCCGAGCCCGAGAAGACCGCTCCGGCACCGGAGGGCCCGAAGCCCGCCGGAACACCTAACGGCATAAGACAGCAATGATCCTTTCCTTCCTCCTTGCGGCGCTGCTCGCGCAGCAGCCCCCCGCACAAAACGGCCCTGCCGCCTCCAAAGAAGACCAGGACCTCGAGCAGGCGCTCTCCGAAGCCGGCGGCAGCCCCGTCGAATACGCGCGGGCGCTGGAGCGTCATCTTAAAAAGTATCCCAAGAGCGAGCGCCGGTCCGAGTATGAGCGCGTGCTGGCGCAGGCCGCCGTCGACATGCGGGACAAGCGGCGCCTGCTGCTGTATGGCGTGCCGGTGATCGAGGCCGGGGCGCGCAATCCGCAACTGCTGGACCACGTCACGCGCACGCTGCTCGACCGCGAAGATACCGACGGCGCGGCCCAGGCGTTGAAGTTCTCGCGCCTGCTGACGCAGGTTTTGGACGACCAGCACAAGGCGCAACTCGACACCAGCCAGGCCGTGGCGGCGCGCGGGCGCCGGTTGGAAGAGACGGAATACGCACTGGCGCGCGCGCGGACGTTCGAGGCGCGGGCGCTGTCGATCCTGGGCAAGTTTGACGAATCGAACGCCGCCGCGCTGGCCGGCTGGGAGGTCTCTCCCACGGAAGAGAATGCGCGCGAGCGCTCACGGACGCTGGAGCGCGCCGGCAAGGCCAAGGAAGCGCTGGCGGCGTTCAGCGAAGCGCTGGCGCTGGCCGGGGACCGCAGCACGTCGGCCGACGCGGCCAAGGACCGCGCGCGCCTCGCCTCTCTGTCCAAGCAGGCCACCGGCAGCGAAGGCGGCTTCGGCGACGCCATGCTGTCCGCCTACGACCGCGTGGCCGCCGCGCAGGCCGTCCAGAAGCAGCGCCTGCGCTCGGTGGATCCGAACTATGCCGCCACCAAGCCGCTGGAGTTCACTCTGTCGAGTACCACCGGCGCGCCGCTGGATCTCTCCACGCTGAAGGGCAAGGTGGTGGTGATCGATTTCTGGGCCACCTGGTGCGGCCCCTGCCGCGCGCAGCATCCGCTGTACGAGCAGGTGAAGACCAAATACAAAGACAGGCCCGAAGTGGTGTTTCTGGCCGTCTCCACGGATGAAGACCGCAGCGTGGTGGCGCCCTTCCTCAAGGCGCAGAAGTGGCCCGCGCTCTCCTACTTCGAAGACGGTATGGCCGTGGCACTGCGCATCAGTTCCATCCCGACGGCCATGATCCTGGACCGCCAGGGCAACATCGTCAGCCGGATGAACGGCTACATCGCGGACCGTTTCGTGAAAATGATGAGCGACCGGATCGAGGAGGCGCTCGAGGAGAATTAAGCGTGGCATTCGATCGCATCATTCTCGTGGTTTTGGACAGCGTCGGCATCGGGCCGATGCCGGATTGGGCGGAGTACCTGGACGACATGCCCAGCGACACGCTGGGCAACTGCGCGCGGCTGCGGCCGCTGCGGCTGCCGAACCTGGAAGCGCTGGGGCTGGCCAACATCCGGCCGTTCGAGCACCTGGCGCCCGCCGCGCAGCCGCTGGCTTCCTATGGCCGCTGCGCGCTGGCTTCGCCGGGCAAAGACACGACCACGGGCCACTGGGAGATGGTGGGCATCCTGCTGAAGCAGCCGTTCCCGCTGTACCCGCAGGGCTTTCCCGCGGATCTGATGGAAGAGTTCGAGCGCCGCACGGGCCGGCGCACGCTGGGCAACGTGCCGGCGTCCGGCACGGAGATCATCCGCGAGCTGGGCGCCGAGCACATGGCGACGGGCCGGCCGATCGTCTACACCTCAGCCGACAGCGTTTTCCAGATCGCGGCGCACGAAGAGGTGATCCCGATCGAGGAGCAGTACCGCATCTGTGAGATCGCGCGCGAGCTGCTGCGCGGGCCGCACGAGGTGGGCAGAGTGATCGCGCGCCCGTTCACGGGCCAGCCGGGCGCATTCCAGCGCACGGCGAACCGTCACGACTACGCGGTGCCGCCGCCGCCGGGCATGCTGCTGGATGTGCTGGCGGCGCAGGGCGTACCCGTAGTCAGCGTCGGCAAGATCGCGGATATCTTCCTGGGGCGCGGCGTGACGCAGTCTCTGAAGACGAAGTCGAACGCGGAGGGCATGGCGCGCATTGTGGAGTCGATGAGCGCGCTCGACCGCGGCCTGATCTTTGCGAACCTGGTGGACTTCGACATGCTGTTCGGCCACCGCAACGATCCGGAGGGCTATTCGAAGGCGCTGGAGGCGGTGGATGAGTGGCTGCCGCGGTTTCAGGCGGCGCTGCGGCCCGGAGATTTGGCCATTTTCACGGCGGACCATGGCTGCGACCCGACAACGCCTTCCACCGACCACAGCCGCGAATACGTGCCGCTGCTGGCTTTGGGCGGCCGGGCCGGTGTGAACCTGGGCACGCGCGGCTCGCTGGCCGATATCGGGCAGACGATCGCCGCCAATTTTGGATCGGCCGTGCCGGCCGGGGTCAGCTTTCTTGCCGATCTGAAGTGAGGCCGATCGACGCCAGGCAGTGCAGCAGGAGCAGTGAATTGGCCATGGACCACGGCGGGCCCGCCAGGTTGAACCAGATGGCCACGGGCGCCAGGTAGAGCGCCGCCGCCAGCAGCGGCCAGCGCGACCGCGCCTGCGTCATGGCCAGCCAGAAAGCCGGCAGCAGAATGGAGGCGTCGTAGGCGTAGATGTGCGGCGCCAGCCACAGGCCGCAGAACATCGAGGAGGCGTACCAGCGCCAGAGTTCGCCGCTCCGCAGTGCCAGCAGCAGGCACGATACCGCGGCGGCGCCCATGAGCGCGTAGAACCAGGGGTGGCCGAGGCGCAGGTTCGCGGCCAGAGACTGCAGGTTGGTCATCATCTGCGGGCCGGGGGAGAGGCCGGCGAGATCCGGGTTAGTGAGCATTCGATAGTAGGTGATCGATCCCTCGACGCCGCCCAGCAGGAGCCCCACGGCGGCCAGCGCCAATCCGGCCAGCGTGAAGCCTTCGAGCATTCTCCATTTGCGGCCCAACAGGAGCCCGGCGCCGAGGCCGAGCAGGAGATGGAACTTTACCAGGCCCAGGCCCCAGACGAAGCCGGCCGCGCGCGGGCGGCCGCGCTCGGCCAGCACCCAGCCGGCGGCTGCCGTGGCGAGGAGGATGGAGGGGTCCTGTCCGAAGAGGATTCCGATCCAGAGGCCGGGGAAGGCGAGTCCGCCGAGCAGCGCGGGGCGGCCGAAGCGCCGCGCGGCCCACCAGAGCACAGCCGCCGCGACGGCCACCTGGAGGCCGAGCCAGAGCCAGAAGGCCGCTGCATGGGAGAACCACGCGAGCGGCAGCAGCAACAGGGCGTAGGCGTGCGGGCGGACGAAGGGGACGAGCACGGTGCGGTCCGGCACGATCTGCCGCTCGTAGCGGAGCTGCAGCGCGGGGTCGTGCATGGCGGCGAACTGTCCATCGCGCGCCAGGCGGGCCCCGGTGTAGAGGTTGAGGAAGTCCTGATACTTGCCGGTGTTATAAGTGGCGCTGCCGAGCCAGATCCAGCCCGCGGCCAGCAGCAGGGCCAGCAGCAGAATCAAAGATCTCTCGCCGGTCTTGGCGTTGGCTGGCATTGGGGGGAATTATAGCGCGGACTTCTTCAGCCGCACGCCGGCCTTCTGTCCGGGGCGGAAGCGCAGTTCGAGAATGCCGCCGTCGTCGGCGCGGGCCTCGAACAGCTCTTCCTGATCGACCTCCACGTCATAGAGCGCACCCGGCTGCAGGCCGAGGATGAAGGCCACTTCCTCGATGGGCTTCTCGCCCGCTTCTGTGGCGGGCATCCAGCCGGCTTCGAATTTCAGGCCGCTGGAAGCAAAGAAGATTCTCACCGGGCCGAGTTCCACCGGCGCGGGCCGCCCCTCCAGGCGCACGGCGATGCGCTTGCCCTGGCTGAAGGCCTGGGCCTGCCGGTTCCAAAAGCCGAACCAGACCGCGTCTTCGTCCCAACTGGAGCGGGCCAGAAGCTGGCCGCGGGCGTGGAAGAGGTCGGGCATATAGGTGAAGCTGAGGCCCGGCTGGTAGGGGTTGGCCCAGAGGAACTCGTAGCCGATGCCGAACTCACCGCGCATGAGGAAGCGGTCCTGGATGATCCAGCCCTGGAGGAACTGCAGGGGTTGCGAGTTGGCGTCGAAGGCCACCAGCGCCATTTCCGCGGCCCTGGAGAGCGCGGCTTCCTTCAGGTTGGGCTCACCGGTGCCGAGATAGGCGGGGATGCGGTATTCGTTTTCCGCCGCGGGCCAGGGCTGCGGGTAGTAGGAGAGGATCTGCAGCGGGCCCAGCTCTTCGAACCACTTGCCGAGCCCTTCGCGCAGATCGAGCCGCAGATTGTCGCGGATGGTGTGGAGCAGTTCCATGAGCGCGTAGAGATCGGAGCGGGCGGAGAACGGATTTTCGCCGGCCTGCAGGCGCGGCGTGATCTTCTGTTTCCACCATGTCTCCACGGCGAACTTCAGGAACTCCTGGGAGAGCTGGGATTCGACGTCGGCAATGGCCAGCGCGGCCAGGACGCGCGCGGAGACGGCGGCGGGCTGCTCCGGCCGGTCTTTGAGCGATGCGGCGAGTTTGCGGGCCATCAGATTGGAAAGGGCGTCGCCAGCCTGACTCTGGCACCAGTCGTAGACCAGCGCCACCTGGCGCAGTTCCCCGGAGGTTGCGGGATTGGCTTTCACGGCCCATTCGGCGGCCTCGCGGCAGGCGCTGGATTGCCCGCGTACCTGAGACCACAAGCCGAGCGCGAAACCGGGCTCGCTCATGCGGGCCTTGCCGCGCATGAGGGCTTCAAACTGCAGCCAGCGCATGGATTCACGCTCGCGCTCGCGTTTCAGCAATTTCAGCCGCCGCTGGGTCAGCAGCAGGCGCGGCGAATCGGTATAGACCTGATAGTCGGTCTCCTGCCCGGGGAGGAGTCCGGCTGTGGCGGCCAGGACGGCCAGCATCGCCCCAAAGTGCCGCAGTTGTGTCACAGCGCCACACCTCCTGGGGCAACGCCACCCTCCGGCGTTGGCGCCGCCGGATTCGATGATTGATAACAAAGGACTTTTTTGTCCAGCATCGTTGGCATCCAGTTTGCTACACTCTAAAGCGAATTGATGAACTCTCTTTGAACCTGCCCTCTGCCGAGACGTGCTGGCGGGAGAGCGAATTGGAGTTGGAAACGTCGTGCTTGCGGGAGCCGGTGTTAAAGTTCTCTTCCATTCGCTCAACTGCTTGCAGGTTGAAGCAGAGGGTGATTTTTTTCCAGGGGTTCAAAATCCGCGAAACGCGATGGTTGCTTTCGGGTTCTATTAAATGCGGAAGTTTGTCGATAAAAGTTCTCTCCCTGGGGTCGCGGGTATCGGTTGTGCCGGATTCGCTTGGTGAAAGATTGTCGAACGCGGCAGCTTCATCAGGAGCGAAAGGGAACAAAGGCTTAGCTGGATTCGGTACTACCGTTGCCGCGCCCCGCGCCCGTTCCGGGCCGGCCGCATTGGATTGGCTCATTCCGAGTGACTCCTCCCACGAGGCGATCCAATGCGGCCCTCTCTTCTCCCGCCCGGAGGCCGCACCGCCCAGTGCTTCAGCTATTTACCAACACAGCGTGCCGCTGCGTGGCGCCTCTTCTTCGTTGGGAAGATAGATCGTCTTGCACTTCTCGCAGCGATAGATTTCGGCCTGCGCGCCGAAGCGTTCCTTGATCTCGTCGCCGAAGAAGTACCAGCGCTTCAGGTGTCCGGCGCAGAGCTTGCCCTTCTCATCCTTCAATCCGCAGGAACGGATGCGCGGTGCACGCTTCATGATCTTCGTGCCGTCGTTGAGTGTGCCGACTTCCGTCGCCTGCGGCACGGGCCGCGTTGCTTCCGCATACTTGGGATTCGCCATAAGGTCCTCGAAATCATCATTATGTCATAGCGCTTCAGGTGGGCCTGTCCCGCTGAGATCGCCGCACTGAGATAGCATGAAGCCACCATGCACCGCCGAGATTTCCTGCGCGCAGCCTCCCTGCCGGCGGCGCTCGCCGCCGTGCCCGGCACCCCGGCGCCCGCCGGTCCGCCCAACGTCATCTGGTTCTTCGGAGACCAGCACCGCGCGCAGGCCCTGGGGATCGACGGCGACGCCAACGCACGCACGCCCAACATCGACAATCTCGCTTCGATGGGCGTGCAGTTCACCGGCGCCGTCTCCGGCTTCCCGCTCTGCTGCCCCTTCCGCGGCTCACTGCTCACCGGGCGGTACCCCCACCACTGCGTGCCCGGCCACGAGTATCCGTTGCCGGACAACCAGCCCACCATTGCGCAGCCTTTGAAAGCGGCCGGCTACCACACGGCCTACTTCGGCAAGTGGCATCTGGGCGGCTTCCACGAAAGCCAGGGGCGCGCCGCCATGTTCATCACCGATCCGCGCAAACGCGGCGGCTTCGACGTGTGGACCGGCTACGAAAACAACAACTCGCAGTACGACTGCTGGGTGCACGGCGGGGCAGGGAAGGATGCCTTCCATTACCGGCTGCCGGGCTACGAAACCGATGCGCTCACCGATCTGCTGCTCCAATACGTCAAAGAGCAGGCCGCCGCGCAGCGTAGCGGCAAAGGCCAGCCCTTCTTTGCCGCCTGTTCCGTTCAGCCGCCGCACGATCCCTATGTGGCGCCGCCGGAGTACCGCCAGCGCTGGTCGGCCGGCAACATCCGCTTCCGGCCCAACGTGCCGGAGGTGCCCTCCATCCGCGCCCAGGCCGCGCGCGAGATGGCCGGCTACTACCCGATGGTGGAGAACCTCGATTTCAATCTCGGCCGCGTGCTGAAGACGCTGCACGACGAAGGGCTGTTCTTCAATACACACCTGCTCTTCTTTTCGGACCATGGGGACATGCTGGGCTCGCAGGGCCAGTTCCGCAAGATGACCCCGTATGAGGAGTCGATCCGCATTCCGTTCTTCATCGCCGGAGGCCAGCCCAGCTACGACGGCCATCTCACCGGCCGCACGCCCGCGTTCCTGAATGCCGCCGATATTGCGCCCACCACGCTGGGCCTGTGCGGCGTGGCGAAGCCGGAGTGGATGGAAGGCCGCGACCTGTCGCACCTGCGGCTGCGGCGGAGGGGCGAGGCGGCGCTGCCGGATTCCGCCTATCTTCAAGCCGTGGTGCCCACCGGCCACGGCAACTCCACCAATAAGGCTTACCGCGGCATCGTCACGCGCGACGGATGGAAATACGCCTGTTTCGACGGCGTGAGCTGGTTGATGTTCAACCTCAATGAAGACCCCTACGAGCAGGTGAATGTCGCCCACAACAATCTCTACCGCGAGGAGCGGAAGAAGCTCATCGGGCGGTTGAGGCAGTGGGTGGCAGACACCGGCGACCAGTTCCAGATTCCCGACGACTGATCCCCAGCGGCTATGCTGGGTCTGAGTGAACCCCGCCGACATTCTCGCCAAACTCGCCACGCAGCCGAACGGCCGCGCCGGCTTCAAGCAGTTGATCCGCGAACTGGGGCTGAAAGGCCACCAGCGGCGCGAGCTCTCTTCCGCGCTCGAATCGCTGGTGCGCAAGGGCACGGTGATTGAACTGCGCGGCGAGCAGTACGTGCTGCCCGGCCGCACGCAGGAGTTCGCCGTGGGCCGCCTGAACATGCACCGCGACGGCTACGGCTTCGTCCTTCCCGACACACCGCCGGCGGGCCTGCGCGGCGATCTGTTCATCCCGCCGAACGCGACCGGCCGCGCCATGCACGGCGACCGCGTGCTGGCCCGCATTACGCGCGTGGCGCACGACGGCAAGGCCGAGGGCGAGGTGGACCGGATCTTAGAGCGCGCGCATCCCACGGTGGTGGGCGAGTTCAAGATCGGCCGCCGGGAGTCGTTCGTCGTGCCCTTCGAATCGCGCATCCAGCAGTGGATCGTGATCCCCGACGGCATGGAACTGCCCGGGGCTCAGCCTTCGCCCGACCGCATCGGCGCGCCGGGGCTCGAAATCAAGGACAAGCGCGATCTGGAAGGCGCCATCGTCAACGTCGAGATCATCGAGTACCCCGAGCGCGGCGAGGAGAACGCCATCGGGCGCGTGATCGAGGTGCTGGGCCGCCCCGGCGACTTCGGGCTCGACGTGGAGGTCACCATCCGCAAGCACCACCTGCGCCACCGCTTTCCGGCGGAGGCGCTGGAGCAGGCGCAGCACACGCCGCTCACGCTCACGCAGACAGAGCTGCACGGCCGCCGCGACTTCCGCGGCATGGACGTGGTGACCATCGACGGCGAGACGGCGCGCGACTTCGACGACGCCGTGTGGGTGGACCGCATGCCCAACGGCCACTTCGCGCTCCACGTGCACATCGCCGACGTCAGCCACTACGTCCGCCCCGGCACGCCGATCGACGCGGAGGCTTTGGCGCGCGGCACCAGCGTCTACTTCCCTGACCGTGCCGTGCCCATGCTGCCGCTGGAGCTTTCCACGGAGATCTGCTCGCTGAAGCCGCAGGTGGACCGGCTGTGCGTTTCCGCGCTCATCGAGTTCGACCGGCAGGGCGACGTGGTCCGCCAGGAGTTCTGCCGCGGCGTCATGCGTAGCGTGGAGCGCATGACCTACACCAGCGTCCACCTGATTCTCGAAGGCGACGCTGGATTGCGCGAGCGCTATGCCGCGCTGGTGCCGCGCTTCGAACTGATGCGGGAGCTGGCGCTGATCCTCAACCGCCGGCGCATGAAACGCGGCTCGATCGACTTCGACCTGCCGGAGCCGTTGATCGTCTTCGACGAGCACGGCGTGATGACGGGTATCGAGCGCGCGCCGCGCAACATCGCCCACCGCATTATCGAGGAGTTCATGCTTGCCGCCAACATGGCCGTCAGCGGCCACCTGGAGCAGCACCTGGACCATTCGCTCTTCCGCATCCACGAGACGCCGGACCCGCAGCGCGTGCTGGAGTTCGAGGAGATCGCCATCCGCTTCGGTCACACGCTGGGCATCCCCGCCATGCCCGCCAAACGCTACCCCGTGGTGACGCGCACCAGCGAGGGCCGCAAGCTGCGCCGCGACATCGTGCGTGCCGACGACGGCTTCCGGGTCTCCTCGAAGATGTACCAGCAGCTTGTGGCTAAGCTGGAGGGCCGCCCGGAAGAGCGCATTTTGAACTACCTCATGCTGCGGTCCTTGAAGCAGGCGCGGTACTCGGTGGAGAATGTCGGCCACTTCGCGCTGGCCGCCAAGACCTACACGCACTTCACTTCGCCCATCCGGCGCTATCCCGACCTGATCATTCACCGGCTGCTCGGGTCGCTGCTGGATTCGAAACCCGCCGAGATCGCGGACCTCGCCTTCATCGCCGAGCAGTCCTCCGCCACGGAGCGCCGCGCCGCCGAAGCCGAGCGGGAGTTGCTGGAATGGAAGAAAGTGCAGTACATGGCGGACCGCGTCGGCGACGAGTTCCCCGCGCTCATCATCTCCACCGCGAAGTTCGGCTTCTTTGTGGAACTGGACGAGTTGTTCATCGAGGGGCTGGTGCCCATCGACTTCCTGCCGGGCGAGCGCTGGAACTTCGAGGAGAACACGCGCCGCATCGTGGCCGAGCGCAGCCGGCGTGAATTGAAGATCGGCGACCAGGTGAAAGTGCGGCTCGACAAAGTGGATGGCGTCGAGCGCAAGCTGCTGTTCTCGCTGGTGGTGGAGACGGCCAAGCCGGCAGGCGGCCGGCGGCCTTCGAAGCGCCGCGTCCGCTAGGCGAGCTTCACGCCAGTTTCGGCGGCCACCTTGCGGATGTAGGCGGCGCCTTCGGCGTACTCTTCGGCGGTCTTCAGGTGCTCCAGCATCAGCGGCACGGGCGCGGGCAGCGAGGCCAGGCCCTTGAGGTAGGCCCGGTAGTCCATTTTGCCGCGGCCGGGGATCACTTCGACGAAGTGCACGTTGAGTTCGGTGATCCAGTCGAGGTCTTTGGCGTGGCAGGAGACGATCCAGCGGCCCAGCTTGCGGAAGCACACGTCGATGAAGGCTCTGTTGTTGTAGAAGCGCTCGGGCGAGTTGATGCCGTTGCAGACGTCGATGTGCACGCCGAAGCCGGGGCGGTCGATGGCGCGGATGAGGCGCAGATAGGAGTCGGGGGAATCCGGCACGCTCCAGCCCATCATTTCGTAGGCGAACCGGGCGCGTTTAGGCTTCACGGCGTCGATGATCTTGCGGGCGTTTTCGACGGAGGCGTCGAAGAACTCCCTGGAGAAGTTTTTCGGGTCCGGCCCGTACCAGATCTTGGGATGGAACGATCCGGCGATGTCGACGCAGCAGCGCGCGCCGACGGCGTCGGCTACGGCGAGGCCTTCGGTGACCTTGTCGAGATTCTCCTTGCGCTTGGCCGCATCGGCGTCCATCATGTTGACCCAGACACCCACCTCGGAGAGGACTACTTTTTCGGCGGCGAAGCCCTCCTCGATGGCCTTGAGCAGCGCGGTGTCCTTCGCGGTGGCTTTGGGGCAGTAGGCGGCGGAGTAGCCGAGGCGGCGGGACTCGCGGGCGAGTTCGCGCGGGTCGGAGGACTTCAGGAAGGTGGGGCCGCCCAGCAGCACGGTCTGGCCGGCGGGCGCGGCTGCGGCGGAGGCGGCGGCCGCGGTGGCGAGGAAGGATCTGCGGTTCATTCTGCGGTGATTGTACACCCTGGGGCGCGGCTGTTATCCTGAAGGAGTCCCGCCTTTGACGCCCTCCTGGAATGGGCCGGTAGCTCAGTGGTAGAGCATCTGACTTTTAATCAGGTGGTCGCGGGTTCGACCCCCGCCCGGCTCACCAATCAAATCAATTCGTTACTCCTTCACCGCGCCAGATGGAGCCTCTTCTTGCGGAGGCCCTGGATGGTCGATTCACCTGCACTTAGGGATAGGCGCCGTAAGGTGTAGGACGTGGAGGAGGTACAGCACGCGGCCCAGGAGTTTCAAAAGAAGGCACTACAGTGCCGCCTCATGGAAGCGAATCGGGAAGTAGAGTCGAGCCAGGCCGCAGAGCATGGCATGTGCTATTCTTCCGGGGAAGTTCCGATTGATGTTTGTCGCGGGCCGTGGTATAAGTTGCCGTGATTCGGCTTCTCCTGCTTCCTCTCCTGGTGGCCGTAATGAGTAACTCATTTGGTCAGAGCTTCAGCGACATCCTTCAAAAACTAGCCACCAATCCACCGCTCAATATTTCAGTGGCCGGGCTGGATTCCGAAGGACTCATTCTCCTTCCTGTGACCTCGAAAGAATTTGGCAGCCGCGCCACCCGCATCGTGGTTGCGCCACAGACGCCAGAGTTGATTGCGTTGCTCCCATATTGTGTCATTCTCCTGAACAATACGAATAGGGAAATTGGTCGATATACGCTAACCTGGGCCTTTACAGATGCCCAGGGAAAGAAGGCCACGCACACTGCCTCATACGGAAATTCCAAAACTTTGCACAGCGGCGACTCTGTGTTTCCCAATACGGCGCGTCTGGTCTCGATAGTCCCGCGCCTCGGTATGAGCCCCGGTCCATCCCAATGGCAAATCTCTGAGCAATGGGATTCGTGGAAGGACTTTTACGCGCGGCAACGCAGCGTGGTGGTAACACTGGATTCGGTCATCTTCCTCGACGGTCAAGTCCTGGGCTCCGACTCCAGTGCCTCTGCTCTCCTGACAGAGATGCAATTGCGGGCAAGGCGAGAGATTACCGAGGAGGTGCTGGGGAACGACAATGGTGCTGACTTGGGAAGGGTGAGGCGCGCGTTGGACCAGGTTGTCGCGCAAGCTGTCCCTTTGTTGGGTCAGAGGGCCGGCAGTTCAGCACCTAGCTATCGTGGGTTCATGTCGGCTGCAAGGCATTACAAATCGGCGGAGCAACTTCTTCTTCTCATGCGCGGCATGTGGGCCATGCATCTCCTCGAAATAGCCGATAAGGTTGGTTTGGCCGAAGGGGTTCAACAGGTCATCAGGTCCAAGCAGAGCATGGTCCTTCCAAACGTACATAGATAGCAAGGCTAGGAAGAGCTAGCACATGTCGAGAAAAGTACCGGCAATATTGATGTCCTGTCTGTTATACGCCTCTCAACTCTCTAGAAGTCAGACGCTGTTTCAGATAAATGAAAACACAAAAGAATGCATTGTCCAAGATGTGAACTCATGGCCGGTTGATACTTCTTGCTTATTCAGTACCGCTGGTTATTATCTTTGGTACAGGATGACGTCGATTGCGCGGTGTGATGAGTTCAGGTGAGTTCAGGTGGACAGGTGGCACTTGGGTGACACGGGCGGACTTTTGGATAACTACTCATGCCATAACTTGGAGCGATGGATGTGAGGCATGGGGAACTCTGGAGGCTTCCGTGGATCCCCTAGAGAATGAGTTGGAAACCTATTCAGAGTTAGTATTCGCCAATGCTCCAGCTTGGGTATTTCCTTTGAACGGCTACGAATGGCGAACTTGCGAAGGGGACTATGGAGCGCGCAGTGAGTACGGTGACTGCAACTGGTAGCATGTGGTCGTTCGACCCCCGCCCGGCTCACCAATTCCGCCTGGAGTGCGGCGCGCTTCGAAGAACTACCGGTTCAGGACGACGCCGGCCAGCATTGTGTCGTCGATCCTGGCGAGACAGTGATCCATCGCTTCGAACGTAGTTTCTCCCCGGCGAACCACCAGCAGCGTGCGGTCGGCGGCGTAGCTCAGCATCTCCGCGTCGGCGGACTCCTTCAGGGACGGGCCGTCGAGGACGATCCAGTCGAAATCGTCTTCCACTCGATTCATCCACGCTCGCAGCCTGTTGTAGTCCAGGGGCTCCTGCGCGGACCGCTCCTGCTCTCCCAATCCGGTCACGCAGAGGTTCGTTCCCGGCAAACGGCGTGAGACGGACCGCCAGCAGGCGCCCGCCATGGCGTCCCGCAGCCCCTCGCCTGCCGGAATATGGAACCAGGCGGGGAACGACGGCCGGCGCACATTGCAATCCACCAGCAGGATGCGGCACTCCGGAGCGACCGCCATCATCAGTGCGAGGTTCATCGCCACGAAACTCTTGCCTTCGCCGGGCGAGGGGCTGGTGACGAACAGAGAGCGGCAAGCCACGCGCTGCCGCGCGAGCGTCTCCTGCAGCCGGAACAGACGGCCGCGCAACTGCCGGAACTGCTGCAGGCAGGCTTCCGGCGCCGTCGGGTTCATCAGATAAAACGCCTTGCGCCCTTCCGCGCTCAGTTCCTGGGTGGGCCGGCTCTCCAGGGCCTCCGGTTGCGCGATTTCCGGCGCGTTCGCCGGGGCCGCGGCCGTCCTGCCCTCGCGGGGGGAGGCCGATGCCAGTTCGGGCTGGCACGTTTCCCTGTGGGCGCCAGCCTCCGCCAGGGCAATCTCGAGGTTCAGCAGCGGATTCTCCGGTACGCTCCAAAGGGCTTCACTGGTCGTCATAGTCTGGCTCCTCCCCAGCGCGCGGCGCGGTTGTCGCGCATTGTTTCCATGCGGCGTGCCGCAGTGAGTAACTCGCCCTTGCTGGCGTCGCCGCGGGCTGCTTCGAGGCTGCTCCTGTCTTCCGGTCTGGCTGTACTGATCAGGCGGTCGAAATCCTCCAACGCCGCTTTCCTCATGCCCACCCGGAGATGCACGTAGGCAAGGGTGTCCAGGGGTTCGCGATTCCGGGGCAGGGCATGCCGCGCGTCCTGGGCCAACTGCAGCGCGTACTCCAGATTCTGGCCGCGGCGCGCCAACAGGTAGGCCAGGTTGTTCATGATGAATGGATTGCCGCTGTCGAGCGAGAGGGCCTTCACGTAGGCTTCGTGGGCTCCCTCCAGGTCTCCGGTGGCCGTCAGCACAGCGGCATAGTGCAGCCAGACGCTTCTGTTGCGGGGCAGCGCCTTCTGCGCCGCCCGATACTGCCCGGCGGATTCAGGCAGTTTGCCGGTGAGCGCATAGAGATCCGCCACGGCCAGCGCGTACTCGCCGGCGGAGGGGTAGGTCTTCCGCAGTTCCGAGAACTGCCTGATGGCGGCCGGCAGGTCGCCGGCCCGGATGAGCAGGTTGGCGAGTTGCTCCCGCAAGCTCCGCGATTCCGGAGAGCGCGCCACGCCGGCACTCAAACGATCCAGGGCGGAGCGGGTCTCGCCGTTGGAGAACTCCGCCTGCGCCAGGATGAGCACGAACCGCTCATTCTCCTCCGATCCCTTCCATTCGGATCGCAGCAACCGTACGCTCGCGGCGGGATCGCCCCGCTGCAACTCGATGGATGCCCGTTCCAGCACGAGTTCGTTGCGGTTCAAACCGGCCTTGCCGGCGGCGCGCAAGCTGACTTCCGCTTCCTCCAGGCGGCCTTCCGCCTTTTGCATGCGTGCTTTCATCAGCAGTCCACCGGGATGGCTGGGGGCTCTGGCCAGCACGCCATCCACGCGGGTTTCGGCTCTGTGGACATTGCCGTGCACAAAGTCGGTCTCCGCCAGGGCCAGCCAGCCGGGGGCGTAGTTGGGGTCCAGCCGCACGCAGTGTTCCAGGTGGTCGGCTGCCTTCATTGTTTCGCCCACGCGCAGGTACGCCCGTCCCAGGTGATACCGGACGAACGCCGATTGCGGCATGCGCATCAGGATCGATTCCAACTCCAGCCTGGCCCTGGTCTGCTCGGACGGCGCATCCGAATCCACCTCCAGCGCGGCCCGGTAAGCGCTCAAGGTCAGGTCCCGCGGCGACTTGCGGATCTCCTCGGCAAGGAGGGCCTTCGCCTCATCGCGGCGGTTCTCCGAGATCTTCAGTTCCGTCAGCCGGCCGACGTACAGGCCGCGGGCGGAGGGCTGCGTCTCCAGGCCATGGTTGTACGCGTTGCGTGCCCGGTCCTTCTCCCCACGATTGAGCCAGAAATCTCCGATCCTGGCGTCGCCCTCCGATTCGGCCGCGGCTTGCGCCGCCAGTTCCGTCATCAGGTTGGCGGCCGCCTTGATGCCGGCCGTGGAGTGGAGGTGTGCTGCGTACTGCAAACCGGAATCCAGTTTGCCGGTCAAGTGCCACTTGGCTTTCATCACCGCGCCGGCCTCATCCACGCGCCGCCGCGCCATCATCTGGAGGTAAAGCAGGTCGTAGGCCGGCTCGTAAGCCGTTTGAGACCACACCAGGCTCTCCAGTAGTTTCTGGGATTCGTCGAGCTGCTGCCGTCTGTAGTAGATGGAGGCCAGGTCGCAGATCAGGGACGGATTCGAGCCGATCCTGCTCATGGCGCCGTGGAGCACCGCCATCGCCTCGTCGGGGCGGTTCCTTTCCAGCAGCACGAACGCCTGGTAACGGTAACCCGCCGGCTCGCCCGGCCAACGGGCGAGCAACTTCGCGGCGATGTCCTCAATCTCGCGCAGCGCCATTCTGGGCCTGGCTGGATCTCCGAGATAGACTCGGTGAATGTAATCAGCCAGGCGCAGGTGGATGTCCTGCCTGGCGGGCAGCAACTCGGCGGCGCGCAGCAGGTTCGGGTAAGCCTCTTCCGCCTCACCGATGCTCGTCAGCACCGCCGCCAGTTTGTCATGGGCCAGCCCGTAGCGCTGATCCTGTTTGAGCGCCCGCCGGTATTCCAGGATCGCCGCCCGGTAGTCGCGCCGCGCCAGTGCCTGGTCGCCTCTCTGCAAGTAGTGCTCCCGGGAGTGAGCGCCGAAGCGGCTGCACCCCTGGGTGAACAGGAGAAGGGCGAGCAGCGTCAAAGTGCCCGCGGAGAGCCGCATCAGGCGGCGGCGCCGCGGGGCCGCCTCTCCCGGAATCTCCGCAAGCAGAGTGGCGCCCTGCCAGAGCTGCAGGTGCGTTTCCGTAGATACTCGCGGCTCACACGACAGGACCAGGAACAGGATGAGCAGTCCCGCGGAGAGTCCGCCAAGCAGGCCGAACGCCAGTTTGGCGGCCTGCACCGGCTGCTCCGCCGACGGTGGAGTGGTGGGCGGTTCCACAGTTTCGATGACTTCACCCCGGCCCAGCCGTTCCATGTCCGTTGACAGACGCGACTCCTCCAGTCGCCGTTGAAGTGTCTGGTAGAACTCCTTCATCGCGTAATACTCACGCGAGAGCCGCAAGTACTCTGTGTCCTCGTCCGGAGTGCTGATGGTGCTTGCGCGCACCTCCTGGGCCTGCCTCGACAGGCGGGTCTCGTCGAGCTCCCGGGCACGAATGATCGTGTCCAGCGAATTCAGGCGGCCCCTGAGGGATTCCAGACTCTCCTGCAGCGCCCGGCTCTGCCGGTTTCTCAACATCTCCACGTCTTTGGCCTGCTGCAGCCGCGCTTCTTCCTTCAGCTTCGCTTCGGCGGTCTCGGCCACCAGCAGGTCCGGATGATTCGGGCGGTAGCGTTCCTTCAGTTGCTGCACATTCACCGCGGCGTCATGCATCCATTCCCGAATTCTCAGCAGCTCCACGCTGGGCGGTTCCGTGTCGATGTTGATGTTGGCCGGAATCCGCTGCAACTGCAGCTCCGCGTCGCGAATCTCCTGATGCCGCTCATCCCGCTCCTGGCGCAGGCTCCTCAAGCTCGATTGGACCTGCCCCAGCCGGCTCTCCAGGCTGTGCAGGTTCTCCACCTTCAGCGCCCACTGGTGATCCCCGCCGATCCGGTCCTGTCCGCCGGCCTCGCCGAGCTTTGCCTCCAGTTCCTCCAACTGCTTCCGGGTGGACTGCAACTGTGAGTTCAGGAAGTCCGTGGTGCCCAGCGACTCGTCGCCTCTATATCGCCGGTTGGTTTCGTAGACCATCTCCAGAAGTTGCTGAGTTACGCGCTTGGCCTTCTCCGGATCCGAACTCCGGAACGAGATCTCCACGGACGGGATGCTTCGTCCGGAAGAGCCCTGGTAGCCCGTGCTCGTCACCCGGATGTCTCTCTGGAATCGCTCCACCAGGTCGGCCGCGGTGAAGAACCGCCTCAGTTCGGGGTACAGCCCGATGCCCTGGATCAGCTTGCGGGCGGTCAGCGTGCTCGACAGCGTCTGCGACAGAGCATTCGCCCGCTGCTCGGCGACCATCGTCTCATTGGACTGGACGTAGCGCTCGGGTACCTGCTGCGGAATGAACCGGATGATCGTGCGTGATACGTATTGATCCGGGTAGAAGCGGCAATAGACCGCCGCGCCCGCCAGCCCCAGCAAGGCGCACAGGGCCACCCATCCCCAACGCCTCCGCAGCGAGCCCAGGTAATCGCTCATGGATAGGACAGCCAGGTAATCCGCAAAGCGTGGATTAGTGGGCATGGTCATACCGCTAGTCCCTCGCTGCCGTTCGTTTGCGGATCGCTGCGCCCGCCGCCAGCAGGAGAGCCCCGGCAGCCAGAGTCGCGGCGGTGGCCGGCTCCGGCGTGCTGGTTCCGAAGGCGCTGAATCCGAATCTCAGTTGATCTCCGTTTGCGCCTCCCGGCGCGTAACTGGATAACCCGGTGAAGGCAATCAGGCCACTGACCACCCAGTCGCCGTTGCCGGTGGTCTGGAACATGACCGGGTTCGGACTGCTTTGCGTTACAGTAGAGCCCTGCTGCGACGCGGCCAAGGTTGTACTCAACGGATTGAGGACGGTCAAGCCCGGGCCCAGTGCCAGGCTGCTCACCGTGACACTTGTCGGCACGGCTTTCCCTTCCGCCGTGACGTACAGGTCCGTGGCTGGAATCGTCCAGATGGAGCCGGCGCCCAGCCCCACGCCACCAGGCGCATAGGTCACCTCGCGCCATTGGCCATTCCTCGTCTGTAGCCTGAGATATGCCGAGTTGGTTGAACTCAGGTATCCGATCTGAAACGCGTGTTGATAGTTGTTTCCGTAATAGGGCGACAAGCTTCTTGAATTGCTGCTGGCGTCACCTGCCGGACCCACGGCGAAATCCCAGCCACCAGAGTTGGCCCCGGCCCGGATGACGGCAGATAGGTCAAAATCCTCCGCAAGCAAGGAGGGCGTCAGGCTTGCCAGCAGGATTGCTGAAAACAGGAATGGATTCGGTCTTTGCACTTCAAACTACTCCGGTGGGGTGAAGTCCCCTTAATACAGAGCCAGGCTCGGTCGTATGCCCTAATATCGGCGTAGGGCGAATGGGACTGTAGGGCTAGGGTGACAGCCACCCTCGGACTGAGTAGGCCGGTCCACTCTTCTGTGCGTTTGTTCGCGGGGGCTTCAATCCGCCCGAGCCGGGCATTGGCTCCCTCAGGCTGGTAGATTCCGGGGGTGGGCCTGCCGGAGCGGGACTACTGCGCAATCGTCGCGGGAATCCGGTCCAGGCAGATTCGGGCAAGAAGGCCTGATGGTGGCCTGACTGGCCGGGTGGCACGAGTGGCGATCAGTGGTCGAGTACCTTCAGCGGTATCAACCCTGGCGACCCGTTGCGTCTCGCCCCGAAGGCGGGAGCCGCCCCTGCGCATGGACGCGGGATCTGACATGATTTGGACTGTCATGTCCCATTCGCGCCGCTCCTTCCTCCAATCGTCCGCCCTTGCGGCCACCGGCGCCGCGGCTCCCGCATCGCAAACCGCGCTCGACGCCGCCGCCATCGCACGCCGCCATAATCTCGTGCGCCTGCAGCCCACGCCGGATTTCTTTGAAGGGATCCTGCTGGGCAACGGGGACATCGGCGTGTGCGTCACCGTGCGGCCCGACGCTCTGGGGCTGCACATCGGGAAAGGCGACGCCTGGGACATCCGCGTCAGTGAAGAACACATCCGCGAGATGAAGTCATTTCCCGAGGTGCTCGACCTTTGGAAACGGGCCGGCGAAGAGGCCAAGCGGCAGGGCAAGCCGGAGATGACTTATCTCGAGTCCAACATCGATTTCTTCCGCGACTATGCCGTGAAGACCCAGGCGTCCTATCGGAAACCCTGGCCGCGCCCCTGGCCTTGCGGCACCATCTGGCTGCATTGGGACTCACGCCAGGTCCGCCTTCTGCGCCAGGAGTTGGACCTTGCCACCGGCGTGCTCACGATCTCACTGGAATATGACAATCTGCGCGGCCAGCGGAAACCCTTGGCCCTGCAGGTCTTCGTCAGCCGCGATCTCAATCACATCAGCGTCACCAGCGACGCGCCCTCGCCTGTGCAGTCCGTGGCTTACCAGATGAACTGGGACGCTGAGGCGAAGCTGCCGCAGCCTGAGCTCGCCACCGGCGCGGCCAGTTACTCCGGCTACCAGCAGTTCCCCGCCACCGCGCCCACGGAAGCGCAACCCAATCCACCGGCCAGTCCCAAGGACAGGAACTTCGCTATCCATGGCGTCCTCTCGGGTTCGTGGCGGGCCGATCCAGTTGATGCGCGCCGCCACCGCGCCCTCCTGAAGTCGTCCGCCGTGCAACCCTTGCGCCTCGACGTCGCCTTGTTTACCCCGCTCGACTCCGCCGATTCCGTGGCTCAGGCCCGTTCCAGCGCCACGGATTGGGCCGCGCAGCCAACCGCCACTCTGCGAAATAGCTCGGCCGCCTCCTGGGGCCGGTTCTGGGCGCCCTCGGCCGTGGAGTTCCAGGACCGGGAGTTGGAGTCCATCTGGTATCGCAACCAGTATTTCCTTGCCTGTTGCCTGAAGCCCGGCAAAACCGCCCCCGGTCTGTTCGGCAATTGGAGCAGCGGCAAGATCGGCACCGCCTGGCATGGCGACTACCACATGAACTACAACACGCAGCAAGTGTGGTGGGGCGTCTTCTCTTCCAATCACGTCGAACAGCACGAGCCATACACCAAGCTCGTGGAGCAGCTCATGCCGATGGCGGAATGGAATGCGCGGGTCCAATTCGGCCTGCCCGGGGCGTACTTCCCGCACTCCGCTTATCCCGTGCCAAGCAGCGTGAATCCCTATCCGGCGCCGCCGTGGGGCTATGAGATCTGCGAAACCCCCTGGACCGTCCAGAGCCTGTGGTGGCAATACCTCTACACACTCGACCGCGACTATCTGCAGCGTGTCTATCCCATCCTCCGCGCCGCCACGGATTTCCTCGTCGCCTTCGTCAAGAAGGAGCAGGATGGCAAGTACCACGTCTGGCCCACGGTCTCTCCGGAGAACTGGGGCGCTACCGTCGATTTCCGCCTGAACAGGAACTGCATCATCGATATCGCCCTGATCCAATTCCTGCTGGAAGCCATGCTGGAGGCGTCGAAGGTCCTTGGCGCCGACGCCGCGTTGCGCCCCAAGTGGGATGAGATCTGCCGCAACCTGGCGCCCTATCCCGCCGGAGAAGGCCCCTATGGGAAGGTGTGGCTGGATATCGAGAATGCCCCGCACGAGTGGGTCTACAACGTGCCCGTCACTCTCTCCCCGGTTTTCCCGGCGGAGCGCGTGGGGTTGGGTTCAGCGCCCGAGACTCTGGAGTTGGCCCGCCGCACGGCCCGCCTGGTGCGGCTGGAGGGCGGCAACGACCTCGTCTGGCAGCCGCTGGTCCGCGCCCGTCTGGCCATGCTGGACCTGGACTGGTTCAAGCGCGAAGTTCGCTACTGCCTCACCCCTCTCGGCATGGCCAACGACCGCGTTCGCCAGGCCCTCGGCCGCTATCGCGACGAAACCAACTACGACTTCATGATGCGCATGGGCGTCTGGACCGAGAACCTCTCGCTGCCCGCCGTGCTCAATGAGTGCATGCTGCAGAGCTATGACGGCGTCCTGCGGATCTTCCCGAACACCACCAGGCTGGGGCCGGCCAGTTTCCGCAATCTCCGCGCCGCCGGAGCGTTTCTGGTCTCCGCTTCCTGGGATGGCAAGGCCGTCCAATCTCTCGCCATTACCAGCGAGCGCGGCTCTCGGATCCGTCTGGCCCTGCCGTGGAAATCAGGCGGGGTGCGCGTCGTGGAGCGTGCTTCGGGTACACTCTTAACTCCGGAAGTCCGCGATGGCGTGGCTGAATGGAAGACGAAGCCCGGCGCCCTCTATGAGGTGAAATCCCAGTAGTGCATCGCCGGCCGCGCTTGACGGCGGCCGGGACGCAGGATAGGCGCCACTATCGAAAGAGATGCGAGAAACTAAGAAGGACCGTCAGTCTCAGTTCTTACGATGATCTGCCCGACGTGCCAACACCCGAGAATGAGGCGCCGCCGGCGTGGACTGTGGGAGCGTTTGTTCCACGCCGCCGTCTATTGCTGCCCCGAGTGCGGCCACGAGGAGCAGGTTTCCCAGGTCGTGGTCTATCCCGTTCTCTCGCTGACCGCCCGATGTCCGCGCTGCTCGAATCCCCGGCTCAAGAAACTGGGCAAGCGCGATCACATCGAGCACCTCTACAGGAATCCCCTCAGCATGATGCAGCGTTGGCTGGGCGCGCCCATCCTCTATTGCGCATACTGCCGCCTTCAGTTCTACGACCTCCGCCGACGCAGCCAGTTGCCTCCCGATGCCTGAGTCAGCCGATGCATGAAGCAGATTGATACGATGTAGGGCGCCTGGTTCGCAGGCTGTTACCCATGCGCCTTATCTCCTGCATTCTGCTCTTCGCCCTGGCATTGGCCGGGGCTGACCGCCGCAACACTTCCACTCCGGATACGAACACTCCCTGCACGTTCAGCGCGCCGGGCACGCTGCCGAAATGGGAGGCGCGCAAAGCCCAATTACGTTCGCAGATTCTCGCTGCCGCGGGTCTCGATCCGATGCCGGTGAAAAGCCCGCTCAACCCGATCGTCACCGGCCGTTTGGAACGCGATGGTTACACCATCGAAAAGGTGGCGCTGGAGACCCTGCCTGGTTACTGGCTGGGCGGGAACCTCTACCGGCCCAAGGCGGCCGGGCGGCATCCGGCCGTCCTGCACCCCCATGGGCACTGGGAGTACGGCCGGCTTGAGAATCAACAGCTCTGCTCCACGCCGACGCTGGCCATCAATCTTGCCCGCAATGGCTTCGTCGTCTTCGCCTACGACATGGTTGGCTACAACGACACGGCGCAGACGCCGCATGACTTTTCCAGTCCTGTCCACCAGCTTTGGAGCTTCACTCCGCTTGGACTCCAGCTCTGGAATTCCGTGCGGGTGGCCGATTATCTGGAGTCTCTCCCGGACGTCGATCCCCAGAAGCTGGCCATGACCGGCGCATCCGGCGGCGGCACCCAGACGTTTCTGCTCACCGCGATCGACCAGCGCATCCGCGTCTCCGCGCCCGTCAACATGATCAGCGGCATCATGCAGGGCGGCTGCGTCTGCGAAAACGCGCCCGGGCTGCGCATCGCCACCAACAACATTGAAGTTGGCGCCATGATGGCGCCGCGCCCCATGCTCGCCGTGGCCGCCACCGGCGATTGGACCAGGAACGTGCCCCGCGTGGAGTATCCGGCGCTGAAGCAGGCGTGGGCGCTGTACGGCAAGGCCGATCTCGTGGAGACCGTCCAGTTTGAGGCGCCTCACAACTACAACCAGGACAGCCGTCAGGCGGTTTA
The DNA here is from genome assembly GCA_029973955.1 of Paludibaculum sp. Taxonomy (GTDB): domain Bacteria; phylum Acidobacteriota; class Terriglobia; order Bryobacterales; family Bryobacteraceae; genus Paludibaculum. The sequence goes on along the minus strand of JARKQJ010000053.1, from coordinate 39,617 downwards.
CGATTTCCTCCGCCGGCAACTCCTGCCGGATGCGCCGCCGTTCAAGGAGCGCGGCGTCAGGGTGGAGCAGCTCCAGGACATGCTGGTCTTCCACGGCCGGGCCCTGCCCGCCCACGCGCGGACCTTTCCGCAGTTGTTCGAAGATTGGAAATCCGCGGCGCGCCGCCAGTCGCTGGCGCTCACCGCCGCCCAGAGCCGTACCCTCTTGCGGACCACCTTCGCCGTCGCCGCGCAGCCTTCCGGCGCGGAGATCCCCACCCGGTTCATCGACGGTGCCGGCCCCGCCGTGCTCTACGTCCATCCGGAGGGAATGGCGGCCGCCGCGGAGTCGCCCGCCGTCAAGAAGCTGGTCGCCGACGGACGGGCCGTGCTGCTGGTGGATGCGTTCCAGACCGGCGCAGCCCAGGCTCCGCGCGACCGCTCGCACAAGCACTTCCTTACTTTCAATCCGAGCGATGACGCGGCCCGTACGTCGGACGTGCTCGCCGCCATCTCGATCCTCTCCGCGCGCAAGCCCGGCGCCATTGAGATTCAGGCCGAAGGCAAGGCCCGTTGGTGGGCGCTGTTCGCGGCAGCGATGGCCGGACAACCCGTGCGCTTCGAAGCGAAGCCCGGCGAGTTCGATGCTTCCGATGAGCAGCTGGCTTCCGTCTTCTTCGTGCCCGGCCTGCAGCGGGCCGGTGGAGCCTCCGCCGCCGTGCGCCTGATCGGCGCCCGTTAGCCGCTAGTTCAGATAGTAGGTCCGGTACAGAGAGTCGCGTTGCTTCGGGATGAAACCCGCATCGCGGATGATGCGCCTCAGCTCCTCTTCGCTGGCGCGGTTCCGGGCGCCGGCGGCGCTGACGACGTTCTCCTCGATCATGATCGAGCCCACGTCGTTGCCGCCAAACCGCAGCCCCACCTGGCAGACCTTCAATCCCTGCGTCACCCAGGAGGATTGCACGTTCACGATGTTCTCGAGGTACAGGCGTGAAATCGCCAGTGTCTTTAAATACTCAACGCCCGTGGCCTCGTCCTTGACGTTGCGGCCCAGCGACGTATTCTCTTTCTGGAACGACCACGGGATGAAGGCCGTAAAGCCGCCGGTCTCCTCCTGGATCCGCCGGACCACCTCCAGGTGGCGGACACGCTGCTCCACCGTCTCCCCGCAGCCGAACATCATCGTGGCCGTGGTTCGCATGCCCAGTTTGTGCGCCGTGACGTGCACGTCCACCCATTCCTGCGTGCTGCACTTCAGCCGCGAGATTCGCTGCCTGACGTCGTCATCCAGGATCTCCGCTCCACCGCCGGGAATCGAATCCAGACCGGCGTCGCGCAGCCGCGCGATCGTGTCGCGCAGGCTGAGCCCGCTCACCTCGGCGATGCAGCCGATCTCCGGCGCCGAGAAGCAGTGCATCCACACCTGCGGGAACCGCTTCTTTACCGCCTTCAACAGGTCTTCATACCACTCGATCTTCAGGTCGGGGTTTAGCCCCCCCTGCATCAGCACGCCCGTCCCGCCCAGTTCCACCGTCTCGCGGATCTTCTCGCAGATCGTCTCCGTGTCGAGAACGTAGCCCTCTTTGTGCCCCATCGGACGGTAGAAGGCGCAGAAGCTGCAGTACTCCGTGCAGAAGTTCGTGTAGTTGATGTTGCGGTCGATGATGTAGGTGACCACGCCCTCGGGATGGAGCTTTCTCCGCATGGCGTCCGCCGCCATGCCGATCCCGATCAGGTCGTCGCTTTGAAACAGATCCACCGCTTCCTGCTGCGTCATCATCGCTTGTACTCTCCGTTCGCCTTGCCGGCCTACGCCAACCGCCGCGCGTAGTCCAGGTACAACTGCATCCCTTGCCGTTCTTCCGGACCCAGATGGAACCAGACGTTGCGCGTCAGATACTGGTGCACCAGTTCCTCGCTGAACCCTCTGCGCTCCGCTTCAATCTTTATGATAGCGTCCAGTTCCCCTAGTCCGTACTGCCTGGACTCCTCCAGAAGCGGCCCCAGATCGGGCCACTGCGCCGCGTCCCGTCCGGCCCACACGGCGAAAACCATCGGTAAGCCGGTCCAGTCCACCCACTCCCTTCCCAGATCCATGAGCGGAATGGAGATCTCGGACGGATCGACTGCCAGCGCCGCGTCCCCGATCAGGAGCGCCGCATCGGCATGCTCCAGCATTCGGGGCAAGTCGGGCTCCATCACCTCCAGCTCCGGTCTCACTCCGTAGCGATGCTGCAGAATGATCCGGGCCAGTTGCACGGATGTCCGCGACCCGGCGTCCACGGCCAGAGTTCTAACGTCCTCCCAGCTCTTGGCCGATATGAGATAGATGCTGCGGACGTCTCCACGGCACGCAATGCAAACATCTGAAACCACATTCAGTCCGTGCCGGTCTACTTCAATGATCGGTACGAGCCCTGCGTCGGCGTCGCCGTTGACCACCCGGTCCGCACAGATCGAAGGAATGGCGAAGCTGAGGTCCAGCTTGCCTTTTTGTGGTCCATGGAGCGCACCCCAGACGAGTGGGCTTGTGTTTAAGTAACTGACGGCGCAGACGCGCGGCTTTGATGCGATCGCGTTGTCCGTCGAGCGGGTCTCAGGTCGAATTTCGGAACCAATCTGAGAACTGGCCTGAGAACTGAATGGAGGAGCAACGGTCAAATCCGAGTTTAACACTCTGCTCACCAGGCCTTGGGATTACAACTCCTAGGGGATGGTATTGCCCGGGCCATCATGTTAAGGTGGTCCTATGTGTGCTGGGGGTAAGTTGCATATCACTATGAAAAATAAACAGCTTGTGGTTCTCTTGGGGCTCTGCCTCACCTTCGGAGCAGTATCGTCGGCGCAGTTCACTCTGAATCCGATTCCAGCAAAGATTTTCGGGCAGTTCGCGTCTCCCCGGACCGTCCAGGAGTTGGTGGTTCCCAATACGGTCGCTCCCAATCTCGTGGAGGGGCGGGAGTTTTACAACCCAATGGGCGTTGCCGTGGACTCCTCCGCCGGTTCGCCCATCCTGTACGTTGCGGATACCGGGAACAACCGGATTCTCGCCTGGAAGAACGCCGCCGGTTTCCAGAACGGCGCGCCGGCAGATCTCGTTCTCGGCCAGAAGGATTTCTACTCTACGGTTCCGCAAGGCCCCGGCACTTCCTTTACGAGCGGCCTTTACAGCCCGACGTCCATCGCGGTCGATGCCAAGGGCAATGTCTTCGTGATGGATGCGGGCAACAACCGGATTCTGCGCTACCCTGCTCCCTTCGCCGAGACCAAGAGCCAACCCATACTCGCCGACCTCGTTATCGGACAGGACGGGCTCAACCACAGGGAAGCCAACCGCCGCTACAACACCTCCAACCCTGAAACCGTCACCGCGATCTCCCTCAAGACAAACGGCACAAACACCGGTGGCATCCAGGTGGCCACCATCCGATTCGACCAGAGCGGGAACCTCTGGCTCAGTGACTCCGGTAACCATCGCCTCCTGCGCTACCCGGCCGCCGACGTCTCGGGAGCTTCCAATACAGGAGCCGGCGGCTCAGCCATCGGCGCGAATCTGGTGCTGGGGCAGCCCGATTTCAGCACCGCCAAGGCCAATCCAGGCCGCTACAACGTCTCTTCGGACCGCATCGACAAACGCAGCATCCGCTTCGGCGGGCCCATCGCTTTCGACGCCTCCGGGAATCTCTTCTTCGCCGACGATCTCTCCCGGGTGCTCGTCTGGAAGGCCGAATCCATTTACTCCGCCGCCCCGGCGGACCGCATCCTGGGCATCTACGTCCAGGCTCCGGATCAGCCCGCTCCGGTGGTCCCCAATGAAGTGATGTTCGGTGTGAGCGTTTCAGGCGCCACCCTGAATTACGGCCCGCAGGGCCTCTTCTGCATCGGCGATTATCTCTTTGTCTCCGATACTCTGCTGAATCGCATCGTCCGCTACGATCCTTTGTCTACCTGGCCCGCCGAGGACCTGCTCTCCTACACTTACTCTCCCAAGATGACCGCAATTTACGGCCAGTTGGATTTCCACTCCAGCCAGGCAAATGGTGGCACCGGGCTCGAACCTTCGAACTCCTCCGTCTACGCTCCCATCGGCGCGGCGCCCTGGGCGGGCGGCGTCTTCCTCGCCGACAGCCTGAACCACCGCGTGCTGTCCCTCACCTACAACGCCGATGAGCACATCCTCGCTCCCGCCGACCGGGTGCTGGGCCAGTACGATTTCGCCTTCAACGCCCCGAACCTGATCGAGGGCAGAGAGATGAGCACAGGCACCCTGCCTTTGCTGCTCAGCAACGGCCAGGTGACAGGGCTCACCGTGGGGCCCGCCACCTTCATCGACCGTACCTCCAACCCCCCGCACTTGTATATTGCCGATACCGGCAATAACCGCATCCTCGGCTTTGCCGACGCGCGCCGCTTCAAGTATGGCGACACGGCCGACCTCGTCATCGGACAGGTCAGCCTGACCCGGAACCTCTACAACTCCCCCACCAACGATCCCGGCACTCCCACCGCTACCGGCCTCTCTCTGCCGGCCAGCATTGTTACGGATTCGAACGGGGATCTCTGGGTGGCGGACACCGGCAATGGCCGCATCCTTCGGTTCCCGCGGCCCTTTGACCATCTTGGTGAGAACCAGGCTGCCGATCTCGTCCTCGGCCAGCCGGACTTCCAGACCAAAGCTACCGGCGAAGTGACTCGCAGCAGTCTCTATCGCCCCTCCTCCCTCGCGCTGACGATGGACGGCAATATCGTCGTGGCTGACCTCGCCCAAAGCCGCGTGCTGCTGTTCACGGCGCCCTTCTATTCCGGCGCTCCTGCGACGCTCGTCCTCGGCCAGGCAGATGACGTTTCGGCCGGCGCCGGCACCTCCGAGGCGCAAATGAATCTCCCCCTCGGCGTCTCGATCGACACCGACGACCGTCTCTACGTCTCCGATACGGGGAACAACCGGATTCTCATCTTCGGTCGGATCAATGCGCAGGCTGACGGTGCTGCCGCCGCCCTGGTGCTTCCCGTCAGTGCGCAGGGAGTGACGCCCATCTCGGTCACTGTCTCCGCCGCTACCGGTCAGATCTGGGTCGCCGATCTCCGCGGCAACCGTGTCCTCCGCTACCCGCGCTTCGACCAACTCTTCTTCAATCCCGGACAGTCGGCCGATTTTGGCTTCAATACATACGCGCCGCGCCACATCGCGCTGGACGAACAGGACTACATCCTCGTCTCGGACTCCTCCCACCGGATCACCATGCACTTCCCCATGCTTGCCGTCGCGAATGCGGCCACTTCGTTCCCGCGCGTCGCGCCCGGCATGCTTGGCATTCTTCAGGCTACCGGCGTACGGCTCTCCTCCGAATCGGCCCAGGCCGGCCCTGCCCCACTGCCGAACGAGTTGGGCGATGTGCGGCTCCTGGTGGACGGCATGGCCGCACCTCTGATGAAAATCGATGGAGATATTCTGCGCTTCATCGTTCCGAAAGACGCCCCCACCAGCGGGACCTCCGACTTTACGATCCTTCGCGCCTCCACCGGGCAGATCCTGGCCCAGAGCCGGGTTGCGATGGCTCTCGCCTCCCCAGCGGTCCTCTATCAGGGCGCCAATCCCAGTTCCGAGGGCCAGGCTCGCGCCATCAATCAGGATGGCAGCCAGAACACCTCCGGCCGCCCGGCGGCCTCGAACCAGGAACTCACGGTCTACCTGACCGGCCAGGGCTCAGTGCCGGGCATGCCGGAAGATGGCGTTGCCCCGGGCTCCGAGGTTCCCGTCCCGGATGTCCGGGCCTTTATCCTTGCCGGCGCCAGCGCCGCGGAAGCCCAGGTCATCTCTTCCACTCTCGACACCGCTGAGCCGGGGGTGTGGAAGGTCAAGGTCAAGCTGCCGCAGGTGCCTCTCAACGGCACCTACGGATTCGCAGTCATCTACCGGACCAGCTTCTCCAGCAATAGCTACACCTCGGGTTCCACGGTCCTCCGCGTGAATCCGCTCATCAGCATCAACAAGTAACCCCATGGCGGCAGATCCGGAATTTCCATTTCTGTTCTGCCGCGCCTCCTTCGCCGCTACCCGCCCGATCCGCTTCGACGCGCCCGCCGCGAATCTCTTTCGCGGCTGCCTAGGCTTCGCTCTGCCCGAAACCGTATTCCGGCCCAACTCTCAGCATGGCCCCAGCGGCTTGCGCGACCGCCCCCGGCCCTTTGTCCTGCGCTGCCACCATCTCAATGAAGCGCGGCTCTCCGAAGGGCAGCCCTTTGAGATCGCCATCCACCTCTTCACGCCCCACCGGGATCTCTTTCGCCAGGCGTTGGATACTCTCCATTTCGCACGCCTGCTGTCGTTTGCCGTGGAGCCGCGCACCATCGCGTTCTCCCCAGCCGCGCAAAACGTGAACTCGCTCCGCCTGGAGTTCTCGACGCCCACCGAACTGAAACCGCCCCTGCCCCGTGGCGAGCTCCCCCCGTTCCCGCTTCTGATCGCCCGGCTCCGCGACCGCATCTCCAGCCTGCTGTCGTTCTACCACCCAGGAGCGGCGGCATTTCTCGAGGACTTTGACTTCGCCTTCTTCGCCAACCGCGCCGCGGAGGTCTCTGCCGGCGAAGGCCAGCTCCAGTGGATCTCCGCCAGCCGTACCAGCCGGCTCACCGGCCAAACGCATCCCCTCTCCGGCTTCACCGGCTGGGTGGACTACCGCGGTCCGCTGGCCGAGTTCCTGCCTTGGCTTGCCATTGGAAACGTCACGGGTGTCGGCCGCCACACCGTCTGGGGTAACGGCGTGATCCGCGCTCTTGCTATCGAATCACCAGCCGGGACCCTGGAACTCCTTCCAGGCCGGCAACCAGCGGAGTTCCATCCCAGGCCAGCCAGACCAGACCGTTGATGTCCGTCCGCACCGCCCCCTCCACGCCCTCCACCACGACGGGCTGGTTGGAGTAGTTCAGCCGGTTTCCGTCGGTCACGCGCAAAACCAACAGGCCCTCTTCGCGGTAATACTCCTCCAGGGTGAGGTCACTGCGTGAACTCTTCGCCTCCAGCCGGATGTGCACGGTTTCATAGCGCGAGTCGGAAGGGATCAGGAACAGGTCCGAGGTGCCCGTCGCCGCTGGGCGCAGCGTGAACTCGGCCAGCGTGGCGCCCGCCGGAATCGTGATCGCATCGGGCGCCTGGACACTCTCCTGGCGCACCACTGCCATCTGCATGTCTTCCGCGGCGGATTGTGCCAGCCGCACCCGCACCTGCGCCTCGTCTCCAACGACTGAGCCGCCGGCCGGCCATGCGCTGGCCCGCACCATCTTCCTGAGCGTTGCGTCCGCCCAGGCGCGCTCGCCCGCTGCCTTGTGGAAGTACCGCTCGAACTCGCTGCGGTATGTCTCCAACTGTGCGGCCTCATCGGCCGACGGCATCGTGCCCGTCGGCGTGATCACGATGAATGCGAAGCGGAACAACCTCTGGCTGACGGTCTCGTCGGGAATCCGCCGGCCCTCCGCGGCAATCACGTCGTCCACCACGATATCCTGCCTCGCTCCGCTGATTGGGATCCCCACCTGCGGAAAGGACGCTGCCGCCCGATTGCTGTTCTTCACCAGGAATGTGGGCGGAACCTCCAGCGGATTGCGGAAGCCCATCAGATATTGGTCCAGCGCCGAGTATCCTTCCACCGTCGCCACCGTGAGAAAGCGGTTCACCAGCCCCGGGCCGTTGTCCTGGATCCGGTTGCCCTCCAGCAGCGACGCCTCCGAATTGAAGTTGAAGCTCCAATGCGCAAGCTGCGTGCCCAGCATCGGCCGCGCGTCCGGATTGAGCGGATCCCGGATGCTCGCCAGCGCCAGAAAGAGGTGGCCCGTCTCATGACCGATCAGCGTCATTGTGTTGTCGCCGGTCACCTGGCCGCGCGATCCCACCCTGGCGAACGGGTCTTTCGGATACTGCCTCAACGGGCCCATGTTCAGAACAGCCTGCAGGCGGTACTCCGAGCCATACGACGCGCCTGTGTCGAAAATCGGGTCGCCGATGCCGCTGCGATAGTTCCTCACCGTGCTTTCGTACGCCAGCGCCCCGGGCTGCGCGACGATGCCCAGCGTGTTGAAGACCACCAGGTAGTCGTAGGCATCCTCGTGCGTCTCGTAGAAGCGCTGGGCCACTCGCACCATGTCGATCCCGTCCGTCGTTCCGAAGGTGTCCGCCACGGTCGATGGATAGGCGCGCGTGGATGCGTCCAGAAAACTCACCACCTCCGCCGTTCCCAGCAATCCACCCGGCGAGATTCCCACCACGCCGGCGCTCGCGCTGATGGCCGCATACCGGAACTCAATCCGCCCGTCCGCCCAAAGCACCAGTTGCAGGGTCTGCCGGGCGCCGGCGCCGTAGTCCTGATATTCCGGCACCTGCCGCCAACTCACCACCACCCGGTCACCGCTCTTCCATACCCGCACATCGCAGTCCGGCCGGGTCGGGTCCAGGTCACTGAACAGCGGCGCCACCCGCGGCGGTCCCGCCGCCATCCGCCCCAGGCTGCGCGTGGCGGAAGCCGCTTCGGGAGCGCCGAAGGTGAGGTTTCCATCCGAATGGATCCAGGCCGAGTTCCATTGCCTGCCGTAATACGGAAACGAGAATGGCAATTGCACTTGCCGCGCGTCGTCGTCTCCTAGCCCGCTCAGTACCTCCCCTTCCGCCAGCGCCAGCTCGTCCAGTGCCGCCTGGCTCAAAGAATACTGATAGGCGGGGACTTCCGCATCCGCCGGCGTGAACGTCAAGGCGCGGTTTGATAAAGCAAACTGTTTGCTCCGGGCGATGATGCCCCCGGCGTCGTCCAGCACCGCCAGATCGCCCACATCCGCCGAGAGAACCGCGTTCGGGTGCCGCGCCGCCGCAGTCATTCTGGCGCGCATCCGGGCCGCGGCCCGGCTTACCGCGACGTCGGTTACGCCCCTGCCGCGCTCCGTCCCGCAGTTGGATGCCACCGTCCGCGCCTGCATCCCCGGAATCAGCACCAGCCATGCGCTGAGAATCGAACAAACCCGCCTGACGTCTCGTCTCATCTCTTGACAGTGTCCCTATCCGGGTTGAACCCATTTCGTGACCCTGGGTTGCCCCCTGCTTGTAGGATACTGAGGAATCTAGGGAGGAGTTTCCATGCCTTATTGCACCACCTGCGGCTCTGAGATCGCAGATTCATCGCGCTTCTGCGCCCGCTGCGGCAGCGCCCTTGGCTCCGCGCCGCCGCCCCAGGCCGCCTACACGCCGCAGGTCGCCGAACCCCTGGACTACACCATCCAGGGCGACAACCTCCAGGTGGCTCGCCTACGGTTGAGACCTGGTCAGGAGATCTTTGCCGAGGCCGGCAAAATGGTCTACAAGACCCCCTCCGTTCAGTGGGAAAGCCGGATGACGGGCGAATCCATCGGTCAAAAGATCTGGGGCGCCGTCAAACGCAAGCTCATGGGCGAGTCCCTCTTCTGGACCTACTTCCGCGCCACCGCCGCCGGCGAAGTCGGCTTCGCCGGTTCCTACCCCGGACGCATTCAGGCCTTCGACCTCCAGGCCGGCCAGTCCGTCCTCGTCCAGCGCGACTCCTTCGTCTGCGCCCAGACTCCCGCTACCGTCAACATCGCTTTCGTCAAGAAACTCGGCGCCGGCTTCTTCGGCGGCGAGGGCTTCATCCTGGAGAAGATCACCGGCCCCGGCGTGGCCTTCATCCACGCCGGCGGTGATTTCATCGAATTCACCCTGGCCGCCGGCGAAAGCCTCCAGGTCGACACCGGCTGCATCGTCGCCTTCGACGAAGGCGTCGACTACGACATTCAGTTCGCCGGCAGCATCAAAACCGCGATCTTCGGCGGTGAAGGGCTCTTCCTCGCCACCCTGCGTGGCCCGGGCCGCGTCATCATCCAGAGCATGACGCTCGAAAAACTGCGCCGCGAACTGGCCCCCACTCGAACAGGCGGCGACGAGCGGAACCCGCTGGAGTCCCTGGGCGGCTTCTTCAGCAGCGAAGATTAGCGAACCTCGCATTCTGCATCGACCTCTGCACAGCCGGAGCGGCGCCCCCCGCCGCTCCGGCTTTTGCGGGTCATGGCCTAAGTCATTTCACTGATTGGAGATAGGGTCTCCTTGGGGTCAATTTTCAGGGGAATCCCGTACGAAAAGCCGCCTGTGCTTTCGCTCCACTCTAAACTCCACGCCTTGAAATGCCGATGAGCCTTCTAGGCCATGAGTCCACAACGACTCAGATTGTCATCCATCTCGGCCGCGTCTAGCGGGGCTCCCCGCCCTCCGACTGCGGACTCGCCCGCATTGATGCTGCAGTTCCTCGCCAGCCTGAACCACGAGATCAGAACCCCCTTGAGCGGGATCCTCGGAATGTCAGATCTTCTGCTGGAGACGCAGTTGGACGACGAGCAGCGCGATTACGTCCAGATGGTGCGGCATTGCGCCGACGGCCTCTTTGATCTGCTCAACGATACCCTCGAATACACCTCGCTCGCCTCGGGTTGCGTCAACCTGGACGTAGCGGAGTTTGCTCTCGCCGACACCTTGCAGGTTGCGGTCCAGGAGCAGGCTGCGAAAGCCCACTCCAAGGGGCTGCTCTACTCCACGGAGTCATCTCCGGATCTGCCCAAGACTGCGATCGGTGACGCCTACCGGATCCGCCAGGTCGTCGTGCTGCTCGTGCTCCACGCGATCCGCACTTCTCATGGCGGCTCCATTCAGGTGGGCTGCCACGCTTCCCTCTCGGCCGGGCGGAAGTTCACGCTCCATATCTCCGTGTTTACTTCGGAGGGCGGGTTGACCGCGGAGAGCGTGCGCGAGGTCTTCGAGAGATTCGACGAAATCGATAGCGGCGCCAATCGCCGCTTCAACGGCGCCAGTCTCGGCCTTGCCCTCATTCGCCGCGTGGTGCAGCTGTTGGAAGGCGACATTGTGGTGGAGAACGCTCCCAGCGGCGCCTCTTTGGTGACGGTCGAAATCCCGCTGCAATTGCCCAAACCCGTTCTGGTGGTCCCCGGTTTCCGCGGCTCCCCCTGCCGCGAGGCCGCTCCTCGCATTCTTGTCGTCGAGGATAATCGCATCTCTCAGCAGGTTCTCAGCGCCATGCTCGCAAAGGGAGACCACGCCTTCGACTGTGTCGGCGACGGCTTTTCCGCCATTACCGCCGCGCAGAACACCTATTACTCTCTTATCCTCATGGATCTGCAGATGCCCGGAATGGACGGCATCGAAACCACCGAGCGCCTGCGCCAGATCCCGGGCTATGAAGATACGCCCATTCTCGCCCTGACCGCGGAAGTCTCTGACCAGGTCCGCACCCTCTGCCGGCAGAAGGGCATGGCCGCCTACCTCGTGAAGCCCATCCAGGCCGCCGACCTCCTCTCCACCGTCGCCCGCTACCTCAACGCCTGACTCGTCCTCCCCGGCCCGCCCTTTTCCCCCGGGACGCCAGTCCCGGGGCCACACTTCCCCCTGTCTCTCCCAATCTGAGCCGGAACTACGCCTGAATGAACGCTGCGTCTTCCGCTTAAAATGGCTCCGCGCCGGCACGCAGCGGCGGTTCCGGCTTCTCTCTCAGATTTACACGGAGTTTTTCACCTGCTTGTCGTAAAATGACGACATGGTGCACTTTTCCCTCTCTCTCGACGACTTCGGTCGCGTGGCCTGCTTCTTCAGCGACGGGGAAGAGGAACACACCGTTTTCGGCGGCGAGCCTGCTAGCGCGATCGCCGATCTCGCTGCCGCCATCGAAGATGCCCGCACTCAAGGCTTTGGCGAGTGCTTCTGGCCCATCTCCTCCGGTGAGTACCGCTGGGTCCTTCGCCGTGACGGGGAACGGCTCCGCCTTGCCGTCATGTTCGTTCGCAGCATCGCCATCGGCTTCCAGCACGTATACTGGGGCGAGATGCCCTTCGAGCCTTTCGTGGCGCAGGTTCAGGCCGAGATCCAGTTGTTCTCCACGCCGGCTCTGGGCTGATCGGGCTTTCCACATCCACCTCATGACCTTCACATACCGGCTCCTTCCTTTTGCCGCGGTGTTCGCGGCCTCGCTCTTCGCTCAACCCCGCCAGGCCGACATCCTCGTCTATGGGTGCACCTCCGGCGCCATCACCGCTGCCATCCAGGCCCGCCGCATGGAGAAGACCGTCATCATGGTCTGCCCCGAAAAGCACCTCGGCGGCCTCACTGCCGGCGGCCTCGGCTGGACCGACTCCGGCAACAAAGCCGTCATCGGAGGCCTCTCCCGCGAGTTCTACCACCGCGTCTATCTCGAGTATCAGAAGCCGGAAACCTGGCGCTGGCAGAAGCGGGAACAGTACGGCAATAAGGGCCAGGACACCGCCGCCATGGATGCTAACGCGCGCACCATGATGATCTTTGAGCCGCACGTCGCCGAAAACGTCTATGAAGCCTGGGTGAAGGAACTCAAGATCCCCATCTACCGCGATGCCTGGCTCGATCGCGCCAAAGGCGTCCGCAAAGATGGCAACCGCATCGTCTCCATCCGCACTCTCGACGGCCGCACCTTCTCCGCCAAGGCGTTCATCGACGCCACCTACGAAGGCGACCTCATGGCCGCCGCCGGTGTCGACTACCACGTCGGCCGCGAAGCCAAGGCCACATACAACGAGGATTGGGCCGGCATCCAGACCGGCACCCTCCACCACCGCCACCACTTCGGCGCCGTCAAAACCCCCATCTCCCCCTACAAAACCCCTGGCGATCCCTCCAGCGGCGTCCTCCCCCGCATCTCCACCGAGCCTCCCGGCACTTACGGCGAAGCCGACAAGCGCATCCAGGCCTACTGCTTCCGCACCTGCTTCACCCGTGTCCCCGAAAACCGTGTCGCCTTCCCCAGGCCGAAGAACTACGACCCCGCCCAATACGAACTCCTCCTCCGCGTCTTCAATGCCGGCTGGCGCGAGACCTTCGATAAGTTCGACCCCATCCCCAACGGCAAGACCGATACCAACAACCACGGTCCCTTCAGCTCCGACAACATCGGCTACAACTACGACTACCCGGAGGCCTCCTACGAGCGCCGCAAGCAGATCATCCAGGAGCACATCGACTATCAGCAGGGCCTGCTCTACTTCATCGCCAACGATCCCCGCGTCCCTGAGGACGTTCGTACCGCCATGGCTCAGTGGGGCCTGGCTAAGGACGAGTTCACCACCACCGGCAACTGGCCTCATCAGATCTACGTCCGCGAGGCCCGCCGCATGGTCGGCCGCTACGTCATGACCGAGAACGAACTCCTCAAGAAACGCCCCACCCCCGAATCCATCGGCATGGGCTCCTACGGCATGGACTCCCACAACGTCCAGCGCTACATCACCCCCGAGGGCTACGTTCAGAACGAAGGCGACATCGGCGTCTCCACCAAGGGCCCCTACCAGATCTCCTACGGCGCCATCGTGCCCAAGGCCGGCCAGGCCGTCAACCTCCTCGTTCCCGTGGCCGTCTCTTCTTCCCACATCGCCTACGGCTCCATCCGCATGGAGCCGGTGTTCATGATCCTCGGCCAGTCCGCCGCCACTGCTGCTGTCATGGCCATCGACGGCAAACTCGCCGTCCAGGACGTCCCTTACGAAAAGCTCCGCGAACGCCTCCTGGCCGACGGCCAGGTGCTCGAATATAAGGCGCCTGCTAAGTAGCCGCCTACAAAGCCGCCGACACGGCGTCCACCGCCGCCAGCGTCTCCTCCACGTCTGCGTCTGTATGCGCCAGTGACAGGTAGAAGCGTCCATCCGGCAGCGCGTAAACGCCGCGCTCCAGCAATCCGAACAGGCATCGCCGCAGCCTCTCCGCGTCATCCGCGCAGACGTCGCGGTAGCTCCTCAATTCGGCGGCGTTCGTGAAGTGCAAAGCGAACGCCGCCCCAAATCCGCTCACCAGCATCTTCACTCCGCGTCTCTCCGCCACCGCCCGTATCCCATCCATCAGCCGCCTGCCGCGCTCGTTCGTCTCCCGCAACGCCCGCCCGCCTTCGCTTGCCAGTACCTCCAGCGTCGCCGCCGCCGCGGCCAGAGACACTGGATTCCCGTTGAACGTCCCCCCGAAGCTTACCCCGCCGCCGAACATCAGTTCGAGAATCTCCTTCCGGCCCGCCACCACGCTGAACGGAGCGCCTCCACCCACCGCCTTGCCGAACGTCGCCAGATCGGGTGTCACGCCAAACACGCTCTGCGCCCCGCCCGGCGCCATGCGGAAGCCCGTGATGATCTCGTCGAAGATCACTACAGCCCCCTGCGCGTGCGCCAACTCCCGCACTGCCTGCAAATACCCCTCACCCGGCTCAATCCCGCCGCTGTTCATCAGCCAAGGCTCCATGATTACACCAGCCACCTCCGTCCCCCGCTCCGCCATCACTCTCTCGAACAGGTCCGGCCGGTTCCACGGCAGCGGAATTACGTTCTCCAAGGCATTCGTCACCTGCCCGCTCGATTCCGGCACGGCCCGCGCCTCCTCCTCCGCGCCCATCTCATCGAGCTTCGCGTGGTGGCTCACCAGTACCGAATCGAACCAGCCGTGATAATGCCCCTCGAACTTCACAATCAGCGGCCGTCTCGTATGGGCCCGCGCCAAACGTAGCGCCAATTGCACCGCCTCGCTCCCGCTCGAAGTGAATGCCACTCTCTCCGCGCAAGGCACCATCGACTGGATCCGCTCCGCCACCTCGATCTCCAACCGGTGCTCCGCCCCATAGATCAGCGGCCGCTCCGCAGCCCTCCGGTATGCTTCCACCAATGCCGGATGCTTGTGCCCCAGAATCGCCGGCCCCCAGGCCAGTGTGTAGTCGATGTACCGGTTGCCGTCCTCATCCTCGAGCCGCGAACCCTGCCCGTCGCGAAAGTAAAGCGGCACCGGGAACTTCGCCCGGAACGGGCTGCTCACGCCCCCTGCCAGCGAGCCCCGCGCCCGCTCCAGCAGCTCTCTCGACCTCTGCCACCGTTCACTCATCGCCCCAGCATATCCCCACGCTGGAGATAATGTCTCTGGTACCCGATATGACCCGCACCCTGCTCCTTCTCACCGCGCTCCTTCTGCCCGCCTTCTCCCAGACCGTCGAGGAATACAATCCGCCCCGCGCCGCCTGCTGCCTCGCCAACACCGCCCAGAACCTCGCCGACCAGCTCCAGGACTGGAACCAGCTCGGCCGCTACCACGCCGATAATCAGCGCCTCCGCGCCCTCCCGGCCGACCCCAACCGCGTCGTCTTCTTCGGCGACTCCATTACCGACGGCTGGAAGCTCGCCGAATCCTTCCCCGGTAAGCCCTACGTCAATCGCGGCATCGGCGGTCAGACCACCTCGCAGATGCTCGTCCGCATGTTCCCCGACGTCATCAACCTCAAGCCCGCCGCCCTCATCGTCCTCGCCGGTACCAACGACATCGCCCGCAACACCGGCCCCGTCACCCTTGAGATGATCCAGCAGAACCTCCAGGCCATCACCGAACTCGCCCAGGCCCATCAGATCAAGGTCGTCCTCTGCTCCGTCCTCCCCGTGAGCGACTACACCAACCGCAAGCAGACCGATCGCCGCCCTCCCGTGGACATCCTCAAACTCAACGCCTGGCTCAAGTCCTACGCCGCCCAATCCGGCGCCGTCTACGCCGACTACTTCTCCGCCACCGTCGACGAACACGGCCTGCTCAAAGACGGCATCTCCGGCGACGGCCTACACCCCAACGCCAAGGGCTATCAGATCATGGCCCCCATCGCCGAGGCAGCCATCGCCAAGGCCCGCCAATAGAAACGCTCCCGCTCTTTTTGCCAGCAGACCGGCGCCGGGCCGCCACACCCGGCCTCTTCACCCAATCATCTTCGAGGCCGTCAACAGGACCTCTGTCACGGCCATCTCCGTGTCCGGCGTCGTCTCCAGCGGCGCTTCGCCCCGCACCGCCTTCGCGAACGCGGCAACGTCCCCCACATAGCGTTTGTACGCCGGCAACTCCAGCTTCTGCCGCCCCTTTGAATACGGCCCCGCCGGATTCAGCAGATCGAACTCCAGCGCCGGAGGCTCAATCGGCCGCACCATCGCGCTCCCATTGGTCCCAAAGATCTCCAGCGCCCGGTGCGCCGTCCCGTTCGGATGCAGCGCGCTGGTGACGATCACCGCCATCGCCTTCGGATACTCCAGCACCGCCGCCGCATTGTCCTGGAATGAGTCCTGAAACGTCCCGTCATGCCGCAGAAACGGTGTTATCCGCCGCGGCATCCCCAGCATCCGCACAAGGATGTCCACCGCGTGCGCCCCCATCTCAAACATCTGCCCGCCGGCGAACTTACCCAACTCCACCCTCTCCCCCAGCCCGTTGTTCGTGTTGATCCGAATGTGCACGGAGAACACCTCTCCCAGCCATCCGTTCTTCACCGCCTCCAGCGCCTTCGCCACCGCCGGGTTGTACCGCCACATATACCCTGCCTGGATCACGCGCCGCCGCGACTTGGCCAGCGCCACGATCTGCTTCATTTGCGCCACCCTGCTCGCCGCCGGCTTCTCGATGTGGCAGTGCTTGCCCGCGCCCAGCGCTTCCAAGGCCAGCGGCCCGTGGCTCGCCACCGGCCCCTCCAGAAATACCGCCTCAATCGACGCGTTGCCCAGAATCTCAGCCTTCGTCATCCACCGCAATTCGCCCAGACGCCCCAGCCGCGCCCGCGCCGCGGCATCCGCTTCCCACACGCCCGCCAATTCGTAGTCCGGTGAGCTCTTTACCAGTTCCAGCTTGGCCACCCCATGTGCATGGCTCGCCCCCAGAAACGCCACCTTCACCTTGCGCGGACTCTGCGCCATCGCCACAGCGGGCGCCGCCAGAAACTCTCTCCGGAGCAGCATGCCCCGATTATGACCTAGAGCAACTCGTGGCGCAGCAGGTTCAAAGCCGTCTGCACGGCGAACTTCCTTACCCGCTCTCGCCCGTTCGGGAACTTGAACATCTTCGCTTCCGCCTTCTCCGGCCCGGCCACCCCGATCCACACCGTCCCCGGCGCCACGCCTGCACTCGAAGACTCCGGCCCCGCTTCGCCCGTGATCGACAATGCGTACGTCGATCCGATCTTCTCCCGCACTTTGCAGGCCATGGCCACGGCCATCGCTTCGCTCACCACGCCATCTTCCAGTGCCACCTTCTCATCCACGCCCAACAGGCGCGACTTCATCGCCGTGCCGTACACCTGGAAGCCGCCCAGGAACCATTCCGACGATCCAGGCGCCTGCGTAATCCTTGCGCCCAGCAGCCCTGCCGTCGCGCTCTCCGCTACCGCCACCGTCGCCCCTTTCGCCTTCAGCATCGCGCCCACCACCGCTTCCAGCGGCGAGCCGTCCAGCGAATACACCTTGTCCCCCAGTGCCGCCAGAATCTTCGCGCCTAACTCTTCCACCAGTGCTTCCGCCTCCTCATCCGTGCCGCACTGCGCGCGCAGGTGGACCTGCACGTCGCCTTCCGCCGCCAGAATCGTCGTCACCGGATTTCCATACGGCTTGTAGATCGGTGCGATCAACGCATCCAGGTTGCTCTCGCCCATCCCGGCCACGCGGTAGAACCGTGTCCGGATGTGCGATTGCGGCAGACGCTCTCTCAGCAGCGGCAGGCAATGCGTTTCGAACATCGGATTCATCTCGCCCGGAGGCCCCGGCAGAATCAGCACCATCCCGCCCGGCAGGTCCAGCCATTGCCCCGGCGCCGTCCCGTTCGGATTCGGCAGCTTCTCCGCTCCCTCAATCAGGAACGCCTGCTTGCGGTTGTTCGGCGACATCTGCCGCCCCATCCGCTTGAATCTCGCTTCAATCCAGTCGCAGATCTCCTGAGAAAACAGCAGCCGCCGCCGTAGCGCCTGCGCCACCGCCTCCCGCGTTAAGTCGTCTTCCGTCGGACCCAGTCCGCCCGTGATGACCAACAGCGGCACGCGGTCCAGTGCCGCGCTCACCGACGCTGCCAGCCGCTCCCGGTCGTCGCCGATGATCGACTTCTGCGTCACCTCTACGCCCAGGTCGTTCAGCTTCCCGGTCAGCCACAGCGAGTTTGTGTCCACGCGCTGCGGCGTCAGCATCTCACTGCCAACGGCGATAATCTCGGCGTTCATGACTCTTTAGTTGTTCGACCAGTATTTCAGCCCGGCCTTCAGCCGGTACAGCGCGTTCGTCGTCGTCAACAGGAGATCGCCACCCGGCGCAATCGCCGCGCCTACCATGTTCGGGCCGGACACGTACAGGGAAACCTCGCCACCCGGCGTGATCCGCACGATGCCCTTGCGCCCCTGGTAGCTCGCCGCCACAAACAGATTGCCCAATGCGTCGAACGCCATGCCCTGCGGACGGCCCAGCCCGCGGTAAAACACGCTGACTTCGCCTTCCGGCGTGATCCGGTACACCGCGTCGTAGCTCGACGTCGTCGGTCCCGTCACATACAGATCGCCCGATGGCGCAATGGCCAGATGATACGCCGAAATCGAAGGCTCCAGCGTCGCAAAGACGTAGATCTGTCTCTGCTGGCTGATCTTGAAGATCGTGCCAGAACGGTCGCCCACGAACAGGTCTCCCGCCTTGTCGAAAGCGATCCCTGTCGCCACGCCCATCCCTTCCACATACACGCTCATGGTGCCCGCTTCGCCGGCTTCGTAGACGATCCCATCAAAGCGCGAGGATATGTGCAGCACGCCCGCCGGCGAAAACGCCAGCCCCGTCGCGTTCATCAGGTCCGTCAGGTAAGGCGTCACCTCGCCGTGCCGGTCGATCTGAAACACGGCTACCGGTGTCTTCTGTCCGCGCGCGCCGGAAAACGTCGTGTAGATGTTACCCTTCTTGTCCACCACCGGACTCGCCACCGGATGCAGGCTGTCCGCCACCAGTGCGCCCAGCAGCACCTCCGTCGAGCTGCTCTCCTGCTCGCCGTTGCTGACGATTACCTCGCCCCGCTCCGCCCCTTCTGGAACCCGCGCTACCACCAGGCTGTCTGAGCCCACCGTCAACGGCGCAGCCACGCCGCCAATCGAAACGATCGGCCGCGGCGCCAGTAGAAAGCTCCTGCCCTTGATCTGAAAATCGCCACCCGGCAGCGCCGCCGCCGGCGAGATCGATTCAATCACGGGCCGTTCTGTACTCTTGCTTTTCAACGTCATCCGGTTCACACTTCTCACTTACCATTGCACCACGGTCCGGAACACCGCAAGAACCACCGCCCCGTACACCCCGGCCATCAGGTCGTCCGCGATGATCCCCACGCCGCCCTTCAATCCTTCCAACTGCCGCACCGGCCACGGCTTGAAGATGTCAAACAGCCGGAACAACCCAAACGCCAAACCCACGTGCAGCCAATTGCCCGGTACCGCCGCCGCCAGCGCGATCCACTGCCCCAGCACTTCGTCGATCACCACAATCTGCGGGTCTTTCAACCCTTTCACCGCCGCCGTCCGTCCCGCTGACCAGATGCCCACCGGCGTCCCCAGCGCCACCAGCACCCACAGCCACCACCATGCCATGCCCGCGCCATGATGCAGCGCCAGCGCCACCACGATGCCGCCCAACGCCCCCATCGTCCCGGGACCCTTCGGCGCCAGCCCGCAGCCGAACCACGTCGCCAGCGTCACCGCCAGCCTGTCCGCCCTATTCATCATCGTCCTTCGGCTCTGCGCCTTTTTCCCCCGCGCTCGGCCCCTGCTCCGTCGTCGGAATCCGGTACTCCTCGGCCGCCCACATCCCCAGGTCAATCAGCCTGCACCGCTCGCTGCAGAACGGCATCTCCTTGTCGCTCAGCTTCACTTCCTGCTTGCAGATCGGACACTTCATCACTGGTGCTGCCTCGCATGACCCGCCGCCGAAGCGATGATCGGGAACGGATTCACCACTGCCGGCGGCTCCTGCTCCGGTGCGTCCACCAGATCGCCGGCCAGATCGTAATCGTGCGCCTTGGTGATCTTCATCACCCGGAACTGCCCCGCTCGCGGTTCTACGTCTCCGTAATCCTCGATGTAGCACACACCGTCGATGTCCGGCGCCTGCGTCGCCAGCCGCGCCTGCCACACCAGTTCATTCTCCGGCGATGGCCCTTCCACCAGCACCGGCAGTTCCTGCCCCACCAGCTTCCGGTTCGCCGCCCGCGAGATCTTCCGCTGCAGCGCCATCAGCCTCCGCCGCCGGTTGTAGATCGTCTTCTTGTCCACCTTGCCGTCCAGCCCGTAGCTTGGCGCCGTCTCTTCATCGGAGTAGCTGAACACGCCCAGCCGGTCGAACCGCGCCTCTTCCACAAACTGGCACAACTCTTCGAAATCCTGCTCCGTCTCTCCCGGGAAGCCCACAATCATCGACGTCCGGATCCCCACCCCCGGCACCGCCTTGCGGATCTTGGCCAGCGTCTTCAGGAAGATCTCGCCCGACGAGCCGCGCTTCATTCTCTTCAGCACGCTCGCCGAGGCGTGCTGCAGCGGCATGTCGATGTACTTCACCACATCCGCGTTCGACGCAATCACGTCCAATAGCTTCCCAGTGATCCGGTTCGGATAGCAGTACAGGAACCGCACCCATTTCCTGTGCTGAGTTTCGATCTGGCCCAGACGCTCCAGCAGCAGCGCCAGCCCGTCTTTCATGCCCAGGTCGTCTCCATAGGCCGTCGTGTCCTGTCCGATCAGGTTCACTTCCCGCACGCCCTGCTCGAACAGCCGCGCTGCCTCCGCCACCACGGATTCAAACCGCCGGCTGCGGAAACTCCCGCGAAACTGTGGAATCACGCAGAACGTGCAGGGGTGGTCGCACCCCTCGTTGATCTTGATATACGCATAGTGCCGCGGCGTCGCCAGTACCCGCGGCGTCAGATCGTGATACAGGTACGGCGCCAGCGGATTCGCCTGCGCCTCGCCCTTCTCGCACAGATCGACAATCGAATCCAGCTCATTGGTTCCCAGCACCGCGTCCACATCCGGAATCGTCTGCTGGATCTCCGCCCGGTACCGCTCCACCAGGCAGCCCGCCACAATCAGGCGCTTGGCCTTGCCCGTCTTCTTGAACTCCGCCATCTCCAGAATCGTGTCTACTGATTCCTGCTTGGCGGGGTCGATGAACGAGCACGTATTTACGACAATGGCGTCCGCCTCCTCCGGCGAGGCCGTTAAGGCATGCCCGCGCGCGGCGAGCTGACCCATCATCACTTCCGTATCGACAAGGTTCTTCGGGCAACCGAGGCTGACAAATCCGATTTTCAAGGGTGTTTCCAGGGACTGCTGGGGTGAAATTTCAGGATACCATGGGGGTCGGAAACCACCTCCATGTACCGCCTTGTTTTCGTCCTCCTGGCCGCTGCAGTCGCCGTCTCCGCCCAGCCCCCGAAGAACCGCGCCCCGCTCGCCCCCTCCGCCTTCTACCCCCTCCCGCTGTCGTCGGTCAAACCCTCCGGCTGGCTCCACGATCAGCTCAAAATCCAGGCCAATGCCATCACCGGCCACCTCGACGAAATCTGGCCCGACGTCGGCCCCAACTCCGCCTGGCTCGGCGGCTCCGGAGAAGGCTGGGAGCGCGGCCCCTACTATCTCGACGGCCTCCTCCCTCTCGCCTACACCCTCGACGACCCCCGCCTCATCGCCAAGGTCAAGCCCTGGGTCGAATGGGCTCTCACCCATCAACGCCCCGACGGCGCCATCGGTCCTCCCTCGAACAAAGACTGGTGGCCCAACATGATCATGCTCAAGGTCCTCACGCAGTACCAGGAAGCCACCGGCGACCCCCGCGTCATCCCATTCCTCGAAAAGTACTTCGCCCATCACGCCGCCCTCATGAACGAGCGCCCCCTCCACCAGTGGGCCATCTATCGCTGGCAGGACCAGTTCGCCACACTCCTCTGGCTCTACAACCGCAACGGCGATCCGGCCTTGCTCGACTTCGCCCGCCGCCTCAAGGCCCAGGGCTTCGACTGGCGCGGCCACTTCGACAACTTCGCCTACCCCAACAAAGTCCCGCGCGCCCAAACCGGCCTCCAGACCCACGGCGTGAACAACGCCATGGGCGTCAAAACCTCCGCCCTCTGGTATCTCCTCTCCAAGGACCCCGCCGACAAGGCGGCCACCGCCAAAATGCTCGATACCCTCGACCGCTACCACGGCCTCCCCAACGGCATGTTCTCCGCCGACGAGCACTACGCCGGCCGCAGCCCCGTCCAGGGCATCGAGACCTGCGCCGTCGTTGAGGAGATGTACTCCCTCGAACTCGCTCTCGCCGCCCTCGGCGATCCCGCCCTCGCTGACCGCCTCGAGAAGATCGCCTTCAACGCTCTGCCTGCTTCCCAAACCTCTGACCAGTGGGGCCACCAATACGATCAGCAGCCCAACCAGGTGCTCTGCTCCTACTCCCGCCGCGATTGGGAGACCAACGGCCCCGAATCCAACCTCTTCGGCCTCCAGCCCAACTTCGGCTGCTGCACCGCCAACCTCCACCAGGGCTGGCCCAAGTTCACCGCCTCCCTCTGGATGGCCTCTCCCGACGATGGGCTCGCCCTCGGCGCCTACGCACCTTCCACCGTCCGGACCACCGTCCGCAAAACTCAGGTCGTCATCGAGGAACAGACCGAATATCCGTTCCGCAATACCGTCCAGCTCGTCTTCAAACCCTCAGAGCCCGTTGCCTTCCCCCTCCACTTCCGTGTCCCCGCCTGGGCCGCCGGCGCCGCTCTCTCCGTCAACGGCCAGACCCTCCCCGCCCCCAAGCCCGGCACCTATGGCCGCATCGAACGGCAATGGCGCAACGGCGATCGCCTCCTGCTCTCCTTCCCCATGCCCATCACTCCCGTCGAAGGATTCAACAAATCCGTCTCCATCGAGCGCGGTCCGCTCGTCTTCGCCCTTCGCATCGAAGAGAACTGGCGTCAGCTCGCCCAGACCGGCCCCGTCTCGGATTGGGAAGTCTTCCCCGTCTCTCCCTGGAACTACGCCCTCCGCCTCGACTCTTCCAATCCCAATGCATCTTTTGAAATCTCCGAAGCCCCCGTCTCCGCCCAGCCATTCACCACCACCACTTCCCCCATCGCTCTCAAGGCCAAGGGCCGCCGCCTCCCGCAGTGGATGCTCGTCAACGACAGCGCCGCTCCGCCCCCGCTCAGCCCTGTCGCCATCCCCGGCCGCCAGGAACAGACCGGCAAATATCCCGACGAGTCCATTACACTCATACCTTACGGAGCCGCGCGGCTCCGCATCACTTCGTTCCCTGTCCTCGGTCCGATAAAACTGCAATGAAACTCACTCCTTCTCGCCGCACCTTTCTCACCGCCGCAGCTCCCGCCTGCGCCGCCGCCCAAGCGATAACCAGCCCCAAACCTGCTCTCCTCGGCGGATCCAAAACCCGCACCACACCCTTCCCCGATTGGCCCGTCGCCGACGCCCGCGAAGAGCGCGCCCTTCTCGATACCCTCCACAGTGGGAAGTGGTTCCGCGGCAGCGGTCAGAACGTCAAGAGCTTTGAATCGGCCTACGCCCAGCTCACCGGCGCCCGTCAGGCCCTCGCCACCGCCAACGGCACCGCCGCCCTCTTCATCTCCCTCAATGTCCTCGGCGTCGAGCCCGGCGACGAAGTCATCGTTCCTCCTTACACCTTCATCGCCACTGTCAACGTCGTCCTCCGCCAGCACGCGCTCCCGGTTTTCGTCGACACCGATCCCGAATCGTTCCAGATGGACCACCGCCTCGTCGATCGCGCCATTACTCCCAACACGCGCGCCATCATCCCCGTCCACCTCGGCGGAAACGTCTGCCATCTCGATAGCCTCCTCGCCACCGCCGCCAAACGCAGAATTCCACTCATTGAAGATGCCTGCCAGGCCCACCTCGCCGAATGGCGCGGCCGCAAGGTCGGTACGCTCGGCGCCACTGGTTGCTTCTCATTCCAGGCCTCCAAGAACCTCAACTCCGGCGAAGGCGGCGCCATCCTGTTCCAGGACGAAGACCTCCGCGAGCGTGCCTATGCCTTCCACAACAACGGCAGCGGCCTCCGCATGATCGGCTCCAATTTCTCCTACGCATCCTCCGGCGCCAACCTGCGCCTCACCGAGTTCCAGGGCGCCATCCTCCTCGCTCAGATGACCCGCCTCCAGGCCCAGGCCAAAACCCGCGCCGACAATGGCGCCTACCTCACCTCGCTCCTCAAGCAGATCCCCGGCATCTCGCCCGCCATCCAATACGAAGGCACCACTAACAACGCCTTCCACCTCTACATGCTGCGCTACAACCCCGAAGCCTTCTCCGGCCTCACCCGCGAGAAGTTCCTCAAGGCCCTCGCCGCCGAAGGCATCCCTTGCGCCTCCGGTTACCAGCCGCTCAACACCCAGCCGTTCATCCAAACCGCCATCGCCTCCCGCGGCTTCCAGCGCCTCTTCTCCGCCCAGCGCCTCAAGCAGTGGGCCGAACAGAACCACTGTCCGGCCAACGACAAGCTCTGCACTCAGGCCGTCTGGTTCACTCAGAATATGCTGCTCGGCCCCAAGTCCGACATGGACCAGATCGCTGAGGCCATTCAGAAAATCAAACGCAACGCCGCCGATCTCGCTCGTTCCTAGGAGTACTCTTCATGCGTTACCTCGTCCTCTCCGCTCTTCTCTTCACTCTCGCCGGCTGCCGTCAGGCCTCCACGCCGCAGCCTCAGCAGCGCCTCACCGCCCAGATCCTCGACGCCGGCTTCCCCGAGTCCCACGACTCCTACAACGCCATCGGCCGCGGCTCCGATGGCCGCATCTACTACGTCCTCTCTTCCGAAAAGCCCGACATCGCCGCGCAGATGTACGCCTACGATCCCTACTCCGGCACCACCCGCCACCTCGGTGATCTCAACGAAGCCGCCGGCGAAAAGGACTCCAAAGCCATCGTCCAGGGCAAGAGCCACGTCAACTTCGTCGAAGCCAACGGCAAGCTCTACTTCGCCACCCACATCGGCTACTACTCCATCATCGACGGCATGGAGAAACTCGGCGTCCCACCCGCCGGCATGAAGCCCTATCCCGGCGGCCACTTCCTCTCCTACGACATCGCCACCGGCAAGTTTGAAAACCTCGGCATCGCCCCGGGCGGCGAGGGCATCATCACCTTCAATATGGACACCCGCCGCGGCCGCCTCTACGGCATCACCTGGCCCACCGGCCGCATGATCAGCTATGACCTCAACAGCCGCGAGCTGAAAGACCTCGGCGCCGTCTCCGGTGAAGGCGAAAGCGGCGTCGGTCCCGCCTTCCGCACCGTCTGCCGCTCCCTCGCCGTCGATCCCAATACCGGCTCCGTCTACTTCTCCACCTCCGACGGCACCATCCATCGCTACCGCTACGACTCACAGCGGATCGAGGACGTCCAGGGCGACAACCTCAAGAAGGATTACTTTGGCCTCTACGATCCCTCCAGCTCCGGCCACATGGGTTACAACTGGCGCCAGACCTTCTTCCACGAGGGCGACAAAGCCATCTATGGCGTCCACGGCAACTCCGGCTATCTCTTCCGCTTCCTCCCCGCCACCGAGACCGTTGAAGTCCTGGACCGCATTACCTCCCAGCCTTCCCAGTTGAGCGGCATGTTCGACCAGTTCAGCTATGGCTACCTCGGCTTCGCCCTCAATCCCGACGGCCGCACCATCCACTACCTCACCGGCGGCCCCGTCTACGAGAATGGCCGTCGCGTCAAAGGCAAGGACTCTACCGCCAAGGGTGAATCCAAGGGGCTCGAGAACCTCCACCTCGTCACCTACGACATCCCCTCCCGCCACTACATCGACCACGGCCCCATCTTCTACTCCAACGGCCAGCGTCCCAACTACGTCAACTCCATCGCCATCGGCACCGACGGCTCCACCTATTGCCTCAGCCGCATCAGCGAAGATCCCAAGGCCCGCACGGCCCTCATTCGCATTCCCCCTGTGCGCTAGCCTCCGGCTCATAGGCCTCGCACAACTGTCCCAGCGTCGTGCGCCCACTGCGCTCCGCCAGCCGCAGCAGCCTCTGGAACACCAGTGCTGTCATGAACGCATCCCCCGGTGCCGTATGCCTGTCATGCGGCACCACCTGGAACCTCTCGCACAGCGCATCCAAAGAGAAATCGCGGATCTCCTCCGCCGCGCCGAACGCGCCATCCCGCTCCAGGTGCAGCGCCAGTTCCATCGTGTCCAGGCTGCGGTTGTTCATCCGGAAACCGAAGTGCCGCTCATAGCCCGCGTTCAAGGTCTCCACATCGTGCCCGATGTGGTGCCCCACAATCACTCCATCTTTCAAATACTCCCGGAACAGCAGCAGCGCTTCTTCCTCTTCCACGCCGCTCTGGCTCTCTTCGCGGGTCACCCCGTGCACCGTCACGGAACTTGAGTTGTACGGCAGCCGCACCAGCGCCTCGAAGGAGTCCTCGATCAGCACCTCCTGTCCCACCACGGCGATCGCACCCATCGTCGCAATCCGGTCCTTGCGCGGGTCCAGGCCTGTCGTCTCAGTGTCCAGTACCACGAAACGGACATCCGCCACGGGCGTTGCGTCCGTCCAGCTCACGCTTCCTCCAGCCAACCGCCATCGGCGGCGAACTCCAGCCAGCCGCCATCTGCGGCAAACTCCAGCAATGCATGCAGGCTGCGGAACCCGCTCTTCAGCGCCTGCCGGTCATACCGGCTCAGCATCGACAAAGGAACCTCTCCTCCGTCGTGCCCCATGCGCAACCCGGCGCGCGCCTGATGGTACAGCACCACTTTCATCGTCTCCGCGGCCTCCTCGAAGACTCCGGCGCGCGCGGGCAGCAGTTCCGCCGCCCTGGCGAACCGCTGGATGCTCGTGGCGCCTGGCGCCGCTCCGGCAGCCAGGCTGAACACTCGCGCCACATCCACCAACGGCATCAACGCGCTGCTCTTCAGCCGGAACGTTTCGGTCCGTACTCCGCTCTCTTCCACCACCACATCCCTGAAGAATGTCAGCGGCGGCAGGTTGCCCAGACAATCGTTCGCCAGGATCCGCAGAAACCCCGGCTCTTGCGCCAGTTCCGCCCGCACGTGAGACGCCAGCTCCTCGATTGCCTCCGTTCGCCCCCAGAGCGCCCGCAGGTCGAACAGCTCCCGGGCCAGGTACACCTGCTTCAGAATCGGATCCCCAATCCAGTCCGAAAACCGTTCCTTCCACTCCTCCAGGCTGCCCGCCTCCACCTCCGTCGCACCCAGGTATCCGCACTCCCCCAGAATCTCCGCTAACCCTTCCGGCGCCCGTCCGATCACTGCAACCTTCGGGGCCTCGCCGGTCAACAACTCCTTCCGGCCCGCTGCCCCCGCGAAGCACCACACCGCTCCCGCTTCCACTAGCCCGGACACTCTCGCCGCCCGCTCCACCATCCTCCGGTTCAACTCGTCCCCATACGCGGCCAGCCAATCCATCCCACCCGGCGCCAGGCTCTCCTGCATCCACCCGCGCGCTCTGCTTTGCAGCGCGGCAAGTTCCTTCAGGTTCCGGGCTCGCTCCACTGCCCGCAGAATCTCCAGTGGTTGCTCGCCAAATGCGCTGCCCAGCCGTGCCGCCGAGACGACCGCCTCGATCGGGCTTCCCGGAGATCCGTCCGCCGTCACCGCAGCCACCGCCGTGCCGGACCGCGCCAGCGCCAGCACGCACTCGCTCGCCGTCGCCTCCCGCCCCACCGTCACCTCCACCTTGCGCGCAATTCCATGCGCCGGCCCATCCGCCCGCCCATCCCCTTCCGCCACCCACCGCACGAAATCCTCCGCCGTGACATAAGCCGGCGGATCCGCCAGCGTCAACACCGAATCCCCGCTCGCCGCCAGCATCCGCGCCGCCTCGCGAATGGTCGTGCTCTTCAGGCACGCCACATCCGCCTCCCTGTCTGCCAGCGTCTCCACCGGGATCTCATGCGCGGGAGGCTTTCCGTTCTGAGCCTGGAATCCCGCCGTCACCGCCGCGTGCGCCGAGACATACTGCCGCGCCTCGGGATACTTCTCCACCAGCGCCCCAAAGTCTCCCGCGTGCAGCGCGTACACCACCACCTCGCTCGCCGTCTTCGCCGAGTACAGGCACTTCTCTTCGCCGTGAAACCGCTCCAGACCCACCACATCCCCCGCGCCGCGAATATCCCGCAGCGCCGGCGGCTCCGCGCCCTCATCCCACAGCGTCACGCTTCCTTGTTGAATGACGAAAAGGAACTGCCCGAACGCCGCCCCCTGCCAGCATAGGTACTCGTCCGGCTCGTGAAACTTCACGCGCCCCTTCCCCGCCAGCACCACCAGATCTGCCTCCGCCATTCCTTGAAATGGCGGATGCTGCTTCAGGAAATCAGCCACCCGATACGGGATCGCCGCAGTTCTCATGCCAAGGCCCAGCCCCTCTTCCCAGGAATCCAGGGCCACCTGGCCCCACTGCCTTAGCACTCACGCGGTCTAGGAGTCCTCCCAGTCTACACCGGCCCCACCCACCCATTCACACTAGCCAACCGGAGGGGCTGTCCTGACGGTCCCCGGCTCTTACCCTACCCGTAGCACCTCACCTCAAACACCCGAGCCATCTCGCTCCCATTCGTAGCCGTGATCTCAATCCGCACCCGGTCCGCCTCTACCTCCGCAAACCGGTGCCGCCGCAGCCTCTGCACGTTCCCGGAAACCCGCGCCACCTCCTTGCCGCCCACAAGCACCCGATAATCTCGCACCGTCTCCGGCTGCGGTCCCCGCACGATGCCTCTCATCGTCCCGTCCGAAGACGACAGAGTTAGCTCCCGCTGGAACCCCGTATCGAACGTGAGCTGCACTTCCCTCACTTTCACCGGCTTTTCAAACTTCAACTCGATCCAGGCGCTGCCCCCATTCATCCGCCCCGCCCACTGGTGGATCTCCTTCCCCGGGATGTCCCGGACCCACCCGTCCACCACCTTCGCCGCCTCGTAGTGAGGCTCCTCGGCCGACGCGCTTACTTGCGCTTTCCGGGCCAAATCCAATGGATCTTCGTTCTTGAATCCGCGCAGAGATTGGTCGTCCCGCAGCAGCGTTTGTTGCAGCTCAGTCACCCTCTGCCGGTCCCCGGCCAGTTGCCGCGGCGAGATCTTCGACCTCAAGCACTGCGCCGCCGCCGTCCCCACGGCCTGCCCAATGACGGCGCAAGTCGCCATCACCCGCGTCGAAGTGAACGCCGCGTGCGTCGCGCTGATGTTCCGGCCCGCCATCATCAGATTCGCAATGTTCCGGCTGTACAGCGTGCGCAGCGGAATGTTGTAAACCTCGGGAGTCTTCAGCACCGTGTTCGGCGGCAGGTCCGGCCGGTCAAACCCGCCCGGCGGGTGGTCGTCCATCGGCCAGCCTCCAATCGCCACTGCGTCCTCAAACAATCCCTTCAGCAGATCCTGCTCGGTCAGCAGGTGGTCGCCCACCACGCGCCGGCTCCCTCGCTTGCCCGGCATCATCCCCACCCAGTCCAGCGCCCAACTCTCCGAGGACGGGTGGTTTCCGCTGTTCTTGATGTAATCCCACACACCCATCGTGATCGCCAGCAGTTCGAACCGGATCCGTTCGTTGTCGCGGATGATGTCCAGGTTTCCGCCCCACTCAATCCACCAATAGCCGTACTCCCAACTGTTCGTCGACCGGAACTTCAAATGCTCCTTCGTCACCTTGCGGGCCCATTTCGGCGGAGTGAACGGCATCGGCTTGCCGTAGTTCCGGGAGGTGAACAGAATGCTCGATCCCAGCGTCTCCTCATCCTTTGCCGGCGGCGCCAGGCTCTCCTGGAACTCGCTCCGCGCCTCCCGCCCCGTGCGGAACTCCGCTCCTGCTTCCAGCGCCAGCCTCGAATCCCCCGTCGCATCCACAAACAGCGGCGCCGAAATCCGGTACAGTTGCTCGCTCTTGTCGCACCGCGCCAGCACCCGTTCGATCTGCCCGCCCTTCATCTCTGCCGCATACAGCGTCGTCTCCAGCAGCAGCGTGATATTCGGCTCGCTGACGATCTTGTCGTATAGCAGAAGATCCCACAGCTCCCAACACCGCTGCGGATTCCGCGCCGCGTCTTCCAGTCGCAGTTCCTCGATGATTCCGCCTTCGCGCCACCCCGGCCGGCTCTTGTGCGAATTCGCCCCCACCACGTGCATCTTCACTTCGCTCGAGGAGTTCCCTCCCAGCCGCGACCGGTCCTGCAGCAGCACCACCTTCATCCCATGCCGCGCCGCGCTCAGCGCCGCGCACACTCCGGCCAGGCCGCCCCCCGCCACACACAGATCTGCGCTCAGGTCCACCAGCGTCATGTGCGGTTCCTGGCGGAAGCCGCCTCTCTTCGCGCCCGGCGGCGCAACACGCGCGAACGTGTCCTTCCCGGGAACCACGAGATCCTGCGCGTTCACGATCAACGAGTAGCCGGTCAGCGGCAGAGTGGAAATAAGGTCTCTTCTCTTCACTGCAACCAGCATACTGAGATTGCCCTCGCCCTCAAACCCACAACGCAAAAAGGCCGGCTCGCCTTTCCACTCAGGCGAACCGGCCTCGAGCCGGACTTACCCGGCCCGTTGGGGCCGGGGAGGCTCGTTTGTCCTTAGAACAGGAAGCGCAGACTGATCTGGATCCTGCGTGCGTAGTTGTCCATCGTCGAGGCGTTGATCTGGCCGAAGCCCGTGGCCGAGGCGCTCTGCGCCGTCGTCACCGTCATGTTCGGCGACGGGAAGTACGGGTGGTTCATCGCGTTCAGCGCTTCCGCGCGGAACTCAATGCGCGTGCCTTCCGTGATCCGCGTATTCTTGATCACCGCCAGGTCCACGTTGTTCATCCGCTGCCTGCGCAGCGTCGAGAACCGGTTCGGCCACCAGCGCAGCTGGTTGCCCAGCAACTGCTTGCCGCTCGCCTGCTCGAAGCCCGCGATGTTGAACCAGTGCTCCGGAGTCCGCTGGTCCAGCGGCAACAGGATCGACGACGGATCGCCGTAGAAAATGCTGTTGCCCCAGGCCAGTGGGAAGCCGCTCTGCATCGTCCAGATGCCAGACACCTGCCAGCCGCCCACCAGGCTCTTCACCAACCGGTTCTGGTCCGCCAGGAACTTCTTCCCGTCGCCGAACGGCAGTTCGTAGATCGAGCTGAAGTTGATCCGGTGCGGCGCATCGGCATCCGAAATCTCATGAATCGGAGCCGGATCCACCGCGTTCAGCAGGTTCACCGCCTGCATCCACTTGGCGAACGTGTAGCTGCCCATCACCGTGAAGCCCTTCGAGAAGCGCTTGTTCACGCTCATCTGCAGGCCGTGGTACCACGAGAAGCCCGAGTTCTCCGTCGAGTTGATCGCGCCCGAACCGAATACCCGGTACGGCGAAAGCAGCGTCTGCCGCGACGTCGTCGAGCTCGTGTAGATGCTCTGCGTGTTACCCGGCACCAGTTGGTAGTACGGGTTCGAGATCGCCGCGCTCAGATAGTTGTTGTTTGCGTCGTCGCGCAGCATGCTTCTGCTCCAGTACTGCAGTGGCAGAGCATTGATGTTCCGCGTGATCTCCGTGTGCGTGGTCTTGCTGCCGATGTAGTTCACGTCCAGCGCGTAGCCCTTGAACTCCTGCTGCACGCCCAGTTCCCAGCGCATCGTCATCGGAATGCTCGGATTCTGGTTGAAGAACGTGAAACCCTGCCCCAGGAACGTCTTGTAGCCCTCGGCATTGCCCTTTGGCTCCGTCACTCCGTTCGGATACGGGTTCGCCAGCGTGGTCAGCCAGGTCAATCCGTTATCCCTCGTCAGCACCATCGACGTGTTCTGATTCCAGCCGTTCTGCTGCACGTCGCCGCGCCGCTCGCCCAGGAACCCCGCGAACATGCCGAAGCCTGTCCGCAACACCGTGCGCTGGTTCAGTTGGTAGGCCAGGCCGATGCGCGGCAGGAATACGTTCTTCGGCGTGTTGTACAAACCCGTCGGGTTGCCGTTCACGCCCGCGAACGTCATGCCGCCGTTGCTCGTGAAGGCGCTCACCGGCAGTTCCGCAAACCCACCGTTGATGCCCGGATAGATCTTCGCGTAATTCAACAATGCCTGGTCGCTGATGTCCTGCTTGTAGCTCGGATCGAACGACAGCGTCGACTTGTTCCACCGCTCGTGCAGCGGCGTCTCCAGTTCATATCGCAAGCCAATGTTCATCGTCAGTCGGTTCGTGATCTTGTAGTCGTCCTGCACGAAGAAGCCCCACGAGTTCGACTGCTCGATGTAATCGGCCGAACGTGCGATGCTGCCCGAGCCCGGCAGGCCCAGCAGCAGCGAAGCTACTGACTGCCCAATGCTCCCCGGCGACGTCGCCGAGTTGTCCAGCGGACCGCGCGTCCAGGTCGAATCGAACGTATATTGCCCCGTCTGCGCGTTGCTGAAGAACTTGTCCGCTTCCTGGTAAATGCGGAACTCCACGCCCGTCTTGATCGAATGCTTGCCCCACGCTTTCGTCAGCGTCGTGGAAGCCGTGTGGTTGTTCACCGGACGAAGTTCGCCCGTGAATCCGTTGCTGATATAGCCCGTCAGATTCACGCGCGGGAAACGCGCGATGTCCTTCGGAACCTGGCCTGCATACTGCTGCGAAAAGCCCAGTTGCGTGATGTCGAATCCCATCCCGTCTACGCTGCCGTCCGAACCGCGGATGAACCGGTTGTAGCTGTACCTCGAGTTCAGCACCATCGTCGGCGACAGCGTGATCACGTGGTCGATCATCCCCGTCTTCGAATCGAACAGGAACTGGATGCCCGTCATCGCGTTCCCGAAATAGTCGTTGTACAGGCTGTCCCGCCGATACTGGCTATACCGCCCGAACAGGCGCTGCTTGTCGCCGATGTTCTGGTCCACGCGCCACGTGTTGTTGTAGTAGTCGGCCTTCTCCGCCAGCGACGCATCGGTGTAGTTTCCGATCCCAAACGCGTCGCCCGCGCTCAGCGGCGTCGCCGGGTAGTACTTCAAAATCGCCGTGCCCACTTTGTCGAAGCGCGCCGTCGGAATCTTGTTGTTCGGAAACGCCGTCTGCTGGTACCGGCCGTTCGCCAACTGAATCCTCGTCGCCGGATCGTAAATCGTGTAGGACGAACCGCCCGCTGCCGTCAGCGCGGAAAAGTCGCCCTGCTGCATCGCCGGCGTCGGTACCGTGTTCGTCGTGTCGTCGTGCCGAGGCCGCGAATCCTTGATCCCTTCATAGCCCCACAGGAAGAACGTCTTGTTCTTGCCGTCGTACACCTTCGGGATCGTCACCGGGCCGCTGATCGAGCCGCCCCACCGGTCGAACGAAAAGTTCGGTACGGCCAGGCCCTTCTTGTTGTTAAAGAAGTCGTTCGCCCACATCGACTGCCGTGTGAACGAATACCCCGCGCTCCCATGAAACTGATTCGTGCCGCTCTTGATGCTAATGCTCGTCACGCCGCCCTGCGTCTGCCCGAACTGCGCGTCGAACGTCGCCGTCTGCACCTTGAACTCCTGCACGATGTCCGTCGGAGGTACGTACGCCGCCGTCACTTCGTTCGCGTTCGCCGTCGCCGTCGTCGGCGCTCCGTCGATCGTGATGTCGTTCAGGTTTCCGCGCGTGCCGCCCATCGAATAGTTCACAATGTGCGTCGGCTCGAACGGCCGGTCCAATCTCACACTGCCGTTGAAAGTCACGCCCGCCGTCAGCCCGATCAGCAGGAACGGGTTGCCATAGGACAACGGCAGATTCGCCACTCGCTGTGAATCCACCACAGTGCCGATCGAAGCCGTCTCCGAGTTCAACAACGGCAACTCACCAGTCACCGTCACTGATTGCTCCTGCGCGCCGATCTCCAGCGCGAGGCTCACTTCCAGACGGTCGCCTACCCGCAACTGCACTTCGTTCCGCAACGCTTTCTTGAAGCCCGGCGCCGTCACTTCCACCTGATACATGCCCGGGGGCAGCACTGGCGCCAGATAGCGCCCTTCGTTGTTCGTCACCATGGACGACTTCGTGCCCATGGCCACGTTCGTTACCACCACCTGAGCGCCCGCCAACACCGCGCCGCTCGGGTCCGTCACTCTTCCGGATATGGTTCCCCTGGCATCCTGCGCCCAAATCGGTACGCCCGCCAGCAAGATGAGAACCGCGATCCATGCTGTCATTCGCGAATTCATTTGCTAACCTCTCTTTCGTTTCACATCTGCCTTGCCTCTGCCTGTCTCCAGACTTCGGCCGGCTGTTTGGCCGCAGCTCCGCTTCTCCCCGTGTCGCGGCTGCTCCGGCTGATTCTGACAGCGGCATCTTCCGGAGTTTCCCCCGGCCTTCCGCCGCAACCCTGAAGCGATCTGCACTCCGTATCGAGTGCTCTTCTGCCCGCAGTGTAAGGCGGGCAGCTTCAAAATCAAACCAAAAACTTCCAGATTCTCCGGCCTGCTTAGGCCCTCAATGCGAATCCTCTCCGGCTTCCCGGGCTTGCCGGCCCACCCTGTCCACCTTGGAGCCGTCCTGCTCACCGGGCCATCAGGCTCACTTTCCCCAGCAACCCTGACGGCTCCGGTGTCATCTTCTGCATGTCTTGCATCTGAAACCGCTCTCCGTACTTCGCCGTGACGTCGCGATAGTCCGGCTCGCCCTTCTTCGCCATCAGATTCAGCGACGTGTTCGCTACTTCGATCCTCAGGCTGTTCTTGCCCTCTTTCAGAAATCCCGTCAGGTCCAGCCGGTACGGAGGCGCAAACACCGCCCCCGCCCGTCTTCCGTTCACATACACCACCGCCGCGTCGCGCACTGGGCCTTCCAGCCAGGCCCGCATGCCCGCCTGCCGCGCTGGCCCGGCCGTCAATGCCTTGCCTTCCCCAAAGTCCAGCCGGGCATGCAGGAACTCCCGCCCCACCTGGATCTCCTTCTCGTACACCGCCACTCCGGAATAGAATCGCGTCGCCTCGTCATCCGTCCACGACTGGCCGGCGCTTAGTTTCGCCCGCTTCCCCAAACCTTCGAAAGTCACTGCCCAATCCGGGCTCAAATCCAGCACTCTTCCGCTCGGCCGCTCCGTCTCCACCGCCGCATCCGCGCCTTCTCCTATCACGATCACCGCGGAGCCGTACGCCGGCAGCGAAATCCGCCCGCTGAACCCGCTCCGCTGTCCGCTCATCGCATCCCATACTTCCGCCGTCCTGCCGCTGGCGCGAAACTCCAGCTTTCCTTCATACGGCGTATTGCCCGTGTTCGCCACGAAATAGATCTCCGTTCCACCCACGCTGCGGTGCGCATACGCCACTGCCTCGCTCGCCGGGGCCCATTTCATGTCCGTCCCCACCCGCTCGTTCAGCGCCTTCCCTAACTCCGCTTCGTCCGCCACAAACACGCCCCGCCCCCCTTCAAACATCCTCTTCGAGATCTCCACAACCTCCTTCGACGCTTCCTCTGCGCCCACTCGCCCCGGCGCCAGCCTTGGCTTCTTCCCCAATGCCACCACCAATCCGCCGCCATTGGCATAGCGCTCCAGCTTGCGGAAGCTCTCCACGGAGATCCGCTCCACCCGCGGTAGCACCACCGCTCTGTACGCGCCCCGCGCCAGAGCCTCGTTCAACAGCCCATCGTCCACCGCGTCGAAGTTGTACCCGGCCTCCAATAACGCCGGAATCACCTTCCGCCCCATCGACTCCTCCACCTGCCGGTCCACCGACACTCGCCCGGTCCCCGCCGTAAACCGCGCCCGCGTATCCGCCACCGGCAGAAACAGCGCCACGTCGCTCACCGCCTGCCCCTGCCGCATCAGCCAGCTCACTCTCTGCAAATACAGCGCCAGTTCCGGCATCGCGTTCCACCACGGATTGCTGTCGTTGAACACCGCCGCCGCATAGAAGCCCCAGCCCGGTTGCCCCGCCGCCTTCGGCGAGTAGGGCCATCCGTGCCCGATCAACTGATTCACGCCCTGTACGAAGTGAATATCCGCCTCCGCCTTCATGTCCAGCGGCGTCGCTGCGTACGTCGGCGAATGCAGCCACGTCCACGTCTCCGAGCCAGTCACCGGCCGCCCTAATAAATGATTCGACGACGCGGCCCAGCGCGACGACGATAACCGCCGCCATTGTGTCTGCTCGCCGTCCGCCAAATCTACATACCGCTGGCTCGACAACGTTACCGGCGGCGTCCCGTACGCCTGCACCCGCGCCTTCGTGCCGTGCCGGCTCGCCCACTCCTGCAGCGGCTTCAAAAACCGCTCTTCACAAAGTTCCGTCAACACCTCCGCCCAGTCGTTCCGCACCCCGCCCTTCGCTTCGTCGTACTCGCCCGTCAGCGACGCCAGCAGCGGCATCAGGTCGTACCCCCGCCGCTTCTGAAACTCCGCCGGCAGATCGCCCGTCCAGTCCGAGCCGAATACTTCCAGGCTGTCGCAGAAGATCGCGTACGGCGGCTGCGGTCCAAACCCCTTTAAGAGCGGCTCACCCACCGCCGCCAGATGTGCGTCCAGCGCCGTCCGGTTGTAGTGGTCCAGTACAAATCCTTCCGCTCCCACCGAGGCCCGCTTCACCATCTGCCCCGTCCGCCCTTCGATCACTCGCACGCCCGCTTGCGGATACTCTCCCAATACCCGCTCGCCGCTTCTGAGTCGCGCCGCCGCGCTCAGCGGCTCCACCCGCAGCCTCGGCGCCGCCAGCCCCCGGTCGATCTCCGGTCCGCCATACGGCCACCCACTGCCCAGCGTCACATCCACCCGCAGCCCCAACTCGCGCCCCTTTTCGCCCGCGAATCGCAGCGCCTCCAGGAACTCGGGCGATAGGTACTTGAGATTTCTGATCCCCTTCGCCTCATCGTCCACCGACAATGGATAAACGGGCTGGATCTCCACCCCGCCCATCCCCCCCGCCTTCATCGCCCGCAACTCCCGCTCAATCTCACCCTTCTCCACCGCCGGTCCAAACCACCACCACCGCATCATGATCCGGGCTTCCGGTCCCGGCCGCTCAAATCCCTTCTTCAGTTCCCCTACACTCGTCGCCCCTACCCCCATCATCCCTATCAATGCCACCAATGCGATTCGACCCGGAATCATCTTTGTCCTTAATAGATATGTCAGTTTGGGGCTGAGCGATCTTCAACTATGAGATAAACTGGAACCAGCCTAGAATTGCCTTAGTCTCTCGCTTACTTCAAGAAATCTGGCCTGATAAGTTTCTAAGAAGATCCTAAAATGGGGTTGTAACGCATTGGAAAACCGGCAACTGCTTCATTTCGGCCCCTTCCGCCTCGACGCGGTTGCCCTCGTCCTGCTCAGACAAGACGATCCGGTTCGCCTCAATCGCAAGGCCGTTGAAACGTTACTCATCCTCGCCGAACGTTCGCCACAGGTCGTAACGAAAGAAGAGATCATCCAGTTCGTCTGGCAGGACCGGATTGTCGACGAGGCCAACCTCACTCAGAACATCGCCGTCATTCGCCGCACCCTCAACGCCGGGAAAGGTGAGCCTGCCTATATCGAGACTTTCCCCGGCCGCGGCTATCGTCTGCTCGGGCCCGTGGCCGTCGAACCCTACCCGGCGGCTGATGCCAACCATCTCGCCGAGCTTCGCTCACCTGCCGCTCCGGTCGCCGCCCCTCAACGCACCCCCAATCCCTCCTCGGCTGCTTCAGCCCGCTGGGTCTCCGTCGCTATTCTCTCCATCGCTCTCTTCTTTGCCGCCGCGGCTTTCCTCTTCTTCTACCGCAAACCCCAGCCCGAATCCCCGGCCGTTGTCTCCCCCATCACTCGTCTCGGCGGCCAGGAGTCCCAGCCCGCCATCTCGCCCGACGGTTCCATGTTCGCCTTCGTCTGGGAGCAGGACGCCACTCAGACCCCCGGCATCTGGGTTCAATCCCTCTCCGATTCTTCACCTCGCCGCCTGACCCCTGTCTCGAACGCCGCCTGGTCCAGCCCCGCCTGGTCGCCCGACGGACAATCCATCGCCTGCCTCCGTTTCGGCTCCTCCACCGCTGAAGTCGTCATCCTGCCCCTGAACGGCGGTCCGGAACGCATCGTCACCTCCATCCTCCCCACCCGCTTCGGCCTCGCCTACTCCCACCTCGATTGGTCCCCAGATGGCTCCACCCTTGCCATTGACGACACCAACTCCCTCAGCGAACCCCTCTCCATCTTTCTGATTCACCTCGCCACCGGACGCAAGACGCCCCTCTCCCAGCCCGAAGAGATGATCATCGGCGATGTCGCGCCCCGCTTCTCCCCCGACGGCCGCACCATCTCCTTCATTCGCGCCTTCCATCGCAGCTACCAGGAACTCTTCACCATTCCCGTCACCGGCGGCGCCGCTACCCGGCTCACCACCGATGCCCGCCAGGTCTCCGCCCAGGCCTGGTCCGACGTCCCCGGCACTCTCCTCGCCGCCTCCTCCCGCGACGGAGCCTTCCGCCTCTGGCGCATCCGCGCCGGTGA
The DNA here is from genome assembly GCA_029973955.1 of Paludibaculum sp. Lineage (GTDB taxonomy): Bacteria > Acidobacteriota > Terriglobia > Bryobacterales > Bryobacteraceae > Paludibaculum. Next base: position 1,349 of record JARKQJ010000053.1, on the reverse strand, counting down.
GAAGCCCATCTCCACTTCGGTCTACGCCGAATACCCCATCCAATTCACCTTCTCCCGCCGCACCTCCAACCTCGTCTACTCCGTCGTCCCCAACGACCCCAACGTCTGGCGCCTCGACTTTACCAATCCCCCCTCCTGGCACCGCGTCCTCGCCTCCTCCGGACAGGACGCCTCCCCGCAGTTCTCCCCCGACGGTTCCCACATCGCCTTCCGCTCAGACCGCTCCGGCGCCGAACACATCTGGATCTCCGCCGCCGATGGCACCAACCCCGTGCAGGTTACCCGTGGCGCTATCCGCCCCTCCGTGCCTCGCTGGCACCCCTCCGGCCGCACGCTCGTCTTTAACGACGCCATCTCCCAGGAGATCTTCCTCGCCACCGACGATGGCCCTGCCTGGACCGTCCGCAACGCCGGCTTCCGCGGCGTCCACCCCGTCTTCGCACCCGACGGCCAATCCGTCTACGCCGCCGGCTTCGGCGCCATCACCCGCTACCCGCTCCCCTCCGGCACCCCCGAAGTCGTCGCCAACTCCCGCGCCCTCTCCCTCGGCATCGCCCCAGACGGAAAGGCTCTCTACTTCGTCCGTGAACCCGCCGACACCACCCTCACCCGTCTAGATCTCACCACCGGCAAATCGGAACGCATCGTCGAAGGCCTCGTGCCCTACTGCACCTCCTGCTGGGCCCTCGCACCGCACGGAATCTATTACCTCGGCTCCCGCCCCAAGTCCTCCGCTTTACAGTCCCTCTACTACCTCGACTTCCAAACCCGAGCCATCCGCCTCATCGCCGATTACCCCGAACCCATCCTCCCCCTCGGCATCGGCCCCTTCTCCCTCTCCCCCGACCAAAAGTCCCTCCTCACCGTCCGCCTGGACTCGCCCAACTCCGACATCCTCCGCGTCGCCAACTTCCACTAACCCCAGCCCTTGTCCCCCGCGCCGAAGTCCCGCCACCACCGTGAAGCCGTATTCCCCCGAGACGAAGTCTCGGGGCCACGAGTCCCAGCCCGTTTCCCCCGATCCGAAGTCCCGGCGCCACCGTGAAGCCGTATTCCCCCGAGACGAAATCTCGGGGCCACGAGTCCCAGCCCGTTTCCCCCGAGCCGAAGTCCCGGCGCCACCGTGAAACCGTATTCCCCCGAGCCGAAGTCCCGGCGCCACCCTGAAGCCGTATTCCCCCGAGCCGAAGTCCCGCGGCCACAGTGAAGCCGTATTCCCCCGAGCCGAAGTCCCGGCGCCACCGTGCGAAGCCGTATTCCCCCGAGTCGAAGTCTCGGGGCCACGAGTGCCAGCCCGTTTCCACCGAGACGAAGACTCGGGGCCACGAGTCCCAGCCCGTTTCCCCCGA
>JARKQJ010000034.1 GCA_029973955.1 Paludibaculum sp. | reverse complement strand
ACACCGCCGTCGCCCATCTCGCCGGCGCGCTCGGCATCCCATGCTGGATCCTGCTACCCGATTACCAGACCGACTGGCGCTGGTTGAAGGACCGACCGGATTCGCCGTGGTATCCGGGCGTCGTCAGGCTGTGGCGCCAAGGCCGCCCGGGTGAATGGGGCCCGGTGATCGACCGGCTGGTCGTGGCGCTTGCGCGATGGGCCGCTGACGCCAGCAACCACCCGCAATGATCTACTCGAATTCGAAGCGCTTGTCCCGGAACAAGCCCACGCAGGCGTCGACCACGTCCGGAGCGTAGAGGCTGCCGCGGTGCGTCACAATCTCGGACAGCGCGGCGTCCACGCCCAGCCCGGGACGGTAAGGCCGGTGCGACACCATCGCCTCGACCACGTCGGCTACCGCCACGATCCGGGCTTCCAGCAGGATTTCGTCGCCTTTGAGCCCGGCAGGATATCCCTGGCCGCCGAGTCGCTCGTGGTGCTGCAATACGGTCCTGGCAATCGGCCACGGAAAATCGATGGACTTGAGGATTTCGTAGCCCGTCTGCGAGTGCTGCTTGATCAGGCTGTACTCGATCTCGCCCAGGCGACCCGGGCTGCAGAGTATTTCCGCCGGCGTCCGTACTTTGCCGATGTCGTGCACAACGCTGGCGAGGTAAAGCCCTTCGATCTGTTCCTCCTCCAGACTCAATTCCCGCGCGATGGCGCTCGCCAGATCGGCGACCCGCCGCTGGTGGCCGGCCGTGTAGGGATCGCGCATTTCCACCGTGGCGGCAATGGCGGTGATGAAGTCGAGCAGACTCGAGCGGTGCTTCTTCTCGCTCTCGCGGAGTTCCCGGGTGCGCTCGTGGACCAGTTCTTCCAGATGATTGCGCAGCCTGCCCACCTCAAGATGCGTACGGACGCGGGCGAGCAGTTCGTCGCGCTGGTAGGGCTTGGTCACGAAATCGACGGCGCCCAGTTCGAAGCCCTGGACCTTCTCGTCCGTGTCCAGCACGGCGCTCACGAAGATGACGGGGATCTCGCGGGTGGCCGGTTGGGACTTGAGCTGGCGGCAGACCTCGTATCCATCCATCCCGGCCATGCGGATATCCAGGAGCATCAGTTCCGGTGGATTGTTGATCGCCGATCGCAACGCCAGCTCGCCGTTGATCGCGGAACGGACTTCGTAGCCTTCGTCAGAGAGTATCCCGGTCAATAGTCGCAATGACTCGGGCGTATCGTCCACAGCAAGAATCTTTCCGTTGCCCCCCATGACAGTCGTTCTCCATCAGGTCGCCTGAAGCATCTTCAGGATGGTTGGGTAGTCGAAACGTTCGGTGTATTGCGACAATGCCTTCTCCAGATTCTCATCGTATTTTCCCACCTCCTTGACCACCCGCGCGATGCGTTCGGCTTCCAGGCTGTCGAGGGCGATCCGGAGTCCTTCGCGCAGATCGTCGGGAACGCGGGAGAACATGTCCGGCGTCAGGGGCGCCGCGGGAACCGCCGCTTCCGGCGACGCCTCGCGGATGTAGCGGACGCCGAGTTGCCGCGCCAGGCATTCGTAGATTTCCCCGAAGCGATAGGGCTTGCGCACGAAGTCGTCCATCCCGGCGTCGAGCATCTCGGCGCGCTCTTCCTGGAACGCGGAGGCCGTCACCGCGACGATCTTCACCTCCTCGCCGCCGGGCAGGCTGCGGATGCGCCGCGCCGCCGCAAGCCCGTCCATCACGGGCATCTTGCGGTCCATCCAGATCAAGTGCGGATGCCACTCCAGGAAGAGGGCGACGCCCTGTTCGCCGTTTTCGGCGACTTTCGTCTGGAGGCCGATCGACGTCATCAAACGGGACAGGAGCAACTGGTTCTCCTGCTGATCCTCGACGATCAGGATCCGGTACTCCGGCTGCCCGGCGGCCAGGCCGATGATGTGTTCCGAGCCCGCGCGCGCGGGTTTGGGGACATCGTCTTCGGCCACTTCCGACAGCGGCAGGTCGATCCTGAACAGCGTTCCGCGCCCCACCACGCTCTCCAGCGAGATCTCGCCACCCATCATGTGCACGAACTGGCGGGTGATCGTCAGCCCGAGGCCTGTCCCCTTGCTGTCGCGCTGTTCGCCCAACTGCACGAAGGGTTCGAAGATGCGCCGCTGGTCTTCGTACGCAATCCCCGGACCGGAATCCTCGACCTCGATGATCAGGTGCGAGCAGTGGTTTTCCTTGGTGCCGAGCCGGACCGTCACGCCGCCCTGCGCCGTGAACTTGACGGCGTTGCCGACGAGATTGATGAGCACCTGGCGCAGACGCGCTTCGTCGCCCACGATGTAGCGCGGAAACTCGGAGGCCTGATCGACGATCAGCCGCAGCCCCTTTTCCCGCGCGCGTACCTCCATCATCTCGCTAACGTCGCGCACCATCGCGCCGAGGTCGAACGGCGCGTTCTCCAACTGCACGCGGCCGGATTCGATCTTCGCCATTTCCAGCACGTCGTTGATGATGCTCAACAGGTGCTCGCCGCTCCGGGTGATGATATCCAGGTACTGGCGCATGCTTTCCGGCAGCTGCGGATCCTCGTGCATCAGGCTGGAGAAACCGAGGATCGCGTTCAACGGGGTGCGCAACTCGTGGCTCATCCCGGCCAGGAAGACACTCTTGGCCTTGTTGGCCGCCTCGGCCGCATTGCGCGCGAGAACGAGGTCGGCCGTGCGCTGCTCGACCTCTTCCTCCAGGCTGTCGCGGTAGCGCTTGAGTTCATCCTCGGCCTGCTTGCGCGCGGTGATGTCGGTGACCATGGCGAACGATCCGGCATACCTGCCGGCGTCGTCCAGGATGGGAGCCGCGGAAACGTGCGCCCAGAGCAACTGTCCGTCGCCGCGCCGGAAGCGGCGTTCGTAGTGTTCCGACGCCCCGCGCGACCGCGCCGCCATTCGCTCGGAATGATCCGCGTGATCCTCCTCGGGCAGGAAGTCGCTCATCGGCCGGCCGATCATCGCGTCGCTGCTGCAGCCGAGCATCTCGCTCATGACGGGATTCACGAAGGTGGTTCGGGTATCGGCACCGAGCACCCAGATTCCTTCGTTGGCTGTCGCCACGATGCGGCGGAACTCCTCCTCGCTCTTCTGCAGCGCCTGCCCCATTGTCTGGAGTTCGGCCATGCGCTGCTCCATGCCCGCGACGAGCTCGCGCAGCCGGGCCGCCATGCTCTCGAACGCCCGCGCCAGGACGCCGATTTCGTCCGCCCGATCCGTCCCGCTCAGGACGACGTTCAGATCGCCGCCGCTGATCTGCGTGGCGGCGGACGTCAACGCCTTTACCGGCTGCAGCATCCGGCGCAAGGCCAGCTCGATCGACAGCAGCGTCACGCCGGCGACGACGACGAGAACGGCGCCGATGAGGGCAATCTGGATCATCAATGCCTGCCGCATGCGGTCGAGCGAAAAACCGACCGATACCGCACCGATACGTTTTTCGGCCGCGGTGATCGGAACTTCGACTTCCAGGATGCGCGCGGATCGCTTCATCGCCTCGGACGCGGCCAGGGGGTTTCGCTCATTCCAGAGCCCGCGCGCGTCCGCGCCCATCGCCGGATCGGCCTCGCGCGCGTAGAAAGCCAGCGGGATGCCCTTGTCGTTGACGAGGACCGCATACACCGCCTCATCGTCGGTCAGCACCATCTTCCTGACGCTGTTGTTCATCTCGACGAAGTTCAACGACAGGATGCTGATCGGGATCACCTGCGCCATGTACTGGGCGAGGCTCATCGCCTTGGTTTCCAGCGCCCGCGCCAATTGCCGCTGCTGCCCGAACAGCGCCACGCCGCCCACGGCCAGGACGGCGGCCGCCAGCGCGCCGGCCACGATCAGCGTCAGGCGGCGGGCAATGCTGTTGCGACGAGGGACGGTCGCTTGCACGAGGACGAATTCCTTTCTACTGCAGCTTCGGCTTGGTGCCGTAATAACCCGACTCGTAAAGGATATAGCGGATCTGGTCGTCGATCCGCCTGGCCCCGGCTTCCACACTGACCGCCCCGCGCATCATGTCCACCCCTGTCGTGGCGATGATGCGCGAGATCGCCGGCCACTCCTCGAATCTCGGCCGGAAAACGGCGTTGCCGTAACGCTCCCAGGAGACGACCAGCGGATCGAAGTAGGGGTAACGGCCCCTCAAGGCTTCGTTCCGATAGGCGCTGCGACGACCGGGTACGCCGCCCGCCACGATAAAGTCCGGCGCCTTCCGTTTGGAGGTAATCCACTGGATGAACAGCCACGCGGCGGCCTGCTTCTCGTGGCTGCTGCGCGCGTTGATGGCCAGCGAGAACCCACCGAGCGCCGGCCGGCGTCCTGCCGGACCCGCGGGCTCGACGGCAACGCCGAGGCAGGTCGAGATATCCGAGGTCTTCGGATCGGCCAGCCACTTGTACCAGCCGCTCCACTCGGTGATCATCGCCACTCGCCCGTCGCCGAGGGCGTGCACGGCATCCTCATGCTCCCAGTCGGCAACGCCGGGCGGCATGTAGCGCATCAGTGCCTGACGGAACGCCAGACCGGCCAGCGAGCCCGGTGACGAGAGGTTCGGCTCGAACCCCTCGGTCAGCAGCGATCCGCCGAAGGGCCAGATGAAGCGCATGAAGGAATCGCAGGACTGCGTCTCGCCGACGCGCGATTGCAGCGCATAGGCATGGCGGCCGTCCCGGCTCAGCGCCGGACCGTACGTATCCAGCAACTCCTGCCAGGTAGCCGGCGGCCGATCGAATCCGGCATCCCGAAGCAGGCACCGGTTGTAGAAGAGCAATCCGGAGTAGTTGTCGAAAGGCAGTCCGTACAGTTTGCCGTCCCAGGTGCCGAGCGACTGCAGCAGGATGGGGAAGAAATCGTCCAGGTCGAGGTCCGGATCGGTGATGGCCGGGTCGCTACGGAAGCGTTCGAGCGGGACCACCCAACCGGCTTTCGCGAATTCCCCCGGCCACACGATGTCCATCAGCACCACGTCGAACCGGGGCTTGCCGCTCGTGAAGTCGAGCACCAGCGCCTCCCGCAGTTGTTCATAGTAAAAGCTCTCCCATTCGACGCGAATCCCCGTGAGGCGCTCGAACTCCGGAATCAGCGCGATGGCGGCCTCGTAACCCGGGCGGGGCATGAAAGACGCCTTGATCGTGACACCGCGGTAGGGCCGCGCGGCGGCCTCGAAGCTCCAGACCTGTTTCGCCGCCTTGCCGGCCATGCCTTGCGCGGGGGAAGCCGCCGGGGAATCGGTTCGAGCCGGGCCGGCGCCGCCGGCCGAATCCGCCGCCACCGCCGATATCGGGGCCAGTCCGACGAGCAAAGCAAGTACCGCTTGCGCGCAAACGCGGGACAGCCATCCTGCGTGTGCCCCCGCAATACCGGCAGCTCTCATCGGTCGGCCCTCCCTGCGTCTTTCTATTCCCCCATGGCCTGCCCATCCGGACCACCGGACGAGGCAGCCCTCCTGAGCAGGCAACCCCCCCCCGGCAACTCGCCTCTTACACGCTCATACTAGTAGCTACCTCTCCGGTTAGCCAAACACGCGACGCCCTACGCCAGATCCGGCAGGATGCGACGCAGGATGTCGTTCAGCGGCGCATCGGCAGGAACCGCCGTCACCCCGCGCTCGCCGTCCGGCCGCTCGAGCGTCGCAAACTGGCTCTTTACCAGCGACACGGGCATATAGTGATTCTGGCGCGTCGACACCCGCTGCGTGATCAACTCCGGCGTAGCGTCGAGGAACAGAAAACGCACGTTCGAAACCTCCTGCCGCAAGTAGTCGCGGTAGGCTTTCCTCAACGCGGAACAAGCGATCACGGTGTGGCTTTCGCCCGAGTTGAGGAAAGTGGCGATCCGCCCGAACCACGGCCAGCGGTCCTCGTCGGTGAGGGGCTCGCCGCGGCGCATTTTCTCGACGCTCGCCGCGCTGTGCAAGGAGTCGCCATCGCAAAAGCGTGCTCCGATCGATTCCGCAATCGCCGCTCCCACCGTCGATTTGCCGCAGCCCGTCACGCCCATCACGACCAGCCGCATGGGTGCAACCGGCCCGGACGCCACGGCACGCATCGTTTTCCGTCTTCTTATCCGCATCTCTTACGCTCCCTCGCTTGTCCCGCTCCGGTTTTCCGGCTCCTCAAGCCGTGATCAGGGGTTGAGCAGTCTGAATCCGGGCAGCCCGGCCTCGAATCGACGAACGGCCGTGCTGTCGAGCAACTCGACGACGATCACCTCCATGACGTGCCAGACCTTCACCCCCGGGCGGACGCAACCCACGACGAGCGAATCCTTGCGCCCGCACGCCAGGTGAACATGCGGCAGGGGGTTGCCCGCCTCGTCGGGGAAGATGGTTCCCACCCCGGCCACCTCGTGCGCATCGTCGAGCACGCGCTCGACGAATTCCAGCGGGTCCGCCCGCCCCGTCTCGGTCCCGGCGACCAGCCGGCTTCCCGCGTCGGCATCGCCCAGCACGATCAGCCCCGCCGCGCGGATGGCCTGCTCGCGGGCCAGGCGCTCCAGACACTCGTGAACGATATCCCCGTCCTCCAGCCGCACGACGAATACGCGCCCCAGCGACGCCTGCGAATATTTCATGAAGGCTCCGTGAAAAGAAAAATCCAACGCCTCGGAAGATACGCGCACATCAGTCGCACTCCAAGGCCGCGTCCTGCCGCGGCGCACCTGCCGGCACCGCCCGCGCGTCCAGCCAACGCATGATCGCGGCCACCACGTGCGCCTGCTCCTCTGCAGTCTGCGCCTGCCCTGCAGCGATATGATGCCATTTCGCCAGACAACCCCGACAGCACGTTGCCGTGGCGTGTTGCGCCACGAACACCGGGTGCCCCCGAAACGGCGTCTGGCGACCGTCGTTGCGCGGCGCCGCCGGCGCGAGCCGCTGCGCCACGAAATCCCGCGCATGCTCCTCCACCGTCTCACGTCCCTTCGCCATGAGGTAGGCGCGCTCCCCCAGCCCCAGCGAGAAGCCGAGGCGGAAACGCGATTTGGCCAAAGCGGCGAATAGATTAT
>JARKQJ010000031.1 GCA_029973955.1 Paludibaculum sp. | reverse complement strand
CGCCGGCCCCGCTGACGCCGCCAACCTCGCCGCCCTCTCCATCGAGGTCTGGCTCCACACCTATGCGCGGGACGGCATCCGCCAGGCCTTCTCGGACTACGTGCTGCGCGAGTTCACCGTGGAGCGGTTCGCCGCGCACATTGCCGACCCGCGACAGGCCGTGCTGACGTGCGAACGCGGCCCGTATCTCCTCGGCTATCTCCGTCTGGATTTCGACGCCGCCTGCCCGACGGTGCCGGGCCTCACCGGGGAGATCGCCACGCTCTACGTCCGCTCGCGCCACGCCCGGCAGGGCATCGGCACCGGCCTCATCGCCCAGGCGTCCGACCTCTGCCGGTAGCGCGGGCTCGAGCGCGTCTGGCTGGCCGTCAACCACGAGAACGCGCCAGCGATCCGCTTCTACGAAGCGCAGGGTTTCAGCCGCCACGGCTCCCGCGACTTCGAGCTGGAGGGGGAGCGGCATGAGAACTTCATTCTGGTGAGGGGAGTGACGGGTGGCGGGTGAAGTGGGAGCCGTGATATCGGCCGATTGCCCTCTTCTGCCCGAGGTCCTGCGCCTTCGCGCAGGATGACAGGTAATTGATATATAAAACAATATGTTACGGCAGTTTTTGGGCTTCGGAAGAGCGTTGGGACGGTTGGCCGGTTGCCATCGGTTGTCCAGTTTTCTCTATATAGAGCTGTCCTCCTCTGCGAAGGCAGAGGATCTTGGGCAGGATGGGGCGACAAGGGGCATATCGGACGCCGGTGGGGCGATGGGGAGCGGATGGCGGCGGGGCGATCTGCCATGGCAAGGCCCTATTCCGCACGCAGGAAGCGTCTCTCTATCTCGACGATCACAGCTACCGGTGAGGTGACGAATGTTGATGACCAAGCGCAAGCCGGCCACCGTTGGCGAGATTCTGACGGAGGAGTTCATGCAGCCGCTCGGGCTGACGCAGGCGGCGCTGGCCGAGGCGATGGGCGTTCAGCGCAAGCACGTCAATGAGCTTTGCAACGACCGCCGCAACGTGACGGCGGCCACCGCGCTCATACTGGCGCGGGTGTTCGGCAACAGCGCCGATTTCTGGCTGAACGTGCAGCGCCGCAGCGACCTGTGGGAAGCCATGAACAGCCCCAAGGAGCTGGCGCGGATCGAGCGGGCGAAACCGCTTCAATCGGCGGCGTAGGGAACGCCCCGGCTCTCCGCTTCTACGAAGCCCAAGGCTTCCGCCGCCACGGTTCCCGCGACTTCGAGCTTGAGGGGGAGCGGCACGAGAACTTCATTCTGGTGAGAGGGGGGGACGGGTGAAGAGGGAGCGTGATATCGGCCGATTGCTCTACCGTCCCGAGGTCCACCTTGAATTCACATGTGAATTCAAGCGGCCTGCGCAGGATGACG
>JARKQJ010000272.1 GCA_029973955.1 Paludibaculum sp. | reverse complement strand
GGTCATGCCCGCAAACTCTCTCCCGCGCCTGCTCATCGCTGACGATCAGGAAGACGTTCTGGCAGCCCTGCGCCTCCTGCTCAAGCCCGAAGGCTATACCCTCGACTGCGTTACCTCTCCCCAGGCGGTCCGCTCCGCGCTCGATCAGCGCGAGTACGACCTCCTCCTGATGGACCTCAACTACACGCGCGACACCACCTCCGGCGAAGAGGGCCTGGACCTCCTCTCAAAAGCCATCCAGGCCGACCCCATGCTCCCCATCGTCGTCATGACCGCCTGGGGGAGCGTCGATGTCGCCGTCGAAGCCATGCGCCGCGGCGCCAAGGACTTCATCCAGAAGCCCTGGGACAACGCCCGCCTCCTCGCCATCGTCAAGACCCAGCTCGAACTCTGCGCCGCCCTTCGCCGCGGCGCGCGCCTCGAGGCCGAAAACCGCCTCCTGCAAGCCGGCTCCCGGCCTGTCATGATCGCTTCGGCCCCCTCCATGGAGGCCGTCACACAATTGATCGCCCGCGTCGGTCCCTCCGACGCCAATATCCTCATCACCGGCGAGCCCGGCACCGGCAAGGAAGTGGTGGCGCGCACCCTCCACGCCGTCAGCGAGCGCGCCTCCCGCCAGATGGTCACCGTCAACATGGGAGGCCTCGCCGAAGGCGTCTTCGAAAGCGAACTCTTCGGCCACGTCAAAGGCGCCTTCACCGACGCCAAAGCCGACCGCGTCGGCCGCTTCGAACTCGCCGATGGCGGTACCATCTTCCTCGACGAAATCGCCAACCTCCCCTTTAACCTCCAGGCCAAGCTCCTGCGCGTCCTCGAAACAGGCGAGATGGAACGCGTCGGCTCCTCTAAAACTCACCGCGTCAACGTCCGGGTCATCTCCGCCACCAACGCCAACCTCCACCAGGACGCCGCCGAGGGCCGTTTCCGGCAGGATCTCCTCTTCCGCCTCAACACCATCGAGATCCATCTCCCGCCGCTCCGCGAACGCAAGGAAGATGTTCCCCTCCTCGCCGCGCACTGCCTGGCACAGATGGCCCGCCGCTACCGCAAGGCCATCACCGGATTCGCTCCCGAATCTCTCCAGGCCATGCTCGACCACCCCTGGCAGGGCAACGTCCGCGAACTCAACCACGTCATCGAGCGCGCCGTCCTCATGGCCCAGGGCAATCTCATCCGGCCCGCCGATCTCGCCCTCCGCTCCTCCCGCGAGCCCGCCGGTAAACTGGAGGAGATGAGCCTGGAAGAGGTCGAGGCCTTCCTCATTCGCAAGGCCCTCGCCCGCTATAACGGCAATGTCAGCCACGCCGCCGCCGCCCTCGGCTTGAGCCGCAGCGCACTTTACAGGAGAATTCAACGATACGGCATATGAGGCTCCGGCGCCGGCTTCTCGATTGGTACGACTCGCTCGAAAACCGCGTTCTCGTTGCCGCACTTCTCTCCGGCTCCGCCGCCGTTCTCTTCTCTCTCGTCGTCCTCTGGTCCGGCGCTGAATACGCCGCCCGCACCCGCACCACATTCACTCTCATCATCGTCCTCGTCTGGCTCGGCTTCGCCTTCTCCGCCCGCTCTCACATTGTTCATCCATTGCGCACGCTGGCCAATCTCCTGGAGGCCATGCGCGAGGGCGATTACTCCATTCGTGGCCGCCGCGCCCGTCCCGGCGACGCGCTCGGCGACGTGATGCTCCAGATCAACGAGATCGGCGCCACGCTCCGCGCTCAACGCCTCGGCGCCGTCGAGGCCGAAGCCCTCCTCGCCAAGGTGATGGCGGAGATCGATGTCGCCGTCTTCACCTTCGATGCCGCCGAATCTCTCCGCTTCGTCAATCGCGCCGGTGAGCGGCTCCTGGCCCAAGCCGCCTCTCTTCTCCTCGGACGCACCGCCTCCGAACTCCGCCTCTCCGACTACCTTCACCACGCCGAGGATACCCAGTCCGTCACCCGCGTCTTTCCCGGTGGCTCCGGCCGCTGGGGTATCCGCCGGGGCAGCTTTCGCGAAGCCGGCCTGCCTCACACCCTCCTCGTCGTGACTGACCTCACCCGCCCTCTCCGCGAGGAAGAACTGCAGGCCTGGCAGCGCCTCGTTCGAGTCCTCGGCCACGAACTCAATAACTCCCTCACGCCCATCAAGTCCATCGCCGGTTCCCTCGCCTCGCTCCTCACGCGGGACCCACTGCCCGAAGATTGGCGCGACGACATGCGCGACGGCCTCAACGTCGTTGCCGCCCGCGCCGAAGCGCTCTCCCGCTTCATCGGCTCTTACTCGCGCCTCGCCCGCCTGCCCAGGCCGCGCCTCGCCCCCGTGGATCTCGGTCCGCTCATCCAGCGCGCAGTCAGCCTCGAAACCCGCCTCCCGGTTCAACTCATGCCCGGCTCATCCATCACCTTGGAGGCCGACGCCGATCAACTCGAACAACTCCTCATCAATCTCATCCGCAATGCCGCCGACGCTGCCGCCGAAACCCACGGCGGCGTTTCCGTCTCCTGGCTCCACGAGGGCTCCACCATCCACATCCTCGTCGCCGATGAAGGACTCGGCCTCTCCAATACGGCAAATCTCTTCGTGCCATTCTTTACCACCAAACCCGGCGGTTCCGGCATCGGCCTGGTCCTTTGCCGTCAAATCGCTGAGGCCCACGGCGGCTCCCTCTCCCTCTCCAATCGCCAGGATCGTCCTGGCTGTGTCGCTCGCCTCGTCCTCCCTGCCTGATCGCCATTCCAGGAATTCCAGAATATTTCGTCTGAAATGCGATACGATATCTCCTATTCAAGGTTCTTCAATGGTGTCGTCGCTTTGGGAAGATATTCGCTACGCGCTGCGACTGCTGGCGCGCCAGCCCGGCTTTGCCTCAACTGCCGTCCTCCTGCTCGCCTTTGGCATCGGAGCCAATAGCGCGATATTCAGTCTCATCGATAGCGTTCTCTTGCGCCCGCTGCCTTATCGGGACCTCGATCGCCTATCCTATCTTTGGATGAAGGACACGGTCCGCGGACGCCCGCCCGCCCTCTTCTCCCCTCCGGAATACCTGGATTTCGAAGGCAACGTGTCCTCTTTCTCCCAAATGGCCGGCCTCCTGGCCCAACCCATGACGGTGACCAAGGCCGGTGAACCGATTCGCGTTCGCGGCGCGTTCATTACTCAAAACTACTTCGATACTCTCGGTATCACGCTCGCCAGAGGCCGCAGGTTTCTCCCGGAGGAGTTCGAGTCGAAGAAGAACCAGGTGGTGATCCTCTCCGACGCTTTCTGGCGCCGGCAGTTCGGCGGCGACCCCTCCATTCTCGGCGCCACCGTCACCATCGAGAGCGAAGTGCACGTCGTCGCCGGTATCCTCCCGCCGCTGGACGCCGAGACCGTCGAGACCGACCTCTATGTTCCGCTCCCCTTCACCCCGTCCCTGATCGCCGCCCGCGATGGCCGCACCCTCGTCGTCATCGCCCGTCTCAAAGATGGTGCGACCGCCGCTCAGGCTGCCGCCGAACTCAAAGCCGTCTCCGCCCGCGTCGCCGAAGCTCACCCGGATACCAACACTGGGATGGAAGCCTTCGCGGTCCCCGTGATGGAAGAGGCCCGGGAATCCGCCTCCCACCCTCTGGCCGTGCTTGCCGTGGCCGTCGGGTTGGTCCTCCTCATCACCTGCGCCAACCTCGCCAGCCTGCTGCTGGTGCGCGCTTCCGGCCGCGCCAAGGAGGTGGCCATCCGCACCGCGCTCGGCGCCTCCCAAATCCGCATCTTCCGGCAGATGCTCACCGAAAGCACCATCCTGTCTATCCTCGGAGGCGCTGCCGGTCTTCTCATCGCCGCCTGGTGCGTGCGCGCCGTCCGCAATTGGGGCTCGCTCAACTGGCCGCGGCTGCAACTGGCCGAAATCGGCGCCCCGGTCCTCGTCTTCTCCTTCGTCCTCTCCATCGGCGCCGGTCTGCTCTGTGGCATCGCCCCTGCTCTCAAGATGCTCCGGCTCAACCTCGGCCGCGTCCTGGGGGAAGAGTCTCGCGGTAGCAGCGCCGGCCGCGCGCGCGGCCTCTCCCGCTCCCTTCTCGTCGTCACCGAAGTCGCCCTCTCCGTTGTCCTCCTGGTCGCGGCCGGCCTGCTTCTCCGGACTTACACCGGCCTGACTCGTCTCGACATGGGGTTCCAGCCCGCCCGGGTGCTCACCATGCGCACCATGCTCCCTCTCAGCCGGTATACAACGGACGAAGCGCGGTCTCTCTATGTCCGCAATCTTCTCTCCAAGTTGCGGAACCTCCCCGGTGTGACCGCCACCGGCGGTTCCGGCATCCTTCCAATGATGGTGTCGGGCTGGCACTGCCAGTTTTCAGTGGATGGCTCCGCCACTACCGTGGTTGAAAGCGGCGACTACAACTCCATCACTCCCGGTTATTTCGAGACCATCCGCGCGCGCCTGATCTCCGGCCGGGACTTCACTGATGCTGACGATGCCTCCGCGCCCCCCGTGGCGATCATTTCCAGCTCTCTCGGCAAACGCTATTTTCCTTCGCTCGACCCGGTCGGCCGCTCCATCACACTGCACTTTCGAGGAGTGCCGATGCGCATGACCATCGTTGGCGTGGTTCATGACATCTCTCAGCGGCGCCCCGATGAGCCCCCGCGCGCTGTCATCTATCAACCGCACGCCCAGCATCCATGGCCGATCTTCACCTTCTCCCTCCGCACCGCCGGCCTCGATCCCCAGGCTCTCATTCCGGCCGTCCGCAAAGCCGCCTATGAACTGGACTCCGAAATCCCTTTGGATCGCATCCAGCCCCTCGCTCGGATGGTGGATCGCTCACTGGCTCAGCAGCAGCTCGCCATGGTGCTTCTCACCGCCTTCTCCGCCCTCGCCGTCCTCCTCGCCGCCGTCGGCTTGTACGGGATTCTGGCCGTCGCCGTGGCTCAACGCACGCGCGAATTCGGTATCCGTTCCGCCCTCGGAGCCACCCAGCGCGATATCCTCCTGCAAGTCTTCCGCCACGGCCTTGGCCTCACTTCCGCCGGCTTGGCCGCTGGTATGATTGCCGCGCCCATGGCCACCTACGCGCTGAGACAGATGCTCTACGGCGTCACCTTCCTCGATCCCCTCACCTTCGTGGCCGTTGCTGGGCTCATCTTCCTGGTGAGCGCCGCCTCCTGCATCCCGCCCGCCCGCCGCGCCGCGCGCATCCACCCCGCCTCTGCCCTGCGCGAATAGACGCTGCTATTCTCGCGGATGGAGAAATTTAAATAATCTGCGTTCTCACCCGGAAAACGCTCCCACCCCTGCGACATAGCTTGTGTGGCTGCACCTCCCATCCAGTTTCAGGCCCCAGTCAGCTTTGGCACTGATCGCATCGAGGTGCGTCTCCTTGCCGTCCATTCGCGCCCTGCCGGCCCTGTTCGCGGGAGGCACAGTTGATTAGTCTGTCGAGTCTTTGCTGGATGTTCGATGCTCTGCGGGGCAGCGGGGGCGGTCTCCCTGAGATCCTGCCGCATCCTTTTGACTCTCCCTGGCTCGGGGCAACTCTCCTCGCCGCGCTCCCCTTGGCCACGCACCGTTGGTTCTCCGGCAATCCACGCGGAGACAAGTCGCGGACGGCGCCCGGATCAAAAGACCCTTCTGCCTGGCGGGATGCTCTCCTGAACGGATTGCCCTTCCCGGCCTTCGTGACCTGCGCTGATGGCGGCATCCTCGCGGTAAACCCGGCCCTTTTGCAGTTGACCGGCCATGTCGCTGAACACCTCATCGGCCGCCCTTCCAGTTCGGTGGCGCCCGCCCAGGACCAGATCCTCACCGCATCCGCTTCCCTCCTCCCCATGCGTTGGTCTGCGGCCAGTCTTCCGGTCATCGACGGTCAATCCGGCGTCACCCTCTGGCTCGGCTTCGACCTCTCTGAGCTCGAGTCTGCCTCCGCTGCCCGGGACGCCGCTTTGCGCGACCTCGAAGAACTCAGGAATACGCTCCAAGACTCCGAGGAGATTCCCGAATTCGATCCGGCAGCCTCCTCCCGCATCGTCGGGAAGAGCGACGCCATCCGCTATGTCCTCCATAAGATCCATCAGGTTGCGCCAACCGAGGCCACCGTTCTCATTGAGGGCGAAACCGGCGTCGGCAAGGAACTCGTCGCCCTCGGTATCCACGAGTCCAGCCGCCGCGCAGGCCGTCCGCTCATCCAGGTGAACTGTGCCGCCCTGCCCGCCAACCTCATCGAAAGCGAACTCTTCGGCCACGAAAAGGGCGCCTTCACCGGGGCCGACCGCGCCCGCCCTGGCCGCTTTGAACTCGCCCAGGGCGGCACCCTCTTCCTCGACGAGATCGGAGATCTGGCCCTCGACCTCCAGGCCAAACTCCTCCGCGCCCTCCAGGAGCGTGAATACGTTCGTGTCGGCGGTACCCGCACCCTCCAGGCCGATGTCCGTGTCATTGCCGCCACGAACTCCGACCTCGAAAAAGCCGTCGAACAAGGGCGTTTCCGTAAGGACCTCTACTATCGCCTGCGCGTCTTCCCCATCAGCGTTCCCGCACTTCGCGACCGCCCCGGCGACATTCCTCTCCTCGCCGCACACTTCGTCCGGAAGCTCGCCCAGAAGCACCAGCGCCCCGTCCCTTCCATCCCCGTCTCTGTCGTCCAGGAACTAGCAGGCTATCCATGGCCGGGCAATGTCCGCGAACTCGAACACGTGATCGAGCGTTGCCTCATCTCTTCTACCGGCCCCATGCTCGCGCTTCCCAAAGAGGTGGTTCAAACCATGCACGGTTCGCCCGCCGCGTCCGCGGCCTCCGCCATCATCCCCCTGCATGAAATGGAAAAGAAGTACATCGAGGAGGTCCTCCGCCGTGTCAATGGCCGCATCGCCGGTCCCGGCGGCGCCGCTGAACTCCTAGCGCTCCACCCCAATACTCTGCGTGGACGCATGACCAAGCTTGGAGTCGTTCGTCCAAACTGACTCCATGGCGTTTCGGCAGGAGGCTGTGACCCGGCATGCCTCCTGCCGGATCAGCTCAGAACCTCAGCTTCACTGACACCTGCCCCGACCGCGGCCCGCCCGGCGCATACTGCGGCGCCTGCCCGCCCCCAATTCCGCCGCCGCCTAACCCATAGTTCAATGTGTTGCCCTGCATCACCTTCCCGAACCCCGTTTGCGCCGTCGTCCCACCGCTGCTCCACAGCGTCGCCGGATTGGCGAACATCGGGTGGTTCAGCACGTTGAAGTAGTCCACCCGCACGTCCAGCGCCAGCCGCTCCGTCAGTTGCATGCTCTTGTGCAGCGAAACGTCCATCTGGCTCAGCGGAAACCCGCGCAGGCTGTTGCGTGCAAACTCCTCCCCCGCCGCCGATGGCGCCGCAAACGCCTTCGGATTCAGCACCACCCCGCGCGGCTCGTTCGCGTTGGCGATCCAGAACGGTTGCCCCGCCACCACCTTCGGCTGCACTACATACACAGTCCCTCGGTACGGCTGTTGGTAGATCACGTTCAGCGGCCGGCCCGAGTTCACCCGCGCCATCCCGTCCAAGGACCATCCTCGCAACCAGCCCCACCCTCGCCCCGCCACGCCCGGCATCTGCCACGAAACTGCCACTCCCAGCGCATGCCTCACGTCGAAATCTGAAGGCGCCATCCCTGGCAGCCTCAGCTCATTCACGCTCCCCGCCACGCTCTGCGGGTTCCTGGCCTGCGACCCCAGGCCCGAATCGATCGATCCCGTGTCTTTCGATTGCCCCAGCGTGTAGGAAGCCAGCGCCTGCACACGCCCGCTCATCCTTCTCAGATACTGCAACTGCAATCCGTGGTACTCCGAACGGTCCGCATTGTGCGTTACCCTCGCCATGCCCTTCGACGCCGGCGAACCCGCCGGTTCGATCACCAGATCTTGCCGCAGCAGCCGCCGCCCCAAAGCACCCACATACGCCGCGCTCAATACCTGGCGCGCGCCCATCCTTCGCTCCACACCCACGTTCCACCCCAGCGTGTAAGGTAGGTCCAGTTTTGGATCCAGCCCCACCACGCTCGTCGTCGGCGTAATCGTCAGGCTCATCGGCACCCGCTGCAGTTCCGGCCCCTCAATGTTGTAAGGTACACCGGCCGCCGAACTGCCCGATCTCTGCCGGTAGTACGGGAAATTCGACGCCAGCGGCAACCCGGCTCCGTATCCCAGATCATGAAACACCCCGAACCCGCCCCGCACAGCGAGGGAGTCCGTTACTTGATACGCCGCCCCTACACGCGGAGCCAAGTTGTGCAGCTTGGTCGACCACAAAGGTTGATCCGCCAACGCGAACTCCTTCGTGTCGTAGACTCCCGTCACCGCGTACAACGGCCTGTCGGCCCTCGTCGTCGCCGGCGGCGTGTTGATCGACCATCTCACGCCGTACGTCAGCGCCAGCTTCCCGCTCGCCCGCCACGTGTCTTGCGCGAACATCCCCCAGTTGAACATCCTTACTGCCATCGGGTCGCTGCTCAGCACCCCGTAGCTGTTCATCACCCCAGAAACCAGCGAATCGAATCTGCCAGCCACCACGCCGCTGCCATACTCCAGCGGTGATCCTTCGGGCTGGAGCCTACGGAAATCCACCCCGAACTTCAGGAGGTGCGCGCCTTTGTTCATCGTCAAGGTGTCTACCGCGCTCCACTGTTGCTGCCTGTTCTCCACGCGCCGGCCGTCGGAGATTCCGCTTCCCAGAAACCCTAGGGAGAACGACACCAGTGCCCGGTCTTTGCCTGTGAACGACGGGAAAACCGCGGACTCTGGCGGCGGCACGGCGCCATACCTGGATGCGATCGTCTCGCTGGCCCTCCCGTAGGCCCGGCTCCAGTTTGCCCTCGCCTCGTTCACCATGTTCCCGCTGATCGTCATCGTCGCGCCACCCGTCGCCCTTTCTACCCCCGCTTCCGCCCGGCTGAGAGACGAAAACGTCCATCCCGATTGCTCCGAAGGCGCTTGGCTATAGCGCCCGAACAACAGCAGCCGGTCGTTGACCCGGTGGTCCAACCGCAGGCTGCCCGTGTGGAACCGTGCCGGCGACGAGTCGCTCGCCACCAGTTCAGCCGAGAGCCCATCCGCGTTCAATGGTCCCGTCGGCACCGGAAATGAGTTCACCCACGCCTGGTACACTCTTGCCACTTTTGCCCGCGCTTCCTTCGTCAGGAAGTCGCCTCGCGATGTCGCGGGCTGCTCCAGCCGCAACCCCTCATAGGAGCCGAACAGGAATGTCCGGTCCCGTCTCAGCGGACCGCCCAGCACCCCGCCAAAATTGTTCTGCCTCAGCGGCGGCTTCGCCTCCGGTTCGCGGTTGAACCAGTTCCGCGCATCCAGCGCCTCGTTCCGCCAGTAGTTATACAAAGCACCGTGCCACTCGTTCGTCCCGGACTTCGTCGCGATCGAGATCTGCGCTCCCGGCATCAGTCCATACTCCGGCGCGAAGCTCGAAGTCTCAATCCGGAACTCCGCCATCGCTTCCACCGAAACCAGCGAATTAGTCCCGCCCAGGATGTTCAGCGCCGGCACCGATCCTCCCACCGTCTGCCCGGCCGTGAACGACGCTGTCGATCCGAAGCTCGCGCTCACCCCGTCCACGTAGAAGTGATTTGTGTTGGTTCTCTGCCCATTCACGCTGAACTGCCCCGGCGCCTCTTGGAACGATTGCGCCACCACCACCCCCGGCGTCACGTGGATCAGCGATTGGAAGCTCCGCCCGTTCAGCGGCATCCTCTCCACAAACTGCTGGTCCACCACCGTGCCTCGAGCCCCGCCCAGCGCCATCGGCTCTGGAGCCGCCTCGCCCGTCACCGTGATGCTGGCCGAAACGTCGCTCAATTGCACTTCGAAGTCCAGCCCCGCCCGGTCCTCCACTTCGATCACAATCCCGCTCCGCGTGAGCGTTCGGAACCCCGTTGCCTCCACCAGTGCCGAATAAACCCCCGGCTTGATCCCCGCCCGGCTGTAGTGCCCCTCCTCGTTTGTCCGAGCCCGCAGCTTCACCCCCGTCGCTTCGTTCCGGAACTCCAGCCTCGCCCCCGCCACCGGCAGACTGCGGGGATCGCGCACAAACCCGCTCAACTCTCCGGACTGCCCCAGCATCGCGGGACTCGTCGCACACCACGCCCACGCACAAAACAGGATTGCCGCGCGTTGACAGTTGCGAACTCGGGAGTTGCCCCCCTCCTCCTCCAGCGACCCCATTTCCTGAGTCTAGCCGATTACTGCCGCTTCGACTGACGCAGCTGCTGCGCCCTCCACTCCAACTCCTGCAGGTTGCGCACGATCTCCGGCAGCGCCGCCTCCGCCGTTACCCGCTGGTCGGAGTCCGTCAGCATCGCACGCAGTAGCTTGTCCGTCCTTTGCGCTAGGGTCACTGCAATTTCGCCATTTGCCTGCGGCTCCAGCGGCCGTGTTGGCTGCCACTCGCCTGCCTGCACATCCATTCCCTTCACCATCGGATGCAACAGGTCTTCCAGTTCCTCCACCCGCGCCGTGATCTCTCGGCCATGATCCCGCAGGATTGCCTTCAGTTGCTCCTGCGCCGTTTTCGTCAGCCCTTTCTCAGCCTCCGCAGGCCAGCGCCGCGCCAGTTCGTGCCAGGCGTAGGCGTGTTCCAGCAGATTCCCGCTGCCCGCCAATGCCAGCCTTGTGAAGTTCTCCTGCGCCCCCGCGCTGCCAAAATACGTTGACAGCTTTCGATCTCTACTGCCGCCACCCGTCGACTTGTCCGGTATCACTCTCGACACGCCCCCCTGCGTATTCCCTTTCGACGGTTCCCCTTCCAGGATCAGCCGCACCCCCGCCCGCTCCGCCAGCAGCGGCTTGAGCCGTGCCTTCATCTCCTCGGAGGACTGCCGCGCATCCACCACTACGCCTTCGCCCTCCCGGGCCGTGATCTCGATTCCTTCGCCCAGGTCCGCTCCTATGCCGTGCAGTTCGTACCGCACTGCCATCTCCAGTTCATCCCTGTTTTCTGCCGGCGCCGGGACGCCCGCGCTCTGCCGGGCCACGGCGGTTGCTTCCCGCTCCTCGCCTCCCAGTTTCGCCAATACATCCGCCGGCAACTCCCCGCGCGCCGCCTCGACCGTCTCTTCTTCCTGGATGCGAAACTCCGCGTCCCGGAACGACAGCGTCATCGCCTTCACTCGATACTCGCCACCCTCCAGCTCGATGCTCACTCGCTCCAGCCCCCGCGCCAGGCCAGCTTCTGCCGAAGCTACTTCCACGCTGGTCGTCTCGCCCGACCTCGATGCGCGCGCCCAACCGCCCGTCAGCCTTGTCCATCCCTCCAAAGCCGCACCCGAGAGTGGCAGCGCCTCCCCCATGCCATTCGCCGCATAGCGCTCCCGCAGCTCCGCACCCACTGGATCGTCCTGCAGCCGCCAATAGCTTCCTTGCGCCCACCTGTACGCACTCAACGACGAGTTCTCCACCGCCGCGCCCTGCCGCCTCGCCCGTCGCACGCTCACTCGTTGCCTCAGCACTGCTTTGCCCGACACCCGCTGCCGCTGCTCCGTCTCCACCGCCGCCCGGCGCAGCGCTTCCTTCGCCAACGCCACGGGAGCTGCCAGCCACGTGGTCCAGGCGATCACCACCGCTGCCGCCGCTCCGCCCCATGCCCACCGCGGCACGTTCAGCTTCGGCAGCCAACCCGCCCGCTCGCGGCTTTCTCCGGCCGCGCCCGCCTGTGCCAGCTTCGGCTCCAGCCTCGCCCACGGGCGCGGAGGCTCCGGCAGCGCCGGTTCGTAGACCTTCTGCTCTGCCTCCAGAATCTCCGCAATCTGCGCCTGCAGCCGCCCCAGTTCCGCCTGGCACGACCAGCATGCCCGCAAGTGCTTCTCAGCCTTGCGCTCCTCCAGTACCCTCATTTCGCCATCCAGGTGGCGCAACAGCTGTTGTTGCGTGAGGTGCTCGCTCATCGGCCATCCTCCCGCAAGGCCGTTATTGCGGCCGCCAGCCAGTCCGCCACTGTGGAAGTAGGGGCCCCCAGAATGGCTCCAATCTCCCGGTAACGCAGCCCTTGCATCCTCAACTGGATGCACATCCTCTGCTCTTTCGGGAGTTGCCCCAGTCCCGCCGCGATCCTTCTCAGCCTCTGATTCCTCCGCGCCTGCTCTTCCGGCGTCGGCTCATCGGCTGGCATCAGCGCCGCCGGACTCTCTTCCAACTCCAACTGGACCCGGAACCCGCCTTTCACTCGCCGCCAGTAGTCCGCCGCGCTCCGCCCCGCCACTGTGTACAACCATGCCCTCGGCGATTCCACTGCCGTGCCTTTCTTCAGCGCCGTGTAGAGATCGACGAATACATCCTGCGTGGCATCCTGTGCCTCACCCGGACTCATGCCATGCCCCACCAGAAACCGGTAGATCTCTTCCCGGTGCGTCTCATACAGCACTGTCACGCGATCTTCCAGGCTCACCGCCCCAAGGTCTCCCGGGCACACGGATCCCCCGCGCCACGACCGGTCCCGTTGGAGTGCCATCACCTCCATACTCTCTCAGTCGCGTGCCGCGGCGCGTTTTCCGGCTTCCCTGCGGAATTCCCTCCCTCAGTCCTCACCGGGAGAATCCATAGCTCTCGCCCCACCCCATCACGATGAACGGATACCGGCTCCCGAACAGGCGGTTGTAGGTCTGCGTGTAGTCTTCCCGGTGGTCCACCGTGTGCCCCATCTCGTTCTCGTGCCCGGTCAAAATCAGCGCCGGATTCACGCCCTGCGCCATCTTCTGAATCTCCTTCGTCCAGCAATTCGGCAACAGCACGTCCACCTTGTGCTTCCGGCCGATCCGCATGATCCAGTCGAAGTCCGTCCCCGGGCCCGCGTCGCCATACTGGTCACCCGTCTGCACCACTGTCAATCCCTCCGGCGCCCTCACCAGATGCACGTTGTTGATCGGCGCCTTTCCCTGGTGCCCCGGATACGCAACGTACTTCAGGCTTCGCCCCCCGCTCAGCGCCAGCACGTGCACTTTCCAGGCGCTCCGTTCCGGATACGTCAGCTTCGCCGCCATCTCCGATCCCTGCCACAGCCCCTCCGGCGCCACCACCGGTTTGTTCATCTCCAGGAACAGGCCCGCCACCATCTGGTTCGCATGGTCCGAGTGCATATGGCTGATGAACAGAGCGTCTGCCTGCGCGGCCAGCCTCCGCAACACGCCTTTGTCCACCGTAAATCCCGGCTCCGATGTCCCCGGCACGATGTCAAATGCGAACGACACCGTCCGTGTCCGCACCAGCCATCCATGGTTGTACAGCTTCCAGATCCGCATCCCCGAACTCACCCGCGTCTGCTCGATCTCCGCCACCGCCTTCTCCATCCGCGCCCGGTAGAACTCCTGCACCAGCGTCTTCTTTGGCGCCGACTCGATGTGCAGCACATCGTCCAGCCGGATCAGCGCAGCCCTCCGTACCGGATGCTCCACCACTGCCGGCTTGTGCTCCGTCAGCATCTCTTCCACCCATTGAAACGACCGCGAGATCCACTCGTCCGGCGCGTCTTTCAACTCCGGCGCCGTCATCGCCCGCCGGTCTGACGACAGGTATGGCTTCTCCGCCTGTCCCCAAACCGTCATGGCCATCACCGCCGCACATGCCAAACGAAATCCGGAATGCATCACTCTACTCTCGCCTCCTACAGCGTCCAGTCGCCAGCCAGGCTCTTGCCCATCTGTGCCGCGTCCAGCCGCAGCAGCCCCGCCAGTACGAATCCCGGCCCCGTCTTCGACTCGTAATACGGGTCTCCCGGCATCCGCACGAATAGTCCTTTCTCGACCGATCCTCCCCAATACCGATCCACTGTCATGCCCGCGCACCGTTCCGCCTCTTTCAGCCATCCGCCCTTCGGCTCCAGCCCGTGCAGGTCCATCATCAGATTCAAAGCCATCCCCAGGCCTTCGATCGACGCCCCCGCCGGAATCTCCGCTGCCGCCGCGGTTCCAGCCACGCGCTTCGCCGTCGCCAGCATCGAGGCGTCACGGTCCACTTGCGCCAGGTAGGCCGCCACGCGCCCATACGGCAGCAACTCGCTCTCCCCGTAGGCGAACTGCCACGGCGCCGCCAACTGTTGCCCCGCCGCGCTTCCGTCCAGGTTGAGCGCGGTCCGCCATCCGCCCCGCGCCTGGTCGTAGCTGTACTTCTCCCACGCCTTCACAAACGCCCGCCCCCGCGCGCTGAACTCCTTCTCTGCCGGCGCCAGCGCACCCGCCTTGCGCAGCCAGTATCCAAGCAGCGCCTGTCCGCCCGATGCCAGCTTCGACCCCGGCCGCGGGTCGTCAATGCAGCTCAATGTCAGATCCGTCTTCTCATCCCTCCGCGACCAGTAGATCCCCGCATCTCCTCGAGCCCAATCCAGCCACCTCTGCTCGTGCGTCTTCGAGTAAAGGTACGCGAACGCATGCGCGTACGCCCCCGAATGCTTGATCCACGGCTGCGCACCTTCCCGCTTCTGGTGCTCCGCCCGCTGCCACGTCGCGTGCCGGTTGTACAGCGTTCCCGGCCGGTCTTCGAAGTGGTGGTATCGCAACCCGTCGATCGCCCGCGCCGTCGCCTGCCTGTTCACCGCCCACAGCAGATCCCACGGCGCTGTCCACTCCAGGAGTTCATGGTTCTTCCGTTCAACCGCCACCGCATCCCGCTCGAAGCTGTAATAGAGGTGCTCGCCCCATGCCAGCAGTCCATTCGCTGCACTCTGGCACGCCTCCAGAAACCATCCCATGTACTCGTTCGCCGCCCGCCGGTACTTCGCGTCGCCCGTCACCTCCGAGAGCGCAAGAAACACCCGCAGCGTCACGCTGTCGTGATAAAGATTCGCGCCGCCCACCGCCCGGTCGCTCTCCCGGATCCCTGGCGCCGCCGGAACGTCCTTTCCCGGCACGCTCCAGTTCCGCGTGTCGATCACGCCCGCCCACGCCGGCGTCTGCTTCGCGCCCAGTCGGTCCACCCCCGTCGCCAGTAAAGTGTTCGCGAAAATCCGCACTCTCTGGAGCCAGGGCCGCTCCCCGCCGAACATCCCGCCGCTGCCTGCCAGGAAATCTCTTCTTCTCATCGCTGCACTCCGTACGCGGTGGCTCCAGCCCAATCATACGGCCTGCCGTGCGATCCGTGCCGCGGCGCTGGTGCATCCAGTTACCCCGCCACTCCCCGCCTCGCCGGCGCTACAATCTACCAAAGCCCTACACTACGCCGCTTCTCTGGAGGTCCTCTTCGTGGCTGAATGGAAATTCGCGCAATCGAACCCTGCCGAACGCCTCGCCCAGTTGCATCAGTTCTCGATGCTCAAACAGCAGGATGGCATCGAGATCGAATTCACCATCCGCGTCTACGAATACCTCAACCCGCCCGATCCCAATATGCCTTTCTTCGCGGTCGCCGACAAACAGACCAACCAGGCCACCGCTCCCTTCCTCCCCACTGGCTGGGGCCGCTCGCTTCTCGAAGCCCTCTCCGCCTGCATGCGCAACGTGCACCGCTTCCCCTATCAGCCCGAATCCGTGGGGATCAAATAGCTCTTTGCGTTACACTGCCAGTGTGTTGAGCCTCTCCCGGCTGCTGCCCTTGCTCTTCCTGGCCGCCGCTCTCTTCGCCGCTCCCATCCACGACGCCGCCCGCGACGGAGATCTCGCCCGCCTCCGCGATCTCGCCAAAGACCCCGCCGTCATCAACCTCCAGGACAGCAGCGGCGATACGCCTCTCCATCACGCCGCCCGCAACGGCCGTGCCGATGCCGTCAAACTCCTCCTCGAACTCGGCGGGAACCCTGCCAGCTTCAACCTCCGCGGCGAAAATGCCCTCGACCTCGCCATCGCCGGCCACCATTCTTCCTGCATCAAGCTCCTCTTCGCCGCCAAAACCGGACCGGCCCCCGCGCTGCCCGCCGGATCCCAGCCCGTCCAGTGGACCCTCATCACCGCCGTCTCCCGCGGCAAGCTCGAAATCGTCGACATGCTCCTCAAGCTCAATGCCAACGTCGCCGCCACCGACAAGGAAGGCAAAACCGCCCTCCACTGGGCAGCCGTCAAAGGCTACTCCGCCATCGCTCAACGCCTCCTCGATCGCCAGGCCAACGTCAATGCCCGCGACCTCCAAGGCATCACACCCCTCCACGACGCCGCCCTCGGTGGCCACCGCGAAATCGCCGAACTCCTCCTCGCCAAGGGCGCCGGCATCAACGCTCGCGAATCCGAATCTCAAACCACGCCCCTCTGGATCGCCGCCTCCTGGGGCCGCGATTCCATCGTCGAACTCCTCCTCGCCAAAGGCGCCGACTCGTCCATCCCCTCCTCCTCCGGCAAAACCCCGCTCGACGCCGCCCGCGACAACAACTTCACCGCCATCGTCCAGCTCCTCTCCCGCCCCAGCCGCTAGCTCTATCGCGCGAATCCTCAGGTACGATACTCACGTGCCGCGCCTCCTCCTCTCTCTCCTCGCTCTCGTTCTGCCCTTGATTGCCGCCCCGCCCCAGGACGTCAGCGTCGCCGGCTTTGGAGCCAAGGGCGACGGCCGCACCCTCTCCACCGCCGCCATCCAGAAAGCCATCGACACCGCCGCCGCCAACGGCGCCGCCGTCGTCTTCCCTCCAGGCGACTACGTCTCCGGCGCCCTATTCCTCAAGTCCGGCATTGAATTCCGCCTCGGTCCCGGCGTCACCCTCCACGCCGTCGAAGACGACGCCCAATACCCCATCCGTCCCTCCCGCATCGGCGGCATCGAAATGTCCTGGCCCGTCGCCCTCCTCAACGTCATCGATCAATCCGGCGTCCGCATCACTGGCAAAGGCACCATCGACGGCCACGGCCCCTTCTGGTGGCGCAAGTTCTGGGGTGACGACCACCAGAGCGGCATGCTCAAAGACTACGTCGCCCGCGGCGTCCGCTGGGCCGTCGACTACGACTGCCAGCGCATCCGTCCCATCCTCATCCAGAACTCCACCCACGTCCAAGTCCGCGATCTCACCATCCGCCGCTCCGGCTTCTGGACCCTCACCGCCACCTACTCTCAGCACATCACCATCGCCGGACTCGTCATCCGCGCCAACGAAGGCGGCCAAGGCCCCAGCACCGACGGCATCGACATCGACTCCTCCTCCCACGTCCTCATCGAAAACTGCGACATCGAGTGCAACGACGACAACATCTGCCTCAAGTCCGGCCGCGACGCCGACGGCCTTCGCGTTAACCGCCCCACCACCAATGTCATCATCCGCAACTGCATCACCCGCGCCGGTCACGGCATGGTCACCATCGGCAGCGATATGTCCGGCGGCGTCCATGATGTCGAGGTCTACAATATTCGCGCCATCGGCACTCAGGCCGGCATCCGCTTCAAATCCGCCCGCGTCCGCGGCGGACTCGTCGAAAACATCCGCTTCCACGACATCACCATGGAAGGCGTCCCCGTCCCCTTCGAGTTCAACCTCGACTGGTTCCCCGCCTTCAGCTACCCCAAACTCCCCGAGTCCTTCAACGGCAAGCCCGTGCCCGCGCACTGGATCGCCATGACCCGTCCCATCGAGCCGCCCGGGCGCGGCATCCCCGAATTTCGCAACATCGAAATCTCCCGCGTCACCGCCACCGGCGCCAAACGCGCCTTCGAGGTGGTTGCCCACCCCGAAAAGCCCATCCATCACCTCACCTGGTCGGACATCGACATCTCTGCCGAACAGGCCGGCGTCATCCGCCACGCCGCCGGCTGGACCGTTACCCGCTTCCGCCTCACCACCACCACCATGCCCTACTAGCCCTCAGCCGTTATACGTGCCCTCCTCGTCCCTTCCGCCATGCGGAACCCCCCACCGAAAACTTGGCAGCGCCCCGCCACCCATGATACGAATGAGACCGGATTTAGGCCCAGAAACACTCCGCAGGCCCCTATGAAACTACTCCTCCTCTCCGCCCTCCTTCTGGCCTTTGCTCAGACCGTCCCCGCCGCCGCCGTTCTCCAGAACCTCACCGTCGAATACAGCAAAACGCCCCTCGGCCTCGACGTCGCTCAGCCCCGCTTCGCCTGGCAGATGGCCGCCGCCGCCGGAGAGCGGGGCCTCGCCCAAGCCGCCTTCCAGCTCACCGTGAAGAATCCTCGCGGCAACACCGTCTGGGACTCCGGCCGTGTCGACTCCGGAACCGCCGCTGCCATCCCTTATGCCGGCCAACCCCTCCAGGCCGCCACACGCTACTCCTGGACTGTCACCGCCTGGGACCTGAAAGGCGCCAAGCTCACCGCCTCCTCCTGGTTCGAAACCGGCCTCATGGATCCCTCCCCCAACGCACCCGCCTGGGGCGGCGCGAAATGGATCGGTGGCGGCGCTGAAGACCTTGCTCTCTATGCGCCTTACCTCTCCATCTTCGACGTCGCCTACACCGTCGCCATCGCCCCCGGTAGTGCCCGCGCCTCCTTCGTCTACGGCGCTAACGATCCTCGCCTCATGGATCGCAACAAGAACATCTATCAACTCCAGAACGCCAAGGACCAGAGCTACATCAAGCTCGAACTCGACATCGCTCCGCTCGAAGCCACCCCTGCCGCCAAAGCCCGGCTCAACGTCTACCGTGTCGGCTATCAGCAGGCCGATTCCCCCTCCCGGCCCTTCTGTACTTTTGAAATCGGCGGCGATATCCTTACCCCCGCCAACAGGAACGCCGAACACACCGTCCACGTGCGCAGCGCCTTCGGCCAGATCACCATCACCATCGACGCCAAAGCCTCCCTCACCGCCATCGGCGTCCCCGCTCCCAACCCCGGCCCGGGTGGCGGCGGACCCTTCGGCCGTACAGCCCCCAATGGGGTCAATCTCAATCCCGCCGGCGCCGGCGGCAACTACATCGCCTACGGCCTCCTCTGCGACATCGGCTTCGCTCTCGATCCCGGCCAGAGCGCCACCTTCCGCAACGTGCAGGTCCGCAACAACCGCGCTCCCAACAACGTCCTCTTCCAGGAGGACCTCGCCGCCTCTCCCTACCAGGGCATCTACGCCAAAGCCGCCCTCCCCATCCGCGACGGCCGCTTCTCTCTCTCCGGCGGCGGCAAAGGCCTCTTTGTCGTCCGCGACCCCAGCCGCAACGGCAACCCCCTCCTCCGCGCCGCCTTCAACACCGCGGCCAAACCCATCGGCAGCGCCCGCCTCTACGTCACCGCCCGCGGCATCTATGAGGTCTACCTCAACGGCAAACGCATCTCCGGCGACTACTACAACCCCGGCCTCACCCAATACAACCTCACCCACCTCTATCAGACCTACGACGTCACACCCATGCTCGCCCCGGGTCAGAATGCCCTCTGCGCCATGCTCGGCGAAGGCTGGTGGAGCGGCCTCCTCAGCTTCGGCACCATCTGGAACCACTTCGGCGATCGCCAGTCCCTTCTCGCCAAACTCGTGGTCACTTACAAAGACGGCACCTCCGACACCCTCGTCACCGGCGATCCCCGCTGGAAGTTCTCCAACAAGGGCCCCCTCGTCTACGCCAGTCTCGACAATGGTGAAGTCTACGATGCCACCCGCGAAGCCGCCGTCGCCGGCTGGCTCACCGCCTCCTACAACGACACCGGGTGGAAGCCCGCCGTCGAAGTCCCCCTCGCCGGTACCACCTTCGTTGGCTCCGAACCCAACCGCTTCGGCCCGCCAGCCCCACCCATGAACTTTGACAAGCTCAAGCTCATCGGCCAAATCGGCGAAAACGCCGGAGTCTATCAGACCCTCACCGCCAGGTCCATGAAGCAGCCCCGTCCCGGCGTCTACGTCTACGACCTCGGCCAGAACATCGTCGGCGTCCCTCGCATCTCCATCGCCGCCGGCAAGCCCGGCGCCAAAATCACCCTCCGCTTCGCCGAGATGCCCTACCCCAACCTCAAGCAGTACGGCGACAACATCGGCATGATCCTCACCGAAAACTACCGCGCCGCCCTCTCCCAGGATCTCTACACCATGACGGCCGGCCCCCAGGTCTATCAGCCCCGCTTCACCTCCCACGGCTTCCAGTACATTGAGATCACCGGCCTCGACCAGCCCCTCCCCCTCACTGCCGTTCAGGCCGTCGCCATCAGTTCCATCCGCTTCCTCACGGCGGACTATCAGTCCTCCCACCCCAAGGTCAACCGCCTCTGGTCCAACCTCGTCTGGTCCAATATCGACAACTTCCTCACCATCCCCACCGATTGCCCGCAGCGCAACGAACGCATGGGCTGGTCCGGCGACATCAGCGTCTTCTCCCGTACCGCCACCTACGTCTCCAATGCCGATCAGTTCCTCACCCGCCACATGCAGGCCATGCGCGACGTGCAGGGCGCCAACGGCCGCTTCACTGACGTCGCTCCCATCGGCGGCGGCTTCGGCGGCGTGCTCTGGGGCAGCGCCGGCATCACGGTTCCCTGGGAGGTCTACCTCCAGTACGCCGACAAGGCCATTCTTGAGAACCACTACCCCGCCATGGCCGCCTACATCGACTTCCTCGACAACTCCATCGATCCCAAAACCGGCCTCACCAGCGACGCCAACCTCGGCGATTGGCTCGGCCCCCAGAACAACGCTCTCGGTCCGCAGTTCCTCGCCACCGCCTATCACGTCTTCGACCTCGAAATCATGACCCAGGTCGCCACCCTCCTCGGTAAGTCCGAGGACGCCGCCAAATACCGCCGCCTCCATGCTGCCCGCCAGGAGTTCTTCAACAGGACCTTCGTCAACGCGGATAGAAAAACCCTCGGCCTCATCGGCGGACGCGGCAGCTTCATCGCCTCCAATACCCCAAACCCGCAGGCCACTGCCGCCTTCAAACTCGCCGACACCCAGACCTCTTACGCCGTAGGTCTCGCTTTGGGCGCGTTCAGCGCCGAAAACATCCCCAAAATGGCCAAAAACCTCGCCGAAACCGTCATCCGTGAAAACAAGGACGATACCGGCGTCAACCGCCCCCCTTACTCCCTCATGACCGGCTTCATCGGCACCGCCTGGATCAGCAAAGCCCTCTCCGATTCCGGCCGCTCCGACCTCGCCTACCGCCTCCTGCTCAACGAGCAGTACCCCTCCTGGCTCTATCCCATCAATCAGGGCGCCACCTCCATCTGGGAACGGCTCAATAGCTACACCATCGAAGACGGCTTCGGCGGCAACAACAGCATGAACTCCTTCAACCACTACTCCTTCGGCGCCGTCGGCCAGTGGTTGATCGCCTACTCCCTTGGCATCCAGCGCGGCGAGCCCGGCTTCCACTCGTTCATCCTCCAGCCGGAGCCCGACCCCACCGGTCAGATGACCTCCGCCGAAGGTCACTACGACTCCCTCTACGGCCGCATCCGCAGCGCCTGGAAGACCGCCGGCAAGACACTCACCTATACCGCCACTGTCCCTGCCAACACCACCGCCACGCTCTTCCTGCCCGCCGCTTCGCCCGCCTCGGTCAAGGAAAGCGGCAAGACCGTCGAAACCTCAACCGGTGTGAAGTTCCTCCGCCACGAAAACGGCAAGGCCGTCTACACGCTCCAGTCCGGAACCTATTCGTTCGTCTCACAAATGTAGCCTCGGGCTCTCCTTTCCAGCCTGCCACCCCGGTCCCGGCCGGATCTTGCGCGTTCTCGCCGGCTCGTGCCGGCAACAACCGCTATTCTGCCCCGCTGGCGCGGCTCTATTTGTCCGAAGTTCCACCCCCACCCGCGAGCGCTGGTTCAATCCCTGCACTCTCACCACCGCCGGCGCCCTCCAGAACTGCCGCTCCGGCACTACCACGCCCGTCTGGGGCATCATGCCGGCCTATCCCTTGAGGACACTCTCCGGCTACTTTGCGTTCTTGACGTACCGGTCGAACCAGCTCTGCATCTCCCAGATGGCGTGCTCCACGCTCTCTTTTCCCGCGTAGCCGTGAGATTCGAACGGCAGCATCACCAGCCGCACCGTCCCGCCGTTGCCCCGCACCGCCTGATACAGGCGCTCGCTATTGATTGGGAAGGTCCCCTGGTTGTTGTCTGCTTCACCGTGAATCAGCAGGATCGGATCCTTGATCTGGTCCGCATAGGTAAACGGTGACATCTTCATATAGGTGTCCCGCGCCTGCCAGAACGTCCGGCGCTCGCTCTGGAATCCAAACGGCGTCAGCGTGCGGTTGTAGGCCCCGCTACGAGCGACGCC
Source organism: Paludibaculum sp. (assembly GCA_029973955.1). GTDB lineage: Bacteria > Acidobacteriota > Terriglobia > Bryobacterales > Bryobacteraceae > Paludibaculum. The sequence continues at coordinate 7,253 of JARKQJ010000272.1, read as the reverse complement.
GGCCTTGAACAGCCGCGTGTGCGCCAGCAGGTTCCCCGTCATGAACGCCCCATAGGAGTGGCCCGAGACGCCCACCCGGTTGCGGTCCGTCACGCCCATTTCAACCGCCTTGTCGATGGCCGCCTCCGCGCCCATCGTGAGCTGCTCGATGTAGGTGTTGTTCACCGTCTCCGGATCGCCGATGATCGGGATCGTGGCGTTGTTCAGCACCGCGTAGCCGGCCAGCAGCATGAACAGGTGCGACGCCCCGCGCAGCGAAACGAAGCGCTGCGTCGAGCCGCCGATCTGCCCCGCCGTGTCGGCGTCGTTGTACTCCAGCGGATACGCCCACAGGATGGTCGGCAGCCGTTCGCCTTCCTTGTAGCCCGGGGGCAGGAACAGCGTGAACGAGAGCTGCACGCCGTCCTTGCGCTTGTAAGTCACCAATTGCTGCCTGATCCCGCGGATCTGCGGTGTCGGGTCTTGGAAGGCGGTCAGCGCCGTGCGCGTCTCGCTGCCCTTCGTGCGGAGGAACAGGTTCGGCGGAGCGGTGGGCGTCTCGTAGCGCGTCAGGAACTTCGAGCCGTCGTCCGACAGCAGAGACAGCACCTCTTCAAAGCCCGTCTCGCCCGCCCGGAAGATCTCTTCGGTCTCGCCCGTCGCCAGGTTCATCCGCCGCAGAAACGGCCGGTCGCCCTTCGGCGAGGCGCCTTCGCCGGCCAGGAAGATCCAGTCGCCGTTCTGCTGCAGCACGCTCTCACCGTTCGGCAGCCGTTTCATCAGCGGGTTGCCCGGATCCTTGTAGCGGTCCTGTACGTTCAGCGACCACAGCGTCTTGGCCTGTGCTGAAGGGTCGTCGAGGAAGATCCGCACCGTCTGTGTCCAGCGGCGGTTGCGGTCGTAGTCGCTGACGAACGCCAATCCGCCGGATTCGCCGTAGATCAATCCACGCGCCCTTTGCCGCGTCTTGTAGATCTCCGCCGGCGCGGCCTGGAACGGCGCCCGCAGCATCATCAGCTTGTCGCGGAACTCGGCCTGCTTCCGGGGATCGCCGCCGTCCAGCGCCTCCCACCACACCAGCGTCGCGCCTTCGGTCGGACGCCAGTCCACATTCCTCGGTCCCACCGCCACGCCTTCGATCGGGATGCGGTCCTGCAGCGGAGCCGAATGGACCTTGTGCGCCATCTTCCCCGTCCTGTCCCATACCTCCACTTCGCGCGGAAACGCCGAATAGGGATGCAGGTACGAATACGGCTGTTGCACCCTGCTCACCAGCAGGTACTTGCCGTCGGGCGAGGACTGCGCGGAGGTAATCACCGCCGGCTTGCCGAGCGGCGTCACCGCCAGCGTCGCCGCGTCCACCACCGCCAGTTGCGACGTGCAGTAGTAGTCGAACAACTTCTCGTCGTAGGGGCTCGTCAGCATGTCCTGGTTCGTGCGCACCGGGCCGGCCTGGCCCGATGACTCCTGCACGTTTGGTCCCGACGGCGCCGCCGGTCTCTGAGGAACAGCTCCGCGCCCGGCCGGCACCGTCCGCACCAGCAACTGCCTGCTCCCGGCCAACCAGCTCACTGCGCCGCCGCTGCGGAAACCGCCCGACAGCGCGTCGTTCACCTTCACCGCAGGCACTTTCCGCAGCGCGCCCGAAGCCGTCGAACCGACATAGAGATCCACGCTCGACGGCGTGTAGTTCACTATGGCGAACTGCTTGCCGTCCGGACTCCATACCGGCAGGCCGAACCGCGCGCCCGGCGGCACCGCGATCCTGGTCTCCGCGCCGCCTTCGATCTTCTTGAGCGTCAATCCCGTCACCGTCACCAGCGGCGCATGCTGGCCGTTGTTGGCCGGATTGATGCGCAGCCCGGCGATGCGGTGCACCGGCGCGGCCAGTTCCGCGATGGGCGGCGCCAGCCTCCGCTCCTGGAGCAGGATGTGGGTGTGCGCCGGATTCACCGATGGCGCCGGCGGCGCCGGCGCGTTCAGAACATCCAGAATCTCCTTGGACGGCTTCTGATAAGGCGTCTCGGCCATGGCGCACAGCGCCGCGGCCACCCACAGACCAAGCAAATGATTGCGGTTCATATACTCCTCGACTCGCCGGACGAATCAACCATCGCACGCGGAGGCGATCAGGGCCTCAATACCAGAGTCTTGCCCTCCGGGACTTTCGCGAAGGGCATGGGATAGCTGCGGCCGGCCGCAAAGGCTTCCCATTGATCTTTATAGTGCCCGGAGAAGATGTGGCCGCTCTCCCCCGTGGGCAGGTTCATCATACTTTTATCCCAATCGGCGACGTCGGCGATGAAGCGCATCGACGGACCCAGCCGCGGCGTGGCGGCGTTGATGGACGTACCCGAGCCGCTCACCGGCACGGGGCCGATGTTGAAGTAAGGCGCGATCCACTTGATGCGGCTGGCGATGGGATGTGAGATGGTCAGCTCGTTCAGCCTTCCGTACTGCCACCTGGCGGGATTGCGGCCCTGGATGCGCTTCGCTTCCTCCATGGCATCGGCCAGTTCGTTGGCCAGCAGCAGGTCGTAGTTGTCAAACCAGCCCGAGGGCCGCTCGCGGATTAGCCTGGTCAACGCGCCGGGCACCATGAAGGTGCGCACTTCATTGCCGTCCTTGGGGCAGGCGCGCTCGCTCACGGCGCGCCGCAGATGCTGATACAGGAGGGTGGCGAGGAAGGGCTCCGGCCGCGATGCGTCCATCTGGCCGTTCCAGCTCTTCAGCAGCGCGGCCGCTTCGCGGGCCATGGAGTTCTTCTCTTCTCTGCGCTCGACGGCACTCACGGCCTGGTCGGCCAGGAATTTGTGGAAGGCCGAGTAGACGTCGGTCTGCAGCCGCAGCATCTCTTCGGCGGTCCACTTCGGTTTCGAGGAGAGACGGTCCACAATCTGCTTCGCGCGATGCGGAGAAGCGAAGAACCCGCTGACCTGGAACGGCGTCTTCTCCGGAAAACCGTTCTGGTTGGCGGTCGCCAGAATGCCGGACTTGGGGTTGTAGTAAGCGGGCAACTGTTCGAAGGGGATGAAGCCCTTCCACTCCTGCTGGCCCGAAGCGCCGTCCAGCGGCACGCTGCCGTCGAAGCCCTCGCGGAGCGGAAGCTGGCCCACCAGTTGCCAGCCCGTGTTGCCGTCCACGTCGGCGTAAGTGACGTTGATGTTCGGGCCGCGCAGGCGGCTCAGCGCATCGCGGAACTGCTGCCAGTCGGTGGCACGGTTGAGGTCGAGGATGGGGAAGTCGTACAGTTCGCTGACCGCCGCGCCCCACTTCAGCGCGAGCGGCTTACCGCCTTCGCTGGAGATGACGGGGCCGTGCACGGTGACAAGCTGCATCACCTGGATGGGTTTTTCGCCGTGGATGGCAATCCATTCGGATTCGCGCTGAGCGAGCCGTTCTTCTCCCTGGAAGCGATAGCGGCCCGAACGCAGGTCGAGGTCCTCGGCGTAGAGGTCCTGGTTATCGAACTGGAGGGCGGTGATGCCCCAGGCGATGTGCTCGTTGTGTCCGATGATGACGCCTGGCACGCCGGGCAGCGTGGCGCCGGTGACGTGATAGCCGGGCGCCTGGATATGGATCATGTGCCAGGTGGCGGGCATGGTCCACTCGAGGTGCGGATCGTTGGCGAGGAGGGGCTTGCCGGTGGCGGTGCGATCGCCGCTCACCACCCAGCTATTGGAGCCGGGCTGCGGCTCGTCGCCGGCGCGCGTGGGAAAGAGGTATTCGACACGGGCCTTGTCGCCGGTGGCCAGCATGCGCGCCTTCTGGATGTCGCTCTCGTAGTGGCCGGAAAGTGTGCGATTCATCTGCAGGGCGCAGAGCAGGGTGTCGGCGATGGTCCAGGGCTTGGGATCGTAGCTCATCGCCGTGAACTCGGGCGGGTAGTTGCCGCGGTGGGTTTCGATGTAGAAGTTGACGCCGCGGGCGAAGGCGGCGAGGCCGGCCTTATCGCGCGCGGGCATGCGGCGCACCCATTCATTGGCGACGCGGCGCATGCGGAACTGGCGGGCCTTGGTATCGAGCGGCAGCGCGGCCCGGCCGGCCACTTCGCTGAGTTCGCCGGCGGCGAGGCGGCGCAGCGAGTCCATCTGCCAGAGGCGGTCCTGCGCGGTGGCGAAGCCCTGGGCGAAGAGGGCGTCTTCGAGCGAAGCGGCCCGGATGTGCGGGACGCCCAATGAATCGCGAACGATGGTGACTTCCGCGCCGAGCGGCGCCTGAATGTTGCCGCTGGTTTGCGGCGTGGGCCGCCACACCCACCAACCTACGGCGCAGAGGGCGAGCAGGGCCGCAACAACCACCAGTGCGCCGGCGGCGACGTTGAGTTTCCAGAGAATCCGCGTCATTTGGATTCTTTCAGGTTAGCGGGCGCGGGCGGTGGCGGGCTGAGGGTGGAATCGAAGACGTAGTTGCGATTGGCGGCGGCCTGGAGGCGGATCTCCTTGCCGGCGTAGCGGACGGTGACCGGGAGCGCGCGGCGAGCGTGGAGGGTGGCCTTCACCAGTTTGCCGTTGGCCCATTCGAGATCGACGTCGATGCCGCCGCGGGCGCGCAAACCGGAGGCTTTGCCTTGCGGCAGCGCGGAGGGCAGCGCGGGCAGCAGGTGGATAAAGGCCGCCTTGCCCTGTTCGACGGGACTGACGGTTTGCGGCGTGGCGTAGGGATCGTGGCTCTGGAGGAGCATCTCGATGACGGAGGCGGTGGCGCCGAAGTTGCCGTCGATCTGGAACGGCGGGTGGGCGTCGAAGAGGTTGGGGAAGAGACCGGCTCTGCCTTTCACGCCGCGGGCGCTATTGGCGGCGGGGCTGATGAGGTTGCGGAAGATCTTCCAGGCGTGATCGCCATCGAGGAAACGGGCCCAAAGGTTGAGCTTCCAGCCCATGGACCAGCCGGTGGCGGCGTCGCCGCGAAACTCGAGGGACTTGCGCGCGGCGGCGAAGAGATCGGGCGAACCGTAGGGCGTGATTTCGCGGCCGGGATAGACGCCCCAGAGATGCGAGACGTGGCGGTGTTCGTTCTTCGGATCGTCGACGTCTTCCATCCATTCCTGAAGCTGGCCGTACTTGCCGATGTGGTTGGGCGCGATCTCGGCGTGCATTTCGAGGAGCTTTTTGCGGAACTCGGGATCGACGTTGAGGGTTTCGGCGGCGGAGGCGGTGGCGGCGAAGAGGGCGCGGATGATCTGGTGATCCATGGTGGGCCCCATGACGAGGCCGCCCTGTTCGGGCGAGTTGCTGGGGCCGGAGATGAGCTTGCCGGATTTGGGGTCGCGCACGAGGTAGGCGGTGAAGAACTGCGCGGCGCCCTTCATGAGCGGATAGGCCTGGGTGCGGAGGAACTCGCGGTCGCCGGTGAAGAGGTAGTGCTCCCAGAGGTGCGTGGAGAGCCAGGCGCCGCCGGTGGGCCAGATGCCGTGATCGGAGGCGTTGATGGGGGCGGTGCCGCGCCAGAGGTCGAAGTTGTGATGGAGGACCCAGCCGGGGGCGTTGTAGTGCTCTTTGGCGGTTTCGGCGCCGGAGGCGGCGACTTCCTTCAGAGCGTCGAAGAGGGCCTGCTGACACTCGCCGAGCGCGGCGATGCCGGCGGGCCAGTAGTTCATCTCGGTATTGATGTTGACGGTGTACTTGCTGTCCCAGGAGGGCGTGTTGGAAGCGTTCCAGAGACCCTGGAGGTTGGCGGGCTGACCGCCTTTGCGGGAGGAGCCGATGAGGAGGTAGCGGCCGTACTGGAAGACGAGGGTGACGAGTTGCGGATCTGGCGCGGTGTCGAAGCGGCGGACGCGCTCGTCGGTGGGGAGAGCGGCGGACTCGTTGGTGCCGAGGTCGAGCTTCACGCGGCGGAAGAGGGTCTGGTGGTCGGTGAGGTGTGCGGTTTTCAATGTAGCGTAGCGGGCGGCGCGGAGCGGGGCGAGGGTGGCGTCGTTGCGGCGGGCGGGGCTGGCGGAGACGTCGCGGTAGTTGACGAAGTTGGTGGCGCCGGCGAGGAGGAGGGTGACGGCGTCGGCGTCGCGGACGGAGATGCGGCCGTCCTTGGACTCTGCTTTGCCGCCTTCGGGGATGGCCACGAGGCGGGCTTCGAACTGGATGGCGGAGTTGGCCACGGCGCCGGCCATGGAGAGTGCGCCGTCGGGGCGCGAGGTGGTGGAAGCCTTCTCGTGGGCAGCTTTGAGGGTGGCGTCAAAGGTGAGGGAGCGGGGCTTGGAGGCCGTGAGGCGGACGGCGATGACGCCGGCGGGATGGCTGGCGAGAACCTCGCGGGTAAAGGTGACGCCGTTGGCGGTGAAGGTGGTGGTGGCGATGGCGGTGTCGAGATCGAGCGAGCGGCGGTAGGCGGAGAGCTGGGCGGGGTCGATGCCGGGCTGTTCGATGAGCAGATCGCCGAAGGCCTGATAGGCCTTCTGGCGGATGGGCTGACTCATGAACTCCTTCATGGCGAGGGCCTGTGCCTCTTTCTGCTTGCCTTCGGCGAGGAGGGAGCGGATCTGGCCGAGGTACTGATGGGCGCCGGGGTGGGCGTAGCTGTGGGGTTCGCCGGTCCAAACGGTGTGCTCGTTGAACTGGATGCGTTCGGCGGCGGGGCGGCCGAAGACCATGGCGCCGAGGCGGCCGTTGCCGACGGGGAGGGCTTGCTCCCACTCGACGGCGGGCTTGTCGTACCAGAGCTGAAGGTCGGAAGCGGAGGCGGCGGAGAGGGCGGCGAGGGTGAGGGTGAAGAGGCGGCGGGTCATTATTTAGAATCTCCACGGAGGACGATGCGGGCGGCGCCGGGGTTACCGGCGGAGTCGAAGGCGCGGACGACGAGGGAGGTTTCGGCGCCGGTGGCGGGGAGGCGGAGGGAGAAGCGTTCGCGGCGCGAGTCGGCGATGCCGTCGGCGGCGTCGAGGAGGCGCCAGGGTGCGCCGTTGACGGAGTATTCGGCGCGGCGGACGGGGGAGCCTTCGTCGAAGGCCTCGAAGTCGACGATCCGTTCGGAGCCTTCGCGGCGCGGGGTTTGGAGGGTGATGCGCGGCGGGGTCTGGTCGAGGAGGACGGGTTGAGAGACGAGATCGGATTCGCGGGCGGTGGAGGGGCTGTTGGCGGCGCGATCGGAGGCGACGACGCGGAAGAGGTAGCGGCCGTCGGCGAAGACCTCGGCGTCCTGGAGGAGGGTGTTGTCGGTGAGGTCGGCCTTGAGGAGCTTCCACTCGCGCTCGTCTTCGGCGCGGTAGTAGACGGCGTAGGTGAGCTTATCGCCTTCGGGGTCGTCGGCCTGCCAGGAGATATAGAGTTGGGGGG
>JARKQJ010000254.1 GCA_029973955.1 Paludibaculum sp. | reverse complement strand
CACCGCCCGGCCCCCATCGCTATTTGGGGGTGGTGAAGTCCGGTCCTCCAGCCCGCTAGCTCCGCTCTTTCTTGTTGCCTGCCAGCACCAGGCTGTAAACCACCCGGTCCCACATGCTCATCCGCTTGCCGCCCCCCGCTTCCACGCTGCTCAGATAGTGGACGAACCGCGTCGCCGTTCCTGGCAGCGCCCGCACCGGCTCCGGAGCGCCCGCCACCACTACCAGCACGCTGAGCATGCCGGCGGCCCACCGTCCGGCTCTCCTTCCGTGCTGTGTAGTTGTCTTCACATCATGGAAGACGTTTGAAACCCCCTAACAGTTGTCGAGGACCGCTTTAAGATCTGTAAAAAGCCGCCGGGCCGCCTCTGCTTCGTCTTTTCCCGCCCGCCGCGACTCTCCCCTCCCCACGAACCAATCCTCTTCACCACGCCTCACCAAAGCCGCAAAACCGCCATCCTCCACCAGCAGCCCCGGCGACCCCACCCCCCCAAACCCGTCACCCTTCCTTTCCACCACCACCACACACCCAGCCCGCGCAAAGACGAAATGCGATTCCACCGCCGGAATCAACTCGATCCCCATCTCCGCCATCCGGGCCAGTTGCCCCAGAACCTTCTCCGTCATCCCTTCCTCCCAGCCATGAGTAGGGCAGGCCGCCAGACCCGCCTCCCGGCGAGTCAACATGCTTACGCGGCTCGCCGGCCGGCCCGCTTTCCTACATCTTGTAGCGGCCGAAATCCTCGTCGTTCAGCCCTTCCAGCCAGCGCCGCAACTCGTCGCTCCCGGCCTTGTCCGAAACATTCGCCGCGGTCTTGGCGTTTTTCAGCACCAGTTCGTCCACATAAATCGGGCAGTCCAGACGCAGCGCCAGCGCCAGCGCATCCGAGGGCCGCGAATCGATCGAGATCGACGCCCCGTCCTTCTTCAGCCAGATCACCGCATAGAACGTATCGTCGCGCAGCTCGCTCACCACTACCTTCTCCACGCCCGTCTCCAGCCCGGTCAGCACGTTCTTGATCAGGTCATGCGTCATCGGCCGCGGCGTCGAGACTTTTTCGATCTCCAGGGCGATGGCGTTGGCCTCGTAGATCCCCACCCAGATCGGCAGAATCTGCCCGCCCGAGTCTTTCAGGATCACGATCGGCATGTTTGTCACCGGATCCATCATCAAGCCCCGGATCTTCATTTCGATTTCCATCGCGTCTCCGCTCCTTACACCGCTATAGCACATTCGCCCGCCAGCGAGTTCGGGCCCGCCCGCGTCACCCGCACCGGCAGATACCGCCCGATCATCTCATCCCGCGCCTTCTGCTGCCCCACCGTGAAGTTCAGCACCCGGTTCTGAGACGTCCGGCCGATCCACTGCCCCGTCGTGCTGTTGAACCCTTCCACCAGCACCTCCTGCTCGGTGCCCACCAGCGCCGTGTTCCGCCGGATCTGGATCGCCCTCTGCCGCTCCTGCAGCACAATCAGCCGCCGGCCCTTCTCTTCATCCGGAATCTGGTCGCCCATGCCCTGCGCCGGCGTGTTCGGCCTGACCGAGTACTTGAAACTGAAGATCGAGTCGTACTCCACTTCGTCCAGCAGCCGCAGCGTCTGCGCGAAGTCTTCTTCCGTCTCGCCGGGGAAGCCCACGATGATGTCGGTGGAGAGCGCGATGTCGCGCTTTGAGGCCTTCAGCCACTCGATCCGCTCCATGTACTGTTCCCGCGTGTACTGCCGCTGCATCGCGCGCAGCACGTTGGTCGATCCGCTCTGCACCGGCAGATGCACCATGTTGCACAGCGTCTCCGTGCGGTCCATCGCATCCACGATGTCTTTGCCGAAATCCCTGGGGTGCGACGTCGTGAACCGCACGCGCCGGATCCCCTCCACGCGCCCCACCGCCTCCAGCAACTGCGCGAAGTTCCATCCCATCGGCGAGGGATCCCGGTAGCTGTTCACGTTCTGCCCCAGCAACTGAATCTCGCTGTAGCCCTTCGACGCCAGCTCCCGCGCCTCCGCCAGCACGCTCTCCGACGTCCGGCTCCGCTCGTGGCCCCGCGTATAGGGCACCACGCAGTACGCGCAGCTCTTGTCGCAGCCTTCGATAATCGTGATGTAGGCCCGGTGCGGGTTGTCCCGCCGCGTCATCGGCGTCTCGAACGTGTCGTCCGAATCCAGGCTCAGCCCCGTCACCCGCCGCTCGCCCTGCTCGATCTGCACCAGCAGTTCGCCCAGCTTCGGATAGCTGGCCGACCCCACCACAAGATTGACGTGCGGGGCCTTTTCAAAGATCCTCTCCCCCTCCTGCTGCGCCACGCACCCCAGCACGCCGAAGATCTTGCCCTTCGACCGCTTGTTCTCGCTCAGCCGCTGGAAGACCTTCTGCTCGGCTTTGTCTCTGATGCTGCACGTATTGAACAGCACCAGATCGGCCGCGTCCGGCGTCGTCACTTGCTCCAGGCCGCGACGCTCCAGCGTTCCGATCACTTTCTCGGAATCGTGGACATTCATCTGGCAGCCAAATGTTTCGATGTAGAAGCTCTTCATAGCCCCGATACGTCTATTGTAGCGAAGCCCAGGCTAAAGCCAGCCGCGAGGCCGGCCGATCATTGAGATATGCGGACCTTTGTCCTCACTGCCGCCCTCCTCGCCCTCGTCCTGCCTGCTGCCGCCCAGCAGGCGGTCACTACTGTCCGCGACATCAACGGCAACCGTGTCGAATGGTCTCAGGCCAGCCGCGGCGACGGCCGCTCCGCCCTCACCACCCGCAACCTCAACGGCCGCCGCGTGCCCCTCGAAGAGGTAAAGGAAACCGTGGTCCGCAAGGAGGGCAATACCGTCGTCGTCGAACGCCTCATCAAGCGATACGACAACTCCGGCGCCCCGCTCCCGCCTGAAAAGCAGCTCATCGAAACCACCACCTCCGCCAACGGCGCTTCCACGGAGAAGGTCACCACCTATCGCGGCAACATCAACGGCGTCCTCACCCCCGTCGAGCGCACCGTCACCGATTCCACGAAATCCGGCGACACCACCGACAGTCAGACCGTCGTGGAGCGGGTTTCCATCAACGGCGGTTTTCAGGCCGCTGAACGCCGCACCACGCGCGAAACCGCCACCAAAACCGCCTCTGAACGCGACGTCGTCGTCTACACGCCCGATACCAACGGCCAGTTCAACCAGTCCGCCCGCACCGTCACCCGCTCCCGCATCGAGGGCAACCAGACCAGCACGCAGGTGGACGAATACGAGGCCGCCACTACTGGCTCCCTGAAGCTCTTCCGCCAGACCGTCGGCAGCGTCGTCAAGAATCCCGATGGCACCGAGCGCCAGGAGTACGACATCTACGGCAATCAGACCCCCGGCCGCGCCCCGGACCCCACCACGCCCCTCCAACTCCGCGAGCGCCAGATCTACACCTCCCGCCAGTCCGCCGACGGCGCCACGGTCCAGGTCTTCGCCATTCAGCGCCCCACCCCCACCTCCCTCGGCAGCAAGGAACTGGGCCCCGTCCAGCAGATCAGCGAGACCACCGTCCGCAAGCAGTAATCCGCCCGGAGACCGCCAGACCCGGCCACCCAGGCTACGCCGCGCAATTCCGGCCATCTCCATCCCAGCTTCAGCCATTCGCTCCGCGCGAAGCCGGCGACAGCTTCACCAAAGGGCCACAACGGTGCTGGCCGGAACAGGTTCACCTTTCCCGGACCCAGTGCGGTGGAGCATCCCCCATCGCCCTGTCACTGCGCACGCTAAGCTGGATACTTGAAGCACCTGCTTTGGATGTGCCTCCTTTGTCACGCGCCAGTTTGCGCGGAAGCCCAGCCGGGCAAAACCCTCTTCGACTACGACCGGACGATGCTCCCAAAGCTGGAGTGCGAGGAGATTGCACAGCGGCCGGATGCCTACGTTCGCGGTTGCGGATTTGCCGGACCCCACGGCGGCCAGGTCAACCTCGTCCTTGTCACACCCAAGATCGTCAAACCGCCGTTTGCCGGCATTCTGTTCCAGCACGGCGGGGGGCAGTCCATGACAAGCTATCTGTCCGAAGCCCTGGTGTTGGCTCGCGCGGGCGCCGTCTCCATGCTGACCGATGCGCCACCACGCGGGGGCGGCGTCGTTCCTGAACTCAATCAGACGAGGCTCGACCAATCACGGCAATTTCAGGCCGGTGTGGTCATCTCGCTCCGCATGGCCATCGACCTCCTCCTTCAGCAGAAGGGGGTGGACCCGGCCCGCCTCGGATTCGTGGGCCACAGTTACGGCGCCGTCGCCGGCGGAGTGCTGGCCGGAGTCGAACCGAGGTTGAAAGCCCTCGTTCTCGTCGGCGGACTCGTCTCCGAATCGGAACACATTCGCGCCAGCCAGAGTCCCTATTGGCAGGAAATGCGGGCTCGCATGTCACCCGCCGAATTCGAGCGGACATTGCAGGCGATCGAGTCCACTGACCCAGCCCAGTTCCTCCCCTTGGCCACTGCTCCTGTGCTCGTGCAGTGCGCACGGCTCGATACCCCGGACAACGTCGCCGGTTGTCCCAAAGTGCACGATTTGGCGGGAGGCCCCAAGACGCTGCGGTGGTATGACGACGACCATCACTTCAGCTCCTGGGAAGCGGCCATGGACCGCCTCAAGTGGTTTGAAAAATACCTTCGAGTCAGAAGCGTCCGGCCCGCCGTCAATGGCCTCTTTCAGCAGTAAACACTTGGCCGGACCCTCACTCATCCGCCAGGACCCTGCGGGCCGGTCGGCGGCCCAGGGTCGAGTCGGCTGCCGCTTTCGACGCTGGCCGGCCCTCTTTGCCCGCCTCAGGCATTCCTGGTCCCGGCCGGATTGCCAGTCACAACTCTATTTGCCTGTGGAATCATCAAGTTGGATGTAAAGGCTTTTTTCGGTGTGGGATACTTTGTGCGGGATAAGAACCGCTGGCCAGCGAGTCCCCAACATCGCCTAGAGTAAGGCGGCCGCTTCGCCCGAAGAAATACGGTGGGATGGGCAGTTTCGAACTGCATCCCACCGGGCGAACCAACCATTGCCGGGTTCCCCCGGGCGCCAGTCCGGGGTGACGGAAAGAAGCCCTTCCAGCCCAAGGCCGTAGTGTGCCTACCGGTGCCCGAGATACATCAGCCACCCCAACCCGAATACCGTCACCAGGAACCATCCCATCGACCGCAGCCCGTACTCCAGCCGCTCCCGGTCGGTCTTCTTCGACACCACCCCCAGCACCGCCGAAATCAGCAGCGCCAGCAGCATCGTCACTTCAAAATGCGTTAGCGAAAAGTTGATCTTCGGCACCGTGGCTAGTCCTTCCTGCCCGAGGCGATCTCAAAGGCATCCACCATCGCCAGGATGTTGAACAGCCCGGCAATGACAATCAATTTCGTCCCGTAATCCACCGTATGCCCGGCCACGTCTGCCGCGTCGTACCCCAGCATCTTCGCCAGGATGTACAGCACGCCCGTCGCCCAATCGGCCAGATACCCGCCCACGTAGATGATGGTGGTGAGCAGGTCCCCCGTCATCGGCTGGAACATGTAGCCGCGCATCGCCACGCCCAGCAGAAACAGAATCAGGGTGGAGCCGCCCAGAATCGCCCCGCGGTAGTGCCGCTTCAACAGGAAATGCCCGCCGCCCGGCACCAGCCATGCCAGCGCCACGGCCGGCAGCCACTTGCCCACCGGCGGCAATTTCGGAAGCGGGGCAGTCAATTTCTCGCTCATTGTACTCTCCAGTTTCGCATGGCTTCACCGCACGGGTTGAGTCGCCAGCCAGATCATCGCTTCCAGCGACCGCGCCCGCTGCGTCTCATTCCAGGTCAGATACCGGCTCCGGCCCCCGGCCCGGGCTTCAAATCGCGTGGTCCCCTTCTCGTCCACCCGCACCTCGCCCGCCTCCGACAGCCCGAAGTACCCACCCTCCGGCCGCGCCGCATACAGCACCGCCGTCAGGTCCCAGGTCTCGCGGTCGTAGGGGAACTTCATGTATGCCTTGTACCCGTCCACCACCGGATGCCGGGCCGTCCAACGGAAATCGCGTTCGATCGACCGCGCCGGATACTTCACCGTGCGCCCGACTTCAAAACCGCTCCACACCATCGGCGTGGGCCAATCTTCCGCGACTTTCCGGCACGACCTCACATCTTCTCTTACGTTGTATTCTGGCCCCGCGCCTGTAAAATCTCCGGCCATCAGGCTCAGCAGCTTCACCTTCCGCGCCACCAGTTCCCGCCCGCCCGGCGCTTCCAGGAACCGGGCCAGGTTGGTGGAGAAGCCCACCTGGATCACCACCACGCTGCCATCGGCCTGCGCCTTCAGAGTCCGCTCCAGCAGCGCCACGGCCTCTTCCTTCGCATCCGAATACTTCCAGTGGCCCGCCTCCACGCCCTGCCGGGCGTACCGGCCTTCTTCCTTCGTCGGCCCGTCCTCCACCACGCCCACCGGAATCGACCCGCGCCCATAGAACGTATTCACCGCGCTCACATACCGCGCCGCCCACACGTTGTCCTTCGTCACCGTCACCGCCAGCAGCTTCACCTCGCCGCGCGACTCCAGCGCGTGCAGCATCGCCAGCGCCAGCGCGTCGTCGATGTCATTGCCCATGTCCGTATCGAAGATCACCGGCACGGCCTGGCCCCACGCCATCGACGCACCCAAAATCAAAACGCCCAGCATCTGTTTCATCGTGCTAATACTCCACGCTCATCAGGCACAGCCCCGACGCCGGCATCGCCGGTCCGGCCTTGCCTGCAAACCCTGCCGAAAGCCGGGCCAGAAACTCGTCGCGCGACAGGTTCCCCTTGCCCGCCTCCACCAGGGTGCCGGTCATCATCCGCACCATGTGTTTCAGAAACCCGCTGCCGCGAACCCGGAATACGAGTTCGTCGCCCTCCCGCCACAGCCGCGCGTTCATCACCAGGCGGACCTTGGAAGCGCCCAGCGCGTCTTTTTCATCGGCCGCCGCGAACGCTGAGAAATCGTGCTCGCCCTCATAGAGCGGAGCCAGTTCCACCATCGCCGCCTCGTCCAGCGGATAGGGATGGTGGCAGACATAGAGCCGCTTCATCGGCGGGCAGATCTCGGCACGCCACAGCCGGTACTCGTAGCTCTTCGCCCGGGCGTGGAACCGCGGGTGAAACTCCGCCTCCGCCTCGCTGACATCCATCACTCGAATGTCCCGCGGCAGCAGCCGGTTCATCGCCCGCCGCAGGTTATCGCACGGAATCGGATTCCGGAGCGAAAACGCCGCTACCTGGCCTACTGCGTGCACGCCCGCATCGGTCCGCCCGCTGCCGTGCACGTCCACCGGCGCGCTCTCGATCTCCGCCACCACTTTCTCCAGCCAGCCCTGCACGGTTGCCAGCCCCGGCTGCACCTGCCAGCCGTGGTAGTTCGTGCCGTCGTAGGCCACCGTGATGCGGATTCTCCGCATGGTGCTATACCGGCCGCGAACCCGGCTTCACCACCGGCAGCCCCTGCGCGCAAAGCGGGCACGCTTCCGGCGGATAGGTGGTCGCCTGCAGCGTGGCCAGCGCCACCCGTGCCACTCCCAGGTCCGCCTTGCCGCCGCTGCGGTCGATCACCGACCCGGCGCCGATCACCTCCACGCCCTGAGCTTTGAGCAACTCCACCACCTCCAGCGACGATCCGCCCGTCGTGATCACATCTTCAATCACCACCGCCTTCTCGCCCGGCTTCACCGCGAAGCCCCGGCGCAGCGTCATCTTCCGCTCCGCGTCGCGCTCCGTGAAGATATGCCGTACCCCGAAGGCCCGCGCCACCTCGTGGCCGATCATCAATCCGCCCATCGCCGGCGACACCACCAGGTCCGGCTTTGCCCCCGCCGCCGCCGCCAGTTGCGCCGCCAGCGCCTTGCCGCAGCTCTCGGCGTGATCCGGATGCTGCAGCACCAAAGCGCACTGCAAATATTCCGGGGAGTGTAACCCACTGGTCAGCCGGAAGTGTCCTTTCAAGTAGGCGCCCGTGGCGCGGAAGATGTCGAGCAGGGTTTCGCTGGTAAGTGTCACTTCGGCATTAGTCTAGCAAGGCCCGCGCGCGGCGTCCCATGCGCGGCCAGGAAGTGTCCGGTTCCGGACACCAAACGGCTCCGCCGCGGGTACGGCCTGCGTTACCATAGTCTTGTTTTTCAGGAACATCCGGACCCTCGAGAGCGTCTTCAAGTTTTGACCCCAAATCGCATACGTATTCACTCCATGCAGGACGTCCCACCTATGAACTCCTTCCGATCCGCTCTGGCCGCTTTTCTTGCCGCCCTCCTCCTCCTGCCTGCCGGTCTTGCCCAGCAGGCCCAGCCCGGCCAGACCGCGCCGCCCGCCTCCGCCAGCATGAATCTGGACCGCTACTCCGTCCCGAAGGCGGATGGCAACGCCCTCATGCGGCCCTACAAGCAGCCCACCGTCGCGCCCATCAACCTCACGAATTCCAACCGCCTCGACTCGCTGCTGCGTGCCGGCAATCTCTATCTTTCGCTCGACGACACCATCGCCATCGCGCTTGAGAACAACCTCGACATCGAGCTCTCGCGCTATACGCCGCAACTGGCGCAGGTCGATCTGCTCCGCGCCCAGTCGGGCGGCCTGCTGCGCGGCGTGCCGTCCTCGGTGCGCGCCTCCACCTCCAGCGTCCAATCCCAGGTCACCGGCGGCACCACCGGCGGCACTACCGGCGCTTCGGCCCAGTCTTCCGGCACTTCCAGCGACTCCGGCGTCGGCGGCACAGTCATCACGCAAACCGGCGTCAGCATCCCCACTCTCGACCCCACCTTCTTCTCCAGCGGCTCCATCGGCCACCGCTCTTCGCCCCAGTCCAACACCATCACTACCGGCACCACCGCCCTGGCGTTCGATTCCCGCCAGTTGAATCTCGGCTACCAGCAGAACTTCCTCACCGGCACCAGCTTCACTTACGCCTGGAACAACTCCTACTTCAACTCCAACAATAAGAACTCCATCATCAACCCCGGCTGGAACCCCAACATGCAGGTCCAGCTCACCCAGCGCCTGCTGCAGGGCTTCGGACTGGCTGTGAACAACCGCAACATTCGCGTCGCCAAGAACAATCTCAAGGTGGGCGACCTCACCTTCAAGCAGCAGGTGATGGTCACCGTCGCCGGAATCGTCAACCTCTATTGGGACCTGGTCAGCTTCAACGAAGACCTCAAGGTGAAACAGAAGGCCCTGGAGGTGGCGCAGAAGTTCTACGAGGACAACAAGAAGCAAGTGCAGATCGGCACGCTCGCGCCCATCGAAATCGTGCGCGCCGAAGCGCGCGTCGCCCAGGCGCAGCAGGATCTCACCAACTCCGAAACCGCCCTGCTGCAGCAGGAGACCATTATCAAGAGCGCCCTCAGCCGCACCGGCGTCGCCAGCCCCAGCGTGGCCGAGGCCCGGATCGTCGTCACCGATAAGCTGGCCCAGCCCGGCAACGACCACCTCGACAAACTCAAGGACCTGGTGGAACTGGCCCTCTCCGCGCGCCCCGATCTGGAACAGTCGCGCATCGGGATCGAGAACTCCAAGATCGCCATGTCCGGCTCCCGCAGCCAGTTGCTGCCGTCACTGGATGTGACCGCGGCGTTCCAGCATAACTCGCTCTCCGGCCAGGTCAACTCGCTGCTCGCCGGCACCTATCCGCCCGGCACCAGCCCGGCCGACGCTTACTTCGTCGGCGGCTACGGCAACGCCCTGGCGCAGATCTTCCGCCGCAATTTCCCCGACTACTCCATGGCCTTCAACCTCACCGTGCCCATCCGCAACCGCACCGCCCAGGCCGACTATGTCCGTGACCAGATCTCCCTGCGGCAGTCCGAGTTGGGCATGCAGCGCCAGGTCAACGATGTGCGCGTGAACGTGCAAAACGCCCTGATCGCCGTCATCCAGGCCAAGGCCCGCTATGAATCGGCCGTAAAGGAACGGCGCCTCCAGGAGCAGACGCTGGACGCCGAGAACAAGAAATACGCCCTGGGCGCGTCCACCGCCTTCCAGGTGGTGCAGACGCAGCGCGACCTCGCCACGGCGCAGGGCGGGGAAGTCGCCGCCCTGGCCAGCTACAGCCGCGCCCGCGTGCAGCTCGATCTGCAGACGGCGCAGATCCTGGCGAAGTACAACGTGGAGATCGCCGACGCCAAGTCCGGCCACAGCTCGCGCCCCATCACGCCGTTGAACTAGCAGGACGGTGTGTGCCATCGCCTTCCAGGGGGTGCAGACGCAGCGCGGCCTCGCCACGGTGCAGGGCGGGGAAGTCGCCGCCCTGGCCAGCTACAGCCGCGCCCGCGTGCAGCTCGACCTGCAGACGGCGCAGATCCTGGCGAAGTACAACGTGGAGATCGCCGACGCCAAGTCCGGCCACAGCTCGCGCCCCATCACGCCGTTGAACTAGCCGGCCGGTGTGCCGGAATCGATCGGGAGGCTGGACTGTTTTGAGACGCCTCCCGTTTTGAAACGCCGGGCCGCTCGTAAGTCGTTGATTTGATGTGACGGCAGTTTGGCACGCCTCCTGCATAAGGAGATAGCGTGTTTGTGAATTTACAGGGCGGACTCAAGGAGCGTGAGTTGATCTCCCCTGATCAGACCTCCACTCTCACCTCACCTAGCCCTGTTCCTCGTACAATCCTCTACTCCCTACCCAACCCGCTCCTTGAGTCCACTTTTCCCAGAAACAGAGATTCTCGCTAAAGTCAGGAGGCGATTCCGCCGATGACAACGATTACGATGCAGGAAGACAACAGCAATCTTCAGGAGATCCTTCGCTTCCAGCAGAGCCTCCTTTGCCTGGTGACGCACAGCGGCTCCTCTACTCCAAAGGCGAAGACCGTGCCCAAGCAACCGGCGCAGCAGTTGGAAGCCTGGGTCCGCAAGATCCGGCCGAAGGCCCGATAGGACGCGCGTTTGCTTCTAGCTGGGATGAGTTGAGAGGAATGCGCGCGCAGGTGCGCAAACCGCCCTCCAGCCCTGTTCACGGGCACAAACCCCGATCTTGCAGCGGGGCGTGGCCTGCGCCTCGCCCCACCGCCTGAGACTCTACTTCGACTTGAAGATCACCGCTTGCGAGATCGAATCGCGGTGGGCGGTGAAGTCGAAAACGTCCTTCTCGATCTCGTCGAGAGCCTGACGGTCGGATTCGGGGAGCTTCTCGCGGGCGGCCATCATGGCTGCGCGGACCTTATCCTTGGCGGCGAGGTTCGGCAGGACCGTCAGGAACCAGCAGCGGTTGGGCTCCGTGGTGTGAACGGCTTCCACGTCCAGCGAGTAGCCGTAGATGACGCCGTCGTCCACGAGCTTGTCCAACACGGGCTTCTCGAAGTGACGGAAAAGCATCATCGCCACACCGAACTTCCCGGGCTTGATCTTCTCTTCGTCGAAGTCCGTGTAGGGCAGCGTACCGGCCGGGACGGTGCCCATCTTCCCTTCCACGGACCGGACGATGAGATCGCGGTGCGAAGCGAAATCGGTCGCGCTCCAGCCGAGCTTCATCTTGTCCGGGTTGGCTTTCATCGCTTCTTCGATCGCCTTCTCCGAGATGTCTACGGAGGCAAAGCCCGTCCCGCTGATCCAGAACGCGACGTTTGGACCGCCGGTGTGCAGGACATCCGCATCCACACCGTAACCGGTGATGGCGCCGTCCGCCAGCAACTTATCCAGGGCCGGTGGAAATATCTTCATGACTTCCATGAAGTTCCCCATCTTGTCCGGGGTCACCTTGAACAGAGCGACGGAGGTGATTGGCCTCGGTTGAGCCGTTTGGGCGAACGTGGAACCGGCGGCAAGCAGCAGGCCGGCAAGAACGGACAGACGTGCAACATGCATCCCAGTGATGCCTCCTCTGAATGAGATGGACCATCATAGGGCCAATCCAAAGGGTGGACAAGGGAAATCTGTACTGACTGAGTCTAGATTCAGGGCTGCGTTAAATCTTGACGAGCGCGTCAGGACTGGGCTGTTCTCAGGTTATACTGGCCACATCCAGGTTGCTGAAAGATAGGTGTCCGCAGACCGAGGCACCTTTCGGACAGAGCCGCAGTCGCGCCGGACGGGCGCATCGCCTCAGGAGGATCCAATGAATCGGGCAGTCGCCGCTATCGCCGTAGCTATCACTCTCTTGGCCGCCGTGGAGGCCAAGCCGAAGATCACGGAAACAGGCGGGGTGCGCAGCCTGGCGACGGTGGCGAACCGCTCCGTGCTGGCGCGCGGATCGGTATTTGAGGTGGTGGGGGAAGGACTGGGGCCGGCAGAGGCGCTGAGTTCGGAGCCGCCGTACGGGCAGGAACTGGGCGGCGTGACGGTGCAGTTGACGGCGTCGCCGAGCGGGCCGGCGAGCGCGGCGTGGCTGATCTCGGCGGCGCCCGGACGGATCGTGGGCATCGTGCCCTCCACGCTGCAGGCCGGCGACTACAAGGTGACGGTGAGTGTGAATGGCGAAGTCAGCAACAGCGTTGCGGTGAAGGTGGCGGAGAGGAATTTCGGGCTGATCACCAACACGGGCAGCTCCGGCGGGATGGTTTCGGCGCGCGTGCTGGCCGAAGGGATGGAGCCGGTCCAGGTGACCCTGGCCGCGGCGGTGCCGGCGGGGGTGACGCTGGAACTGGACGCCACCGGATTGGGGCCGATTGAGGGTGCGGACAACGAACCTCCGCTGGGCGGCTCCGTGGCGGACGCGAAGCTGGTGATCGGCGGGCAGGAAGCGGTGGCGACTTACGTGGGGCGCAATCCGGCGCGGCCCGGCTACGACCTGGTGACGGTGACGCTGCCGGCCGAGGGGCTGCCCACCGGCTGCGTGGCGCCGTTCCAGATCGTGATCGGGGAGACGGCCTCGCAGACGGTTTCAATCCCGATTCTGGGGCCGGAGGAGACGAGCTGCAAGCACCCGCTGGGGTACACGGCGGAGGAGCTGGCTGCGTTGGCGGCGGGCGGTTCGGTGATTCGGGGCGGATTCACGCTGGTGCACCTTTTGGGGAAGTCGAGCGCGGCCGGATTCACCTATGAATCCGAGGTGGATCAGTTCACGGGCGGGTTCGTGCGCTTTACGGCGGAAGACGTGGCGGTGATGGCGGCGAATATTCAATTGGCGCAGGCGTATGACGAGAACCGCTGCGTGGTTCACGACGCGCTGGAGGGGCCGCTGGGCGGCGTGTATGTGGACGCGGGCCCGCAGATGGATTTGCAGGGACCGGCCTGGTCGCTGACGATTCCGCGGATTACGGATCCGCAGGCCGGGTTGAACCAGTACAACGTAATTCTGAACAGTCTTTTCAATGGCGCACCGGCGCCGTTCCAGCAGACGCCGGGGCTGCGCGTGACGCCGGGTCATCACACGCTGACCGGTGTGGGCGGTGAAGTGGTGGGCCCATTCTCGGTGGAGCTGGACGTGAGCCCGAAGCTGACGTGGTCGAACATGGACGCCACCAAGGAGATCGACACCAGCAAGGACCTGCTGGTGACGTGGACGGGGGGCGGGCCGGAGGACATCGTCAACATCAACGGCCTGGTGAAGGGGCCGGCGCCGGAGGATCCGTCGAAGATTGTGAGCCGGATCTGGGTTTGCGTGGCGAAAGGCTCCGATGGGCAGATGGTCATCCCTTCGCCGGTGCTGAAGAAGCTGCCGCGCGTTTCGGAGGCCGATGTGCTGGATCCCAAGAAGGGCTGGTATTCCTCGATGAACGTGGCCTCGTACAACCCGGCCGGGGTGGGCGAGTTCCGGGCGCCGCTGACGGACGGGGGCATGAGCGACCTGACGGCGTTCATCTTCAGCTTCACCTGGAGCAAGGTGCCGGTCCCCATCAAGTAGTGCGGGCTTCAGGCCGGGCGCAGGAAGCGCAGGGTGAGGTACCGGACCTCGGCGGCCTGCGAGTGGGGAATCCGGGTGGCTCGGAGAGTGAGGAGACCGCGCTCCCTGGCGAGCGCGATGTTGCCCAAGGGGAGGGGGATGAAGTCCTTGACGACGGACTCGCTGCGCGGGGCGCGGTCCTGCGCGGGGCCGATCACGGGCGGGTCGTACGCTTTGTCGATTACGGCCTGCGTGCGTTCGGGACCGAAGGAGAGTTCGATGGCCGCGCCGAGATCGGCGGCGGGACAGGCGTAATGGATGGCGGCTTCATAGAGGCCGGCGCGGCCGATTTCGACGTCCCAGGTGATGGTGTCTTCGGTCGAGCACCAGTTGGTGAAGTAAGAGCAGTTGGGATGAATGGAGGAGCGCTTCACTCCACCGTGGGGGACGCCGTCGCGAGCGGGAAGCAGCGTATATTCGGAGAAGCCGGCGGTGTAGGGGCGGTCGTCCTTGCCCACCAGGGGGAGCATCTCGCGGTTCCAGTCGTCGAGAGCGTTCCGCAATCGGGCGGCCTCGGCAGGGAACTCGGCGGCGGCGTTGTGCGTTTGGCCGCGGTCGTGCTCGATATCGAAAAGGGCGCCGGCGGGGTCCATGCGAAAGCGCTGGCTGCGTACCGAGGAGCGGCCGCTTTGCATGGAGAAGAGGAGCCGCTCGGGCCAGGCGCCTGGTGATTTCCGCAGCAGCGGCTGCAGGGGGCGCCCGTCGAGGGGTTTGCCGGCGCCGAAGTTCACACTGGCGTAAGTAGCGAGGGTGGGGAAGAGATCGATGGCGCCGGCGATCTGGGGAATACGGAGGCCGGCGGGAACCTGAGCGGGGTAGCGCATCAACAGCGGGGCGCGCAGGCCGCCTTCATCGAGCGAGCCCTTGCGGCCCTTCATGCCGCCGTTCCAGCGCCAGGAGTTGGGGCCGTTGTCGGAGAAGTAGACGACGACGGTATCGCGCGAGAGCTGGAAGCGGTCGAGCTGCGAGAGCACGCGGCCGACGTTGTAGTCGATGTTCTCGACCATGGCGAGGGCGGCGCGGGTCATGAGCAGGTCTTCCTGCTTCGGATCGGTGGCCAGCATCTTCGGCTGGTAGTTGGCGAACTTCCGATACCAGCGGTCGGGCACCTGCATGGGCGAGTGCGGGGTGTTGAGGGGCAGATAGCAGAAAAACGGATTGCGGCGGTTTTGTTCGATGAACTGGAGGGCGTGATCGGTGAGGTCGTCGATGATGAAGCCGCGGCCGCGGGTGAGGCGGCCGTTGTGGTCGAGTTCGGTATCGAAGTATTGGCCCCAGTGGCCGGAGGTGAAGCCGTAGTATTCCTGAAAGCCGCGGGCGTTGGGATGGTAGGGGAACTGCGAGCCGCTATGCCACTTGCCGAAGGCGGCGGTGCGGTAGCCGTTGTCGAGGAAGGCGTTGGCGATGGTGCGTTCGTCGAGGTTGATGCGTTCGAGGCCGGTGGAGACACCGCGCACGCCGCAACGGGGATGGTAGCGGCCGGTGAGGAACTCGGCGCGGGTGGGAGCGCAGACGGAGCAGACGTAGAAGTTGTCGAAGATGACGCCGTCGCGGGCGAGGGAGTCGATGTTGGGTGTGGCGAGGTTGGAGTTGCCGTGGACGGAGAGGTCGCCCCAGCCCTGGTCGTCGGCGAGGATGACGACGATGTTAGGCCGCGTGGGTGCAGCCGCGGCGGGCGTTTGCAAGCTGGCCGCAGGCGCGGCCAGGAGGGGCGAGGCAAGCGCGGGCAGGAAAGAGCGGCGGGTGAGCGTCGGCATGGCTATTGGTAGAGGAGGTACTTGGCGCGTTTCTCGAGGAAGGGCTGAATGGTCTCCTGGAGGCGCGGTTCGAGATTGCGCGGGTCTTCCGTTTTGACGATGGCGTCGATGGCTTCCTGCGAACCGATGAGGCGGGCGCTGCCCTGGAAGTCGATCTTGCCGGGGTAGAGCTTCTGGAGCGCCACGGCGACCTCGACGCCGAGGCGGAACGAGGAGAAGCCTTCGCGGTCGACGATGACGAAGCGGACGCCCTGGATGGGCTTGCCTTTGAAGTTCGAGTCAGTGGGCGTGAAGCGGACGGGGTAGAAGCGGACGCCGGGGACCATGCGCTTGTTGAGGTAGGAAGAGAGCTGCGGCCCGTCGATCCAGTCGGCGCCGATCTGCTCAAAAGGCGCGTCGGTTCCGCGGCCTACGGAGTAATTCTTCGCGTATTCGATGAGGGCAACGCCGGGGTAGAGCAGCGCCGCGTTGAGGGAGCGCATGTTGGGCGAGGGGTTGACCCAGGGGAGATTGGCGGAGTCGAACCAGTCGCGGCGGCGCCAGTTCTTCATGGCGATGACTTCGAGCTGGGCGTTGATGTTCTCTTCGGTGTTGAGGAGGCGGGCGAGTTCGCCGAGGGTCATGCCGTGGCGCAGAGGGATGATGGAACATCCGACGAACGAAATGTTTTTGCTGTCGATCATGGGGCCTTCGACGTGGACGCCGGTGATGGGGTTGGGGCGGTCGAGGACGTAGAAGGGGAGCTTGGCGGTGGCGGCGGCTTCCATGGCGTTCTTCATGGTGGAGAGGTAGGTGTAGAAGCGGGCGCCGACGTCCTGGATGTCGAAGACGAGAACGTCGATCTGCTGCAGCATGGCCTGGGAGGGCTTGCGGTCCTTGCCCTGGTAGAGCGAGTAGACGGTAAGGCCGGACTTCTCGTCCTTGGCGTGGCCGATGTTCTCGTGGTCTTCGAGGCCGAGGAGGCCGTGCTCGGGGGAGAAGAGGGCGGTGAGTCTGACCCCGGCGGCGAGCATGGCGTCGATGTTGCGGCGGCCGTCGCGGGTGAGGCCGGTGTGGTTGGTGATGAGGCCGACGCGCTTGCCTTGGAAGCGGGCGAACTTCTCGGCGTCGAGAACATCGATGCCGTTGAGGGTTTCAGCGTTGCGGCCGAGGGCGCGCAGGGGCTGGAGTTCGTTGAAGCCGGTGAGGGAGACGCCCGGCGCTTCGATGCCGAGGGCGGCGGCGGCGATGGTGGCGACCTTGCCGCGCAGGGGCGTGATGGCGGGGCGGAGCTTGGGGTGAACGCTGTTGGTGAGCAGGATGACGAAGGAGCGGGAGACGGGGTCGATCCAGAGCGAAGTGCCGGTGAAGCCGGTGTGGCCGAAAGAGCCGATGGGGTAGAGTTCGCCGCGGTTGGAGGAGAAGGGCGAATCGATGTCCCAGCCGAGGCCGCGGAGAGTGGGCTGGATGGGCGGAGTCTGGGGCTCGGTGAATTTCTGAATGGTGAGGGGGGAGACCCAGGTAATGCCTCCGGGCAGCGCGCCTTTGGTGAGGATGGCGGCGGCGAAGCGGGAGAGATCGCCGGCGGTGGTGAAGAGGCCGGCGTGGCCGGCGACGCCGCCCATGAAGCGGGTGGTGGGGTCGTGGACGACGCCGCGCAGGGGCGCGCCGTTGTCGATCTCGGTGGGCGCGATGCGGGCGCGCCAGGCGGCGGGCGGGTTGAAGGTGGACTCTTTCATGCCCAGTGGGGTGAAGACCTCTTCGCGGGCGAACTGATCGAGCGGCTTGCCGGAGACCTTGCGCACGATCTCGCCGAGGAGGATGAAGTTGATATCGGAGTAGATCATGCGCTCGCCGGGTTCGGCGACGGGCTTGTCGATGAGGGCCTTTTCGATGCCGGTCTCGTAGCCGGACCAGGCGGGCTTGAGATCGAGATCGGGGCGCAGGCCGGAGAAGTGCGTGAGGAGGTGGCGGACGGTGATCTCGCTCTTGCCGTTCTGGAAGCGGGGCAGATATTGGGTGACACGGTCGTTGAGGCGGATCTGGCCGCGCTCGAAGAGGCGCATGACGGAGGAGGTGGTGGCGATGACCTTGGTGAGGGAGGCGGCGTCGAAGATGGTGTCGGTGGTCATCGGTTCCTTCGAGGGGACGAGGGCGCGGGAGCCGTAGGCCTTGAAGTGAAGGATGTCGAGATCGCCGTTGGGCTGGAGGCGGCCGATGAGGCAGACGGCGCCGGGGATCTGGTCTTTGGCGATGGCGTCGTTGAGGAGGGCGTCGAGTTGCGGGCCGGCGGAGAAGGGCTTCTGAGCCATCAGGGTGGCGCAGAGGAGGAGGGCAGGGAGGAGGCGGGTCATGGCAGATGCTTTTCCTCATTATGATGGAGTGGTGTCAAAACCACTACCGCCTCTGAGGATGGAACTGGACTTCCTCCCCTCGCACATCGAAGACCGGCCGGGATTGCTGATGCGGGATCCGTTCCGGTTCAGCGACGCGGTGCTGGTGATCCCGCCGCCGCTGGTGCCGCTGCTGGAGATGTTCGACGGCGAGCAGACCGAGGATGACCTGCGGCGGGCGTTGTTCGAGATGACCGGGGATGTGACTTCGGGGCAGGTGGGCGAGCATCTGCGGCAGACGTTGTGGGAGGTTGGATTCCTGCGCGGTGAACGCTTCGACGAGATGCGGGCGGCGCGGGTGCAGGAGTTCCAGGAGGCGGGGCTGCGGGAGGCGTCGATGGCGGGGGCGGCGTATCCGGAGACGAAGGAAGAGCTGGAAGAGTGGTTGAAGGAGCAGCGGGTGCGGCCGGAGGGGCGGCAGGGCGTGTTGGGAATTGCGGCGCCGCATGCCAGTCCGGACGGGTCGTGGGACAGCTACCGGGCGGCGTATGGAGCGCTGACGCCGGAGATGGCGGACCAGGTCTTTGTGATTCTGGGCACGTCGCACTACGGGATGCCGGACCGCTTTGGGTTGACGAAAAAGGGCTTCCAGACGCCGTTCGGGACGGCCCGCACGCAGACGGAGATGGTGGATTGGCTGGCGCGGCGAGCCCCGCGGGCGACGTTGATGGAGGACTACTGCCACGCGGTGGAGCACTCCATCGAATTCCAGGTGATGTTCCTGCAGCACGTCTACGGGCCGGAGGTGAAGATCCTTCCGGTGCTGTGCGGGGCGTTTGCGCGGAGCCTGGACGGCGGCGGGCGGCCGGAGGAGGACGAGGGCGTCAAGGAGTTTCTGGAAGCGCGGGGGGACCTGGGCGCGACGGAGCGGGGCAAGCTCCGCTGGGTGCTGGGGATCGACCTGGCGCACCAGGGACGGCGGTATGGCGGCGACCCCGCGGAAGCGGACCGGGGTTGGATGGAAGAGGTGGCGGAGCGCGACCGGGAGCGGCTGCGCAAGGTGGAATCCGGCGAGCGCGAGGAGTTCTGGCGGCTGGTGCAGGAGAACCAGGACGATTTGAACTGGTGCGGCAGCGCGCCGCTCTACACGTTTCTGAGCGCGCTGCCGGAGGCGCGCGGCCACGTGCGTTCCTACCAGCAGTGGCAGATCGACGAAGGGAGCGTGGTGACGATGGGAGCGGTGGAGTTCCACGCGCAGCCGTAGTTCCGTTCGCCTACTTAGAACCGCGGTACCAGGGACGAGCATCGGGAGGGCCCAGTACAAACCGACACGGTTTTGTAGCTCAGGGTACTGCCGCCGATTGTGTCCGATTCCTATGCTGAGAAGCGCGGGGAACTACCCCGGCGAGAGCAACTCAGCAACCGGTAGGAAAGGGACCAGAAGGATGAAAAGACCGATTCGGATGATGGCGCTGACTGGTCTATGGGCGATGTTGGCCTCAGCGACGCCGGTGATTCGGATGGAGATTTCGGGCGCTCTGGTTTCGCGGGCAGGGCCGGGGGGCAGCGGCGACTCGATGCTGCGGAGCTTGTCGAGCATGGCGACGTTTGAGGGAGCGGACAACGGGTCTGCGCTGGCAAGCATGTTTTTCAATGAGGGCGGGAGCGTGGATGAGTCGTCGAGCATGGTTTCGGCACTGATCCGGCCGTCGACGAGCGCCTATCTGAGCGCGAGCAGCGGATCGGGCAAAGGAGGGGCGCTGGTGATCAGCCTGGACGCGCTGAACGGGACGAGGCGCGCGGGCGCGAATGGAGCGGCGATGGCCGGGGCCATGTCCTTGCCGGGCACGGCGAACGGTTACCTGGGTCTGTGGAGCAGCCCAGGCACGGGGCTGAGAAGCGGAGCGCGCGCGATGGGGATCACGGGCGCATGGCAATTGAACCCGAGCGGCACGGCCGAGGGCACCGCGGATGATGGCCAGAACGGCACGGGGGGAAGCGGCGGAGCGGGCGCGGCCGGCAGCGGGTCCAACACCCAGGGCAGCTCGGCGGATGTGATCCGGAACACGCTGTCCACCACGGTGGGCGGCTATGACAACTACGATTCCGAGCAGATGCAGGACGTCCTTTCCTCAAGCGCGGAAAACGGGGCGGCGGTTCTGTTCGGCAGCCAGGAGGGGACGCCGCAACTCTCGTTCTCTGCGGCGAGTTCCACACCTCCGCCGTCGAACATTCCGGAACCGGCGACGATGGGGTTGTTGGGCGCGGGGCTGATGGGGCTGGCGCTGCTGGGCAGAAAGCGGAAGTGAGATCGATCTTGCGCTGAGATGAGGCCGGCGTTGCGGGGCTTGCTCCGGGCGCCGGCCGCTCTGCGTTCAGACGCGATGCCGCTGGTGGGGCGAAGCGCGTTCCAGCGCCATGCGCCAGGAGACGGGGAGCAATTCACCGATGGCGGCTCCGAGGCGGTACTTCCAGGAGGGGATGACGAAGACCTTGCCGGTGAGAAGGGCTTTGAGGGATTCCTCGACGACGAAGTCAGCGGGCATCCAGAGCCAGGCGGGGATCCGGTCGCGCTTGACGCCGAGCGTGTCGTGGAACTCCGTGTAGGTGAAGCCGGGGCAGAGGGCCTGGACGACGACGGGCGAGGGAATGCCGTCGAGTTCGATGCGCAGCGCTTCGGTGAAGTGGTTCATCCAGCCCTTGGTGGCGCAATAGTTGGCGTTGCCGCCGCTGCGGAAGAAGGCGGCGACGCTGGAGACGTTGATGATGGCGCCGGAGCCGCGCCGCACCATGGCGGGCAGAACGGCCCGGGTGAGGCGCATGGTGGCAAGGACGTGGACGTGGACCATGTCGAGCTGGCGCTGGTAGTCGGTTTCGTGAAAGCGGCCGAGGGTGCCGAAGCCGGCGTTATTGATGAGGAGATCCGGCGGCGGGGCGCTCTCAATGCGGGCGGCGAGGGTTTCCAGGCCGGCGGGCTGGGCGAGGTCGCAGGGGCAGATTTCCACCTGGATGCCGTGGGTTTTCTGGAGTTCAGCCTGGAGGGATTGGAGGCGATCGGCGCGGCGGGCGGCGAGGAGGAGGTGGGTGCCGCGGGCGGCGAGTTTGCGGGCGAAGAGTTCGCCCAGGCCGCTGGAAGCTCCGGTAATGACAGCCGTTTTCATGGTGATTAGTTTGACACGATTGGGCGCGCTATAATCACCCACGATGGACGCGCGCGCGCTACACCTGCACACGTACTTCCTGTTCCCGTTTTCGGTGGACAAGGAGGTGGTGATTGAGGATCACCAGCGGGTGTGGTCGAAGCACAGTTACTGGGCGAACGGACTGGATGAGTGGATCGCCGACCACGGCGGCGGGGCGGGCTCTCCGGTGGCGGGCAAGCTGGGCCGCTGGCAGCGGGATTCCTACCGGCGCTTCGACATGGACTCCTATGCCTACCAGGACATGGTGTTCTTCCACCCGTTCGTGCGGCGCGTGTTTTTCGACACCGGCTCGACG
The DNA here is from genome assembly GCA_029973955.1 of Paludibaculum sp. Classification (GTDB taxonomy): domain Bacteria; phylum Acidobacteriota; class Terriglobia; order Bryobacterales; family Bryobacteraceae; genus Paludibaculum. Next base: position 37,216 of record JARKQJ010000254.1, on the reverse strand, counting down.
TTCAGCGCGGAGGCGGGCGGATCAGAGAACATGCTGCGGGTCTACACGATCCCGCTGATGCACCTGGGCGAGACGGGGCGGAAGCTGATCTTCGAAGCGTCGGATGCGCGCGGGCGGAGCGCGGCGGTGACCGTGACCGATCTGCGGCTGTTCATGTTCGCCAATGGGATCGGGATTCTGACCATCGGCGTCGAGTCGACGCACCTGCGGATCTCGCAGGCGCTGTGGATCAACGAGATGATGCGGAAGGTGTATCCCTCCAGCGGACGGCAACTGCGGGAAGGACGGACGCCGAACCGCATGGCGCTGCGGCTGGAGGGCGGCGGCGAGCCGCAGACCATCGTGGAAGAGACGTTCCAGCGGTGCGTGCTGAAGAGTTATCTGCCGCCGCTGTCGAAGGTGATCACGGAGCTGCTCTACTTCCTGAACTACTCCACGCAGGAGTTCGAGCCGCTGCTGGACGAGCGCATGATCGTCTGCACGTATCTGTCGGTGGATCCGAAGAGCGTGGAACCGGAGTTCGACCAGAGCGAAGAGTATGAAATGCTGATGTCGCGGCTGATGTATGTGGACCGCGAGGGCGAGGGCTACCGCTACGAGAGCGAGTTCACGCGCGAGGCGATGCGCAAGCAGACCTATCGGCGGTGGGCGCATCAGGGGACGCTGTACGGCTTCACGAGCTATTCGAACGTCACGCTGGTGATGGGGCGCTTCGACTGCGACGAGCACCAGTTGGGCGAGGGCTTCCTGGTGCACCGCATGTTCATGTCGCGCTATTACCTGACGGTGGTGGTGGCGCTGTTTTACCGGGCGACGCTGCTGGATTTCTCAGAGCGCACGGCGCTGGTGTCGCGGGCGCTGGGCCACCGCTTCGGCTCGGCCGATTTTACCGACGAAGACACGCGCATGGTGGCGCGGCTGATGGCCGAGGTGCAGTTGTTCTCCAACTACTGGTACTTCAGCGAGCTGGCCAACAAGGACGAGGAGATCGAGCACTTCCGGATGCAGTGCGAGGAGTTCCGGGTGCCGTCGATGAAGGCCGAGCTGGAAGAGGAATTGGAGAAGCTGAATCTGACGCTGGAGCGGATCTACCAGGCGCGCAACACGGAATCGATCAACCGCCTGGCGATGTTGAGCATGATTCTGGGCGGCGGGGCAATGATCACGGGCTACTTCGGAATGAACTTCGGACAGGAGTTCGAGCGGTTCTTTTTCTCGCCGCCGAACAAGGGCTGGGCGCATTGGGTCTCGATTACGGCAGTATCGCTGATTGTGGTGGGATCGGTATTGTTCACGATCTTCCTGGTGGTGTCGAACTGGTCGGACTACCGAACGATTCTGCTGCCTTCGCGGCAGAAGCAGGCGGGCAGCCTGCGGCGGACGCTGGGGATCGAAGAAGACGAAGACGGCGGAGCGGGCTGATCACATCTCCAGGTGGCCGAGATAGGCCATGTCGCGCAGGGAGAAACGTTCCGTGAAGTGGAAGACCTGGAACTCGACGTCGACGTCGAGGTAGCGCTCCCGGATGTCGATGGCGGCGGTGCGGGGGAAGAAGACGGTGAGATTGACAGTGAGGCCGGTGAGCTTGGCTACGGCGCGCGCGGGGGAGATCTTGCGGCCGGAGGGGCTGCGCAGAGTGATGCCCTGGGTGGCGAGGACTTCCAGGGTGCCGGTGCCCTGATGAGCGATTACGGCGGGCAGGCCGAAGATCTCCAGTGCGTAGTCGTCACCCGCGGCGCCGATAAGGGCGTTGAGGGAACTAGGATCGCGCTTTTCATCGCGGATTTTGTAGAGTGCGGTGGCCTGGCGGATGGGGAGCGCCGAATTCCAGCGAATGAGGATGTCGGCGTCGGGCGGGAGAGACATTTTAGGCACGCCGATGCCGCCGACGGGGCTGCCGCCCTTGATCATGGGCCCGGAGCCAGGGCCGCTGGTGCCGGGGATTTCGGAGAGGTCGACCTTGGTGCGGTCGCGCTTGTGCCACTCGAACTTGACGTTCCGGGGATGGGACCAGGGGGACTGTGTGAGGAGGCGGAGGACGGTCTGGTCGTTCCACTCGGGGAAGGGCTTGAGGTCCGCGGCGGAGAGCGCAAACAGCAGAAGGAAGGCGGTCACGCTACCAGGATAGCGAGGGTTACTGGCGGAAGGGGAGCGAGAAGACGGAGGAGGAACGTCCGTCGATGGTGACGCTGACGGGCAGGGCGGCGAGGTTCGGACTGTTGGCGGAGACAGAGAACTGCACGATGTGGGTGCCGGGTTGATTGGGATTGGGGAAGACGGATTGGACGGCGTGATCGACGGTGACGGAGGAGACTTTGACGCGGGAGACATCCACCGCGGCGCCGGCGTCGGCCAGGGAAGAGACGACGAGTTGGACGGCGTCGTTGGGGCGCGCGGGAGAGGCGAGGGTGATGGGCGCGCCAATGACGGTTTGAGCGGTGAGGATGATGGGCGGAGCGGCCTCGATGGTGAGGGCGGCGGGGTAGGCGCTGACGCCGTCGATGTAGACGCGGACGAGGGCCGGGCCGGCGGCGACGCCGGCGGGGATCTGAATCGAGAGGTAACCGGGCTGGTAGGAGATCACCTGGGCCGGGCGGTCGGCGACGATGACGGAGAAGTTGGCGGCGGTGTAGGGGAGAGTGACGTTCACCAGAGGCAGTGTGACGAGGGCGCCGGGGTAGATGGGCGAGGCCGGGATGTTCGACATGGCCACAAAGGCCGGGCGGGAGTTGGGCAGGATCTGGAAGCCGGCGGAGGTGGCGGTGGTGGTGAGTCCGGCGGAGATGGTGAGTGTGGTGGGGCCCAGGCTGGCAAACGGATTGACGGCGACCCAGGCCAAGGCGCGGTCGCCGGAGATGGGCCAGACCTGGCGGACGGTGACGTCGGAGTTGCCGAGGCCGATGGAAGGGGTCCAGGTGGTGAGGTCGATCCCGGTGGCGGTGAGTTCCACGATCGACTCCGTGCCGGCCGGGAGAGCGGCGGGCGAGAGGGTGAAGCGCGGCGTCTCGGCATTGTCATAGGTATAGGCCGGGGAATTGGCGCCGTGGACGAACAGCGAGCTTTGGCCGTCGGGATTGAAAGCAGCGATGACTCCGCGATAGCCGGCCGGAGCGGGCGGGGGCGTGACGGTGAGGGAGTTGTCGGCGTTGGCGCGGGTTTTGGCCGCGACGCCGTCGATCCAGACCTGGGTGGCGGAGGTGAGATTTTGGCCGGCGAGGGTGATGGTGCGGTCCGGATTGGGGGTGACGGTGGTGAATGAGGGCGGGGCCTGCTGGGTGAAATTGATGGCCGAAGGCAGGAAGTAGGATTCGCCGTTGTACTGGAAGAGCAGGTGGCGGGGGCCTTCGGACGAGACCGGGCTCAGGCTGACGTCCATCTGGAGGTAGCCGGAGGAGTAGGTCTTGAGGCTGCCGGCGACGACCCGCTCCGGAGCGCTCACCAGGTCGATGGAGAGGCCGGGCAGGGGAGTGGAAGCGCCGTAGCCGGTGAAGATCACAGTGCCGGTGGTGCGCGCCAGGGTGAAGGTGGCGGGCTTGAGGGCGATCTGGCCGAGGAAGGAGTAGGTCTGCACCGAGTAGAGGTTGACGGAGGCGCGGCCGCGGACGCTGAAGTTGATGTTTTCGATGGAGTTGCCGGCAGTTACTGAAAGTGCCTGTTGAGGCTGCGTGGTGCCTGGATAGAAGGTGGTGTCGAAACTCTGGCCCGGGAGGATGCGGCCGTTGATGTCGCTGGGCAGTTCGAGGTTGACCGGGGTGGGTTCGCCGGAGATGGAGGGGGGCAAGGGGTGGACGGCAACGAAGTACTGTCCAGCGGGGAGGCCGTCGATGCGGTAGGTGCCGTCCGGGTGCGTGAGTGTGGAGACGGCCGAGCGGCTGGGTGAAAAGGCGACCACGGAGGCCAGCGCGACTCCGGAACCGGAGAGGGTGACGCGGCCCGTGATGGAACCGGTCTGCGTGGCGAATTTGGCGTTGGGATAAAGGATCGAAAGAGCGGCGATGTCGTCCATGGTGAGGGGCTGAGCTTTGGAAGTGGCGCGCGTGATTTCGGTGGACATGGCGCCGGAGGTCCAACTGTGCTGCAGGCCGAGGGTGTGGCCGAACTCATGGACGACGGTGAGGAAGAAGTTCTCCGCGAAGCTGGAACGGGTGGAGAGGTTCCTGGGGAGGCGCAGGAGCGATTTGGCGATGGGGACGTAGTTGCCGAAGGGGGTGGAGACCTGGTCGAGGCGGGTGATGGGGCCGCCCTGGGCGATGATGCCGGGCGGGAGTTCGTCGGTGAATTCGACTTCGATCCAGGGGGAACTCATGACGGCGCCGGGAGCGTGGAAACCGCCGAAGGCGAGCTTGAGGTCGGCGGTGTCGACGTTGTTCCAGACCTTGGCGGCGGCGCGGATCTGACTGATGATGGCGGCCGAGGTGTCGCCGGCGGCGAGCTGGGTGGGGCCGTCTTCGGTGATGTAGAAGGGGACCGTCTTGTTGGGGAGGGCGTTGAGGTCGAACTTGTCGTAAGTGGCCGTACCTGGGAGGTTGCGGTTGAGGTAGCGGACGAAGTGGTAGTAAGCCGGGGCGACGGAGGTGGCGGCGAGGAGGAGGAGGGCCAGGCGGCGCATGGCTAGCGGACCTCCTGGGCAGGGACGAGCGCGCGCACGCGCTGCTGGAGGCGGGTGAGAGTGAGCTTGAGGCCCTGATCTTCGATGGAGTTGCCGGAAGCGTCGATCATGTCGGCCGCGATGGGGCCGCGAGTGAGAATCCGCTCGCCGCCGGCGCTGGTTTTCACTTCAAAAACGCCCTGGCTGAGGCCGATGACCTGGGGAATGCCCTTGGGGCTGGTCCAGAGAAAGAGGACATACTCGACGCCTGTGTCGAGCGTGGGCGAACCGGAGACGCTCTGGCGGAAGCCGCCATAGATGCCGCCAGGGACATACACGTCGGTGGCGCCGCTGGTGCCGGAGCCCTTGAGGACTTCGGTGACCTGGAAGCGGTAGATGGTGTAGATCACGGAGCCACGTTGCGTGGTGGTGGAAGCGGTGGCCTTTCCGCGAACGATGGAGGTGGACTTCTGGACCATATCGTCCACCGAGAGCTTCTCCAAAGTGGTGGCCCCGAGCGGTGCGAGTGCGCAGAGGAGGGCGAGTTGAAGAGCTGGACGCATGGCTTCCGTACTGGTTCCGTGCACGAGGCGGGCCACTTGTAACGCGAAATAAGCCTTGCGTTATCAGTGGATTGATTGGTGCAAGCAGGACTGGGGCGGGTCAGATGGACACAGGGGTTGGACGGGTTGACCCATATTGGTGAAGCCTTGCCGCGGGCCCCCAAAAGGCGAAGAAACAGTGTATTTCGGGGACGGTGCACTAAATCCCCAAATTATTGCCGGTTTGGAGGAGGGGCGGGCGGGGTAAGTGAAAGAGCGGGAATGAGGCGGGGCTGAGGGAATTTGGGGATTTAGTGCACCGTCCCCAAAATATGACCTGGAATGGAGGGGGTTAGTGGCGAGCGATTAGGAGAGGACCTGGAAGGGAGGGGGTTAGCGGCGAACGATTAGGAGAGGGGCCGTGAGTGCGTGGCGGACCTCATTGATGGTGGCGCCGAAGACGAGATCCTTGATGCCGCGGTGGCCGTGAGCGCCCATCACGATGAGATCGGGCTGGAGTTCCCGGGCGTGCCGAATGATCATCTCCTTGGGATTCTCGCTGTACGTGACGGTCAGATCCGCTTCCAGACCGGTACGGCGGATGGAGGCGAGGAGGTCCTCGAAATAGCGGGAACCCTCCTCGACCTCGGCGGTCTGGGATTGGCCGTAGACGCGCGAGGGGACGTCCTCTTCCACGTGCAGGAGGTGGATGGCAGCCTTCTGGGGACGGGCGAGCGAAACGGCGTGGGAGATGGCGATGCAGTCGAGGTCGGAGTGATCGACAGGGACGAGGATGATGCGGTAGATGGGGGCGGGGAAGTCGTAGAGGGTGGCGGGGAGTTCCACGGCGGCGCGGCCGGAGGGCTTGGCGAAGGAGATGTAACCGAGCAGGGCGAGGAGCGACAGGGTCAGGGGGAGGGAAGCGAGAAGCGGCCATTCGCGGAGTTCGGTGAAGGCGAGCCAGGAGTTGAGGGAGAGGATCAGGGCGGCACAGGTCCAACCGAGGATGCGGACCCAAGGCGGATTCACGAGCGCGTCCATGCGGGCGCGGTCGGAGGTGAAGCGGAGCAGGGGAATGACGGCGAAGGGCAGTTGGAGAGAGAGAATGACCTGGCTGAGGATGAGCAGGCGGTAGGCGCCCTGATCGCCGGCGTAGTAGATGACGATGGCAGCCGGGACGACGGCGAACATGCGGGTAATGAAACGGCGCAGCCAAGGCCGCATGCGGAAGTTGAGGAAGCCCTCCATGACAATCTGACCGGCCATGGTGCCGGTGATGGTGGAAGACTGGCCGGAGCAGAGCAGGGCGACGGCGAAGGCGACCGAAGCGAGCGTGGTGCCGAGCAGCGGCGAGAGCATCTGGTGGGCCTGCTGGATCTCGGTGACGACGACTCCGCTCTTAAAGAAGGTGGCGCCGGCGAGGACAAGAATGGCGGCGTTGACGAGCAGCGCGCCGTTGAGGGCGATGACGGAGTCGATCAGATTGAAACGGCAGGCGGAGCGCTTGCTTTCGAGATCGGAGCCGAAGCTGCGGGTTTGGACAAGAGAGGAGTGGAGGTAGAGATTGTGGGGCATGACGGTGGCGCCGAGCATGCCGATGGCGACATAGAGCGACGAGCCGTCGAGGCGCGGGACGAGGCCGGCGGCGACCTCGGAGAGGACGGGGCGGGCGAGCATGATCTCCAGGAAGAAACAGCCGGCAATGATGGAGATGAAGGCGAGGATGACGGTTTCGATCACGCGAATCCCGAAGCGGCCGAACCAGAGAATGAGGATGGTATCGGTGGCGGAGAGCAGGACGCCGGTGAGCAGCGGGATGTGAAAGAGGAGGTTGAGACCGATGGCGGCGCCGATCAACTCGGCGAGGTCGCAGGCGGCGATGGCGACTTCGCAGAGACCCCAAAGCGCCCAGGAGATGGCCTTGGGATAAGACTCGCGGCAGGCCTGGGCCAAGTCGCGGCCAGAGACGATGCCGAGGCGGGCGCTGAGCGTCTGCAGCAGAATCGCCATGGCATTGGAGAGAACGAGGACCCAGAGGAGCTTGTAGCCGAAGCGCGCGCCGCCTTCGATATCGGTGGCCCAGTTGCCGGGATCCATGTAGCCCACGCTCACCAGGTAAGCCGGCCCGGCGAAGGCGAACATGCGCTTGAGGAGGGAAGGGTGGGAGGTGCGGACAGAGGAGTGGGCGTCGGCTAAGGAAGGCGGGCCGGCCGAATCCATAAGAAGATAGTGTAGCCGGAAACGGCGGGAGAAGAGAAGGTGGTGGTGGAAAAGTAGCGTGGTGGTGGTTTTCGGCCAGCGGATGCAAAGAAAGCGGCTTGAAGAATGAAGGACTTGGAGATTGGCAAGGTTCGTGCAGTAACTTGGTTGACCCCGGCCTGAAGGCGCGGGGGGAAAGGAAGCCTGCCATGAAACGCAAGAAGATGTGGATGGCGCTCGCGGCGATGATGTTGAGCGGGGCGTTGCTTGCGCAGCAGGATGACCAGAATCGAGGCGTGGCGCGTTTGAGCCTGATGAATGGCGACGTGTCCGTGAAGCGTGGCGATTCGGGCGATTGGGTGGCGGGGGCGATCAATGCGCCGCTGTTAGTGGAAGACCGCGTGTTGACAGGGCAGGGATCGCGGGCGGAAGTGCAGTTCGACTACTACCACCGGATCCGGCTGGCGGGCGAGAGCGAGATCCGGCTGTCGCAGCTTGAAAGCAAGCTCTACCAGATTCAGGTGGCAAAGGGGCTGACGACGTTCAACGCCATCAAGGGCGGGGACGCCCAGGTGGAGATCTCAACGCCGGGCGCTTCGCTGCGGCCGGTGGCGTATGGCGAGTACCGCGTGATGGTGCGTCCGGACGGGACGGCGGAGCTGACGGTGCGAAGCGGCGAGGCCGAAATCTTCACGCCGACGGGTACGCAGAAGCTGCGTCCGGGACGCACGATGGTTGTGAGGATGGGAGACGCGAACCAGAGCGAGTACCAGTTTGTGGCGGAGGTCCCGCGCGACGCGTGGGACGAGTTCAACCACAACCGGAACAAGGAGTTGCAGAAGGGCGCGGGTGTCTATCAGTATGTCAGCCGCGACATCTACGGGGCCGAGGATCTGAACGGCCACGGCGATTGGGTGTACGTGGCGCCCTACGGCTGGAGCTGGGCACCGACCGTGGCCGTGGGCTGGTCGCCGTACCGCTACGGGCGGTGGGTATGGGCGGATTGGTATGGCTGGACTTGGGTGAGCTACGATCCTTGGGGCTGGGCGCCGTATCACTACGGCCGCTGGTTCTATCATGGGAGCCGCTGGTGCTGGTATCCGGGCGGCATGGGAATGCGGCACTATTGGAGCCCGGCCTTGGTGGGCTGGGTGGGCTGGAGCAGTTGGGGCGGATTCAGCGCTGGTTTCGGGATTGGCTGGGGCGCGGTGGGCTGGGTTCCACTGGCTCCGTTCGAGCCTTACCACCGCTGGTGGGGCTCGGGATACTATCACGGCTATCGCGGCGGAAACGTGTACAACAACACGACGATCGTGAATAACGTGAACATCACGAACGTGTACCGCAATGCGCGGGTGAACAACGGCGTGATGGCGGTGAACGGCAGCGACTTCAGCCGCGGCTACACGGGCCGGCCGCTGCGCATGGGCGGCGAGGAGCTGAGCCGCGCCAGTATGGCGCAGGGTGCGGTGCCGGTGGCGCCGGGGCGTGACAGCCTGCGGATGAGCGAGCGCGATGCGGCGGTGCGCGGCATAGAGGGCCGCGGAGCAGGGAACGAACGGTTCTACTCCAGGTCGGCGGCGCCGGCACGGGTGGACCGGGTTTCGTTCGACGATCAGCGGCGCGGCATGGAGCAGGTGGCCAGCCGGGCGATGGGCGCCGAGACGGGCCGCGGTGCGAATGGGACGCCGGCCGGGGCGAACGGATTCCGGCAGTCTGAGAACTCGCGGGGCATGGCGCCGTCGCGGTCGGCGGAAGATGCGCGCGGAACCAGTTCGGGCGGCCAAGGGTGGCGGCGGTCCGACGAGGGGAGCCGCGGGACGGAGACCCGGTCGGGCGCCAGCGATTGGGGCCGGTTCGGAGACCCAGCAGTGAGCAGCCGGAGCGGCAACAGCGGGACGGGCAGCCGGAGTGCGGAAGCGCCGGCGAGCCGGCCGGCCGAGTCGACTGGAAACGGTTGGAGGACGTTCGGGAACCCGGGCTCCCGGAGTGGGGTAGGGGACGCGAGCGGCGCGGCGCGGTCTGAGGCGGGCCGGAGCTGGACGACGGGCGGCGGGGCGGCGGGCCGGAGCGAGCCCACGAGGTCGGTGGAGACGCCGCGGGGCGACACCGGCTCGCGGAGCTGGTCTACTGGCGGCGGCAACGCCGGCCGGAGCGAGCCCACGAGGTCGGTGGAGACGCCGCGGGGCGACGCCGGCTCGCGGAGTTGGTCTACTGGCGGCGGCGCGGCAGGCCGGAGCGTACCTTCCAGAGCGGTAGAGACGCCGCGGATTGATCCGGGCACGCGGAGCGGGTCGACGGGTGGAGGCGGCCGGAGCGAGAGTGCGCAACCGGCAGCGCCGCGGACCGACAGCCCGGCGACGACGGGCGGCGGCGGGGGCGGGCGGTCGCGTGGCAACAGCTGGGCGGAGCCGATGTCGAGAGGGGGGTGGTCCACTGGCGGCGGCATGGGGATCGCCGACTCGTCCAACCGCAGCGGCGTGGCGAGCTATGGCAGTGAAAGCCGGAGCGGCGCGCCGAGCTATTCGACCGGAGGGAGCACCTTCGGCGGCGGGAGCCGGAGCGTTGCGCCGAGCTACTCGACCGGCGGGGGCGGCTTCAGTGGCGGCAGCCGCAGCGGGATGAGTTCGCCATCGACCGGCTTCGGAGGTGGCGGCTCCATGCGGAACGCGCCATCACCGAGCTTCGGCGGCGGGGGCTCGATCGGGCATAGCTCTCCCAGTTTCGGCGGTGGGGGAGGAGGGATGCGGAGCGGTGGAGGCAGCATGGGCGGCGGCCACGTCAGCGGGGGAGGCTGCGGAGGCAGCCGTGGGGGAGGAGGCGGCCGGGGCCGGTAGTCGAATCCTGGTTTGTCGGTTCCAGGTTACTTAGTTTACATAATATCGATTATCGGAAGTAGATAACGGAAAGCAGAGAACGTTGAAATTGAGAAAGGGCCACCCCTGGGGGGTGGCCCTTTCTGGTGTGGAGCCTTTGGCCCGGTAGCCCCGAGGCTGCACCTGGGGGAATTTTGGGCAGAGACCGGGGCGGACCTACTTGCGGCTGCGGGCGATGGACAGAGCCAGGAGTCCTGCGCAGAGATACGTCACAGTGGCGGGTTCAGGCACCTCTCCTACGGGCTCTTGTTGGACGCTTTCGTTGAGGACCAGGTTATCGAGCACGAAGCCGCCCTGGCCGCCGATGCCGTCGAACAGCAGGTAGTCGACGGAGCCGAGAGTGGCTCCGAGGAGCGTGGTATAGCCGAGGCCGAAATCGGCTAGATCCACGGTGCCGGTGGGCGCGCCCAAGAGGTAGCCGGTGATGGTGATACCGACGCCCGGGCTATTGTCCAAGGCAGCGGCGACATCCACGCTGCCGAGGGTGAAGGCCGTGCCCCCCTGGGCGACGTAGATGCGGGTGTCGCGGTCATTCAGGAGCACTCCCGTTCCATTGTTTGGCAAGCCAAAACCAGTGGACGTGATCTCGTGAAAGTGTTGTTCATCTCCGATGGGATTTCCGATGGTGAAACCACTTCGAACGATGGGGCTGCTGTAGATGCTGTTGGAAGCCCCTTCGAAGGTGATGGTGACGGCCAGGGCGGAAAGACTGCAAAACGCGAATGCGGCAACAAGACAGAGTGGCTGACGCAAAAGTACCTCCTCCTTCCGTGCGGCAGTTTGAGCCTGCACAAGATGTCTCAGAGTACTCCGAGAATTGCGCGCAGTAAAGGGCCAGCTAAGTAAATTTCAATCTTTTTCTGAGTAGATTGGGGACGTCGCGGGCGTGGTCGACTTCGATGAGTTCGCAGCCGGCGGCGCGGGCACTTTCTTTGCCGGGGCCGGAATCTTCCAAGGCGATGGCCTGGGTCACGCCGAGCTTCCGCATGGCGGTGAGATAGGGCTCAGGATTTGGTTTAAGGTTGGCTACTTCGTCCCCGTAGACAGCCGTTTTGAAAAGATTAAGTACTTTCTCATTCTTTAAGATAGCCTCAATCTCTAATCTGCTGCTTGAAGTGACGACGGCCATGGGATGGCCGGCAAGATCTTGCAGGATCTGGCGGGTCTCGGGATGGATCAGATTTCCGGACAGAGCGCGGTCTCTAAGTAGCTTCTTTTTCTGTGGGTAAAGAGGCCACAATTCATCTATTTGTCGAGGCGGATTGGCGTGGCGTCCCATGGTTTCGAGGAATTCACGGTCCGAGATGCCGACGCAGTGGTCCACGTAATTCTGCCAGGAGATGGAAACGCCAAGGGGTTCGAGGACGGTGTTCCAGCACTCCCAGTGGAGGGGTTCGGTATCGGCAAGAACCCCATCGAAATCGAATAAGATAGCTGTATTTCGTTCAGGCATTACTTGAATTGAATCGACCGGACCATCTGCTGGAAGACAGGCTCGAACCTGGAGTAGTCGGGTTCGGGAGCGATGCAGATGAGGTAGACGAGGTTGGCGCCGCGGTCGATGGTGATGACGGTGTCGATCTCCGTGGTGTTTACGTAAGGGGACTTGGACTTCAGTTGGGAGACCATGGCGGCCGAGCCGCTGATGGTGATGGACTGGGGCTGCTGGACGATCTGAGCGCCGGCGTTCTCCTGGGCGATGGATTGGAGCAGCTTCTGGGTGTCCTGCTGGAGGTTGACGCGGCCGTTGGGGCTCTGGGCGGCGGCGACAACGACGCCGTAGCCGATGGCACCCTGAAGCAGCCCTTCAGAGGGAGCGATGGTGAGCGAGTTCTGGCCGGCGGAGGTCTGCCAATTGTCTGGGTAAGAGATGGCGAGAGCGGAGGACTGGTAGACCTTCATGTTGGAAGAGACGGCGACGTTGGCGGGCTTGGGGGTATTGGCGGCGGGCTGACTTCCCTGCCCCTGGCCTTGACCCTGACCCTGGGCGACCTGCTTGGGCTTCGGCGCCGGGCCCAATTTGGTGACGGCGGCCTGCATGGACTTGAGGTTGCCCTCGACGGTGTTGTAGTCGCCGCGGGGCATATAGGGGAGCTGGCCCTCGATGGCCTGGACGCGGTTGCCGGGGTTGGGGTGCGTGGAGGTGAAGAACTCGACGAGCTTGTTGGACTTGCCTGCCTCGGCCTGGAGTTTTTCGAAGAAGCGGGCCATCTCGATGGGGTTATAACCGGCTTTGGCCATGGTGTAAGCGCCGAGGAGATCGGCATCGCTTTCAGCGCCGCGGGAGAACTTAAGGAGGACGGAGTTGGCGCCGAGGCCGATGCCGAGCTGGGCGAGCTGGCCGGTGAGGGAGCCGTTGCCGAGCATGGCGCCGCCGAGGACGGCACCGAGCTGGGCGATCTGGGCTTTGGAGGCCTGGTTGGTGCCGTGGCGGAGGACGACGTGGGAAAGTTCGTGGGCGAGGACGCCGGCGATCTGGCCCTCATTGTCGGCGGCTTTGATGAGGCCGGTATGAACAAACATGGGACCGCCGGGGAGGGCGAAGGCGTTGATGCTATCCTCGTGGACCACTTTGAAGAAGAAGGGGTACTGGTATTGCTCGAGTCCGCCCTGTTTGACCAGGCGCTGGCCGATGCGGTTAATGTAATCGGTGAGTTCGCGGTTGTCGACCACCTTGAACTGCTGCTCGATCTGCTGGGCGTATTCGCGGCCCATCTGGATGTCCTGATCCTTGGAGAACATGTTCCAGCCGGGCTTGGGCAGCTTCTTCTGCTTTTCAGCGGCGAGCGCGGGGGCCTGGGAGCAGGCTAAGGCGAGTAAAATGACGCCAATCAATCGGTTCCGCATGGTGTCCCTCCTCTTTATGCTGGCATAATACCTATTATGACGCCCACCGAAAAAATCTGGCACAACGGGAAGTTCATCGCCTGGAACGAGGCCCGGATCCATGTGCTTTCGCACGTGGTGAGCTATGGCAGCTCTGTGTTTGAGGGCCTCCGTTGCTACGAAACGAAGAACGGACCGGCCATCTTCCGCCTGCGTGAGCATACCCGACGTCTATTGGATTCAGCGAAGGTCTATCGGATTCCGGTGGAATTCACGCTGGAGCAGTTGATGGAAGCCCAGGTGGAGCTGGTGAAGCAGAACGGGCTGAAGTCCTGCTACGTGCGGCCGATCATCCTGCGCGGCTACGGCGGAGTGGGGGTGCTGCCGGTGAACAACCCGACGGAAGTGTTCCTGGCCTGCTGGGAGTGGGGCAAGTACCTGGGGGACGAGGCACTGGCATCCGGCGTGGACGTGTGCGTCTCGAGCTGGAACCGGATCGCTCCGAACACGCTGCCGGCGCTGGCCAAGGCGGGGGCGAACTACATGAACTCGCAGTTGATCCGCATGGAAGCGCACCACAACGGCTATGCGGAAGGGATTGCGCTGGACAGCGAAGGGCGGATCAGTGAGGGTTCCGGGGAGAACATCTTCGTGGTGCGGGACGGCAAGATCCACACGCCGCCGCTAGGCTCGAGCGTGCTGCCGGGCATCACGAGGGACACGGTGGTGACGCTGGCGCGCGACATGGGCATGGAGCTGGTGGAGACGGTGATTCCGCGCGAGATGCTGTATGTGGCCGATGAGGTGTTCTTCACGGGCACAGCCGCGGAGGTGACACCGATCCGGTCGATCGACCGGATTGAAGTGGGCACGGGGCGGCGCGGGCCGGTGACGGAGAAGCTGCAGAAGGCGTTCTTCGCGCTGGTGGAAGGCGATGCGCCGGACAAGTACGGCTGGCTGACGCCGGTGAAGTAGAACCGCCCTTGTGAAATAGAACGTAGAAAGACGGGCCCGAAAAAAGTGCCGGCCGCGAACCCGCTCCCAATGTCAACCTCCCCCGAGGATTCACTGGATGGAACGGGCCGCGGCCGAACTTTTAACAGGGTACGCGGGGCGGGCACCGCGAGGCAAAGGCCCGAAGGGGCTTTTCAACAGGTTTTTGCGCCTTTGTTTCCAGCGAGATCGAGGCGCCTGTGTGTGGACAAACTGTGGATAACTCATGACTGCCATGAAATGTTTTGGAACTGATGCGATCACCGGCGCCTGGCTGGAAGTGAGCGGCGAAGGCGCCATTCAAAGCGTGGAGGAGCTGGTAACCGACCCGGGCACGGGAACGATGCTGGCGCCGGGGTTTATCGACATCCAGGTGAACGGCTATGCGGGTGTGGATTACTGCGATCCGGGGGCGAGCCTGGAGGCGATCGAGAGGTCTCTGAACGTGCAGTTCGGATGCGGGGTCACGCGGTTGTTTCCGACGGTGATCACGGGGGGGCGCGAGGAGATGGCGGGCGCGCTGAAGAACCTGGCGCGGGCGCGGCGGGAGTTGAAGCATGGCCGGGCGATGGAGGGCTTTCACGTGGAGGGTCCGCATATTTCGCCGAAGGACGGGCCGCGCGGGGCGCATCCGGCGCGGCAGGTACGGCCGCCGGACTTTGACGAGTTCCAGCGCTGGCAGGAGGCGGCCGAGGGGGCGGTGAAGCTGGTGACGGTGTCGCCGGAGTGGCCGGAGGCGCCGGCCTATATCGAGCGAGTGGTACGGGAGGGCGTGGTGGTGGCGATCGGCCACATGGAACCGACGCGGGAGCAGGTGGAGGCGGCGGTGAGCGCGGGGGCGACGCTTTCGACGCACCTGGGCAACGGCGCGCACAGCATGTTGCCGCGGCATCCGAACTACCTGTGGCAGCAGATGGTGGAAGACCGTTTGAATGCGTCGCTCATCGTGGATGGGATCCACCTGGGGGCGGATTTCCTGAAGACGGCGCTGCGGGCGAAGGGCGTGGAGCGGAGCGTGCTGATCACCGACGCGGTGATGCCGGCGGGATGCGAGCCAGGCGACTACATGCTGGGCGAGGTGGAGGTGAGGCTGCACGCGGAAGGGAAAGTGACGCTGCGGGAGGGCGACCGGCTGGCCGGCAGTGCGTTACGGCTGGACCGGGGGATCGAGAATCTGATGAAGCTGGCGGGGCTGAGTCTGGCCGAGGCGCTGACGATGGCGACGCGGAATCCGGCGCGGGTGGGGCGGATCCACCACCGGCAGCGCGGGCTGCAGCCGGGCGAGCGGGGCGATGTGGTGGAGTTCCGTTTCGACGCGGAGAAGCGGCGCATCGACGTGCTGCGGACTTGGCTGGACGGGGAGCTGGTGTTTACAGCAGAGGGATAACGAGGTCGACGGCCGAGGGCAGGTCTTCGGCCGTGAAATCGGGTTTCACGGGATCCGACCAGGCGGCCCAGTGCGTGCGGCCGTAGCCGGTCATGACGAGGATGGAGCGGGCGCCGGCGTTGTGGGCGGCGAGAATATCCGAGTGCTTGTCTCCGATGAGGAACGAGCGGGAGAGTTCAACACCGAACTGAGCGGCGCCCTGGAGGATCATGCCGGGCCGGGGTTTGCGGCAGTCGCACTCCCGCCGGTAGGGTGGCAGGCCATGCCTGGGGTGATGGGGGCAATAAAAGAAAGCATCGACGTGGGCGCCTTCGGCGGCCAGCAGCTCTGAGAGGCGCTGGTGGACGGAGGCGATGGTGGACTCGGGGTAGTAGCCGCGGGCGACGCCGGCCTGGTTGGTGACGACGATGACCTTGACGGCGCGCTCATTGAGGCGGCGGATGGCGGCGGGAGCGCCGGGGATGATGCGGATGAGGACGGGATCGCCGAGGTAGCCGATCTCTTCAATGATGACGCCGTCGCGATCGAGGAAGACGGCGCCCTGGCTAGTGGGCATGAGGCTGGAGGAACCTTTCGAGGGACTGGTGGCCTTCGGGCGTGCCCATGTCAAAGAAGGGCTGCGAGGTGGCGGCGCCCAGGATGCGGGCTCCGGAAGCGAGGATGGCGGGGAAGACGTCGGATTCGAGGGACGAGGGGCCGCTGGCGGCGATGAAGGGGAGGATCGAGTGGTCGAGGACGTAAGCGCCGGCGGAGACGAGCCCGGGCGAGGGCTGAGCGGCGGCGGCGGTGGACTTCTCCTGGAAGGAGAGGACCGAGGAGTCCGGTGAGAGGCGGACAGAACCGTAGCGGCGAGTGTCTTCCATGTGGGAGAGGGCCATGGTGGCGAGGGGGGCGGGTTGCGCGGCGAGGTGGGGCTGGATGAGTTCGAGGTAGCCGGAGGGCAGGAAGGTATCGCCGTTGAGGACCAGGGCGGGGGCGGTGAGCCAGGGGGCGGCGAGCCGAATGGCGCCGGCTGTGCCGAGGGGTTCGGTTTCGATGGAGAACTCGATGGCGAGCCCGCCGGCGGGGCGGGCTTGGACGTGGTCGAGAACGGCGGTGGCGCGATGGCCGAGGCACAGGACGAGGCGGCGTATGCCGGATTGACGAAGCGAGTCGATCTGCCACTCCAGGAAGGGGCGGGCGAGGATGGGGGCGAGGACCTTGGGGAGATCCGGGAAGAGGCCGCGCAGGCGGGTGCCGAAGCCGCCGGCGAGGATGAGAGCGGTGTCTATTGAGTGCGCCAAGTGCGGACTCCGAGGCTGTCGAAGGTGAATTTGGTTTCGAGGCAGCCGATCTTGCCGAGAGCTTCGGCGATGAGGTGGCGCTTCTGGAAGGGGCAGTAGAAGAACATATGGCCGCCGCCGCCGGCGCCGGTGATCTTGCCGCCGAGGGCACCGGCTTTGCGGGCGACCTCGTAGATCTCATCGATGGAGGAGTTGGAGATCTGCGCGGCGAAGCGTTTCTTGGTGGACCAGGCGTCGTGGAGGAGGCCGCCGAAGTTGACGAGTTCGCCGCGGAGCAGTGCGTTCTTCATCTGCTGGGTGAGGTCCTTCATGGCGTCCATGGCGGAGAGAACGTCTTCGTTGCGGGAGACGTAGCCGGCCACCTGGGTATCGATGATGTTGGCGGAGAGGCGGGTGGTGCCGGTGTAGCAGAGCAGGAGGTTGTGCTGGAGTTCGTGGAGAGCGGCGTCGGAGATGCGGAGGGAGTTGACGATGGCGTTGTTCTTGGAGAACTCCATGAAGTTGAAGCCGCCGAAGGTGGCGGCGTACTGGTCCTGGCGGCCGCCTTTGATGCGGAAGTCGATGCGTTCGATGGAGTAGGCGAGTTCGGCTATCTGGTAGGGGGTAAGGGGGAGGTTGCGCCAATCGCGGAAGAGGGCGATGAGGGCGACGACGAGGGAGGAGGAGGCGCCGAGGCCGGAGCCGGGCGGGGCGTCGGTGTGGAGGAAGATATCGAAGCCGGTTTCGAGGTTGCCGTGATTGAGCCGGGCGAGGGCGGATTTGACGAGTTCGAGCTGGCCATCGGCAGGGGCATCCTCGTCGAGGTTGTACTCGGTTTGGACGCGGTAGTCGAGGGAGTTGAGGGTGACTTTGCGGTCGCTGCGCTGGCGGAGAGAGCCGTAGGCGTAGCGGGAGATGGTGGCGTTGAGGACGACTCCGGAGCGCTCGGAGACATAGGGTTCGACGTCAGTACCACCACCGGCGAAGCTGATGCGCAACGGGGCCATGCTGCGGATGGTGATCACTGATTTCTCCTAAGGAAGCATCTTGCTTTATGGACTTTAGCATGGGTTTCGGTGAGGGGCGCGGGGTGCGGCGCGTCAGCCTCCGCGGGAAGCGGCGATGGCGTCGAGTTCGGCGGAGATGACGGCCATGCCCCGGTCCCAATTGAAGCGCTGGCGGGTGGCTTCGCGGATATCGGTGGGCTGGAGGGTGAGGCCTTCGCGGAGGCCGGCGTGGTACTGCTGGGGTGAGTCACAGACGATGACACCATGGGGCAGTTTGTCGCCGAAGCTGCGGGCGACGGCGGAGGAGACGAGGGCGGGTTTGCCGGAGGCGAGGGCTTCGAGGACTTTCACCTGAATGCCGCGGGCGAGGCGGAGGGGAGCAATGACGGCCTGGGCGTCGCGGAGGTAGGGGCGCTGATCGGGGACCGTGCCGGTGACGGTGATGCCGGGCTGGCGATTGAGGGCGAGGAGTTGGGGGGAGGGGTTGCGGCCGACGAGGAAGAGCTCGAGGGAGGGGTCGGCGCGATGGATTTCGGGGAAGATGTTGGTGGCGAAATGGAGGGCGGCGTCGGCGTTGGGGTAGTAGTCCATGGAGCCGAGGAAGAGGAGGAAGCGGCGGCCGGCGAGCGAAGGGAGTGGCTGGAAGCGGGCGGGGTGGTAGTAATCGACATCCATGCCGTTTTCACGGGTGGCGGTGGGCAGGTTGGCGGCGAAGGAGGAGAAGAGCTGCTCTTCCTTGCAGGTGCAGAGGAGGGTACGGGTGGCCAGGCGGGCGTATTGGAGCTCGGCCTGGCGGAGGCGGGCGGCTTCGACGCGATAGAGAAACGAAGGCCGGCGGCAGGCGGCGTACATCAGCCACTTTTCGGAGTCGACATCCTGCATGTCGAGAATGAACGGAAGACCCTGGGGGACGAAGGGGGCCATGACGAGCGAGAAGACAAAGGCGGCGTCGAAGGAGCGGGCGGCGGCGAGGCCGGCAACGCGGCGGCGGACGGCGGCGCTGCGGAAGTAGAGCATGTTAAGGCAGCCGCCGGCGCAAAAGGGGAGAGCGGAGGAGGCGAGGGCGCGCGTGGGGGCGAGGTAGTGGGCGAAGACGCTGGCGCAGAAGGGTTCGAGTCCGCGAGCGGCCTCGAGTTCGCTGGGATGGCGGGCGAAGCAAACGAGGTGAACCTCGTGATCGCGGCAGAGACGCTTGAGGATGTGATGGGCTGGGATTTTCTCTCCCTTGTCGGGAGGATTAGGAGTGCAGTGCGAAAGAAAGAGAAGCCGCATCACGCTCTGAGGTCGATCATTTGGATCGAGCCAATTAGCAAGTATACGTTAATGCTTTCTCATCTGGTGAGCAGAGGGGCTTCATCGCGAGGCGCGGACGTGATAGGGTGGCGCCAGATGACACAGACAAGCCGGGCCGCGATTGAATCATTCCTGAAGCTGAAGCGAATTGCCGTGGTGGGGGCATCACGGAAAGAGAGGACGTATTCGCGGATGGTGTGCAAGGCACTGACGGAACGGGGCTACGAGGTGGTGCCGGTGCATCCGGAGGCGGCCGAGGTGGGTGGAATGGAGGCGTTTCCGAGCGTGGCGGCGATTGCGCCGGCAGTGGATGGGGTGCTGGTGCTGACGCGGAAAGAGAGCTACGCGGCGGTGGCCGAGGATTGCCGGAAGGCTGGGGTGGGGCAGGTGTGGTACCGTTTTGCAGCTCCGGCCGGAGGCGCGGCGGTGGAAAACGAGTGCCCGCTGATGTGGATGGACCATCCGGACTTCATCCACTCGCTGCACAAAGGGCTGCGGCAGTTGGTAGGGACGCTGCCCAAATAACGCTCAGAAGAAGCCGCGCTCAGAAGGGATGGCCGCCGAGATCGCGGGCGGTCTTTTCGACGGCGCGCATGACGCGCAGGAGATTCGCGCCGTAGATCTTCCTGATTTCGGCCGGAGTGTAGCCTTTTTCGAGGAGCTTGCGGGTGAGGTTGGGCCACCTGGAGGTGTCGTCGAGGCCGGCGGGGGTGCACTCGATGCCGTCGAAGTCGGAGCCGAGGCCGATGTGGTCGGCGGAGGTGAGTTTGCGGATGTGGTCGATGTGGGCGACGACGTCGTCGATGGAGGCGCGGGCGCATTTGGCGTCCTTGGGGAGGGATGGGTTGATCCAGGGGGAGGTGTCGGCGGAGTGCTGGGAGAGGAACTCGCAGCCGAGGTTGACCATAACGAGGCCGCCGGACTTGGCGACAGCGCGGATCATGTCGTCGGTCATGTTGCGGGGGATGTTGGAGACGGCGCGGGCGCCGGAGTGGGAGCTCATCACAGGGGCCTTGGAGACGGCGACGGCGTCCCAGAAGGTCTTGTCGGAGACATGGGCGAGATCGACCATCATGCCGAGGCGGTTCATCTCGGCGACGATCTGGCGGCCGAGGTCGCTGAGGCCGCGGTTGCCGGGCTCGGCGCAGGAGCCGGCCCAGGAGAGGTTGCGGGTGTGGGTGAGGGTCATGTAGCGGGCGCCGAGTTGGTAGAAGTCGCGGAGGAGGCGGGGGGAGTCCTCGATGGCGTGGCCGCCTTCGATGCCGATGAGGGCGGCGATCTTGCGGTGCTTGCGGGCGGCGAGGATGGTATCGGCGGAGGTGGCGAAGGCGAAGGTATCGGGGTGGGCGGCGACGATGTCGTGGCGGATGGTGTCGATCATCTGTAGTGCCCGGTTGGCGGCGTGGTTGCCATCCATGTAGTTGGCGCCGACATAGGCGGCGAAGAACTGGGCGCCGATGCCGCCCTGGTGGAGGCGGGCGATGTCGGTGTGGCCGCCTTTGTTTTCAGTGGCAAGATCGTAGCCTTTGACGGTGAGGCTGGTGACGTCGTTGTGGCCGTCGATGAGGAGGGCGGAGCGGTGGACCTTTTGGACTTGGGCGTCGGTGACAGGACGGGTTTGCGCTGAGGCGGCGGCCGGAGACAAGGCAGAAAGAGACAATAAGAGCGCGAAGAGGCGGCGGGGCATTTCGCTATGATAGACGACCAGGTGACCCGGAGGAGCGCAATGGCAGTGCTGGCAGCGGCGCCAGCGACGATTGGGATGGCCCAAGGGCCAGGACAGATGGGGATGGACGACCGGCGTCTCTTCACGGCCTGGTTTACCTGGCTGGCCGAGGCGGTGTGGGCCGGCGTGGTGCGGCGCAGCGGGGTGGCGGATTGCTCTTCCCTGCTCCGGTTCGCCTACCGCGAGGCGCTGCGGCCGCACACGGCGGAGTGGGCCCGGCAGGTGGGGGCGGAGTGGTTGCCTCCGCTGGGCGAACTGAGAAAGCCGGTGACGGCGGCGGAGTTGTTTGAGACGCCGCGGGGACGGCGGCAGTTTGCCGACGCCGAGAATCTGATGAAGCGGAACACGCGGTTTGTTTCGCGCGAGGTGGGGAGGGCGCGCGGCGGGGATCTGCTGTTCTACAAACAACTGGTGGAAGAGCAGCCGTGGCATGCGATGGTGGTGCTGGAGAAGAGCGCCTTCGATGGGACGAGGGGACCCATGGCGGTGTACCACACGGGCGCGAAGCCGGGCGAGATGCGCAGGCCGAAGATGGAAGAGCTTCTGCGGCACCCCGAAGCGCGTTGGCGGCCGCTGGCCGGGAATTCGAACTTCCAAGGGGTGTACCGTTGGAATATTCTGTGCGAGGAGGAATGAACGGGATGCTGCGTCGAATGCTGTGGCCGTGCCTGTTGGTGCTGGTGGCGGGGGCGCCGGCGCAGGAGGACGAAGGACGGGCCTATTTCTCATTGAGCACGGACCGGCCGGTGCGGGCCGGCGAGAGCGCGGTGGTGCGGGTGCAGACGCAGGGCGTGAGGTCGCTGGAGTTCCGGCTGTACAAGGTGAAGGACGAGTTTGCGTTCTTCGAGAAGCTGGAGGATCCGCATCAGTTCGGCAGCGCGCCGATGCGCCGGGAAGTGGCGGCGCGGACGGCGCTGGAGAGGTTTGCGGCGTGGAAGCGGCGGTTGTGGGCGCGGTACCGGGATACCCTACGGCACCAGTTCACGGAAGCGCAGCGGCATGAGATCCGGGCGAAATTGACCGGCCAGCCGGCAGAGGACAGGAAGAAGGGGGCTCCAGCCAGGAAGGGCGTGGAGTTTGCGGGCGTGCCGCTGTTGAACTCGCAGCAACTGGTGCGGAAGTGGTCCGAGCCGGTGGTCTCGAAGAACCGCTGGGAGCCGGTGAACGTGGACGTGGCAATCCCGGAGAAGGGCGTGTACGTGCTGGAGGCGACGGACCAGAAGCGGCAGGCGTATACGGTGATATCGGCGACGGACCTGGTGCTGATCACGAAGGCGAGCGCGGGGCGCGTGCTGCTGCGGGCCGTGGACAGGGTGTCCGGGTCAGGCGCGGCGGGCGTGGAGCTGCGGGTGTTCGACTTTGTAAAACGCGCCAGGCTGGCGGAGACGAAGACGGGCGCCGAAGGGCTGTTCGATACGCCGGTGAAAGACGTGGGCGATGAAGGCGTACTGGTGATGGCGCGCCGGGGCAAGGACTTCGCGGTGGCGACGGTGAACGGGTATCAGTTGTCGGCCGAGGAGGGGCGGAATTTAACAGGGTATGTGTACACGGACAGGCCGGTGTACCGTCCGGGGCACAAGGTGCAGTTCAAGAGCATTCTGCGCGTTCAGCGGGCGGCGGAGTATGGTCTGCCGGAAGCTTCGTCGGCGGAAGTGAGCGTGGAGGATTCACAGGGCAAGACGCTGCTGAAGAAGAGCCTGCGGCTGACGAGGTTCGGGACGCTGAAGGGCGAGGTGGAGCTGCCTGCCGATGCGGACCTGGGCTACTACAGCATCAACGTGGCACTGGAGGGCAACTCGCCGGGTTCGGGGGCGTATGGCGGCTTTCATGTGGAGGAGTACCGCAAGCCCGATTACGAAGTGAAGGTGACGCCCGACGCGAAGCGCGTGATGCAGAGCGGATCGTTCCAGGCCGTGATCGACGCGCGGTATTACTATGGCGAGCCGGTGGCCGGGGCGAAGGTGAGCTACGTGGTACACCGCTACCGCTATTGGCCGCCGTGGTGGGAGCCGGAGGATGGCTTCGGCGACGACGACGAGATGGAAGGCGGCTACGGCGGCGAGCAGTTGTCGGAAGAAGAGGGCAAGCTGGACGCCGATGGCAAGCTGACCGTCACGGTGCCGGTGAAGCGGGGCGAGCACGACTACCGCTATCGCGTGGAGGCACGGGTGACGGATTCGGGCGGGCGGGCGATTTCCGGGGCGGGTTCGGTGGTGGCAGTGCGCGGGCCGGTGCAGTTGACCGTGCGTCCGGAGAAATGGGTGTACGCGCCGGGCGATGCGGTAAAGATGCAGGTGGAGACGAAGGACTATGACGGCAACGCGGTGGCGAACGTGGCGTTCCGCGTGGAGCTGGGCGAACGGCGTTCCGGCCGCGAAAAAGGCTTCACGGTGAAACTGACGCGCGAAGGGCGCACGGGCGCCGATGGAAAGGGGACGGTGGAGTTCCCTGCCCCGGAGGGCGGCGGCTATGAAGTGCAGGCGGCGATGGCCAACGCCGGCGGCGAGATCCGGGAACAGAGCTGGCTGTATGTGTCCGGCGCATGGGCGAGCAGCGGCGGCGAGGAAGAGAAGATCCAGCTGGTGCCGGACAAGAGTTCGTACAAGCCGGGCGAGAAGGCGAAGGTGCTGCTGGTGGCGGGGACGGAGGAGTGCGACGCGTGGGTGTCGCTGGAAGGCAAAGGGCTGTACTGGACGAGGATTGTGAAGGTGAAGGGCGGGACGGCGACGGTGGAGGTGCCGATCGAGAGCAGCCACGCGCCGAACGTCTTTCTGGAAGCGGTGTTCGTGAAGGGCGACAAACTCTATCGCGGATCGAAGAAGCTGAAGGTGCCGCCGGTGGAGAAGCAGATCCAGGTGGAGCTGACATCGTCCAAGCCGGAGTTCAAGCCGGGCGAACCGGCGCTGATGAACGTCGTGGCGAAGGATTTCAAGGGCCAGCCGCTGGAGGCTGAGTTCAGTGTGGGCGTGGTGGATGAGGCGATCTACGCCATCAAGCGCGAGGCGCAGCCGGACATCGTGAACGTGTTCTACGGCAGGACGTGGAACCGCGTGGGGACGGACACCTCGCTCACGTATTACTTCTACGGCGAGGCGGGCAAGCGGCGGATGGAGTTGGCGAAAGTGGAGTCGTCGCTGGGCCGCGCGCAGTTGAAGAAGGAGCTGCCGGCGGGGCCGAAGGTGCGCAAGTACTTCCCAGACACGGCGTATTGGGTGGCGGATCTGAAGACCGACAAACAAGGCAAGGCGCAGGTGGAGATGACGTTCCCGGATTCGTTGACGACGTGGCGCACGACGGCGCGCGGCGTCACGGAGCAGACGCAGGTGGGCGGCGCGGTGCTGAAGAACATCGTGCGGAAAGACGTGCTGGTGACCATCGCCGCGCCGCGCTTCTTCACCGAAGGCGACGAAGTGACGCTGCCGGTGCTGGTGCGGAACTACACGAACAAGGAGCAGGCGGCGAAGGTCTCGCTGGAGGCGCAGGGCTTGCAGATTACGGCCGGCAGCAACGGCGAGGTGCGCGTGGCGCCCGGAGGGGAAGGCCGGATCGATTACCGGGTGAAGGCCGGCACGGCGCCGAAGGCGGTGTTGACGGCGAAGGCGTTGGGGCAGAGCGACAGCGACGCGCTGGAGATCACGGTGCCGGTGGAGCCGTATGGGTTGAAGATCACGCGGGCCGACCAGAAGCGGCTGGACGCGGATCCGGTCGCGCACTACTTCGGCTTCACGTTCCCGGCCGATGCCGCGCCGAAGTGGCGGCAGGTGAGCGTGCGGTTGACGCCCTCGGTGGCAGGCGCTGTGTTCGGGGCTTTGGAGTACCTGGTGACGTATCCCTACGGGTGCACGGAGCAGACGATGTCGAGCTTCCTGCCGAATGTGATTGTGGCGCAGGCGTTGAAAGAGCTGAAGCTGCCTTCGAACGTGAAAGAGGCCGACCTGGAGCGCAAGGTGAGAGCCGGGCTCGAACGCCTGGGCGACTATCAGCACGAAGACGGCGGCTGGGGCTGGTGGCGCGACGATGCCAGCGACGCGTTCATGACGGCCTACGTGACCCTGGGCCTGGAGCAGGCGCAGGCGGCGGGCTACCGCGTGGAGCATTGGCGGATTGAGCAGGCGCGCGAGTGGTTGATCAAGCGGCTGACGGCGGAGCAGAAGCTCGCTCCGGACACGCGGGCCTACATGGTGTATGCGCTGGCGCTGGGCGAGAAGCCGGGCGGGAAGGTGGTGGAAGGCGCGTGGGCCGAGCGTGAAAAGATGACGCCGTTCGGCTGGGCGGTGCTGGGACTGGCGCTGGACCGGATGAAGGACCAGCGGGCCGGCGAGGCGGCGGCGCAGCTCGTGTCGCAGGTAAAACAGAGCGGCGACGATGTGTATTGGGCGTCGAACCGCGATCCGATGCTCGATTTCGAAAGCGACAACTCGCTGGAGGCGACGGCGTTCGCCGTGCGGCTGCTGGCGAAGCGGAAGCCGGAGAGCGAGCTGATCGACAGGGCTTCGGAATGGCTGGTGAACCACAGGGACCAGGGCTATTACTGGTCGTCGACCAAGCGCACGGCGTTTGTGGTGTACGGGCTCACCGAGGTACTGAAGCGCAGCGGCGAGCTTTCGCCGGACTACACGGTGAGAGTGCTGGCCGCGGGGAAGGAAGTGTTTTCGCAGCGCTTCCGGGCGGCCGACGCGCTGCAGCCGAAACCGGTGGTGGTGGTGGTGCCGGTCGACGGGCGCGCAGGGCAGATCAGCGTGGAGAAGAAGGGCGCGGGGCGGCTGTACGCTTCGGCCAACTGGGAGTACCGGAGCACCGGCGAGACCGGCGGCACGCGGGCTTTCCCGGAGTCGAATCCGCTGCGGCTGGAGCGGAAGTACTTCAAGCTGACGCCGGTGAGTGCGGGCGGGAAGGTGACTTACCAACTGGATCCGGTGAATGGGCCGCTGAAGCCGGGCGATGTCGTGGCTGTGTATCTGCGGGTGGAGGGCGCGGCGGGAGTGGCGGGAGGAGTGGGCGAGAGGTACTTGCTGGTGGAAGATCCGTTGCCGGCAGGCGCGGAGGTGGTGCCGAACGATGAGATGTATGAGCTGCGCGGCAAGCCGGTGTGGTGGAGGTCGTGGTACACGCGGCGGGAGGCGCGGGATTCGCGGATCACGTGGTTCCCGTGGTCGGTGCCGAAGGGAGGACTGGATTTGGTGCACCTGGTGCGGTTCACGAATGCGGGCAGCTTCCGCGTGGCTCCGGCGCGCGTGGAGCCGATGTATTCGCCAGGCGTGATGAGCTGGTCGGAGGCTGCGGCCTTGGAGGTGAAGCCGTGAAGACTCTCAGGGAGGGATTGAGGCTGCTTGGGTCCTTAAGAGCGACCTGGGCCGCTGTGACGGTGCTGATTGCGGTGGAGGCCGTGCTGGCGGGGCGGTTTCTGTGGCTGCCGGTGTCGTCCGGATGGCGGCTGGCCGAGCACGGGTTGGTGCTGCTGCTGATGCTGGGGGTGGCGGTGCTGATGGTGTGGCTGGCGCGCCGGGCGTTGGGATGCCGGAGCGCGTGGGGCAGGTTCGCGCGGAGCGGCGTGGAGTTCTGGGTGGCGCTGTTGGTGGCGGTGGTGGTGGGCTGGGTGGCGCCGGCACTGCTGATGTGGTGGGTGCCGGAGTTTGAATCGTTGGAGGCGATGGCGGTGAGCGCGACGGTCCGCTTCCTGCTGGGGGCGGTGCTGTTTGGGGGTACCATGCTGTGGCTCTTCTGCTGTTCGGCGGCGGCGAGCCGTGACTGAAGTAGCGCCGGGATGGCGGATCCGGCTGGTGGAGGGCGACATCACGCGCGTTCCCGTAGACGCGATGGCGAACGCGGCCAACGGCGCGCTGGCCGGAGGCGGCGGTGTGGATGGGGCGATCCATCGGGCCGGCGGGCCGGCGATTATGCAGGAATTGGATGAGATCCGGCCGAAGGTGGGGCGGCTCGGCGCCGGGCAAGCCGTGGCGACCGGGGCGGGGCGGCTGCCGGCGAAGTATGTGCTGCACGCGGTGGGCCCGGTGTACCGGGATGGGCGGCATGGGGAACCGGCAGCGCTGGCGTCGTGTTACCGGGTGTGCCTGGAACTGGCGGCGGAGCGGGGGTGCGAGACGGTGAGCTTCCCGGCGATCAGCACGGGCGTCTATGGGTATCCGGCCGAGGAGGCTGCGGAAATTGCGATTGGAGAGGTCGTCCGGTACTTGAAGGCGAACGCGGGGCCGGTGCGGCAGGTGCTGTTCGTGCAGTATGGAGCGGCGGCGTACGGAGTGTATGAGCGCGCGCTAGCGGACGCCGGTCTTTAGGAGATTGAGGACGGCGGGGAGCCCCTGTTTCCTGACCATGGCGGCGACGCGGGCGCGTTCGTTGGAGTGGGTGGTGCCGCCGGCGAGGTAGCCGGCAAGCCCTTCATCGAACCAGATGGGGACGGGGACGGCGGTATTGAGGGCGATGAGGACGTGGATCATCTCGTGCAGAAGTGTGGAGTGGAGCGTGCCGTTGGCACGCAGGCGGGCGGCGGGTTGGAGGTGGACGATGCGGCCGCGAGTGATGGCGGCGATGGTGCCGGGCTCGCCGGTGGCGTCGCGGAAGGAGGAGACTTCGGGGTAGGCGCGGAGTTGCGGGCGCTTCCCTGCCCTGAGGGTTGTTCGCTTCTCGGCTTCGGCGAGGGCTGTGTCGGCCAGACGCGGGAGGTCTTCGTCGGCGGGAGCGCCGGTGATCCAGAGTTCCAGCCGCTCGGATTGGACCACGCGCCAGGGGATGTCTTTGGCGGCGACGCCGGCGCGGAGGCCGGGCAGATAGGCCTGGACGATCTGCTGCCAGGTGTGTCCGGCGAGCGCGCGCTGCTCGGCTCCGATCTGGCAGAAGCCGACGCCGTGGCCCGTGCCGCGGCCTTCGAAGCGCGGACCTTGTGGGGTCTCTACGATCTCGTAGAAACGGCTGCGGAGGCGGTTCCAGCCGAGGGCGCGGCCGGCGAGGAGGTGTAGGCGTTCGGCGGAGATGGGGCCGGCGTTGGAGCGGAGTTCGGCGACGCGGCCTGAGGCGGTGAGGCGGGCGATCTCGAGGTGTTCGAGGGTGGGGAGGGTGAGGAGGGCGGCCAGGTCGGCCCAGGGGATGAGGGTATTCCAGCGGCCGGGGCTGGATTGGAGGCAGTAGGGGTCTTCGCGGCTGGGGAGATAGGTGCGGGCGGCGCCGGGCCAGATTTCGCCGGCGCCGGCGGAGCGTCCGCCGCAGTGTCCGGTGTAGAAAACTTTGGCGGGCCGGCCGCGGTCCCAGAGGATGATGCCTTCGGTGGCTTCAACGGCGGCGCGGATGCGGGCCGGAATGGCACCGGCGCGGGCGTCCTGGCAGTGGGTGGTTTCGCAGAAATCGAAGCCTTGGGCGCGATGGCGGCCGAGGTTGGCGCGGGCATAGGTGCGGGCGACCACGGCCATGGCCTGGAGGGCCTGCGGAGCTTTCATTCCGCCGGCCTCGCCGCTGAGCACCCAGCCGATGTATTCGTCCATGGGGACACGGCGGGTGACGCCGCCGGCGAGGCGCACTCCCACCGTCTGCGCATGGGCGAGGGCGCAGAGGGCTAGCGAGAAGAGGAGCTTTGCCACCATTCGAAGATCTCACGGGCGAGCGGGGCGGCGGCGGTGGGGCCGCGGCCGGAGTTGAGTTGAACGACGACGATGATCCGCGGCGAGAGCACCGGGGCGAAGCCGGCAAACCAGGCGGATAGGAGCGAAGTGCCGGTTTTGCCGGCGATTGCGAGGTTCGCGGACGCGGCGAGCTGGGCGGTGCCGTCGCGGGCGGCGCGGCGGAGGGCGTCGCGCAGAGTGCTGTTGGCGGAGCGGGCCAGGCGGCGATAGGCGTGCGCGAGAGCGAGGGGGGTGAAACGGACGCCTTCGAGTCCGAGGGCCTGGAGGGCGAGCGAGTCTTCGTCGATGGCGAGGTCGGCCTCGGCGCCGCTGCGCAGGAGGGATTGGTGGAGGTCGCGCGGTGGGAGGCGGCGGGCGGCAGCGGCGAACCAGCAATTGCAACTGGCGGCGAGGGCGGTGGGGCCGTCGAGGGGGGCGGTTTGGGGGAGATGGGAGCAGTCGAGCGTGCGGCCGCGGATGCGCAGGCGGCGCTGGCAGACGTGGGTGAAGGAGGGGTCGATCGAATCGAACAGGAGCGGTTTGACGGCCGAGCCGGGGGGGAGGGCGCGGGAGCGGGCGGCGGAGGGGTTTTCGACGCGGGCGATGGAGCCGTCGGCGGCGCGGAGGGCCACGGCGCAGGCTCCGTTCGAGGGGAACCAGGCGAGGAGCGCAGCGCGGCGGCTGAGGGTCATGCGATGCCGAAGAGATCGAAGTACTTTGCGGGCGATTTGGCGGGCTTGCCGTCCTTGAGGAAGACGTGGCGGGTTTCGCCGCTGGCGAGGAGGACGTTGTCTTCGGCGCGGCGGATCTCGTAGGCGAAAGTGATCATGCGCGGGTGGGTGTGCTTGAACCAGGCGCGGGCGACGAGTTCGTCGTCGTAGCGGGCGGGCTGGTGGTAGCGGCAACTGGCTTCGGCGACGGCGAGGTTGAGGCCGTCGTTTTTCTCGATGTCGCGGTAAGTGACGCCGCGCACGCGGCAGAGCTGAGTGCGGGCCATCTCGAACCAGACGAGGTAGTTGGCGTGATAGACCACGCCCATCTGGTCGGTTTCGGCGTAGCGCACTCGGAAGCGGACTTCGGCGTCGTCGGGGATCGGCGGCATCACCCAATTATCGTACCCCGGGGAGGGGTGGGAAGCGTCTGCTACCATGGCCCTTAGCGTGAAGATCCGAGTCCTGTTTTTCGGTGTGCTCAAAGACGTAACCGGCTGCGCGGAGACGAGCCTGGAAGTGCGCGAAAACGCCACTTTGGGGGACGTTTTTGAGCATTTTGGAGCACTTTTTCCGCGTTTGAGAGAGATGGAGCGCAGCATCGTGCTGGCGGCGAACCACGAGTTTGCGGCGCGGGACCGGGTGGTGCGGGAAGGCGACGAGATCGCGTTCCTGCCGCCGGTGAGCGGCGGGAGCGGGCCGTGGACGCATGTGATCGAAGAGGCCGCGGGGCACTTCTTCGCGCTGACGCGGGAGGCGATCGATACAGCGGGTCTGCGAAGGCTGCTGCAGCCGCGGGACGGCGGGTTTGTGGTGTTCGAAGGGGTGGTGCGGGACAACACGGACGGGCGGCGGACGCGGTATCTCGATTACGAGTGCTATGAGGCGATGGCGGTGAAGGTGATGGCGGAGATCGGGCGGAAGATTGCGGGGGAGTTCGAGATTAGCCGGATTGCGATGGTCCACCGGCTGGGCAGGATGGAGATTGGCGAGGCGAGCGTGGTGGTGATGGTGACGGCGCCGCATCGGGGAGCCGCGTTTGAGGCGGCGCGGGCGGGGATCGACCGCCTGAAGAAGCAGGTGCCGGTGTGGAAGAAAGAGCACTTCGAAGATGGGGAGGTGTGGGTGGAGGGCGAGTGGGACAGCTCGATCGCAGGCAAGTAGTTGCGGCGCTGGCGGCGTGGGCGCAGGAGCCGGTGTTCAAGGTGGACGTGAAGCTGGTGCGGATGCTGGCGACGGTGAAGAACCCGCAGGGGCAACTGGTGGGCGGGTTGGACAAGAGCGATTTCACGGTGACGGACAACGGCGTGGCGCAGGAGGTGGCACTGTTCGAGCGGTACACGACGCAGCCGCTGTCGGTAGCGATGCTGGTGGACCGGAGCCGTTCGACGCAGCGCGAGAGCAAGTATGAGTTGGACGCGGTGCGGCGGTTTTTGAAGGCCTTGCTGGCGGAAGGGAATCCGAACGATCTGGCGGCGCTGTACAGCTTCAACTTCGAAGTGACGCTGCAGTGCAACTTCACGCGGAAACTGGAGCGGCTGTCGGCGGCGCTGGACAAGCTGAAGAGCGAGGGGGCGACGGCGCTGTACGACGCGATCTATCTGGCGTCGGATGAACTGGAGCACCGGGACGGGCGGCGCGTGGTGGTGGTGGTGAGCGACGGCGGGGACACGTTCAGCAAGTTCGATTTCCAGAAAGCGCTGGAGGGTCTGCACCGGGCCAATGCAGTGCTGTACGCGGTGCTGGTGGTGCCGGTGGCTGGTGATGCGGGGCGGAACCTGCGGGGCGAGAATGCGCTGATCCAGTTGACGCAGTGGACGGGCGGGAAGATTTTCTTCCCGGCGTTGGGGGCCTCTCTGGATGAGGCGTTCCAGAGCATTCTGAGCGATTTGCGGACGCAGTATCTGGTGGGGTATTACCCGAAGAACCTGCCGCCGACGAAGGAGCGGTTCCACAGGGTGAAGCTGAGCGTGAACCGGCCCGGGCATACGGTGTCAGCGCGCAACGGCTACTTTGCCGATGCGATACCATGAAGCCTGAGGAGATCTTGCCCGACTTGCCCAAATCCAAAGCACCCGCGCAAACCTTTGAGGAACCGAAGTACCTGCGGGAACTCGTGGCCGACAAGACGCCGGTGTGCGTGAAGCTGACGACGGGCGACGAGGCCGAGGGCTGGATCGAATACTGGGACCAGGACTTTATCCGGCTGAACTGCGAGCCGGACGATCCGAACCTGTTCATTTTCAAGCATTCCATCCGATACATCGAGATCTTAGAGGACTAGGACGCACGCTTCATGGCCAGCTATCTGGAGACCGCCACGGAGATTGCGCGCGAAGCCGGAGCGCTGCTGGCGCACCACTTCGAGCGCGGGATCTCCTACGATCTAAAGGGTGATTTCGATCTGGTGACGGAGGCCGACCGGGCCAGCGAGAAGCTGGTGGTGGAGCGGCTGCATTCCTACTTCCCGGCGCACTCCGTGCTGGGCGAAGAAGGCGGGCTGCGGGAAAAGGCGGGCGAGTACTGCTGGTATGTGGACCCGCTGGACGGGACGACGAACTTCGCGCACGGCTATCCGGCGTTCAATGTGACGATCGGGCTGGAGCGGGCCGGGGAGATGATTGCGGGTGTGATTTTCGACCCGATCCGGCAGGAGATGTTCGCGGCGGAGCTGGGCGGGGGCGCGTTTCTGAATGGGCGGCGAATCCACGTGAGCAAGGCTCCGCGGATGGACTCGGCATTGCTGGCGACGGGGTTCCCGTCGCGGAAGCGGCATGAGAACGTGAACGTGCATTTCTTCCATCAGGTGTCGATGATGTCGCATGGGATCCGGCGCAGCGGATCGGCGGCGATCGATCTGGCATATGTGGCGTGCGGGCGGCTGGAAGGGTTCTGGGAGTTCGGTTTGAACCCCTGGGACATGGCGGCGGGGCTGTTGCTGGTGCGGGAAGCCGGCGGCCGGACGACAGACATGAAGGGCGGGCCGGCGGAGCTGCGCGGGCCGCACGTCGCTGTGACCAACGGATTGATTCACAACGAGTTGCTGGAGCTGTTCGGCGAGGTATTTGAAGGCCGCTACCGCTATCCGATGCCGCCTGTGACGAGCGGCCGGTAGGGCCAAGCGCCGCATTTTCGGATTTGTGTTGCCCCCTACAAAGGTGGTACGCTAAACGATTGAAAATGCGAACTGTCGACCTCATTCAGCGTAAGCGGAACGGCGAAGAGCTGTCGCCCGAAGAAATCACCTGGCTTGTCGAGAGTTACACTCGCGGCGAGATCCCCGATTACCAGATGTCGGCCTTCCTGATGGCCGTCTATTTCGAGAACATGACGGACTATGAGGTCGGCGCGATGGTGGATGCCATCCTCGCCTCCGGCGACAAGCTGGACCTCTCCGACATCGAAGGGCCGAAGGTAGACAAGCACTCTACAGGCGGCGTGGGCGACAAGACGAGCCTGATTGCGGCGCCGCTGGCAGCGGCGGCGGGCGTGAAGGTGCCGATGATTTCAGGCCGCGCGCTGGGGCACACTGGCGGGACGTTGGACAAGCTGGAATCGATCCCTGGTTTCCGCACGAACCTCTCGACGGAAGAGTTCAAGGACGTGCTGAACAAAGTGGGCTACGCCGTGGTGGGCCAGAGCGAGAGCATCACTCCGGCCGACGGCAAGCTGTATGCTCTGCGCGATGCGACGGCGACGGTAGAGAGCACGGCGCTGATCGCGGCGTCGATCATGTCGAAGAAACTGGCAATGGGTTTGGACGCGCTGGTTCTGGACGTGAAGGTGGGCGCGGGCGCGTTCATGAAGAAGCAGATTGAAGCGCGGAAGCTGGCGCAGTTGATGACCACGATCGCGCGGCGCAACGACTTGCGGGCGCAGGCGCTGATCACGGACATGAACCAGCCTCTGGGCTATGCGATCGGCAACGCGCTGGAGATCATGGAAGTGTCGCAGACGCTGCAGGGCGCGGGTCCGGACGACCTGGCGATCATCTCGATCGAACTGGCGGCGCGGATGATCCACCTGGCGAAGGTGGCTCCGACCTTGGAAGAAGCGCGCATCCTGGCGCAGAACAAGCTGATCGACGGTTCGGGTTTCAAGAAACTGAAAGAGACGATTGCGGCGCAGGGTGGCAATCCGCAGGTGCTGGACCGCTTCGACCTGCTGCCGAACGCGACGGGCGCGATGGAGATCACGTCTCCGCGCGGCGGCTATGTGTCGGCGATTGACGCGGAGCAGATCGGGCTGGCGTCGTCGATGATCGGCGCCGGACGCGACACGAAGGAAGACACGATCGATCCGGCCGTGGGTGTGATCCTCGAGGTGAAGACGGGCCAGAAGATCGACGCGGGCGGGGTGCTGTGCCGCCTGTACTTCACCAACGAAGAGCGTCTACAGGAAGCCGCCGAGCGCGTGGAAGACGCGTTCCGCATCTCCGCCACAGCGCCCGAGCCGCGCGAACTGATCCTCGAAGTCGTCAGCTAGACATCCACTACTCCACAGGGAGGCCGGCGCATGGCGCGTTTCACCGGACTTCTGGGCCTGATCTCGATTCTGGCCCTCTGCTTTCTGCTCTCTACGAATAGGAAGGCGATCCGGCCGCGTCTTCTGCTATGGGGCATGGGCCTGCAGTTTGCCTTCGCCTTCCTCGTCCTGAAAACAGATTTCGGACTGCTGTTCCAGGCGGCCAGCGTGGCGGTGAACGCGCTGCTGGAGTACGCCGAGAAGGGTAGCGAGTTTCTCTTTGGGCCGCTGGGCGTAAAGACGGGCGCGTTCGGGGTAGTGTTCGCGTTCCAGGTGCTGCCGATCGTCATCTTCATCGCCAGCCTGTTTTCGGTGCTGTACTACTTCGGCGTGATGCAGGTGGTGATCAAGTGGATGGCATGGGGCATGCACCGCATCATGCGCTGCTCCGGAGCCGAGTCGACCAACGTGGCGGCAAGTATCTTCATGGGTCAGACGGAGGCTCCGCTGACGATCCGCCCGTTTCTTCCCACCCTGACCGAGAGCGAACTGTTCACGGTGATGACGTGCGGCATGGCGCACGTGTCGGGCGCGGTGATGGCGGCGTATGTGAAGATCGCCGGCGTGGAGATCAAGCATCTGCTGACGGCGGTGATCATGACGGCGCCGGCGACGCTGATGCTGGCCAAGATGCTGGTGCCGGAGACGGGTGAGCCGGAGACAGCGGGGGACGTGAAGATCGAGATCGAGAAGCCGGGCGTGAACGTGATCGACGCGGCGGCGCGGGGCGCGGGCGATGGCCTGCAACTGGCGCTGAACATCGGCGGGATGCTGATTGCGTTCATCTCGCTGATCGCGCTGGTGAACGGCATGATGGGCTGGGGGCACTCGCTGGCCGGATGGATTCCGGAATCGCTGCAGAAGCTGTTGGGGATGATCTTCGCGCCGGTGGCGTGGCTGCTGGGGGTGAGCTGGAAGGACGCGCAGGTGGTGGGCGATATGTTGGGCACGCGCATGGTGCTGAATGAGTTCATTGCGTTCCTGAGGTTGGGCGAGGTGCGGCAGGCGCTGGATCCGCGGTCGTTCGCGATTGCGACGTTTGCGCTGTGCGGATTTGCGAACTTCTCGTCGATCGCGATTCAGATTGGCGGGATCGGAGCGCTGGCTCCGACGCGGAAGTCGGATCTGGCGCGCATGGGATTGAAGGCGATGATGGCAGGAACACTGGCGAATTTCATGTCGGCGTGCATTGCGGGGGTGTTGCTGTGATCCAGGAAGCGGTTGCGTATCTGCGGGAACGGGTGAAGGAGTGGCCGCGGACGGCTGTCGTGCTGGGCAGCGCGCAGGCGGCCTTTGTGGACGCGCTGGAAGAGCGCGTGGAGATCGATTACCACGAGATTCCGCACTGGCCGGTGCCGAGCGTGCAGGGCCATGCGGGCAAGCTGATCCTGGGTAAGTGCGGCGGCACGGCGGTGACGGTGATGAGCGGCCGCGTGCATCTGTACGAAGGCTGGTCTCCGCGGCAGGTGACCTTCGGCGTGCGGGTGCTGGGCGCGTTGGGGTTGAAGCATCTGGTGCTGACGAATGCGGCGGGCGGCATCAACCCGAAGTATCATCGCGGGCTGCTGGTGCTGATTACGGATCACCTGAACCTGCAAGGGACGAATCCGCTGCTTGGTCCGAACGACGATCACCTGGGGCCGCGGTTCCCGGACATGACGCGCGCCTATTGGCCGGCGCATCAGGAGAAGGCGAAGGCGGCGGCGGCGGAGTTGGGGATCGAGTTGGGCGAGGGCGTGTATGCGGGTCTGCTGGGCCCGAGTTTTGAGACTCCGGCCGAGATCCGTTACCTGAGAACGATTGGAGCGGACCTGGCGGGGATGTCGACCGTGGCGGAGACGATTGTGGCGAACCACATGGGGATCCGGGTGCTGGCGATTTCCACGGTGACGAACATGGCGGCCGGGATGCAGGCGGAGTTGAGCCACGCCGAAGTGCTGGAGACGGGCAAGAGCGCGGCCGATGGGCTGATTCGATTGCTGACGCGTGTGTTGCCGCGGCTCGAGGATTGACAATGGACGAACTGAAGAAGGCCGCGCTGGCAGCGCGGGAGCGGGCGCACGCGCCCTTTTCGCACTTCCTGGTGGGTGCGGCGATTGAGGACGCGGAGGGGCGGATCTACGGCGGCTGCAACGTGGAGAACTCGTCGTACGGGCTGACGATGTGCGCGGAGCGGACGGCGATCTTCCGGGCGGTGGCGGAGGGGTCGAAGAGGTTCAAGCGGATTGCGGTGGTGGTGGATACGGAGAAGCTGACGCCGCCATGCGGAGCCTGCCGGCAGGTGCTGTGGGACCTGTGCGGAGACATGGAAGTGATTCTGTTCAACCTGAAGGACGAGACGGAGACATTCCGTCTGGCCGACCTTCTGCCGAGAGCTTTTGATGCGACTTATCTCGATTAGCCTGCTATTGTGCGCGGCTCTGGGCGCGGCGGCTCATGCCGCGCCGGCCGATTTGATCGTCTCCGCCGGAAAAGTGGTCACGATGGACGCGCAGCGGCGCGTGATCGACAACGGCGCCGTGGCCATTCAGAAAGGCCGCATCGTGGCAGTGGGGCCGAAGGCGGAGATCGACAAGGCATACACGGCGGCGCGGCGGATCGACCGGCCGGCCGCGATTCTGACGCCGGGTCTGGTGAACGCGCACGCGCACGGTCCGATGGCGCTGCTGCGCGGGATCGCCGACGACCGGGATTTGGACGACTGGCTGCGGAACTTCATCTTCCCGGCCGAGGCCAAGAACGTGAACGAAGAGTTTGTGCGGATGGGCACGCGCCTGGCGGTGCTGGAGATGATGCAGGGCGGCATTACGACCTATGCCGACATGTATTACTACGAGCACGCGATCGCCGATGAAACGCGCAAAGCCGGCATGCGAGGGGTACTGGGGCAGACGATCATCGGCTTCCCCGCCCCGGACTATAAGACTCCGAAAGAGGCACTGGCGGCGGCGGAGCGGTTCATCCTGGCGTTCAAAGGCGACACGCTGATTACGCCCGCGGTGGCGCCGCATGCGATCTACACGAACTCGGCGGAGACGCTCAAGGCCGCGCGGGAGCTGGCGAACAAGTACGGCGTACCGTACCTGATCCACGTGTCGGAGACGAAGAAGGAGCAGAACGATTCGGCGGCGGCGAACAGGATGTCGCCGACGATGTATCTGGAGAGTTTGGGCGCGTTGACGGGCCGCACGGTGATGGCGCACATGGTGTGGGCGGACGCGGCGGATCTGGCGGTGAGCAAGAGGCGCGAGGCGGGCCTGGTGCATTGCCCCTCGAGCAACACGAAGCTGGCGAGCGGCGTGGCGCCGGTGCCGGCGATGCTGAAGGAAGGGCTGCGCGTGGGGTTGGGCACGGATGGGCCGGCGGGTTCGAACAACGACGAGAGCCTGTTTGAAGAGATGGACCTGGCGGCGAAGCTGGCCAAGGTGACGACGATGGATCCGAAGACGCTGCCCGCCCAGGCCGTCTTCGAAATGGCGACGCTGGGCGGGGCGCGGGCGCTGACGATGGAGAAAGAGATCGGCTCGCTCGAGCCGGGCAAGCGGGCGGACCTGATTACGGTCTCCACGGCGTCAGCCCATGCTCAACCGGCGCATGATCCCTACTCGATGCTGGTGTTCGCGCTGAAGTCGAGCGATGTGACGGATGTGGTGATCGAGGGCAAGATCACGGT